>NZ_DFMC01000009.1:0-510412 GCF_002375335.1 Methylophaga sp. UBA3603
TGCCAGGCTTTAATACAAAAAAAAGAGCCCATCCAATCGGATGGGCTCTTTTTTTTGGCTTGAAGGTTTGCATTATCCTGCCTGAGCATGTGACTCCCCATGTGACATTATCGCCGGGACAAGCCAGGTTCCAGACATGGCTTTGCATACACTCCATCCATGGAGATAAGCGATAATGGACGCCGCCAGGCGTCCGAAGGGCTGAGTCCATGGCTGGGCTCAGTCAAAGTAGGTCAAAGCACAAAACTACTTCTTCAGGTGGCCTTTTTTATTATCTGTAGTTGAGACAATGTGACCTACTTGAACGGAGTAGTCAGTTTTTGCTCCTGCAAAACCGACAGATATTACTTCCCTGTAAATAACAAAAACGCCAGGACAGGAAATGCTCCCAGCATTGCTTCTGCATACACTCCATCCAGGGAGATAAGCGTTTTTGCATGAGCGAAGCGAGCCCGAAGGGGGCAGCCACAGGGCGGTGGTTGATAAAGTAGGTCACCGATAACTGCTCCTGCGTTATCGGCATACATCACATCCCTGTGAATAACTGCCAGGCTTTAATACAAAAAATACCCGGTTCTCCTCATAGAGGCCCGGGTATTTTTTTGTCTAGCCAGATTGTAATCATTGCACATGAGTCTGAGCACAAAGCAGGTGACATAATCGCCAGCAGCGACAAAGGATGCCGATAGGTGCTCGAAGAGCGAGATGCAGGGATGCACTTCATCAGAGTAGGTCGACATAACCACCAAGCTTCTCGGTTGGTATAAGTCATTCATGGACACGCAGATGTATGAAAGTGGGGCCCCCTAAATTAGGTCACTGTTGATTGTATCCTGACAAGATGAAAGGCAGTTATTTTAGGCGAGCCCTTTTATATTCAAAAGAATGTATCGTGACTTCAAATAGTTAAATAGAAATCGCTTCAATATTAGATCTAATCATTAGTAATAATGGTTCAACCATATTTAAATTAATATTTTTTATCTTTATTGTGTCCTGGAGCGTTTTCGCTGTTTCCCGGACCGGCTGGGTCATGGCCTGGTGGCATGTGTCCATGCTTATAGTGCCCACATCCCGACAACATACCAAAAATTAAAATGAGTCCTGCTGATAGCCATTTATGAAAATTCAAAATGGAATTCCTTAAAGTAAATTATTAAATACAAATATGCACTACGCTAACTTGGAGTAGGTACATCGCTTTCACTCACCTCTTCTGAGGTCAGTTTTTCTCTTGCAAATCTTTTATCATCGTTATCAGCCTTAACTTCGGGCTGTGATTTGATGGTATCAGAATGAACAAAGTTTAATTGTGTAAACAAAGCAAAATGATCAGAGCCAAAATGGGATAAACGACGGATATCATAAAGCGTAAAATGCGCACTATGAAATAAATGATCTAACGGCCAACGCATAAACCAATAATCAGCATGAAAGGTATTAAACATACCTCTACCAATGCGTGGATCTAATAATTTACTGATTTTGCGGAATAACCTGGTTGTGTTGGACCAGGCGACGTCATTGAGATCACCGGTAACGATTATTGGTAATTCAGCGTCTGCTAAGCTTTTGGCAACCATAATTAGCTCGGCATCACGCTTAGAAGACTCTTCATTTTCTGTCGGACTGGGTGGAGCCGGATGCAGAAAATGTACACGAATATTTTGGCCTGATGGCAAGGTTAACAATGTGTGCATTGATGGAATATCATCTTGCACCAGAAACTCAGTTGTCGACTCCGATAACAGGTATCTAGAATAGACATGCATACCATACAAGTTTTCCTGAGGACAGCTCATTCGATAAGGATAATCATCTTCAATTGGTTTGAGTTGGGTTTCCCACCATTGGTCTGTTTCTAGGGTAACTAAAATATCTGGATTATTATTCTGTATTAATTCAATCAGCTTCTCCGCTTTTCTGTTAGTCATCAGAACATTTGCAGTCATGATTTTTATACTGTTTTCAGAGTCCAGAGTAGAAGCCTCACATACTTCTTGTGAATAAAACTTAGTGTAAGGCAGTATCCACCATAACTGAAAAGCAATAACAAATAATGTGGGTAAGAGCAGTAACCAGAAACATAGATTTGCATAATCCATGAAGAGGATTTCGCCAATCAACAATAGAATCGCGGATACAAAATATTGCATTCGCGGAAAATCATGTACACGAACCCACCATATTTCTTTACTTGATAAACTAAGTAAAGAAACACAAAGCAACAAAATAACCAGAGGGGCAAATAAATATATCGGGTTCAAAAGGATTTTAGAATCAGTATAGAAAGAAATGAGACGTTAACATAAAAGTGCTTTTGCAGCAGTCACAATATTTTCACTTGTATTGAAGATATTGCACTGCGTTACCATCAATAACCGTATTTCATTCTATATGGTTAAAGAGTAAAGACATGAAGTTTTCAGACATTTTTTTTTGAGAAATGCCCAGCTTATTGACTAAAACGTTGGCAGATAAAAATTGATCGTATTACCAATAGCTGATACTGATGGTTAGTCCTCAACTTTCTGATAAGAATTAAAGTGGTGGCAGGCGCATATCCATAATACGACGCTTTATCCCCTCATTTTTAATCCCTTATACAAAACGTAAAACATCATCTACATGAGCATGCTAAAGGGAAAGAAGCCCATAATGTAGGCGGTTTGAAACGCCACCTAGCCACCTACCATCAGTAATACTGCAATAACAAGAACAAGACCTTTGGATAAAGCCCAGAATATGCGTAGTCGTACGGGGAGATAATCACCGTAAATGATGATATCAATAACTAATGAGCCGGAATCCTATGAAGTTACAAAAAATGTCACGACAAACATTGTGGCTATCCCAGATACCAGTGTACTGAAAGGCAATTTATTAAATTGCTGTTAATCTTTTGTTGAGGCCAAGCATACTGTAATTAGCTAAATGATCGTCTATCATAGCCAAAGGCCTCAACAAAATAGTGACGGTTTATCGCCCACCCTGCGGGTATAGGCTCAGGTTTTTCTACTGAGCGGCGACCTGATTTACTTGACCTATACTTATAGTTTACATATCGCTGTGGTTAATCGACCATTATCACTGTTTATTAGAGATTTTCATGGAAGCAGAACTTCGAGAAATACGCGACCACCTGAGTTTACATCCCCCATTTGATAAATTGCTGGATGACTTGTTAGATGATGTTGTGGGCAATATTGAGATTACCTATTTTAAGGCAGGCTCGATGATCCTCAACAGGGGGCAGTCTATCGATGCACTCTCATATATTCGCAGCGGCGCTGTCGAGACCTATCACTATAATGGTGAGCTCTATAACCGTTTGGAAGAAGGGGATATTTTTGGTCAATTTGGTCTTTTGCGACAAGGTAAGGTCCGCTTTCCAGTAAAGGCCATAGAGGATACCTTGCTTTATCAAATCCCCAAGACTATTTTTGATCGCCTATGTGACAATGATAGCTTTGCTGATTTCGTTGAGCTCTCTGGTTCACGCTTAAAAAGCACGATAGACGAGAGCCTGCGTGAAAATGACATGATGACGACGCGGGTACGAAAGTTGATCAGTCGTTTGCCCCTGATGGTGGAAATCACAGTGTCGATTCAGGAGGCTGCTCGCCTGATGACAGAAAATGTGGTTTCTTCAGTACTTTTAATTGAGCCCGCAGATGAGGAAGATAGTGATGGTGTCTTTAGAGGTGATGATGGTGGACTCTGGCGGCTGAAAGGCATGGTTACCGATGAAGATTTAAGGTCTCAGGTTGTTGCTGCCGGAGTTCAAACGGATAGGCCAGTAGGTCAACTTAGTGATGGCCGCTTAATTACTATTCAGTCTGATGAATCGGTCAACGAAGCCATGTTGATGATGTTGCGTAATCATATTCAGCGGTTACCAGTGCTGCATCGACGTCGCCCGGTTGGTGTTTTGCATCTGTCTGATATCGTTCGTTACGAAACCAATAGTAGCCTGTATTTGGCCAGTAATATTTTTAGCCGGAACTCTGTGCGTGATTTGTCACGGTTGATTCCAGAAATACGCGCCGCTTTCATACGCCTGGTAGATGATGGATCTAACGCAAAGATGATTGGCGACGCAATGTCCAGTATCGGCCGTAGCCTGATGCGGCGTTTGATCGAGCTGGCTGAAGATGAGTTAGGACCAGCGCCTATACCTTATTGCTTTATGGTGCATGGTTCTCTGGCTCGCCACGAGCAATCAGTAATAACGGATCAGGATAATGCGCTTGTATTGCATGATAGTTTCGATCCGGAGCATCACGATGAATACTTTAAAATGTTGGCGAAAAAAGTCAGCGATGGTTTGGATGCCTGTGGCTACGAATACTGTAAAGGCGGGATTATGGCCACCAATGAGCAATGGCGGCAACCCCTCGCGCAATGGCGACGCTATTTCGATGAGTGGATTGCCGATCCCGATCCTCAACGGCTTTTACACAGCTGTATTTTTTTCGACCTGGATGCTGTGTATGGTGAAGAATATTTAGTGGAAAACCTGCAAGATATGATTGCAACCAAAGCGCGTTATAATCCACGTTTTTTGGGTGCAATGGCACGTAATGCCTCGAATCGAAGACCACCTTTGGGTTTCTTTCGTACCTTTGTAATGGAAACCGATGGTCGTCAGCACAAGGTAATTAATATCAAGGGTCGAGGTTTGGCTCCTATAACGGATGTGATTCGTGTGCATGCGTTAGCGGTTGGCTCGAAAGCTCAGAACAGCGCTGAACGTTTGCGGGATATTGAGCAGGCAAACATTTTACCTGCTGGCCAGGTCGATAAACTACAGTATGCGCTGGAGTTTATTGCTTTAGTGCGCATGCGTCATCAAGCGTTTGAACTACGAAATGATCAGGCGATAGACAACGCTATTGAACCAGAAAATATTGACACAGCAGAGCGTCACAATTTGAAAGAGGCTTTCCAGGTGGTCAATAATGCACAGAATTTTCTTCCTTATCGTTACCCATACTCGGCATAGTGAATGTTTAAAAAACGATCGCAACAGAGTGTGATTGATGAGTGGCAGCGTTATCAAGCGCAGCAGGCGATAGCCTGTGCGAATCCTATACTACAACGCTTTTATCAAATGCCGTTGACGGATCCCGAGGTGCCGCTGTCAGAAGTGTCGTTTATGGCTCTGGATTTTGAAACAACTGGATTAGACCCACGATACAACGAAATAGTCAGCTTTGGTCTAGTGCCTTTTACCTTGCGAAGTATTCGACCATCAGATGGTTATTATCAGGTGGTGAAGCCGAAGTGTAACCTGTCTGAAGAGTCTATTGCCTTTCATCGTATTACTCACTCTCAGGTGGCCACTGCACCGCCGTTAGAACAGGTGTTAGATGAGCTACTGGAAAGATTGAGTGGTTGTATAGTGGTTGTTCATTACCAACACATAGAGCGACCTTTTCTGGACTTGGCCTGCCATAAATTATGGGGAGAACATTGTTTATTCCCATTAATTGATACCATGGCAATCGAAGCGCGTTGGGAGCGCAGAGGTTGGAAAAACCAGTTGAAAGAAAGGTTGGGTATACAGCCTGTGTCAATTCGACTCGATGATAGCCGTCAGCGGTATGGTTTGCCAACATATTCAGCTCACCATGCCAAGGTAGATGCCATGGCCACGGCTGAGCTGTTTTTAGCTCAGGTGGCCAGGCATTACTCTCCCACAACGGCCATTGGTCAATTGTGGGAGTGAATTGTTCAGGCTACCTGGGCTCGGTCATTAAACCGCGAACAATGGCATAACAACCTACCAGTAAGACGATTGTGAAAGGAAGGCCTGCAGAGATGGATGCCGCTTGCAGTGCAGCGAGTCCACCACCCAGCAACAAGGCGACAGCAATAGCGCCTTCGATAACGCCCCAGAATACGCGCTGCGGTTTAGGTGCGTCGATTTTGCCACCGGCGGTAATGGTATCGATAACCAAAGAGCCAGAGTCTGAAGATGTGATAAAGAACACAATGACCAAGATTATGCCGATAAACGACGTGATTTCAGTGAGAGGAAGCTGTTCCAGCATCACAAAAAGTTTTAGCGGCAGATCTGCTGAAACAACACCGTCAAAGCCAGATTGCAGTTGCGTGATCGCATTTGTGCCGAATGCGGTCATCCAGAAAACCGAGACAAGAGATGGAATCAACATTACAGAGATTAAAAAATCACGCACTGTACGACCACGGCTCACTCTGGCAATAAACATGCCCACAAAAGGGGACCAGCTGATCCACCATGCCCAGTAAAATGTCGTCCAACCTTGGCTAAAGTTAGCATCTTCGCGACCAAAGGGATTCGACAATGCAGGAAGTTCAGTTAAATAGCTGCTTAAGTTAGAAAAAAAGTTTGAAAATATAAGTAAGGTGGGACCAACAAAAACCACAAACATGAGCAGTACAAATGCCAGTACCATGTTAATTTCTGATAGCCGTTTTACACCTTTGTCGACACCAGCCAAAATTGAGACAATGGCGATTGCGGTGATGGCTGCGATTAGTAGAACCAGTACTACGTTTCCATCGCCTACGCCAAACAGATGATCTAACCCTGAGGCCGCTTGTTGCGCACCAAGCCCCAATGAGGTTGCCAGACCGAAGAGTGTGGCAAATACCGCCAAAATATCGATAAGGTGACCAGGCCAGCCCCAAATTCTCTCTCCTAATATAGGGTAGAAGATAGAACGGACCGTGAGTGGTAAGCCTTTATTGAATGAAAAAATCGCCAGTGACAGCGCCACAATGGCATAAATAGCCCAAGGGTGCAGACCCCAGTGAAAAATAGTAGCGGCCATGCCCAGTTTTCTTGCAGCCTCAGGGTCGCCGGCTGCGCCACCGAGTGGTGCCCAATCGGTTCTCAGACCATCAGTGCCCACGCTGGTTCCACCAAAAGCGCTGTTATAGTGAGACAGCGGCTCCGATACACCGTAGAAAACTAGTCCAATACCCATGCCAGCTGCAAACAGCATAGAAAACCAAGAAAGCCGAGAAAAGTCTGGCTTGGCTTCAACCCCGCCGATGCGAATACGACCCAATGGTGAAATAATCAAGCCCAGGCATAAGACAACGAATATGTTGGCAGACAACAGGAAAAACCATGTCATGTGCGTATTGATCCAGTTTTTACTAGCCTCAAAGATCGTAGTGGATTGTTCGGGTAAGGCTAGCGACAGGAAGACAAAAGCCAACACAACAATTGCCGAGAAGATAAAAACGACACCATGAAGATCAACAGTGATTCCGAAATGTTTGGCTCGGTAGTTATCTTGTCCAATCTGATAATCGGTATCGATCAAATTGGTAGCGCCATTGGGTGCGCGTACACCTGCTGATTCAGGTTCAGCGGAGTTATCGGATTGACTACTCACGTTGCTATCCTTTTATTTAAGAGTTTTTGTATAAGTGTAAGCACACTACAAGAATTCAGCACCGCCTGTTGGCGATCCTCATTAAGAAATTGGGGTTTAGAAGTAATAGCCAAAATTGATCAGGAAGCGGGTCTGCCACTCGTCGTCGGTGTTGGCACCGAGGCGATCGCCGAAGGCTGCATCACCACCGACAAACTCGTTGCCGTTGGAAAAGCCAACTTCGTTGTAGATATACCAACCACCGCGAGCCAGAGCCACACCGGCAACGATCATTTCACTGTCGTTGAATCCGCTCTGATCTTTCACGATAGAACTGTATTCCAGATAAGGCAGAACGTAGTCCAGCCAAGAAATGTTATTGGTAGGTTGGTAATAGCTTAAAGAAACAGCAGGTATCCACCCTTTGGCAGCCGCTGTACTTGGGAAGTCATAGGCACCAAATTGCACCAGATCATCTGTACCCAGTGCCTGGTCAACGTCGACATCGAATTCGTAGCGTGTCAGTTGTGTAGCCAACTTAAGGTTGCCCCATTGATTGACCATATGTACCGAGGCGGCGTAGTGGTTACCGTCGGATTGTACCCCGCGGCTCTTGAGTTCACCTGCTTGAAGCGAGAAACCTAGGTCGGTTGAGCTGTCATCACTGCTGTTAAACGAATAGATCCCCCGAACATTGATTTGATTGCGTTCTTCATAACCATTACCGGATTCATCGACGACATCATATGAATAGCGGGCGCTATCACGACTGGCACCGGCATAATGGCCTTCGTCACTGGAGTAATAGGCCACATCCCACGCCCACTTACCGTGTTGCGTACTGTATTTAATCCCTAGGTCCATATCATCCGACAGGCCAAGGTAGTAGTGTTGGTCAAATAACCAAGCCTGTGAGATACCATATGCACCGGGACCGAAGGGCACACGATTAACGCCCAGTTGAATCTGACTATGGTCGTCCGGGCTGTAACCCACCCAACCAGTATGCAAGAAATTATAGCCATCATACCAACGATACTCGATTTTAGCCGAGTAAGGTCCGTTGTTATAATCTAAATTTGCACGCAGCGTATCTAGGCCAACATTACCTTCATCTTCCCAGGCTCGACCAGGAGCACCGCTATCATTGGCGGTGTAATCACCTACTGTGTACAAGGCACGAATAGCACCGCCCACTGTCCAATTGCCTATCTTAATGGGCGCATCAGCATCGGTGAGCTTGGCATTAGTTTCCGCCAAATTTTTATTTTCGGTTTGAATGCTTTCAAGTTCAGCATTGACCGAGTTTAATTCGGCTTCTAGCTGTTGAATACGCTCTTTGAGTTCTGCCTCGCTAGCAGCAAAAGCGGCTCCAGAAGTGAAAAGAAGAAAACTCAAAAAGGGGATATGAGCCCATTTTTTTAGTGATGAGATTGAATTTAATTCTTCCCGAACAGGGGGACGGCAGGTAAGTAAGGTCATCTATCGAATTCTTATCTATTGTGGCTAATGATGGATTGCACGCTTGCTTTAAACAGCTGTGAATTCACATCAACTCTACAGTAGCGACCTTGAACTGTGCAAACTGTTGCAGATTTATAAGATCACAATCCTCGTGTCATCATCCCTGTCAAAAAAGAGTCGCTTTACCCTCTTGTCGTCGTCATCACTTGATGTACGGTTTGAAACAAGAGCCTTCGCAGGACAAGACCTGAGGCAGCCTGTTGTATTTCTTGCTAGAGTCAGCGGCCAGAATTTGCCCCATTTAAAATTGGAGCATCGGACTTTTTGAACATGATCAATTTCTAAACAGATAATGTCTTATTGGACAAAGTCTCTTTTAAACCTTAGTTTGGTGTCAAAGTGTCAAAGAAAAGCTAAAGATGGTGTAATCCCCCCATTAATAACCGCAATTAAAAGTAGAGGGTTAAGCTGGACTCAGCAACTACCTTGGCGGTACGCGACCAATTGCTGAGTTTGGCCGTTCATTATTGTATGTCCAAAGCCATTGTGTGGCGAGCAGCTGTGCCTGTTCAACAGACTCAAATAAATGTAATTCAAGCCATTCGTGACGTACGGTTCGGTTAAAGCGTTCGACGTAAGCATTCTGTGTTGGCTTACCCGGCTGGATATACATCAGGGTGATCTTCTGGTTATTTGCCCAATCAATCAGCACCTGACTGATGTTTTCCGGACCATTATCACATCGTATTGCAGCAGGCTTACCACGCCACTCCATGACCTGTTCTAATGACCGAATAACTCGCTGGCTCGGCATAGAAAAGTCCACATCAATACACAAGCCTTCGCGGTTATAGTCATCAATGACGTTGAATGTACGAAACTTACGACCGTTATCCAGTGCGTCAGACATAAAATCCATCGACCATACCTGGTTCATGCCAGTCGGAACGCTCAGTGCATCAGGTTTATCCCGTTTAATCCGCCGCCGGGGCTTAATGCGTAAGTTCAGTTCTAACTCACGGTATAAGCGATAAACACGTTTATGGTTCCAGCTAAATTTTTTAACATTACGTAAATGATCGAAACACAAACCAAAGCCCCAGCGTTTATTAGCAGTGGTTAAACGTAATAGCCAATCAGCAATAACGGCATTTTCGTTGGATAGCTTGGCTTGGTGGCGATAACAGGTTTCACTGATCCCGAAGATCTCACAGGCAAGGCGAATACTAAGGCCGAGTTTGGCGACGACCTGCTGCGCCATCTCTTTACGCAGAGATGGCTTTACCACTTTCCCTCAAGTGCCTCCTGGCGGATCTGCGATTTCAAGCATTCCTCAGCATACATTTTCTTCAAACGGCGATTTTCATCTTCAAGCTCTTTGAGGCGCTTTATCATTGCGGTGTCCATGCCGCCATACTTCGCTCGCCATTTGTAAAAGGTGGCACTACTGATGCTGTGCTCTCGACAAAGATCTTGAACACTTATCCCTGCTTCGTTTTGTTTGAGGATCGCCATGATCTGGCTATCTGTAAATTTTGATGTCTTCATGCAGAATCTCCTGCGCTTTAGTTTACGAGAAAATTCTACTTTTGAACTCAATTATTTATTGGGGGGATTACAATGGAATTTAATTTTACTTTGATTCTCAATGACAGAGCAGGAGATAAAGTCATGTATTCAACTATTATGGTTCCGGTAGATCTGGAACATGCCGCCACCATGGAAAAAGCAATCAGAACCGCTGCTGATATTGGTAAGCTATACCACTCTAAAGTCATACTAGTTGGGGTAGTAAGCTCCGCCCCGAGCAGCGTTGCTCACAATCCGGAGGAGTTCGCACAGAAACTGGATCAGTTCACCCAGTCACACACTGAACAATGTGGTTATCCGATGGAGTCAAAAGCCGTGACTTGCAATGATCCAGTGGCAGAACTGGATCGGGCGCTGGAAAAAGTCGGTAATGAAGTCGGTGCTGACCTGGTAGTCATGGCATCACATGTTCCGGGTTTCATGAATCATCTGTTCCATGCCAATGCCAGCCATCTGGCAGAGCATGAGCATATTTCGGTATTCATCGTTCGCTGAATAATGGGTGTCTGCCACCTTAATATATCCTCCATCTTCACCAGCACGCGAGGCAGCACCAGAGTCATTTCTGGGATAATCACTGATAACGTAATTAGCACGCATAGCACCACCAATTTTCATTGACCACTGAAACTTCTGCTTGTTCTGCACTTTGTTCGGCCTTTTGACAGCTCTAAGCTGCTTTGAATTGCTGCTGAAGCGCTTCTACTTGCTTTGTAATGCCGAGAGAGGTTTCAGCTCTGGTTTGTATTCAGCGGCAGGAACAGTATAAAGCTAGCGAAAGAAGATGCTTTTTTTGCAGGCATATTAATTCCTTATTCCCTCGGTAATGACAATTAATGAATTTGTGCGAGGCATAAGAACTAACAGAGCAGTTAATTAGAAGATTTTCAAAGTCTGGTGCAAGCTTTTGTTGTTAAAAAGGAAGATGCTTTTGCTGCAGCAAGCAGTTCGTGCGAGCAAGATAACGACGCTTTGATAAGGCGTTTATTAGGACGCAGAGATGTTGCCGTTTGGTTAATCTTGGTCGGCTAAGCAGTTCATTGTCTGGCTGCTGAATTAACAATGATAGAACTTCTATGCCACCCAATGTCATGGCACGAATCTCCCAGCCGAGGCGGCCGGTTAATGTCATACCAAGCTGATACCCTTCTTGCATCAATTGCATCGTATATTGATAAAGAGGGCGCAGAACTACAGACAATTTTCTTGTATCTCCGGCAAGCAGTTGTGAATCATCAATGCCTGCGGCTTCAAGACGATCTTGCGGTAAATAGATACGATTTTTCTCCAGATAATCCTGCTCGATATCCTGGAAAAAATTGATCAACTGTAACGCTGTGCAGATGCAATCTGATTGATGCAACTGTGAGTCGGTAAGACTGTTATTGAGATGTAATACCAAACGGCCTACCGGATTAGCTGAATAACGACAATATTCAAGCACCTCTGCCAAATTCGCATATCGTTTCACGCTGACATCCTGTCGAAAAGCTTTCAGCAGATCTGCAAATAGTAAAACAGGCAAGTCATGCTGCTGAATGCTATCAGCCAGCGCTATCCAAAGCGGGGCAACAGTGGTCAGATTTTGGTTTGCTATTGCTTGAAGTTCTCGATGGAATTCATCCAGCTGTTGCAGTCTTGTCGTTGCCGTCGCATCCCCTTCGTCAGCAATATCATCGGCTTGTCTTGCAAAGGTATAGATTGCCGCTACCGGCAATCGCAGTTTTTTTGGCAATAGAAGTGAGGCAACAGGGAAATTTTCGTAGTGACCGCGCGCGAATTGTTGGCAATAGTGGTAGGCGGCTTGAACTTGTCGATCAGTCGGCATCGTTTTTGTCTTGCACCTGGCGTGGCTGCTGCTCGAGAGGAGGTAAGTCAGTGATCTGACTCTTGGTACTGATACCCATCTCGATGAACTTGCGCGCGCCCGGCAATACCTGACGCTCAAGTGAGCCGACAGCACTATTGAAATGATTGACGCTTTGGCCAAGACTGTTACCCAGCTTGCTTAAATGATTACCAAAAGTAGCCAATCGTTTATAAAGTGTTTCGCCAAGTTCGCGAATGATTTCAGCATTTTCTGCCAATGCCTGTTGTTTCCAGCCATAGGAAACGGCTCGTAATAAGGCAATGAAGTTGGTGGGGGTGGCCAGAATAATATTCTGACTCATACTGTCTTCCAATAGGGCAGGATCCACTTCCAATGCTGCCGAGAGGAATTGTTCGCCAGGAATAAATAACACGACAAATTCGGGAGACTGAGAATATTCCGCCCAGTAATTTTTGCGGGACAGTTCTTTAATCCTGCCGCGAATGATTTGAGCGTGACGCTTTAATTCCAGTTTACGGGTCATATCATCTTTGGCCTGGATAGCCGATAAATAAGCATCCAGCGGTGTTTTAGCATCGACAATGATTTCGCGTTTTTCCGGTAGGCGAACAATCATATCGGGCCGGATACTACCTGTTTCAGTGGTAGTATGTGTCTGCTCGTAAAAATCACAATGTGCCACCATTCCACTAAGCTCTGCCAGACGTTTTAGGGTCATTTCTCCCCATTGGCCGCGGACTTCTGGGCGGCGTAGTGCCTGCACCAGATTTTGAGTTTCCTGCTGCAACTGTTGTTGACTCAGGTTCATTTGGGTAATGGTTGTATTCAGGCTGCCGTAAGCCTCTTTGCGATCCTTTTCAATTTCCTGAATTTGCTTGCTGGTCTGCTGCAATGCTTCATTGATTGGTTTAAGCATTTGCTCAATGGCTTTTTCTTTCGACCCCAAATCCGCTTTAGCTTCACTTTGGAAACGTTTCAGATTTTCTTCAGCCAGTCGCAAAAAGCTGGTGTTATTTCGTGTTAACGCTTCATTGGAAAGTTGATTAAAAGTATTGGCTAATTGCTCACGGGTTTGAGATAGAAGCTCGTCCATTTGCCGTTTGTTTTTTTGCTCCAGCTGTAATGTCAGATCCAGCTCAGCATTGTTTTTTTCCAGTGTGCGAATTTTGCCACTGCGAATAAACAGACCGATAACAATGCCCAGCAAAATACCAACCAACAAAACGATCAATAAGTCCTGGTGTTGCAAAAAAAACTCGGGACTTAAATCCATTGTAAAATCTCATGTGGATGATTAATCAGACAGTCTGCCTGCCAGGACTCCGGCTCATCAGTTTCGGAAATATAACCATATAAAGCGACGACGGAACGCATTTGGGCATTATGTGCTGCCTGAATATCACGTTCTGCATCACCAATATAAATACAATCCACAGGCTTGGCATCCAGCAGCTCACAGGCATGTAACATTGGCGCTGGATGCGGCTTGCTATAGGGTGTGGTATCGGCGCTAACAATGCACGCGGCAGAATCGGTTAATTGCAATGCTTCCATGAGTGGCATTGTCAGGAAGGACGGTTTGTTGGTAACCACTCCCCAACGAATCTCATTGGCTGCAAGACCATCAAGTACTTGTTGCATGCCGATAAATAAAGCGGATTCGCGGGCGATATTTTCTGCATAAAGACTTAAAAATCGCTGTTGTAGGGCCGGATAAACAGGATCTTCTTTTTCAATGCCAAATCCCAGTTTTAATAGACCGGCACTACCATGGCTGGCCACAGGACGAATTCGTGCATGATCCAGCGGCTGATGACCTTCTTGTTCTAATAAGGTATTTAATGCATAGCCCAGATCAGGTGCCGTATCGACCAATGTGCCATCCAAATCAAACAGCACGACATTAAAGGGAGAAATAAACATCAGATCCGTCGACAATGTACAAGATAATTAACATCAACATCTCTGCTGAGTTTATAACGACGTGTCAGCGGATTGTAGCTGATACCGGTGATGTCATATACATGCAAACCAGCCTCGCGACAACAACGTGCCAGTTCCGCCGGTCGAATAAAACGTGCGTAATCGTGGGTGCCTTTGGGCAGCATTTTGGCAATATATTCAGCACCGACAATCGCTAATAGATAGGCTTTTGGATTGCGATTCAAGGTGGAGAAAAACACATCACCACCCGGTTTTGCCATTGTCGCACAGGCATTAATAATCGCCTGTGGATCGGGCACATGTTCCAGCATTTCCATACAGGTTACGACATCAAATTCATCCGGATGTTTTTCCGCCATGGCTTCAGCGGTCGTCAGTTCGTATTTGATTTTCAGGCCAGCTTCCAGCGCATGCAGTTTAGCGACATTGAGTGGCATTTCGCCCATATCAATGCCAAAAGTTTCAGCACCGCTTTTGACCAAGGCTTCAGTGAGAATACCACCGCCACAACCTACATCTACTGCCTTGGTATTCTTCAACTGAGCTCTTTCATTAATAAACGCGAGCCGCAGCGGATTAATTTCATGCAGCGGTTTGGATTGTCCTTCCGGATCCCACCAGCTCGATGCCAGTGCATCGAATTTAGCGACTTCTGCTGGATCGACGTTATGTTTTGTCATGAGACAGACCTTATTTTTTTTGCCCATTGTTGGGCCTGGGCAGAGACATGTTGTGCATTTAATGTGGTGAGCTGGCGTTGTTTTAATAATTGTTTTCCAGCTACCCAGACATCAGAAACTTTATCGCGCCCAGTGGCATAAACCAATTGTGACGGTAGATCATAAAAAGGTTGTGTTTCTATGTCGCTGAGATCGATAGCGATAATATCAGCGGCTTTACCTATTTCAAGTGAACCGGTGACGGAATCAATGCCAAGGGATTTAGCAGCATTAATGGTGGCCATCTGTAATGCCTGATATGCAGGCACCACACTGGGATCACCTGCCACACCTTTTGCTAACATCGCGGCCTGACGCATTTCGGCAAACATATCCAGATCGTTATTAGATGCCGCGCCATCAGTACCGATGCTGACATTGACACCACGCTTGATGAGCTCGGCGATTGGAGAAAATCCACTGGCAAGTTTCATATTAGATTCTGGACAATGCACAATGTGAACACCCGCTTCGGCGCACCAGTCCATTTCTTCTTCCGTCAACTGCGTCATATGTACCGCAATCAAACGTGGGGAAAGCAGGCCTAAATCTTTTAACCTTGCCAATGGACGTTTACCATACTGGGCCACACTGTCTGATACCTCAGCAGCGGTCTCATGAATATGCATCTGGATTGGCAAATCCAGTTCTTCGGCATTAATGATAATGGCTTGCAGGGTTTGGTCTGAAACCGTGTAAGGGGCATGTGGTGCATAGTTGGTGGTTATACGCGGATGGTGCCGATACTTATCATGTAGGGCCTGGCCTTTATGTAAGTACTCATTTACATCTTTTGCCCAGTTTGTGGGAAACTCAAGAACAACCATTCCGAGGCTGGCACGGATACCGCTGCTATCAACCACCCGGGCAGTTGCTTCGGGAAAGAAGTACATATCACTGAAACAGGTGGTACCACCACGAATCATTTCGGCGATAGCCAGAGCAGAACCGGATTCTACAAAAGCATCACCAACAAATTGTTGCTCAGCGGGCCAGATATGATTATTTAGCCAGGTCATCAGAGGTAGATCATCAGCTAAACCGCGGAATAATGTCATAGCGGTATGGCCATGATTGTTAATTAATCCCGGCATCACGCAATGTTCAGCCATATCTTGTGTCTGAGTAGCTTGATAAAGCTGTTCCGCCTGATTTTGCGGTAATAGCGCTACAATATTGCCCTCATTGATAACAATAGAATGATTTTCGAGAATGAGTTGTTCTGCCGTCATCGGCAGACACCAGCGGGCATTAATGATCAGATCGACGTTTTTCATAGCGTTCGATTATAACCGCCATCGGCAGGAGAACACAGTGCAAAGCACCAGTGAAATGATTCAACCCATCAAATGGCAAGACCAACAGCTGCATTTGCTGGATCAGCGTTTACTTCCAACACAGCAACTCTGGCTAAAATACGAACATGCAAGTGAGGTGAGTGATGCTATACGTGAAATGGTGGTGAGAGGCGCACCGGCAATTGGCATAACAGCAGCTTATGCCGTGGTTTTAGCTGCCCGGGATGCTTGGAATAAGGGGGGTGTATACTGGAAGCAGGCAATGTATGAGCCTCTGGCCAAACTCGCAGCATCGCGTCCTACAGCGGTAAATCTGTCATGGGCAATCGAACAAATGACAGCGATTTATCTCAACTTGCCCGAAACCTATTCTCCAGAAACTGCCTTATTGGAAGCCGCTCTCCGCATTCATCAGCAGGATATTGCGGCCAACCAAACCATGGGGAAACTGGGAGCGGATTTGATTGCTCCCGACAGTATGGTATTAACCCATTGTAATGCTGGTGCATTGGCGACTGGCGGAGTGGGGACTGCATTAGGTGTAATAAGTCAGGGGTATTCAGATGGCAAAATAAAACACGTCTATGTGGATGAAACTCGTCCTTGGTTGCAAGGTGCGCGCTTAACTGCCTGGGAATTAATGCAGGGCAAAATTCCCGCGACTTTGCAGGCAGATGACACTGCGGCTTCATTAATGGCTTCTGGTAATATCCATTGGGTTATTGTTGGTGCAGATCGAATTGCTGCCAATGGGGATGTGGCGAATAAAATCGGTACATACTCATTAGCCGTATTAGCAAAATACCACCAGGTAAAATTTATGGTAGTCGCACCGTTATCAACTATTGATTGGCAAATTGAAACCGGAAAACAAATCGAAATCGAGCAACGGCCATCAAGGGAAGTGACTCATATTGCCAACCAGCAAATTGCGCCGGATGGGGTGAAGGTGTCGAATCCGGCCTTTGATGTCACACCGGCAGAGCTGATAAACGCTATTGTCACCGAAGCAGGCGTTGTGTTGTCACCCTCAACGACTACAATGAAAAACCTTCATAAGCATAATTAAGGAGCAGGATATGTCACAAACCGCACTTGTCACCGGTAGCAACCGAGGTATCGGGTTTGAGTTATGCCGGCAATTAAAAGAACGTGGCTTTGATGTGATTGCGACCTGTCGCCATCGCTCTCCAGCTTTAGCTGAACTGGATGTAGAGATTATTGAAGATGTAGAAGTCAGCGACCCTATAAGTCTTAAAGCGCTTTCCGAAAAACTTGGCGATCGTAAGATCGACTGGTTGATTAACAATGCCGGTATCGCGGCAGGTCTCGGGCTTAATGATATCGACTCCAATGCCATTGATAGTTTTAAAAGCATGTTTGAAGTCAACAGTCTTGGTCCTTTGTTAACCACTCAGGCGTTAGTTGAGCATATGTCCCAGGGTAGCAAGGTAGGCATAATTACCAGCCGTATGGGATCTATCGCCGATAATGACTCCGGTGGTAGTTATGCGTATCGCATGTCCAAAGCTGCTGTTAATGCTGCAGGCAAATCGTTATCTATTGATTTGAAACCCAAAGGTATTGCGGTGGCTATATTGCATCCGGGCTGGGTCAGAACTGATATGACCGGACATGGTGGTCTGATTGATGCGGATGAATCAGCAAAAGGCTTGCTGGATCGGATGGCAGAGTTGAATATTGATAATAGCGGTACTTTCTGGCATATGAATGGTGAAGTGTTGCCTTGGTAAACTACCCATCGCTTTCACAACAGCAGCAAAAAGCCTTGCCGGACCTGCAAAAGCCGCCAAGTAGAATACCTGCCCAGTTTAGCGATAGTAGTCATCAACTCTGGTTTTGTGAAACCGTCGATGGACCGATGGTTTTGAAGCTGTGTGATCATGCCAATATCGAGCAGTCGGCTTTCTGGCAAAAAATGAATAGCCTGTTTGCCATCAATTTTCCGACATCATTGGGGAATATTGCAGAAGTTTATCAACGTATTTCCACTATTAGTCCTTTGGTCATCCCGTCACTGATTAATTCGATGGCAGCGGAATTCGTGCTGGCTCGTTGGTTACCTGGTGAAGATGTGGATCCATCTTCCGTAACAGCGTTGACGATTAAATCATTGGCTAACCATATCGGTTTGATGCATCAGCAGCAGCATCCACGATGGGGGAGTCTGCAACAGCCAGAATATACAGCAGAAGATTGGCCGCGGCGTCTGAAAATAACCTTGCAGCAACAATCTGATTCAATTGAACAAACTGTTTTACAACAGGCCTTGAAGCAGGCCGAACTACTATGTGAAAACACATTTGTGCCCATCATGCCCGATTTACGGTGGGATCAGTTTTTGATGCAGCAAGATAAGCTTTCTGCACTGGTTGATCTGGATGCGATTGTCTATGGTCCAAGAACGTTAGAATTTGTTTTGCTCGAATATTTGCTGGATCAATCACAGGCAGAACAGTTTGCTGCTGAATATCAGAATTATCAGGTCATCCCAGATCTGACGAATGTTCGGTTGCCTTATCGATTATTACTATTTTTGATGAATGTTTTAGGTGAGACAGATTTGAATTCCTGGCTCAACCATCCCGAACGGTTTAGTTAAGCCGTTCGAGTCTGGTGTTGGGCTGCTAATAACTTACGCCATTTGAAATACCCCGCCATAGCGAGAAACAGATAAATACTGAACATCACGATAGTGGCGTAAAAGCCGGTTAATGCATAAAGCACAATGGCTGAGCTGTTGATAACTTGCCAATATAACCAGTTTTCCAATACTTTACGTGCCATCAATAACGTATTCATCACCGAAAACACCATCACAAATGCATCCAGATAGGGATATTGAGTAGCATGAGCCGATAGGTAATAGCCAAACACTAAACTGAGAAATCCACCAGTGGCAATAAAGATCAGATGATATTGCCATGGCCAGCTGTGAATATTCAGTTCTGCGGTCTGATTTTCATGACGATGCCAGAGAATAAAGCCATAGATCGCCATACCAATGTAATACAGGTTTAGCAGGGCCTGCATTGGCAACTGGTTTTCCCAAAACAGGATGGTGTAAATAATGGTACTGATAAACGCTAATGGCCAGCACCATTGTGATTCTCGGGCAGCAAACAGGATATAGCCAATTCCCAGCAGAGCGGCAAATACTTCCCAGCCACTCATTGACGCCAGCCCAGCTAGCGTAATATTCCACCAGCCTGATTCAGACATTAGTCTTTGACTTGATGACGATCGTTACCGATCAGTTTTAATACAAAAACGCTATGCGGCATCTGGGCAAACACCGCTTCAATTTCACTGTCCATCGCATCCATCACATCACGATACTCGCCAAAAATCTGCGTGCTCAATGTATTACGGTGCACGATCAATTTTGGATTGTTTTCCAACTTGGCAATAAACGCCAGAATTGGTTTAACAAATTGCTCTGTCAGCGGATAAAGGCTGATATCTACAGAAATTCGCATGATAGTTTCCTTAAGAAAGGAGGGGCACTAAAGCACCTCAGTTAAATTAGTAGTCGTAAGATACAGTCATACCGAAAGTACGGGGATCAGCATATTGGGTATAAACTCGATCTTCATAGCCAGCTGATGGATCGATACCAAAGAAAAAGCCGCGAGTGTAATAGTCTTTATCAAACAGATTGCGACCCCACAGGGTAAATGTCCAGTTTTGCTGCTGGTACTGCAAACTTGCATTGGTAATGGCGTAAGAACTGGATTTCGCATTATGGCTGTTGGAGTAATAGAACTCATCCTTGCCCTCAACATTGGCGCGAAGATTCCATTGTGGGGTCAGATAGACTTCACTGCCAATACTAAATGTGTAGGCAGGAGCATGAGCTTGCCTCCTGCCCTGAATATTTAATCCAGACTCATCCAGTTCAGGGTTGTCATATTCGTCAAATGTCGCATGCAACAGACCTACTGCCGCAAAGGTTCTTAAGCGTTCATTGATCAACCAATCAACACTTGCTTCAATCCCCATATTGCGGCCTTTCGCTGCATTATCCTGATAATCAATAAAACGGGTACCACCACTGTCGCGTGGCACACCTACAGAGGTTTTTACCTGGGCATCTTTTCGCAAACCATAAAATGCCGTGATATCGGTCACCAAGCTTCCATTCAGCCATAGTGATTTCATACCGGCTTCAAGGTTCCATAAATATTCATTATTGAATTTGCGTAAGCCTGGCGCCAGATCTGCTTCCGTGTTAACCCCCCCAGCTTTGTAGCCACGGGATAATGATGTGTATAAAAGGTGTTGTGGACGGAACTGATAATTCAAACCGACTTTCCCCCCGAATAACACATCGCTGTCATCCAGATCCAATCCTTGCGAATCGTCATAATCAGCGTCCCAATGTTCAGCACGTAAGCCAGTTATCAGGGTCAGTTTTTCCGTTAAAGCGGTATCTAATTGCCCAAAAATGGCACTGTTAGATGTTTCATAAGTGTTATTTAGAGGGTAGACATCAGGTGTATCGTTATCGAAGTATTTGCGCTTGAGATCTTGGCGTTGATCGGCCAGATAAATACCTACTGACCAATCAGTTGTATCAGCAAAAATACGACCCTCTTCATTGGAAAGGGCTCTGAATTCTATAGAGTAGTTTTCCCGTTCGCGTTTGTACTGATCAAAACCACTGTAAGGAAATAAACTGGGATCAAACTGACCTTTATACGACCAGTCATCATCATAGCTATATTCCAAATCAGATTTGGAATAGGTCAAAGTAGATTGTAATTGCACTTTACTGCTTGCTCGCCAGTCGGATTTGAGTGCAAATGCATTGGTATGCTGTTTGTCATTGCCAGGCTCATCTGAAAGACTGTTACGGCTGTTATCAAGCGTGAATGCGTCGTAACCATTGTCGATATTTAAATGCAGCAAATTCAGATCAATGGTCAGGTCATTATTGACCAGCCATTTCAAATGTCCGCGGGCAGTCATTTCATCCTGATTTTGCGTATTGTCACGACCTAGAAAATCATTATCCATGTAGCCATCTGAACGATGGGTATGCACAGCTATTCGCCCCAGTAAAGTGTCTTTAATTAATGGACCGCCTACTGCTACACCGACACTTCGGGTATCGTAATTGCCTACGGTTGACTGAAAATTCATATCCAGATCATTGGTGGCCTGTTTGCTTTGCATATTGATAACACCGGCTAATGCATTGGCTCCATACAACGTACCCTGAGGTCCACGTAATACTTCTACTTTCTCAATATCAAATAGTGTGGCTGCGCCGCCACTGCGACTAAAATCGATACCATCAATATAAAGTCCTACCGATGGGTTTAGGGGAGCAAGAAACTCACTGCGTTCACCAATACCACGGATCTGAAAAAACTGACCACGGGAAGCGCCGCTGGAAAGATTTACATTGGGTGCAAGATTGAGAACATCTTCAATGTGCTGGGCACCACGTGATTCAATGATTTCCTCATCGAATGTTGTCAGACTGACGGGAATATCCTGGGCTTCTGCAGGACGAAAATCTGCACTGACCAGCATGGACGGTAAATCAGTGCTATCGGTCTCGGTTTGTGCAACTGCGCCGGGAGAAAATAATGCGCTGGTGACTGCGATGGAAAGCAGGGTGAGTTTCATGACTATCCTTTTTAAATTCTTAAAAAGAACAGGGGATCACGCCATTTGCATTGATCTAGCAAGAAGGGTTTGCCGCCTGTCCCTACGCCAGTATTATCTGGATCAGGTTCATCGGGTCTTCACCAACTGGTGAATCTCAGGCCTTTCGACCACCCCGAGGCTTGTATTAGCAAGTAGGTGAAATATACAGAAAAAAGTGATGTTTTCCCATCTTTGATTGTTCAGATGATACAAAAAAAGGCGTCCGAAGACGCCTTAAAGTTCAAGTTACTACTGACTTAATTTTCAATTTTGGCTTTTAAAGTGTCTAGGCCTGAACGGAAAATACCTTCAATAGCATTGGTAGCCGTTTCGTCATTTAATTCTTTAGGCTCATGATGTTTGCCGGTATAGCCACGGAAAAATTTGGCCAACCAGGTGACCTTGGTTTGGTCGCCTTCAGCTTCTACAGTTAACCAGGCTTTATACTTACTGACAGGCACTGCAGGGATATCATGCATTTCGCCTTCAATATCAACCTGTCCAACCGAACTCATTTCATCAATCTGATACATAAAGCTCATGGATTCTTCGTCAAACTTTTTCAACGTTTCAGTGATGGTTGAATCATTTTTAAGGGTTAAAACGCGTGTCGCGCCAGGTTCATTCCCACCTTCTGCTTTAGTAGAAATAATGGCTGGGTGCCATTTATGCAGGCTGTCGAAATCTTTAACCATGTTCCACACCGTTTCAGCATCAGCATTAATCAACACCGTTTCTTCAACTTGCAGACGTGAAGCGCCATGAGCAAATACCAGCGCAGGTAACAGGAATAAGCCTGTTACCAGAACTTTCAATACAGCTTTCATCATATTTCCTTCTTATATTTCATTTGTAATGCCAACATTTAGCCCAATTAAACTACCATCACCTTCCGAAATGCTAAAGGGAAAAATTCACAAAGCGATCGCGTTCTGAATAGTTGAGCGTTGCAGATGGGGAGCAAAAAACTCAATAAAAGCATAACTGTAACCGCGAAGATAACTGCCTTTACGAATTCCCATGTGGGTCGTACTTGGTTTAAATAAACCACTGGCATCCAATGCCTGTAAAGGAGCATCTTTTACTGGATCAAATGCCATGCTGGCTATAATGCCAATACCAAGGCCCAATTCAACATAGGTTTTAATTACATCAGCATCAGTGGCGGTAAAAATAACGTTAGGTTTAAGACCACGTTCAATAAAAGACTGATCCTGTTGCGCGCGACCGGTAAAGCCCATTACGTAGGTCAGTATTGGATATTGTGAAATAGCCTCAAGAGTGAGTTTTTTTTCATTCAAAAGCGGATGCCCCGGTGGCGTAATCACGGTACGATTCCATTCGTAGCAGGGCAAAATCGCCAGATTATCAAATTTTGATAATCCCTCGGTTGCTATCGCCAGGTCCACTTTACCGGTGGCCGCCATTTCAGCAACTTCAGGTGGAGTACCTTGCACCATATTTAAGTGCACGTCGGGATATTGTTCTGAAAAGGCCTTGATAGCTTTTGGCAGAGCATAACGTGCCTGAGTGTGTGTGGTGCCGATTGAAAGTGTGCCTTTTTTCTCATGACGACTGTCAGCCGCCTGTTCACGTAAATTGTCTACTTCCTGTAACACCCGCTCAGCCATGGCAATAACGGATTCTCCCAGCGGTGTGATAGCCGATAAACGTTTCCCATGTCGTTCGAAGATTAGCAGCCCCAGCTCATCTTCCAGTAACTGAATCTGGTTACTTACACCTGGCTGAGAAGCATGCAGTGCCTGAGCCGCTGCAGAGATACTGAGGCCACGACGAGCCACTTCGCGAACATATTTCAATTGTTGCAACTTCATCCGCTATATCCGTAATTATTATTAGTAAGAGTAAATATATAAGTTTTTAGTGATAAAAGACCAGTTATGGTGCGTTACGTTTTACATTTCAATGATTGGAACACCTTGCTGAGGAAGCTGGAAAGGCACAGTTGTTTGATACTGTTCGCTTTCAGCCATAGATTCACCTTCCCGGGTTAAAATATTTTGCATCTCAGACTGTGCCAGGTATTCACATTTATCTTGAAAACACACTTTTATGGCCAAAGTGAGTGGATCTGCATTTTCTATAACCTCATTATCAGAGGTTTCCGGCGCTTGAATCGAAGCCGGTGGAAAAATAATCTGTGCAGGCTCAAACACCCGGTTTGAATCGGCAGGATTAATAAAAAAAGATGTTATCAATGCAGAACATGCTGCTGTCATAACTAACAAGATTCTATAAGTTGTCATCTTCAGCCTCTCATCCCAGAGTGGAGTTGGAGTTAGAGCTTCGTCTATACACCGTGAAAGAAATGTGAACAATTAGCAGTGTCAGTCAATTTAGGTTAAGGCTATGTTAAAGATTGGCTCTCAGTTCAAATGGCAAGGATTTCTTTATATTCTCATAAGTTATATAGATAGAAAATAATATTCATTGATTGAATATTGCCAACTGGTAAACTTGCTGCAAACTAAGCAGGGTAAAGGTCAATTTATTAATGGAATGGGGTTATTTGCTGGCAGGCCTGGGCGTAGGCATTATGGTCGGGATGACAGGCGTTGGTGGCGGATCGTTGATGACCCCAATTCTGATTTTTGGGTATGGTATCCAACCTGCAATCGCTGTAGGGACAGATTTATTGTTTGCGGCAGTAACTAAAGCAGGTGGTATCTGGGCTTATTGGCGTCATGGCGTGGTGCATTGGCGTGTGGTCTGGCGGCTTGCTGCAGGGAGTCTACCAGCTACCTTGCTGACTTTATGGTTTCTCAGTGCAACCGGTGTTCATGAAGGTAAGCACAATGATCTGATAACGGTTGCTCTGGGCATCGCTTTGATTTTAACGTCTAGTGCATTACTGCTGAAAAACTGGCTGGCCGGGATAATGAAAGCACGTCAGGGGCATCCTTTAGTGAATTATCTATATCGTTTACGACAGGATGAAGCCTTGAAGGCGCCGGCAACCGTCATTATCGGTGCTTTGTTAGGGGTGATGGTGACATTATCTTCGGTAGGGGCCGGCGCATTGGGAGCGGTTGTTTTATTATTTCTTTATCCGAAGATGCGTGGTGTCGAAATTGTGGCAACCGATATCGCACATGCTGTTCCTTTAACGGCAGTGGCCGGATTAGGCCATTCTGCAGTGGGCACGGTAGATTGGTCATTATTATCTTATTTGCTGATGGGATCGTTACCAGGCATTTATATTGGCTCACATCTGGGGGTGAGAATCTCAGATAAGATTTTACGGCCGTTGCTGGCAATCATTTTATTAATGGTTGGGATCAAATGTTTGCTTTAACAAACTAAACGAATGAAAAAGTAATTCAAAATGACAGAAATTAATGAAAAGCTTCAACTGAAAATTGATGCTGTAAAACAGTTGCTGGAGCAGATTGAGGCTGATTATAGCCCTGCAGTCTTGGCGACCAGTTATGGCGCTGAAGATATGGTGTTAATGGATTTGATTGCCAAATTTGCACCGCAAATCGGCATCTTCACTTTGGATACAGGTCGACTGCCCAAAGAAACCTATGATTTAATGCAGCAGGCTAAAAAGCACTATCAGCTTGAGGTTGAGGTTTATTATCCCGATACCCTGAGTATTGAACAGTTTGTGACACATAATGGACCAAACGCATTTTATGACAGTGTCGACCTGCGAAAACAATGCTGTGGAATACGCAAAGTTGCACCGTTAAATCGTGCTTTGGCTGGTAAAAAGGCCTGGCTGACGGGAATGCGTCGCTCACAGTCGGTTACTCGAAATGAGTTACCGGTATCTGAATGGGATGCAGACCATGAGTTACAGAAATTCAGTCCACTGACGGACTGGTCAAATGGCGAAGTATGGAAATATATCCGCGCTTTTGATGTTCCATTTAATGAATTACATAATCAGGGATATGCCAGTATTGGCTGTGCGCCATGTACCAGAGCGATTACCCCAGGCGAAGATATCCGGGCTGGTCGCTGGTGGTGGGAAAATCCTGAAACCAAAGAATGTGGCTTACACGTAAAGGCTAAGTAACAGAGAAAAATTATGACTGAAAAACAACTGACACACTTAAAACAGCTCGAAGCCGAAAGTATTCATATTATGCGTGAAGTGGCCGCTGAGTTTGAAAATCCGGTCATGCTATATTCAATTGGTAAGGATTCTGCTGTCATGCTGCATCTGGCCATGAAAGCATTTTATCCAGGCAAGCCGCCATTTCCGTTGATGCATATTGATACCACCTGGAAGTTTCAGGAAATGGTCAGGTTCCGTGATCAGCGCGCAAAAGAGCTGGGATTGGACCTTATCGTACATACCAATCAGGAAGGTGTTGAAGCGGGTATCAACCCATTCGACCATCCTCGCTATACAGACATCATGAAAACGGATGCTTTGAAACAGGCGCTGAGTAAACATGGCTTTGATGCGGCTTTTGGTGGTGCTCGACGAGATGAAGAAAAGTCTCGTGCCAAAGAGCGTGTATATTCATTTCGCGATAAAAACCATCGCTGGGATCCTAAAGCACAACGCCCTGAGCTATGGAACATTTACAACAGCAGAGTTAATAAAGGTGAAAGCATTCGTGTTTTCCCGCTGTCGAACTGGACAGAGCTGGATATCTGGCAATACATCTATCTGGAACAGATACCGATTGTACCGCTGTATTACGCCGCCGAGCGTCCAGTGGTCAATTACAATGGCCTGACCATCATGGTCGATGATGACCGTATGCGTATCCCGGAAGGTGAAAAAATCCGGATGGAAAAAGTCCGTTTCCGCACACTGGGCTGTTATCCACTGACCGGTGCGGTGAAATCCGATGCCGATACCTTGCCAGAAATCATTCAGGAAATGCTACTGACAACAACTTCTGAACGTCAAGGACGGGCCATCGATCATGATGAAGCCGGCTCGATGGAGAAAAAGAAACAGGAAGGTTATTTCTGATTTTGTTGGTGAAAGGATTATTAAGTTCCTTTCTAACCAATAAATAGAATTGAATACGATGCTCAAATTGATTGGCATCTTGACCCGTAAAGATAATTAAACCAGGCACTCAACATGACATATGAAACTGATGCGCTGATTGCGACCGATATCGAAGCCTATCTCAAACAACACGAAAACAAGGAACTGCTGCGTTTTTTGACCTGCGGTAATGTGGATGACGGTAAAAGCACGCTGATTGGGCGATTGTTGCACGATTCCAAAATGATTTATGAAGATCAGCTGGAAGCAGTGACACGTGACAGTGTCAAATCCGGAACCACAGGAAATCAGGTTGATCTGGCTTTATTGGTAGATGGTTTACAGGCCGAACGTGAGCAGGGTATTACCATTGACGTAGCGTATCGTTATTTCTCTACGACCAAACGTAAATTTATCATTGCCGATACACCAGGGCATGAACAATATACCCGTAATATGGCCACCGGTGCGTCAACCTGTCAGTTGGCGGTTATTCTGATTGATGCCCGTTATGGTATGCAGACGCAGACCCGCCGCCACAGTTTTATTGCTTCATTGTTGGGTATTAAACATATCATCGTGGCCATTAATAAAATGGATTTGATGGATTTCAGCGAACAGGTGTTTAACGATATTCGCAAAGCGTATAGCGAATTTGCCCGTGAACTGGAAATTGAAGATATTCACTTTGTACCGATGTCTGCCTTGAACGGTGATAATGTAGTAAACAGAAGTGAAAACATGTCTTGGTATCAGGGCAGCACCATGATGGAGCTGCTGGAAAATATCGAGATTGGGAAAGATGCCAATACCGAAGACGCGCGTTTCCCGGTGCAATATGTCAACCGACCGAATCTGAATTTCCGTGGCTACTGTGGCACTTTATCAGCCGGTATCCTTAAGCCGGGAGATGAAATCACAGTATTGCCTTCGGGTAGAGAAAGCAAAGTAAAAGCATTGGTCACTTACGACGGTGAACTGGATCATGCCGTACCGGGTGAATCAATTACCGTTACCCTGCAGGATGAAGTGGATGTCAGTCGTGGCGATATGATTGTGCATCGTGATCATCAGCCACATGTATCCAGTCGTTTTAAAGCCATGGTTGTATGGATGACAGAGCAACCACTGGTGGCTAATAAACAATTTAACATCAAGGTCGGCGTTTCTGACAGTACAGGTGTCATGACACAAATTGATCATCAGATTGATGTAAATACGCTGGCGCATAATGTTGTGACTGAGCTGAAACTCAATGAAATCGGTTTATGTGAATTTTCATTAAATAAACCTGTTGTGTTTGATGCATATAAACGTAATCGTACCACCGGTGCATTTATTATTATTGATCGTCTGACTAATGTTACGATTGGCGCTGGCATGATTACTGAAGCCATTAGCGGCATCACCAATGATACTGCAACTTCAACTGATATCACTGCATTCGAGGTTGAATTGAACGCCTTAATCCGTAAGCACTTCCCGCATTGGGATGCCAAAGATATCAGTGATCTGCTGAAGTAAAATCCAAATAAATCAGGCCGTGCTTGCGGCCTGATTTTATGATCAATTGTTCTGCAACAATTACTAAAACTCCCGCTTTTGAATCATTCAAATCCCGTTAAATTTTTCCGTTACATGGATGCGGTTTGCTTTATGTTATTGAAGCCTTCCTTCATTTTTGCAATCTTGTACAGGATTGTTAAAGTTACTTTGTAAATTTTTTGCGAATAATGTGAACCGGTTTGAGTAGCAGTCAGTGATTTAGGTTACATTCTGCGGAACCGGGATTGGTGAATAATGAAAGAACAAGCAGATTTTCGAAAGATAGGTTGTGGTGAGTGTTTAAACAGTGGTTTATTGGGCTTCGATTTTTCGATGGCATTCCAGCCGATAGTCAATACAACCAGCCAAACGGTTTATGCACAGGAGGCTCTTGTTCGAGGCTTGGAAGGACAGGGGGCCGGTCAGGTTTTTGAGAACGTTAATCAAGATAATCGCTATCGTTTTGACCAGGCCTGTCGGGTCAAAGCCATCAAACTTGCAGCAGAGCTCAATATTCAGAGCAAACTCAGCATCAACTTTATGCCCAATGCGGTTTATAAACCCGAACTGTGTATAAGGACAACGCTGGAAGCAGCTGAAATTTACAATTTTCCCATCGAACAGATTATTTTTGAAGTAACTGAAGGTGAGCAGATAAATGATCACGCTCATCTGCAGGATATTATCCAGTCTTATCAGCAACAGGGCTTTATCACGGCGATAGATGATTTTGGCGCCGGTTATGCAGGTTTGAACCTGCTGGCAGATATGCAGACCGATCTGGTGAAGCTGGATATGGCCCTGGTGCGCAATATTCATAACGATAAAGTCCGGCAGACCATTACTCGCGGTATTATTGCGGTTTGCGATGATTTAGATATTACCGTGATTGCGGAAGGTATCGAATCTGCAGATGAACTGCACGTTTTGCAAGAGATGGGAATTGAACTATTCCAGGGATTTTATTTTGCCAGGCCAAGTTTTGAATCTTTAGCAACAGTATCATCCGATTGGTGGCGCTAGGGCTTGCTGATCTTTCATATCCACCACTGTTGGCGGCTATGAAGGGGTAATAGCCCCTGATAAGGCCTGATGCCAAATCCGTTGTTTTGTTTCATAGTTCATAGCGGCATGGGCAGGACTGGTGGAGGGTAGCCTGTGGAATAACGGTGAAATTCTCGCAGCTTCCAGTTGTTTTGCCACATAGCGTTTGAAGACCTGTTCTGCTTTACCACCATTAAAAAAGATTTGTGTTACTGATGGATGAAGCTGCAGAAAAGCCACAAAATCATTAGCAATCATTGACTGCGTTTCAATATTTTGATCCAGGCTCCCCGGTCGATAACAACTTTTCAACACATCCCACACAGCAATCTGCTGCTGTTTTAATAACTCACAGCGTTGTGAATAGTCTAACTTCTCCGAGTGACCATAAAGCGACGTAATGATTGGCCAGAACGCATTGCGTGGATGGGCGTAATAACGCTGCTGTTTTAATGATTCCAGCCCTGGCATGGAACCGAGAATAAGGATTTTCGGTGTTGTGCCAATAATTGGTGGAAAGCTGGTGGCTAGTTCCAGAATTTGATTGTTTTCCATAGCCTTACTGATAGAGCCTGTCCTGATGTCTTATCCAGCCATGCGGATGACGGTTGGCCGGATCATGATGGGTCCAGTGAATTAAGCCGCCCTTATCATTCCAGATATATTCACCGTAAACACGGACTTCATCACCTTCTCTGATATCGTCAATTCTGGGTGCCAAATCGATATTGTGAACAATTAACAGGGTTTGTCCGCTGGCTAATTCAATAATAAAACGTTGATGTCGACTACCGTCGTTGTCGTCGGAAAGTAGCCGGGTGACTGTACCCGACACCTCAATTTGAACATCACTTTGCCGTTGTTCAATGAGCTGTTCAATATTACTGGCCGTTGCGGGGGGATTATTCTGCGGTGCGGGCTCATAAAAACTGCCCATAAAGATCAGAATGGCAAAGCCAAATATGATCCACACTCGTTGTTGCATACGCTTTGGTTTAGACATTATCGATTTGCTCCGCCAATAGCTCAATCCAATAGTTTACTGGCTGTTGTTTAGCAGAAAGGTGCAATTGACACCCAATATTCGCCGTAACCATTTTATCTGGTTGCGTTGCTTACAGTGCAGTAAGTTTTTTTGCGTAATATGGCACATCTCAAATCTGTGGTGTCGGCAAATCCCCATCAGTCCGACCGGTCTGGAAGCGAAGCTTTTATCGCAGAAGGTATCGGTTTTCAGATATATTCATCCTCCCAAGCTATTGTTATCGTCGATGAATCATGGACTGACTTGGTTAGCTTTAGTGGCTTTTTGGGCGGCAATTAATAACGATATAGCCATTTATAATTTCCTGTTATATGTCGTCATCGTTATAATGTGCGGTCCATTGAAACCGTTTAGAGACCATAAATGTATCAGTACGATAAGTATGATCAAACGATGATAGATCAGCGGGTAGCTCAATTTCGCGATCAGACCCGTCGTTTTCTTGCCGGTGAATTGACTGAAGAGCAATTCCGTCCGTTACGCCTGATGAATGGTTTGTATATTCAAATCCATGCTCCGATGCTGCGAGTCGCTGTTCCTTACGGCATGATGTCATCCCGTCAGGTTCGTAAAATTGCAGAAGTTGCACGCCGTTATGATAAAGGCTTTGTGCATTTCACTACACGACAGAATTTTCAAATGAACTGGCCCAAACTGGAAGATGTGCCAGATATTCTGGCGGAGCTGGCGACAGTCCAGATGCATGCCATTCAAAGCAGTGGTAATTGTATTCGTAATACCACTTCGGATCAGCTCGCCGGGGTGAATGCCAATGAAATAGAAGATCCACGCCCATGGGCTGAGATGATTCGCCAATGGTCTACCTTCCACCCTGAGTTTGCTTATTTACCGCGCAAATTTAAAATTGCTGTTGTAGGCTCAAAAGAAGATCGTGCAGCAACCAAGTTGCATGATATCGGTTTGCATCTGGTAAAAAATCACGAAGGCGACGTTGGCTTCGAAGTCCTTGTAGGCGGTGGTTTAGGTCGTACACCAATCATTGGTGAACAGATTCGTCCTTTCCTGGAAAAACAGGATCTATTGTCATATCTCGAAGCCATAGTGCGTGTTTATAACCGCCTAGGTCGTCGTGATAATAAATATAAAGCCCGTATCAAGATCACGGTTCGGGAACATGGTATTAACCACATCCGCGAATTGGTCGAGGCTGAGTGGGTACATATTCGCGATCAGTTAAAACTGGATACAAAAGAAATTGAACGGGTAAAACAGTATTTTACTGAGCCGGCTTATGAACGGGATGCGGCTGATTCTGATAGCAGTTTTGCTGATTTAGTCGCGCAAGATAAAGAATTTGCCCTTTGGGTTAAACAAAATACTGCCGACCATAAAGTTCCAGGTTACAGTGCGGTCTATGTTTCATTGAAAAAACCGGGCCAGGCTCCAGGTGATATTACTTCCGAACAACTTGAAGTAGTAGCAGATTTAGCGGATGAATTCAGCTTTAGTGAAGTGCGTTCCACTCACACTCAAAACCTGGTGTTTGCCGATGTGAAACAAGCGGATTTGTATGCCTTATGGCTGCGCCTCAATGCAGAGGATTTGGCTACACCAAATATTAATACTCTGACCGATATTATCTGCTGTCCAGGACTGGATTATTGTGGTCTGGCCAATGCGACTTCAATCCCGTTATCCAAAGGGATTGCTCAACGGTTTGATGATTTGGATTATCTGCATGATCTGGGTGATATCAAAATCAAGTTTTCTGGCTGCATGAATGGCTGTGCCCATCAAAGCGTGGGGCATATAGGTATTCTGGGCGTCGATAAGAAAGGCGAAGAGTGGTATCAGTTTACTCTGGGTGGAAGTTCAGAAGCAGATGCGTCACTTGGTGAGCGTCTGGGCCGGGCGATTCCAAAAGCGGATGTGGTCGATACTGTTGCCCATTTATTGGATGCTTATATCGATCTGCGCCATGAAGATGAGAGCTTCCTCGCGACGGTACGACGTGTTGGCGTAGATCCTTTCAAGGAGCGTGTTTATGCAGAAGATCATTAAAGATCGCGAGATCGTTGACGACAATTGGCAGCATCTTGATGATGAAGCTGCATTGGTTGCTGGCAACATTACGGTTTCAATAACCCGTTGGCAGGAACAGCACGAAACGTTGAGCCAGCATGAAGGTGGTCTGGGCATTCGGCTTTCCGGCGACGACCCACTTGAGGAAATTGTGCCGGATTTGGCTCGTTTTCAACTGATTGTACTGTTATTTCCAGCATTTACTGATGGACGTTGCTATTCCTACGCCCGTCTGTTGCGTGACAGGTACCAGTTTAAAGGTGAAATCCGTGCCCAGGGTGATGTGCTATACGACCAGCTGTTTTATATGTCGCAATGCGGTATCAACAGTTTTGAACTGGCCAACCCTGACCATCTGACGCAAGCCCTGGCGGCATTCGATGATTTCAGTGACAGTTATCAGGCAACAGTGCTCAGACCTGTTCCGTTATACCGTCGCCGTTAATTCGTTAATCCTATGGCTGTCTATGCAATTGGTGATGTTCAGGGATGTTTTGATGAGCTGATCAAATTACTTGAGGTTGTGAGATTTGATCCGCAGCAGGATCAAATCTGGTTAGCTGGTGACCTGGTTAATCGTGGTCCAAAATCGTTAGACACCCTCAGGTTTGTGCGACAGTTAGGTGAGCAGTCAGCAAAAGTCGTATTGGGCAACCATGATTTGCATATGCTGGCCCACGCTGCGGGAAATAATGAATTCACTCATCGGCTGGATACCATTGAACCGGTTTTGACCGCTGAAGACAGTGATGAATTGATTAACTGGTTACGCCAACAACCCTTGTTTTATCATGATAGGGAATTACAGTTTTCAATGGTGCATGCTGGCTTACCTCCTGAGTGGAGCATCGATGAGGCATTGGAAAGAGCCGCTGAAGTCGAATCGGTGCTTCAATCAGACGACTGGCGTGAATTTTTTAAACATATGTATGGCAACAAACCCAAGCGCTGGTCTGCTGAGTTAACCGGCTGGGATAGATTACGCTTCATTACCAATTGTTTTACACGTCTGCGATACTGCAATGAAGACGGCAGCCTGGCGCTGAAATTCAAAGGCGCGCCCAAGGATAAACCAGAGGATCAGAAGCCTTGGTTTATGATGCCCAATCGCGCCAGCGTCAATGACAAAATAGTCTTTGGCCATTGGTCACAACTGGGCACCGGTCAGTATGACAATCTGTTTTCATTGGATAGTGGCGCGGTCTGGGGCGAGCAATTAACGGCTGTGCGAATTGATCAAACGCCTTATCAATGGACGGTTGTTGAAGCTGATGCCGATGGATTACCGCATACTGGCAATAAAACGGCTGCTGAAAAACAGCGCTGGCTGTAACTGACTGTTAGGCATTCATTTTTAAACACAGTACAATATCTTTTTTTTTCTTTTGGACATTTCTGAAATATGAGCAATATCAAAACCTTTTCAGGTGACTTTTCCGCAAAAGGCATACGAGTAGGTATCGTTGCAGGCCGTTTCAATGATTTTATTGTTGATAATCTGATTGCCGGTGCAGTAGATACATTATTACGTCATGGTGCTGCGGAAAAAGATATTGAAATTGCCCGCGTTCCTGGAGCCGTTGAAATCCCGCTGGCTGTGCAACGTATGGGTAAAACAGGCAAGTATGATGCAATCATTGCATTAGGTGCGGTGATTCGTGGTGGTACTCCGCATTTTGAATATGTCGCTGGGGAATGTTCAAAAGGGCTGGGCCAACTGACGTTGCAATTGGATATTCCAATTGCTTTTGGTGTGTTGACTGTTGATACCATCGAACAGGCGATTGAACGTGCTGGCACTAAAGCCGGTAATAAAGGTGCTGAAGCAGCGATGGGCATGATTGAAATGGTTAACGTGTTGCGCCAAATCGGAGCTGCCAAGTAAATGGCTGGTGGACTGCCCCGGACTCAGGCTCGACGTGCTGCCGTGCAAGCGCTTTATCAATCTTTGGTCAATAATCAGGCTCCTGAAAAAGACACGATGGATTTTGTCATGGCGGAATACGCCAATAAAATCGACAAAAACTATTTTCAACTTCTGGTGGAAGGTGTTACTAAAGAAATCGATACCATTGATGCCGAACTGACCCATGCGGTAGACAGAAGTTTAGCCACTGTTGACCCTGTTGAGATTTCAGTATTACGTCTGGCCGTTTTTGAATATATGCACCGTCCGGATATTCCGTATCGCGTGGTCTTGAATGAAGCCGTTGAACTGGCCAAATCATTTGGGGGTGAACAGGGCCATAAATACGTTAACGGGGTTCTCGATAAAATGGGCGCCCGTTTACGCCAGCCAGAATATCAGGCTGCCAAAGCCGCTCGCGCTCAGAAAAAAGCGAATTGATTAACTGCCCCGAAAAGATAAAATCATCCAGACGGGGCTTTTTTTGAATGAAACCTTCTCCCGAATTTTCACTGATTCAGCAGTATTTCCATGCGTTAACGACTCATCGCGAAGATGTGATTGTGGGGATCGGTGATGATTGTGCCGTTTTAAACAATCCTCAGGATACCTATACGGCAGTTTCAATTGATACCTTGGTACAAGGCATACATTTTTTTGCCGATGTTGATCCGTATCGTCTGGGTATCAAAGCTCTGGCTGTCAATCTCAGTGATCTGGCCGCTATGGGTGCTCAACCTGCCTGGTTCACTCTGGCCTTAACCTTGCCTGAAATCAATGATGACTGGTTAAAACAGTTTTCAGCCGGCTTGGCATATATCGCTAAAAAATATCAAATCCAGCTGGTGGGCGGGGATACCACCCGTGGTCCATTAACCATTACCATTCAGGTGCATGGGCATGTAGCCAAGCAAAATATATTGCAGCGTAGTGCTGCTGAATCAACCGATTTGATTTGTGTAACCGGATGTCTGGGGGATGCCGCCGCAGGGCTGCAGTTTAGATTGGGGCAACTAGAAACAGGATTGTTAACTGATACAGATTTTGAATATCTATTACAACGGTTGGAAATGCCGACACCGCGTAATCAAATAGGTCAGCAACTGGTCGGCAAAGCACATGCGGCGATTGATATTTCAGATGGTTTATTGGCTGATTTGAATCATATACTTAATGCGAGTGGAAAAGGGGCAAAGCTGGATATATCTGCTTTACCATTTTCTGATGCCTTAAAAAAATTGCCCACAGAAATGGCAACGCAACTGGCTTTGACGGGTGGTGATGATTACGAATTATGCTTTACCGCGACGGCGGGCAATGTGGCGAAACTTAAACAACAGTTTCCTGAGATGATTCAAGTGATTGGTGAAATCACTGAAGATGTAGGTATGTTTTATCAGAATGCCCAAGGTGAATGGCAGGCATTCTCAGAAATAAAGGCAGGCTATGACCACTTCGCATAATAAGGTCACTTTTTCACAGTTGCTCAAAAGACCAGCCTGTTTGCTGGCCTATGGCTTTGGTTCGGGATTATCCCCCAAAGCACCGGGCACCATGGGTACATTAGTCGCATTACCCATCTACTGGTTGATACAAGATGTCGGGCTGTTAAGTTATTTACTCATTACGGTAGTTGCTTTTATCGCCGGGATCTGGATTTGTCAGCAAGCAGTAAATTGGCTTGAAAAGGACGATCCTTCTGCTGTGGTATGGGATGAAATTGTTGGTTATCTGGTGACGATGATTGCCGCGCCAGCAGGTTGGCAGTGGATGCTTTTGGGCTTTGTATTGTTCAGATTCTTTGATATCTGGAAGCCATGGCCAATATCATGGGCCGACCGTAAATTACATGGTGGTTTTGGCATTATGCTGGATGATGTAATCGCTGGCGTGTTAGCCGCGTTTATATTACAGCTTAGCTATTATTTGCTCTGAAACTGCCAGATTGCAGTCTCAGAGCTACAATGTATTTAACTTAATTGCATACCAAAGTTCTGTTCAAACCGTTCAGCAAAACTCTGACTAGTAAATTGATGATTCTGCGTGCCATGTTGTTCAATTTTAATGGCGCCCAATAACGAGGCGATACGCCCAGTCATTTCCCAATCCTTGCCATGCAAAATACCGTGTAATAATCCTGCACGATAAGCATCCCCACAACCAGTTGGGTCTACAACTTTTTCAGCTTTAGCACATGGGATATCTATACGTTTACCTTCTGTGTAGATGTGTGAGCCCTGAGCGCCACGGGTAATGATTAATGCTTCAACAAGTTTGGCTATTTCTTCGGGTGGCAGACCAGTTCTATCTTCAAATAACTGGGCTTCATAATCATTCAAAGCAATATACGTTGCCTGTCTGGCAAATTGCAGCAGATCTTCACCATCAAACATCGGTAAACCCTGACCCGGATCAAAAATAAATGGAATGCCGGCATCCGCAAATTGCTGGGCATGTTGAATCATGCCATCACGACCATCTGGAGCGATAATGCCCAGCTTGATATTTTGCGCTTCGGTGATTTTGGTTTCATGAGCCAGGTTCATTGCCCCGGGATGAAAAGCAGTGATCTGATTATCATCAATATCGGTAGTGATATAAGCCTGTGCAGTGAAATGATCGTCTTTAACATGCACATGACGACGGATAATCGAAAATTTATCCATCCAGGCCGCATAGGTAGCGAAGTCGCTGCCCACTGTTCCCATCGGTACTGGCTCATCACCCAACAGTTTCATATTGAAAGCAATATTACCGGCACAACCACCAAATTCACGGCGTAATTCAGGTACAAGAAACGCCACATTCAACATATGCACTTTATCAGGCAGAATGTGATTTTTAAATTGGTCTGGAAAAACCATAATATTGTCGTAGGCAAATGAGCCACAGATAAGTACCGACATGTTGCTATACCTCTTTTGTATGAATCTGTTGTGCATCAGCAGTAACTGACAGATGACCACTGATAAAATCAGTCAGGTGATGGCCAACGATTTGATATCGCCAGCCATTTAATAAAGTAAGATCTTTATCCCCACGTACCAGCTTTTCAATGTCTTTACGGCTGGCCACGGCAATTGGAGTGATCGATTGCTCATCACAGAATTTGCGTAATAATGCCATCAATGCATCAATCAGAGCTTCCTGCTGATTGCTCAGTGGTTCAGGTTTAAGCAATATTGGCCATTGTTCGGGCGGAGTTTGTTTGGCTTTGCTGATAACGTCAATAATAGCTCGACCACTGCGTTCAATATCACGCGCTTCAAGCCCACGGATTTGACTGAGTTTTTCCGGTTTTTCAGGGGCAAATCTTGCCAGATCCAGCATCACTTCATCTTTGAGAATCCAACGCCTTGGGCGATCCCGCTCCATTGCGCGCTGTTCACGCCATGCTGCCAGTTGCTGTAATATGGCCAGTTGAACACCTTTTAATTTACCCGCGCCACGAATTTTGCGCCAGATTGTTTCAGGATCAGCAACGTAATTATCTGCATTGGACAGGGCGGCAAAATCTTCTTTAAGCCATTCCGTACGCTGTTGTTTTTCCAGATCGGCAGACATTTGATGATAAAGCTCGCGCAGATAACGTACATCATCTGCTGCATATTCCAATTGTTCAGGACTTAATGGACGCTGTGTCCAGTCGGCTCTGGAATGGGCTTTATCAAGGCTGACGTCAAGACGTTGTTTAACCAGGTTGCCATAACCAATCTGATCGCCATCCCCCAGGATAGTCGCGGCCAGCTGGGTATCAAACAGATTTGGTGGAAGGGAATTTTTTAACAGATACAGCAGTTCCAGATCCTGCCGGGCTGCATGAAAAACCAGTGTTATATCCGGTTGATAAAGTAAATCCAGCAAAGGAGTGAGATCTTTTATAGCGATGGGATCAACACAGGCAATGGTATCGTCATTGGCAATCTGGATCAGGCACAACTGGGGATAATAGGTTTTTTCGCGAAGGAATTCCGTGTCAATGGCCAGCCATTTGCTGTGCTGAATTTCCGAGCAAAATTGTGTTAACGCAGCATCCGAATCAATGTAAAGAACAGTCATGTTATCCAGCTAAAAAAAGCGCTCAGTATAACTGTTTTTAAAGGATATTGCGGGCGTTCGCCTGGGTCAGCACCTTTTCTATGGCTTCAATGATGATTTCGGGTTGTTCATGGGGAATCGCATGACCACTCTGATGGGCAAACATATGTTGGCTGATGGGCGATAAATGCGTGAGATCCTGCTGCAGATTAATCCAGGTTTTTTCGCGTTGCTGCATTACCAGATCCCCATACCATTCAGGTTTACCGCGACTGATGACAATCAGCGGCACGACAGGCATAGCAGAATTCTGTTGAACTTGAACTGCGCTTTGTTCGAGAGCAGAAATTTCTGCTCGGGCAGCATGAAATGCTCGTTCACGTAACATTGGTGGCTTATTGGCATGCGCCATGCTGTCAGTCGATTTGGGCAAAATCATAATCGTACCGCGGCGATTGAAATTATTAGGCAGTTTAATTTTAAACTGGTTGTATTGATCTTCATGCGATGCGTCAACCAATACCATGCCGGCAACCATATCCGGATTGTTAGCGGCAAAGATACGAATATTGTATCCACCAAATGAATGTCCAACCAGAATATATGGAGCAGGTATATCGGCTTCCTCTAATAAGATTTCCAGTTCTTGTGCAATTCTATTGCTGGTTCTGGGCGCAGGACCAAAATCACTCCAGCCATAGCCGGCACGATCAAATATACAAATCCGGGAATTTTGAGAAATTGCCTGCTGAATTGGCAGCCAGTCAGTAGAATCATCGCCAAGCCCTACATCCACCAGAACGGTTGGACTTCCTGAGCCAGTGCAATTGATGTGTAACTGGTAACCTCCCACGTCATAACGTTGGCCCGGGATAGCCGGAAATTCGGCGGCAATTATTGGTGTCGAAACAGACCAGAAAACCAAAAGAGGCCAGACTAACGCTTTCATCAAGTGACTCCGGAGCGATTAACTTACAGTAAAGTTAAGAGCGGTGAGTCGACTTAAAGTTCCAGATCTGCAGCAGCAATTTTCTGCAGAATATCTTGCTGTGTGAAGGGCCAGTTCAATTCACTATCGTCAGAAAATTTAATCACCGGGATGCGGATGCCATATTGCTCTACCAGCTGATCATCATCACCAATTTCGATAATCTGCAATTGAATGTTGTCAGCAGCTGGTAAGTTATGAACTTGCTCCACCGCTAATTCGCATAAATGACAACCAGCGGTAGAAAATAATTGCAGTTGAATCATGTCTCACGCAATCGTGGGATGAGTTCAACAAAATTGCAGGGACGATGCCGAACATCCAGTTGGTATTGTAAAATATCATCCCAAGCGTTTTTACAAGCGCCTGAAGAACCAGGCAGACAAAAAATAAACGTGCCATTTGCCACGCCGGCTATTGCTCTGGATTGCACAGTCGATGTGCGAATAATGTCATAGGAAATCTGCCGGAACAGCTCACCAAAACCGGTGATTTCTTTATCAAATAAAACACTGACAGCTTCCGGTGTGCCATCTCTACCCGTTAGTCCTGTGCCACCAGTGGTGATAATAACGTCCACCTTTTCGTCACATATCCATTGCGAAATAACAGAACGTATCTGATAAATATCATCTGTAACAATCTTTTTGTCAGCCAGCTCATGGCCTGCAGCAAGCAAACGGTCTTTTAAGGTTTTTCCTGATACATCATCGGATTCAGTCCGGGTATCTGAAACCGTTAGGATGGCAATTCTGACAGCAATAAAGTCACGGTCCATGAGCAGTGGTTCTCGTATGTAAAGATTAAAAACAAGTATAGTCACCATATGACGTAGGGTCTAGAATGCAACGCAATAGTGAGGAGTCATAACAATGAAAAAAGTTTTATTAGTCTCAGCAATCTCAACCGCAATCATGATGTCTGGTTGTGCCGCAGATGATCCTAACATGCGAACTAAGCGTGGCGCTGCCATTGGCGCAGCTGCAGGATCAATAATCGGGTACGCGATTGATGATGGAGCTGGTGGTGTTATTGCCGGTGCCGCAGTAGGTACTCTGGCAGGTGCAGGTGTTGGTCGATATATGGATAATCAGCAGCGTGAAATGAATCAGGCGCTGGCCGATGAACAGGCGCGCAATGAATTGCAAATTCAACAATTGCAGGATGAATCCTTAAAAATTGATATTTCTAATGAAGTCTCTTTTGACTTTGACAGCTCAGCCATCAAACCTGCCTTTGAACCGACTCTGAATAAAGTCGCTGATGTGTTGCAGCGTTATCCGAAAACGATAATTCATGTCATTGGACATACCGACAGCAAAGGTTCAGAAAGTTATAATCAGCAACTTTCTGAACGCCGGGCGCAATCGGTAACAAACTACTTTGCGTCACGAGGTGTGCTGAAAGAACGTCTGGTACCAATGGGCCGTGGTGAACTTGAGCCGCGAGCCACAAATGATACCGAAGCCGGGCGACAGTTGAATCGTCGTGTAGAAATTATTGTTAAACCTATTGTTGAGGGACAGGAAGCTGAAGCCTACCAAACGCCGTAAAGGCACATCAGAAAGAAATCAGGCACCATCTCAGGATTTGATTTTTGGTTTACATGCGGTACAGGCGGCTCTTGAGTCGCCTGTTTCACGTGTGGCCGAAATCTGGGTGGCTGACGAACGCCATGATCAACGTGTGGAGACCATTTACAAGCTGGCTGGCGATCAGGGGATTCGTTTACATAAAACCCAACGTCATCAACTGGATGATATGGTGCCGGAAAGTCGTCATCAGGGCTGTGTTGCCCGCTGTCATCCATTAGCTGTGTTGGATGAAACGGATCTAGACACAATACTGGATAATTTACAGCAAACACCGTTTTTGTTGATTCTGGATGGTGTCCAGGATCCTCATAATCTGGGCGCATGTCTGCGTACCGCGGAGGCGGCCGGAGCGCATGCCGTGATTGCACCCAAAGATCGTGCCTCAGGGTTAACGCCGACAGCAATCAAAATTTCCAGTGGTGCTGCTGAGCGCCTGCCGTTTATTCAGGTGACCAATCTTGCGCGGGTATTAAGGGATCTGCAGCAAAGAGGGATCTGGCTGGTCGGCACATCTGGGGAGAGCGAGTTAAGTCTTTACCAAGCCGATCTCAAGGGGCCGTTAGCGATCATCTTGGGAGCTGAAGGGCAGGGTATTCGCAGGTTGACCAGAGATCATTGTGATCAGGTTATGTATATCCCGATGCAGGGAGCCGCCGAGAGTCTCAACGTATCTGTTGCTGCAGGCGTCTGCTTATTTGAAGCGGATCGTCAACGCCGCTTGTGAGCAGGTAGTAAAATAAAGTAAAATGCCAGATTGCCTTTGATAGGTAAAACTCCTTGCTTTCTGAAATTTTTCAGCAAGCTGTATAAACCGTGAGGAGCTCAAATTGAGACATTACGAAATCGTGTTTCTGGTCCACCCTGATCAGAGCGAACAAGTGCCCGGTATGATCGAGCGCTATACCCAAACTTTGACCGCTGCTGGTGGTCAGGTTCACCGTCTGGAAGACTGGGGCCGCCGTCAATTGGCCTATCCAATCAACAAAGTTCACAAAGCACATTATGTGTTGATGAATGTTGAATGTGATGTTGAGCAATTGAACGAAGTCACAACTGCTTTCCGTTTTAATGATGCCGTTATCCGTCACCTTGTTGTCAGCATGGACGAAGCTGTTACAGAAGCTTCTCCTATGATGCGCAAAGACGACGAAAAACCCGCTTCAAAAGCCTAATCAGGAGATATCACGATGGCACGTTTTTTCAGACGTAGAAAATTTTGTCGTTTCACCGCTGAAGGTGTGAAACAAATCGATTATAAAGACGTAAACCTGCTTAAGAATTTCGTTACTGAAACAGGCAAGATCGTTCCAAGTCGTATTACCGGTACTAAAGCTCGTTTCCAGCGTCAGCTGTCAACTTGTGTCAAACGTGCACGGTTTCTGGCATTGCTGCCTTACTGTGACATGCACAAGTAATTTAGCTTTTCAGTTGTAAGGTTAAGATCAAAATATTATGTTGCGGGGAATCGCTGATTTTGCAATGAAAGGTCGCTGGCAGGCTGCTTTGGCAGCTGCTTTGCTATCGGTCGCTGCAATGTTGCTCCCACCACTCAATTATCTCGCTAGCGGGGTAATTGTGCTGGCCACATTACGTGTAGGCCCTCAAGAAGGCCTCCGGGTAATGGCCGCAACCTTGGTAGTGTTTGCTGCCGTCGCCGGACTGTTATTCGGACAACTCTGGATTGCATTGGCGTTATTGCTGACCAGTTGGTTACCGGCTTATCTGGTGACCCTGGTGCTGGGATACAGTCGTTCTTTGGAACGGGCGCTTCTGGCTGCGGCCGGAGTCGGTATTCTGGTGGTACTGATATCACATATCTTTTTGCCTAATCCGGCATTGTGGTGGCAGGAAATGCTGACACCATTTGTTCAATTACTATCTGAACAATCCGGTTGGCAGATGAACGCCACAGAAACGCAAAACTTTCTGGTACAAATGGCCAGCATGATGACCGGTCTGATTGCCGCAGCAGTAAGTGTCAATATTATTCTGGGCATTTTGATTGGCCGTGCATGGCAAGCCTCGTTATATAACGAGGGTGCATTTGGCAGTGAGTTTACTCAAATTACTCTGGGTAAAACACTGGCGACTGTGACAGCCGTCTTGATGGGGCTTTCCCTGACTGGAATGGCGGGGTCTTTGACGTTGCTGGTTGATTGTTTACCGGTGCTGTTAGTGCTTTTTGCATTACAAGGTATTGCGGTTGCACATGCAATCGTTCGATTGAAACAAAAGTCAGTCGCCTGGTTAGTCGTAATGTATGTGCTGATGGTGTTAATGCTGCCACAAATGATGATTTTAACTGCCACACTGGGCATATTGGAACAATGGTTTAATTTTCGCAAACGCGCAATCGCGTAACGCGGTTATTTTATAAGCAGTCTGAGACTGCGAATGAGGGTTAGAACGATGCAAGTAATTTTGCTGGAAAAAGTTCAAAAGCTGGGTAATCTGGGTGATGAAGTTAGTGTAAAAGCTGGCTATGGTCGTAACTTCCTGGTTCCTGCGGGTAAGGCTTTGCCTGCCAACAAAAACAACAGAGAAAAATTTGAAGCTCGTCGCGCTGAACTTGAAGCGGCTGCTGCCAAATTACTTACTGCAGCTCAGGAACGTGAGAAAAAGCTGGTTGCAGCTGGTGAAGTCGATATCATGGCTAACGCTGGTGTTGAAGGTAAATTATTCGGTTCGGTTACTGCTGCAGAAATCGCTGATGCGGTCAATGCAAAAGGCGCTGATGTAGACCGTAATGAAGTCCGTTTACCAACAGGACCTTTACGCCACACTGGTGAATACAACATTGATGTGCAATTGCATGCTGATGTTGTTGTGAGTGTGAAAGTCAATATCACTTCTGAAGCTGAGCTGGCTGCCATTGCTGCTGCTGAAGAAGCTCGTAAAGCACGTGATGCTGCACGTGAAGAAGCAGAAGCGATTGCCAAAGAGCAAGAGCAGTAAAAATTAGTTAAAAATTGGGACATGGTGTTCCATGTCCCAGTAATTTTGTGATTCGCTAATATGGAATCAAATGCTTGTTTAACCAGCTTGGACGAATGCTGTGGAACAGATAACTTATCCAGAAAGCTATCAAGACAGCGCAACTCAGGCCCTGAAGGTCCCGCCGCATTCAGTTGAAGCTGAACAATCGGTCTTAGGCGGCTTGATGCTTGATAACAGTGCCTGGGAACAGGTATCTGATCTCCTGGTTGAGCAGGACTTCTATCGTCACGACCATCAACTTATTTTCCGTGGCATAGCCGAATTAATGGAACAAGCCAATCCTGTAGACGTGATCACGTTGGCAGAATGGCACAATCAGCGCGGTGAACTGGATAAAGTCGGTGAATTGGCTTATCTCGGTGCCTTAGCGCGCAATACTCCCAGTGCTGCAAATATCAAAGCCTACGCCTCGATCGTTCGTGAACGTTCGATTCTGCGTCAGCTTATCCAGATTGGTAATAATATTGCTAATATGGCATTTACGCCTGAAGGCCGTAATAGCGAAGAAATGCTCGATACTGCTGAGCGACGCGTTTTTGAAATCGCAGAAAAAGGTGCCAAACGTGGCGGGGGTTTTATTCAGGTCAAAGATGTTCTGAGTAAGGTCGTCGATAAAATTGATACGCTGTTTGAACAGGATAGCGGTATCACCGGTTTACCAACCGGCTTTATTGATTTTGATGATCAGACATCTGGTTTACAGCCTGCCGATCTGGTCATTATCGCTGGTCGACCGTCGATGGGTAAAACCACCTTTGCAATGAATATTGCTGAAAATGCCGCGATTCACAGCAAACAGCCCGTTGCCGTATTCAGTATGGAAATGCCTGCTGACTCATTAGCAATGCGGATGTTGTCTTCGCTAGGTCGAATCGATCAGCATCGTTTACGTACTGGTCGATTAAACGATGATGACTGGCCACGCTTAACCTCAGCCATAGCGTTATTAAATGAAGCTCCGCTGTTTATTGATGATACCGGTGGTTTGACTCCCTCTGAACTGAGAGCCCGGGCGAGACGTTTAAAACGTGAGCATGGCCTGAGTTTGATCATTGTCGATTACCTGCAGCTAATGAGTGGCAGTGCCAACGGTCGTCAGGCAGAAAATCGTACCAATGAGATTTCAGAAATTTCCCGTTCATTAAAAGCACTGGCCAAAGAGCTCAATGTGCCGGTGATTGCGTTATCCCAGTTAAACCGTTCACTGGAGCAGCGACCAAATAAACGTCCGGTTATGTCGGATCTACGTGAGTCAGGTGCGATTGAGCAGGATGCCGATATCATTGTGTTTATCTATCGTGATGAAGTGTATAACGAAGATTCTGCAGAAAAAGGCAAAGCTGAAATCATCATCAGTAAACAGCGTAACGGTCCTATTGGCACCGTGGCATTAACCTTTCAGGGCAAATACACCCGGTTTGAAAACTTTGCCCCTGCGTACTACCAAGATTACGGTGATAATGAATCGTGAGTCGCTATCCGTTTGCCCGAATCGATCTGGCAGCACTGAAACATAATCTGCAACAAGTTCGTCATTTCGCCCCAAACAGTAAAGTGATGTCGGTCATTAAAGCTGATGCTTACGGGCACGGCGTCATTCAGGTTGCTCAGGCGCTCATGCAAAGTGATGCATTTGCAGTGGCCCGATTTAGTGAAGCATTAACGTTACGAAAACATGGATTTGTCCAGCCGATTACCATTTTTGAAGGTGTCAGCACCCTAGAAGAATGGCAGTTGGCTGCTGAATTTGAGTTGACGCCGGTCTTGCATCAGCAACAGCATCTTGAGTTTTTATTAAAAGCGCAAATCCATCAGCCATTACCTTTTTTATGGCTGATGTTGGAAACCGGTATGCACCGTCTAGGTTTACCGCAACAGGACGTAATAAAGATTATTGATGCACTTGAACAACGTTCAGATCTGGTGAGCAAGCTTGGTTTAATGAGTCATTTTGCCAACTCGGATGTATTAAATGATGCACGTAATATCCAACAATTAACGGTTATGAAAAATCTGGCTGAAACAACAGGCTTGCCAGTGTGTATGGCTAATTCAGCAGCGATTATAAGTTTGCCTGAATCGCATTATGACTGGATAAGGCCCGGTCTGATGTTGTATGGCGCCTCACCATTTGCCAATAAATCAGGGGCTGATGTTGGACTCAAGCCGGTCATGCAATTGATCTCCAAATTGATTGCGACGCAGCAATTAAAAGCTGGGGATGAAGTCGGCTATGGCGGTCAGTGGACCGCTGATAAACCCGTGCGTATGGGCGTGGTCAGTATTGGTTACGGTGATGGCTACAGTCGTCATTTATCCAATCTTGGCAAAGTCTTGATTCGAGGTAAAGATGTGCCGATTATTGGTCGCGTCTCGATGGATACCGTCTGCGTCAATCTGAATGATTGTCCCCAGGCGCAACTGGATGATGAGGTGATTATCTGGGGGGCCAACGAGTTGGCGGTTGAATGGTTAGCCGATAAAGCCGGAACCATACCCTATGAATTATTAACCTGTGTGACACCGAGAGTTCAAAGGGAATATTTGAATGGCTAAAGCCAAGCGAGTGTATGTCTGCCGTGAGTGTGGCGCTCAGACCCCACAATGGGCTGGGCGCTGTGCAGATTGCGGTGCATGGAACAGTCTTGAAGAATCCGTGCAGAGTAGCGCCAAACCTTCCACGGCAATGAACAAACATACGGGTTATGCCGGCCAGCAACAAAATACTGTACAGGCATTAAAAAGCATTACTTCTGAACAGGCAGTGCGTTGGTCTACCGGACTGCCGGAATTGGATCGGGTTCTGGGTGGAGGGCTGGTAACCGGTTCTGTCGTGCTTATTGGTGGCGATCCCGGGATTGGTAAGTCAACTCTATTACTGCAAGCTATGGCTAGTATGGCCGAGCTTAGTGGTATTAATCCGCTTTATATCAGTGGGGAAGAATCGTTACAGCAAATTCGTTTGCGTGCTGAACGCTTACAGTTGCAGGAAACCCCGGTTGATTTACTGGCAGAGACTCATGCCGAACAAATGATGGCTATTGCTCATCAGCGTCAACCGCAGGTGATGGTTATTGATTCGATTCAAACGGTATTTACCGAATTGTTGCAATCGGCGCCCGGAACAGTGGCACAGGTGCGTGAAAGTGCAGCCCAGTTGGTAAGGTTTGCCAAATCCAGTGGCATCACGATGATTCTGGTGGGACATGTTACCAAGCAAGGAGCTTTAGCCGGGCCAAGGGTTTTGGAGCATATGGTTGATACCGTATTGTATTTTGAAGGTGACAGTTCGACACGGTTCCGTATTTTACGTGCTGTCAAAAACCGCTTTGGCGCGGTCAATGAACTCGGCGTATTTGCCATGACCGAGCTGGGCCTGAAAGAAGTCAGTAATCCTTCAGCGATATTTCTGTCGCGAGGCGAAAAAGCCGTTCCTGGCAGTATGATTACAGTGATTCGAGAAGGCAGCCGGCCAATGCTGGTTGAAGTCCAGGCTCTGGTTGATGAAAGTCCGTTGGGCAATCCACGACGTGTTTCAGTCGGCCTGGAACAAAATCGTCTGGCCATGTTATTGGCAATTCTACACAGACATGGTGGTATTACCTGCCATGATCAGGATGTATTTATCAATGTTGTGGGTGGCGTGAAATTAAGCGAAACCGGTGCCGATCTGGCAGTGCTGACAGCGGTGATTTCCAGTTTACGAAATAAAGCCATACCGCAGGACTGGGTGGTGTTTGGTGAAGTGGGGCTAACCGGAGAAATTCGGCCAGTTCAGGCCGGGGAAGAACGGATCCGTGATGCAGGAAAACATGGCTTTAAAGTGGCACTTGTTCCTGCAGCCAATGCGCCAAGAAAAGCAATTCCAGGGCTTAAAGTTATTGCTGTACATCATTTGCAACAGGCCATTGACGCACTGAAAGATGGCTGGTTGTAATTACGGCTTCAGTTTTCGGGCATATCCACTAAGGCCGAGAGTTCGCGATGCAGTAAGCCTTCGTCAGCGAGATTTAATTCCACCAGTTTTTTCAGGTGGGTAATGCTGTCAAGGTCGATTAGTTTGCAATGAAAACCGATGCTGTTGGCATCCATATGCGCCATTTCTGCCTGCATTTTAATCACCACCTGTGCCTCGTCGAGCAACAAATCAACGGTAAAATGATCTGTCAGTTTGCCTGCCCAGTTTTCTGGCCGGCCAATCAACAGCCCATTAAGTGACACATCAATGACCCGACAATTCAGATACATATCACCCTCAGTCGTTAAAATATGAGCATTCGCCGTAAAAGGGATTCGACTAAAATATCTTCGTTCATCCGACATCGGTGATCTCCAGTTTAATATGACTGATACTATCATTCTTTTTGATAAGGAGTCATAGCAGATGTTATGGGTAAAAGCGTTCCATTTAATGGCGGTTGTCACCTGGTTTGCCGCATTGTTTTATTTACCAAGGCTGTATGTGTACCACGCCATGTGTGAAGACCAGGAAGGCAGGGATCGTTTTAAAATTATGGAGCGCAAACTCTACCGGGGCATCATGACACCAAGTGCCATTGTTGCTTTGGTTCTGGGGATCTGGCTGATGAGTTATTACACGCTGGAGCAATTAAAATCCATGCACTGGTTGCATGCCAAACTGACGCTGGTGGTATTACTGTTTGCATATCATGGTATGTGTGGACGAATGCTTAAACAGTTTGCCGCGGATAAAAATCAACACAGTCACGTGTTTTATCGCTGGTTTAACGAAATGCCTGTACTGATTTTAATTGCTGTAATGATCCTGGCCGTAGTGAAACCGTTTTAAAAAAAAGCCCCTCGGAGAGGGGCTTTGATGACACAGATTAATCAATCTATATATTCGAATATTTTTACTACGCGTAATACACCCTTGGTAGAGCGAGCAACGGCTACAGCCTGATCTGCCTCAGCCTTGGTGAGTTTACCCATAAGATAAACGATGCCTCTTTCTGTCACTACTTTCACATAAAAAGGGTCAACATTTTCGTCCTGGGTCATTTTTGTTTTTAACTTGGTGGTGATCCAGCTGTCGCTGCTACGGGAAGTTAAAGCGCTAGGGCCTGAAATCGCCAGCTCATTGTAGACTTTGCGTACTTTAGGAATATCTTTAACCAAAGTAGTAGCTTTTTGTTTAAGTGATTCAGTAGGTGTTTCGCCGGAGAGCAATACGAAGCCGTTATAACTGGTCACATTAATATTGCTCTGGTTATAGAGATCTTTATCCTGGAAAATGGCATATTTGGCTTTGATTTCGATGCTTTGGTCGTCAAGGATGGCGCCTGCTGTCCGACGGTCATAGGCAACCGCAGCCGTGGTAGCTGCACCGCCCACAACTGCTGCTGCACAGGCTTGCAACAATAAAATGGGTATCAGTAAGAAAACCAGTCTGAATTGGTACATGAATATTTTCCTCGTTGGGTGGGTGCTGAAAAATGCTGTTAGTTTAGTTGAAAAGCATCGCGAATCCATAATATTTGATCGGGTTGATTTGCGGTGATGGCGATGGCATCAAATCGACAGTTGTGTGCCCATCCCGATTGCATCAGATAATGTTGGGCTGTGGTGATGATACGTGATTGTTTACGGCTTGTAATACTTTCCAGAGCGCTTCCATGATAACCATTACGACGATAACGCACCTCAATAAAGACTAAGGTTTGTCCATCCTGCATGATCAAATCAATCTCACCCCGACGACAATAAAAATTTCGCTGCACAAGCTTTAAACCCTGCTTTTCCAGGTAGTTACAGGCTAATTGTTCTGCCTGCTTACCAGACTGGAGATGTTCTGCCATAGGCTTTATTCAATGTTTAATGGTTCAATCAATCCATTACGTATGGTGGCAAAGGACATAGTACGTTCAATCTGACCCTGTTCATTAATAGTCAGTATCCCTGTGGCTCCATTATATTTTTCATCTTCTGAACCACTCATCGCTGTCAGGAAAGGAATCATGCGATAGGCATCAACCCCCAATGCTGCTAAACGGATAAAGCTGCCGACATCACCAGAGGCCTGTCGACGCACAGCAGTATAGGCAGGATCCTGTTGTGATTGCTCGGTAAACATCCAGGGAATATCGGTAAAAATTAACCCATTCAGATCAATATCCTGTTGTGCATTAGCCTCACCACCATAGGCATGGGATGTAGCGAGAATTGGCAATTTACCTGAGCGGTGAAAACGTAACTGGGTTAATAGCTGGCGTGCTTTTAAAGGCCTGCCCACCATAAACAGAAAATCTACATCCTGACGTCTTCTTGGTTCGAATTCCAGGGATTTCCCCAGTGTGCGACGCAGGTTTTGGTAACGCTGAACACTGCTGTCTACTCCCAATATTGGTGTCAGAATATGAGAATAGTCATTTTCTGCTTCATCATATTTAGCACGAGTGACAAGTTGCCCGCCTGAATCGCGCCATTCATTGGTAAATGCTTCAGCAACCCTGTCCCCCCAATCACTGCGGGGACTTAAGACAATTGCCCGTTTATATCCCATTTTATTGGCATATTCCGCCTGGTTTCGTGCATCATCTTCAGGCGCCAGAGCAAACTGGAAAAAATTATTCTGCTCAATATCTTCATTGATTCGGTTAAGAGCCAGCACAGGAATCGTTAATGTGTCATGTGCCGCAAGCAACTCAACGGAGGTTTTATCCAGCGGCCCAATAACGATATTTGCACCATCAGCAACGGCTTTATCGTATTGTGATATCACGTTATTGGAATTAGCATTGTTATCGGTTTGAACATCGTAAAATTGCAAACGTACATTGGAACGAGCGTTGAAATGGGCAGCAATGATGCCCTGACGAATAGCTTGAGCAGCGTTTGCCGCCGGGCCGGAATCAGGTAACAGGATACCAATCAAATCCAGTTGTTGAGGAAGGCGAAGAGGCGTTTTGATAGATTTTTTTAATTGTTCAATATCAGCCGGGTGATTTGGATAACTGTATTGCCAGTCTTCAATCGCAACTTCCATGGCTTCGGGATTATTTTCATAAGCCTTAAAGGCATACGCCAGAGCAAACCAACCACTATCTTCAGCGGGTGGTTGGCCAGGATTGTATAAATCCAATGCCTGTGGAGTCATTTTCAGTAATGTCTGCCACAACGCGAGATGGTTATTTTCCCGTTCGCTCTCAGGCAGCATTGGATCTAACTTGATATGAGCCAGAGCCTTTTCCAGCATGTTTTCAGTCAAATCGTAAGCGGTGATTCTCAGTTCCAGAATGCGTTTTTGTTGTGCTTCATTGGCACTGTCAAAATCAATCTTGTCCAAATGGGTTAGTGCTTGCTGACCATCCAGATTCAATAAGGCGATATCTGCGCGCAGCATATTGGCTGTGAGTTGTTCACGTGAGGAAAGTTGTTCGAGGTTGGTTTCAGCGAGCAGTGCATCTGCTTCAGCCAGTTCACCTAACTCATACTGCATCATTGCCGCGCGATATTGAAATGCCGATTTGAGTGCACCTTCAGATTCCGCTGCTTGGGCAAGATAATCTTCTGCAGCAACCGCATAATCCCCCTGTTTTTCTGCTTCAGAAATTAACGACGTCATCTCTGGGGCTGATGGTTTGGTATCCATTGATATCGGTTGGCAGGCGGTTAAAGCCAGTAATACCAACAACATAAACAGGGCGGAAAATCGTTGCGTCATAAGCTACATCAAATTTAGTTCGGAGAAGGCATCATCTTACCTGTTCGCGTATATTACGACCAGAATCAATATTTTTTTTCAGGATAGTTACCGTGAAAGATACAACAGCCGCACTTTATATCGTTGCCACCCCAATTGGAAATCTGGCGGATATTTCAGCGCGCGCTATTGAAGTTCTGTCCTCAGTAGATGTGATTGCCGCTGAAGATACCCGCCATAGCAAATATCTGTTGCAGCATCATGGAATTGAAACCTCCACTATTTCATTGCATGAACACAATGAACAGCAACGCAGTGAATTATTGTTATCACGCATTGCCGCAGGTGAATCAATTGCTCTGATTTCGGATGCCGGCACACCCTTAATCAGTGATCCTGGTTATAGATTGGTCAATATGGCGCGTGAACAGGGAATTAAAGTAATTCCTATTCCGGGCGCGTGTGCCGTTATCGCTGCGTTATCCGCTTCAGGATTATCTGCAGAACGCTTTGCCTTTGAAGGCTTTTTACCACCAAAATCGACCGCACGCCTCCAGGCCCTAAAAAGTCTGGCAAATGAGCCCCGTACGCTGATTTTTTATGAAAGCCCTAAACGCATGGTAGCCAGTTTGCAGGATATGTTGACAGTCTTTGGTGGCGATCGAAAAGCCTGTCTGGCACGTGAGCTGACCAAAATGTTTGAAACCATTGTCACCTTGCCTTTGGCAGAGTTAGTGGACGTTGTTATCAATGATGCTAATCACCAAAAAGGCGAGATTGTGTTGCTGGTTGAGGGGCAGGCGGCAGTTGTCGATAGCGATGAGGCGGAAGAGGTCAGAGTGTTACAAATCCTGCTAGATGAGGTGTCTTTAAAACAGGCTGCTGCCATTACAGCCTCCATTCTCGGTATCAAGAAAAACAAAGCCTATGAAATGGCGTTGAAACTTCAGCAAAAATAATGCTGCTCCGGTAAAATAGTGCGTTGAGATGGCCAGACAATCGCGCTTGCAAAAGTGAGGAAAGTCCGGGCTCCAAAGGGTAAGGTGCCAGGTAACGCCTGGGGGACGTAAGTCCACGGCCAGTGCAACAGAGAGTAAACCGCCTGAATGTAAGTTCAGGTAAGGGTGAAAGGGTGCGGTAAGAGCGCACCGCGCTTCTGGTAACAGAAGTGGCATGGTAAACCCCACCAGGAGCAAGACCAAATAGAGGAACAAATGCTTCGGCATGACATGCGGCCCGCATGGTTCCCGGGTAGGTTGCTTGAGGCAGATGGTGACATCTGTCCCAGATGAATGATTGTCCACGACAGAACCCGGCTTATCGGCCATCTCAAACTTTTTCTGTTTCACCCATCTGAAAATATTTTTTCTGCGAGTCAAATTCTGCCTTTATTCTAGAATCTACTTTAACTTCCGATGCCAGTTTTTTGATAAGAAATAAGTCCTCGTTTTCACCTTGATCCACTTTCTCCCCACTTTCATGAAATTGCGCTAAGTCCTTGTCGTAAAAAGAGGATTTTCTTAATTTTGATGCTTGACTTCGTTATGTTGCACTCCTATAGTGTCGGAAAGTGGGGAAAAGTGGATCTTTGTGGATCCTTCAATTTGAGGACTAACAGTGTTTCGAGGCGTAGCAACTTTCAATCTGGATGCAAAAGGACGGATGGCCATTCCAGCCAAGTTCCGTAAGCATCTTGATGTCTGCTGCGAGGGCCGTTTGGTGATCACCATCGATCACTCAGACCACTGTCTACAGGTTTATCCACTGCCAGAATGGGAAACGGTTGAACAAAAACTATCTGCGCTACCAAGTTTGAATCCTCAGGTTCGTCGCCTCAAACGCATGCTGCTCGGCTATGCCACCGAGTGTGAAATGGATAGCAACGGTCGCATCTTGTTGCCGGCAAAACTACGTGAATTCGCAGGTTTAGATAAAAATATCGTGATGATTGGTCAGGGAAACAAGTTTGAGCTGTGGGATGAACAAAGCTGGAATACATTGATGGACGCATGTCTTCAGGAAGACTTTGACGCAATACTGCCAGCCGAACTCGAAACGCTGTCGATATAGGGCGGAGTCATGACAAACCAACTCCCAACACATCAACCGGTCCTTTTGAAAGAGACCGTCGAGGGACTGTTTATTCAGCCTGACGGTATCTATGTGGATGCGACTTTTGGTCGTGGTGGTCACTCTCGTGCCATTCTCCAACAACTTTCAGCAAACGGTCGTTTATTAGGATTGGATCGTGATCCAACTGCAGTGGAAGCAGGTCAGGCATTGGCGAAAATGGATACGCGCTTTGCGATTGAACATTGTGCTTTCTCTGAACTTTCAACGGTTATCCATTCCCGGCTCTGGCAAGGGAAGGTAAACGGTATTTTGATGGATATCGGTGTGTCTTCACCACAACTTGATGAGGCTGAACGTGGATTCAGTTTTCAACATGATGGCCCATTGGATATGCGGATGGATCCGACATCCGGCATGAGTGCGGCCGAATGGCTTGCCAGTGCTGAAATGAGCGAAATTGCTACTGTGATTAAAACGCTGGGTGAAGAACGTTACGGTAAACGTATTGCTTCCGCCATTGTGGAAACACGTGAACATACCCCTATCACCACAACAAAACAGTTGGCTGATTTGGTGGATAAAGCGAGTCCAACCCGCGATAAATTCAAACATCCGGCGACGCGTACTTTCCAGGCCATTCGTATTTTCATCAATAGTGAACTGGAAGAATTAACCAGTGCACTGGAACAGGCTTTAGAGATCCTGGCTGTGGGCGGTAGATTGGTCGTTATCAGTTTTCATTCGCTGGAAGATCGCATCGTCAAACGTTTTTTCCGCGACCAGGCGAAAGGTGATGATTTGCCCGCGCATTTTCCGGTGACAGCAGACCAATTAAATCCTCGTCTTAGAATTATCGGCAAGGCCATCAAAGCGGATGAAGCTGAGTTATCGGTGAATGTTCGCTCTCGCAGTGCGGTCTTACGTGTGGCGGAGAAACTTGCATGATCTGGCCTACGTTTTTCGAACATATCCGTATTGATTTGCCTGTGCTAGTCATGACTTTATTGGTGCTGGTCTCATCAGTTGCAGTGATCTATACCAAGCATGCGGGTCGTAGCGAATTTGTCGCGTTGCAGCAATTGGAAAACAGACGTGATCAATTGAATGAAGAGTGGGGCAAATTGTTACTGGAACAGAGCACATGGGCCAGTCCAGCCAGAGTTGAACAGCAGTCCCGTACCCGCCTGAATATGCAGGTACCCAGTAATGAACAAACCGTGGTGGTCAAACCATGAGTCGGCGCAAGCAAAACGGATATCAGCAAACCGGCAGCTGGCGGCTGAATCTGGTCAGACTGTCCTTTATCCTGATTGGTCTGGGTCTGTTATGGCGACTGGTGGATATTCAGGTGTTAAACCCTGATTTTCTGCGTAACCAAGGCGATGCCCGGCATCTGCGTAATGTTCCAATTGTGGCCCATCGGGGAATGATTCTGGATCGTCATGGCGAACCTTTGGCGATAAGTACCCCAGTCCATTCTGTTTGGTTAAACCCTCAGGTAACAGATGCAGAAGATCCAAAGCTGACCAAATTAGCTTCTATTCTGGGCATTGATGCCAATAATATTCGTCAACGGATTTATCAGAACCCTGAACGTGAATTTCTTTATTTAAAACGTCGGGTCAAGCCGGAAATCTCGGATCAGGTAAAACAATTAAAAATTGGTGGCGTTGCGTTGCAACGCGAATACAAACGCTATTATCCAACAGGTGAAGTAACAGCCCATGTGGTGGGCTTTACCAATATTGATGATGTTGGTCAGGAAGGACTGGAACTTACCTACGAGCCATTACTGACCGGTGTACCTGGACTGCGTCGCATGGTGCGAGACAGTAAAGGTAATTTTGTTGGTGGTGGCGATCCTATTCGCCCGGCAAAAGCTGGTGAAAACATCCAGTTAAGTATCGATTTGCGTTTGCAGTATCTGAGTTATAACGCGCTTAAAAACGCGGTTGATAAGCATGGTGCGAAATCAGGCTCTGCGGTGATTCTGGATGTTCAGACTGGTGAAGTCTTAGCGATGGTTAATCAACCAGCTTTTAATCCAAATAATCGTTATGGTGTGCAGTCGGCTGACTTACGTAATCGTGCTGTGACCGATCTGTTTGAACCAGGTTCAACAGTAAAACCTTTTACCGTTGCCAGTGGTTTGAAATCAGGCAAATTTGATCTCAACACGATGATCAATACACATCCAGGTACGATGCGGGTCAGTGGGCATACTATCCGTGATTTCCGCGATTACGGCATCATTAATTTGGCCACATCAATTCAAAAGTCGAGTAATGTTGCGGCCAGCAAAATTGCGTTGGAACTTGAACCAATGGAATTGTGGCAGGATTTTGCCAGTTTTGGCATGGGCGCTGAAAGTGGCGCCTATTTCCCGGGGGAAGCCATGGGAACTTTACCTGATCCGCGGACATGGCGAACCTTGGATCGGGCCACGCTGGCTTACGGTTATGGATTGGCAACAAATACGTTACAACTCGCCAGAGCTTATACCATCATTGGTAATGGCGGCATTATGCGCAATGTCACGTTTATCAAACAGGATAAAACACCCAAGGGACGTCGAGTTTTTTCCAAAGATTTAATGGAAACCGTACGCGGTTTGATGGAATTGGTTGTGCTTCCAGGTGGGACTGCCCAACGGGCGGCGGTACCAAATTACAGTGTAGCCGCAAAAACCGGCACGGTTAAAAAAGCTATGGCGGGAGGGTATACCGAGAGTGAGTATCAATCGCTGTTTGCTGGTTTGATACCGGCCAAAAATCCCCGCTTGGCAATGGTGGTGGTGATTGATGAACCAACAGGCGAAGAGTATTACGGTGGTGCAGTAGCCGCACCAGTATTTGCTGATGTTATGGTGGGTGCCATGCGTTTACTGAATATTGCGCCTGATGCACTTCCCCAAACGCAATTACAGGTGGCGCATCAATGAACTATCAAATGCGTCTTATTGATTTAATGCAACTGGTTGATAGTGACACGGTGTCGACAACAGTGGTTAGCGGTCTGAGTCTGGATAGCCGTCGGCTCAAATCAGGAGATTTGTTTTTTGCCTTAGCTACAGATCTGGAAATCCGAGACCAACATATTAAGCAGGCAGCTAAAGCCGAAATTGCAGCTGTTTGCTATTCAGCAGAAGCACCTTTGAAACCAGAGCTGAGAAAACATCTGCAACAACGGCAAATTGAAATGGTTGCTGTTAATGATTTGAAGGAGCAAACCGCTCGCCTGGCTGCGGCATTCTATCAATATCCTTCGGCAACAATGACGGTCATAGCGGTCACCGGTACCAATGGTAAAACTTCTGTCACCCAGTTTATCGCTCAGGCACTGGAAAACGCCGGTCAACCTTGTGGTGTTATAGGAACATTGGGCAGTGGAAGACTAACTGAGATAAAAGATCACGGCATGACAACGCCGGACCCCGTGCGTTTACAAGCAATGCTTGCAGAAATGCGTGACAACGGAATCCAGTACGTCGCTCTGGAAGCATCTTCACATGCTTTGGAACAGGGACGGCTGAATTTTGTTGATATTAACTATGCCGTATTGACCAATTTAAGTCGGGATCATCTTGATTATCACCAGAGTATGTTGGAGTACGCGGCGGCAAAACAACGTTTATTTGATTTTGCATCGCTAGAGGCTGCAGTAGTCAATGCTGACGATGACTTTGGTCAGCAGATATTGTCTTTACTTAAAAAAAATCAGATTAACAGTGTGGAGTATAGCTGCAGTAATTCCAAAGCAAATGTGTTTGCCAGTGATATTCAGGCGACAACTAATGGCTTGCAATTCAATTTACATAATGCGCAGCAAACAGTGGCCATTCAAACCCGTTTACTCGGCAGATTCAATGTCGAAAATCTATTGGCAACCGCCGGTGTACTTGCGTTAGTTGGTTGGTCAACGGATGAAATTGCCGACGGATTAAATCAATTAACCAGTGTAAATGGACGCATGCAACTGTTGGCGAGCAGTCTGCAACCATCAGTTGTGATTGATTTTGCCCATACTCCAGATGCATTGGAAAAAGCTCTGCTGGGTATGCGTCAACATATGGAAAGTCGTTCGAAACTCTGGTGTGTATTTGGTTGTGGCGGTGAACGCGACAAAGGCAAACGGCCTTTGATGGGGAAAATCGTCAGTGAGTTAGCCGACAAACTGGTCGTTACTGATGACAACCCGCGTGGTGAGGAAAGTATGAAAATCATCGAGCAGATCCTGGCTGGTTGCCACAAACAAGCAGATATTCATATTGAAGCTGATAGAAAGCTAGCGATCGAATACGCCATTATCGATTCTGCTCTTGATGACATGGTCCTTATAGCCGGAAAAGGCCATGAACAATTTCAGGAAGTCGCTGGCGTAAAAACACCTTTTAATGATAACGAGATAGCGATGCAGGCCATACACAAACGTCACTCAGCAACAAGGGTAACTTTATGACCACTATTCACCTGAGCAAAATTGCTGAGCAACTGAACGCCGAGTTACACGGCGAAGATGCCGTGATGACAGGCAGCAAGATTGATAGCCGTCAGATTGAAAATGGTGATTTGTTTGTCGCGCTGTCCGGCGAGAATATGGATGGCCATGATTTTATAGAGCAGGCACGTTTGGCGGGTGCAAGTGGGGCATTAGTTAATCGGTATATTGCCAATGAACTGCCTCAGATTGTGGTTGATGATGTCACCAAAGCCTACGGAGCGATTGCCAGACTATGGCGGGAAAACAGTCATGCAAAAGTTGTCGCGGTAACAGGTAGTAACGGTAAAACCACGCTTAAGGAAATGATTTCATCCATTCTGGCGCAATCTGGCAACGTTTTGTCTACAAAAGGAAATCTGAATAATAATCTTGGTGTTCCGCTTACCCTGACGCGTCTTAATGATAGCTACGATTATGCGGTGATCGAAATGGGCGCAAATCATTCAGGTGAGATTGCCACTCTGGTTGCCATGGCGGAGCCCGATGTTGCTGTAATCAATAATGTCGGCGCAGCGCATCTCGAAGGTTTTGGTTCATTGCAGGGCGTGGCTGAAGCAAAAGGTGAAATCTATGCCGGCCTGAAAGCTGATGGCGTTGCGGTAATCAATGCCGATATGCCTTATGGCGATTTATGGAAACAAATACTCGGAGCGCGCCAACACATCAGCTTTGGGCTGCAGCAACCCGCAGATATTGTCGCATTAGACCTGCAGTTAGCCATTACCGGTAGTCATTTTATGGTGCGACTGGATGGGGTTTGTCATTTTATCTTTTTACCGTTACCCGGAATTCATAATGTCAGCAATGCCTTAGCGGCCATTGCGGTATGTTCAGCGCTCAGCATTGAGCCGGAAGCAATTGTTAAAGGTTTGGCTGCAATCAAAGCTGTTCCGCATCGCTTGCAATTACGCGAAGCGGTTAATAACGCATTAGTGATTGATGATACCTACAATGCTAATCCCGGATCGTTTCGTCAGGCCCTGCAAACTTTGATGCAGTTCCCGGGGGAACATTGGTTGGTACTGGGTGATTTCGGCGAGCTCGGACCAGAAAGTACTGCTATTCATCAACAGTTAGGTCGAGATGCACAGGCAGCTGGTGTGAAACGGTTGTTTACCATTGGGCAGCAAAGCCAGCTGGCCTCGGCAGAGTTTGCTGATAATGCACAGCATTTCAATGAGCTGTCAGAGTTGGAAGCGGAACTGAAAAATGCACTGAATAAAGATGTGGCGTGCTTGATTAAAGGCTCTCGCTTTATGAAGCTGGATAAGCTGGCGGATGCACTGGCCGTTGGAGGAGAAGCCTGATGCTGTTAATACTGAGTGAATATCTGAGCCAGTATTACACCGGCTTTAATGTCTTTCAATATCTGACATTACGGGCCATTTTAGGGGTAATGACCGCATTGGGAATTGCCCTGATTGTGGGTCCTACGATGATCCGACATCTCAGTTTCAGACAGATTGGCCAGGTGGTCAGAAATGATGGACCTGAATCCCATATCAGTAAAACCGGTACGCCCACCATGGGCGGTTCTTTAATACTGGTTGCAATTGCCGTCAGTACCCTACTGTGGGCTGATCTGACAAACCGTTACGTTTGGGTGGTGTTACTGGTTACGCTGCTGTTTGGCACAATTGGCTTTGTTGATGATTACATCAAGCTGGTTCGTCAGGATCCCAAAGGACTGTTAAGCCGTTATAAATATTTCTGGCAATCAGTAGTGGGTTTGGGGGCTGCAATATTTCTGTACATGACAGTACAGACACCCGCCGAAACGCAGCTTATCGTGCCATTTTTTAAAGAAATCATTATCCCTCTGGGGGCATGGTATCTGCTGGTGGTCTATTTGGTCATAGTTGGCAGTAGTAATGCTGTGAATCTGACAGATGGTCTCGATGGTTTAGCGATTATGCCTACGGTAATGGTCGCGGCAGCGTTAGGGCTATTCAGTTATGTTGCAGGACACTTTGAGTTTGCCAATTATCTGCAAATTCCACATATCCCTGGGGCTGGAGAATTAACCGTATTCTGTGCCGCAATGGTGGGTGCTGGATTGGGATTCCTCTGGTTTAACACCTATCCAGCCCAGGTTTTTATGGGTGATGTCGGTGCTTTGGCACTGGGCGCAGCGCTGGGAACGGTTGCGGTTCTGGTACGCCAGGAATTGGTATTACTGATTATGGGCGGGGTTTTTGTCATTGAAACTCTGTCAGTAATGATTCAAGTGGCCTCATATAAATTACGTGGCAAGCGAGTGTTCTTGATGGCGCCAATTCATCATCACTATGAATTAAAAGGCTGGCCGGAACCCCGCATTATTGTTCGATTTTGGATCATCACCGTATTTCTGGTGCTGGTCGGTTTAGCGACGTTGAAAATACGATGACAGCAGAATTACAGCAACATAGTTCTCATTACAGCCTGATTGTTGGACTTGGGCAGACAGGATTGTCATGCGCACGGTTTTTATTGCAGCAGGGTAATGCTGTGGCGGTAATTGATAGCAGTGAAAAACCTACCTGTCTGAATGCTCTGCAAAAAGACTATCCAGAAGTTGTCGTGAAAACGGGTGGTATCCCTGCCGATTGGTTAATGCGAGCTGACAGTATTGTATTGAGCCCCGGCGTTGATCCGCGTTTGCCCCAGATTAAACAGGCAGCAGAAGCCGGGATTGAGATTATTGGTGATATTGAGTTATTTGCACGCCACGCCAACGCCCCCATCATTGCAATAACCGGTTCGAATGGTAAAAGTACCGTCACCACCTTAGTCGGTTTAATGGCACAAATGGCCGATAAAAAAGTTGCAGTTGGCGGGAATCTTGGTACACCGGCATTGGATTTGTTGACTGATCCTGCTCCAGATTTCTATGTACTTGAGTTGTCCAGTTTTCAGATGGAAACAGTGCATTCTATGAATGCATTTGCTTCAGTGATACTCAATGTCAGTCCCGATCATCTGGATCGTTACGATTCGATCGAAGATTACCAGCGTGCTAAACAAAGGGTTTATAACGGTAGCGGTGTCATGGTGATAAACCGAGATGATCCTATTGTCTCTGCGATGGCTGAGGCTGGAAGAGATCAGCTTGGTTTCAGTCTGCATGAATCAACCGGTTATGAGTTTGGTGTACTGACCCAGAGAGGACATCTCTGGCTGGCTGAAGGCGATACGCCGTTAATGCTGGTCAGTGATATGAAAATTGCCGGTAGCCATAATATTGCCAATGCATTGGCGGCATTAGCTCTGGGGTCTGTAATGGGCCTGCCGATGGATGCCATGTTAAAAGCCTTAAAAGAGTTCAAAGGGCTGCCACATCGCTGTCGGTTTGTACGCGAATTACACGGAGTACGCTGGTTTAATGATTCTAAAGCCACTAACGTTGGCGCCAGTATCGCTGCAATAGAGGGTATTGCAGAGAATGGCAAGATTGTTTTGATTGCCGGTGGTGTTGGCAAAGGACAGAATTTTGCGCCGTTAAGACCGATCCTCAATGACTATGTCAGCACTATCGTGTTGATTGGTCAATCTGCTGAAGAAATAGCCAAACATGTACCGGAAACGGTTCAGGTCCATTTTGCAGCAGATATGAAAGCTGCAGTTCAGGCGGCAAATATTTCTGCACAAATGGGTCAACAGGTTCTGCTTTCACCAGCCTGCGCGAGTTTTGATCAGTTTGCCAATTACGCTGATCGTGGCGACCATTTTGAACAGGCTGTCAGGGAGTTGGCGGCATGAGTCGTGTAAGCACCTACTTCGATTCAAAGCTTTTAATGGCCGCATTGGCCTTATTGTTGATTGGTTTGATTATGGTGTGTTCAGCTTCCATTACCATTGCTGAGAACAAAACCGGACAACCATTATATTTCTTTATCAGGCAACTGGCTTTTGCCGGGCTTGGATTGTTTTTTGCCTGGTGTGTGATGTCGATAAGATTGTCTCATTGGCAACAAATGGCACCGATGTTGTTGATGGTTGGTGTTGGTCTATTAGTATTGGTTTTGATTCCTGGGATCGGCAGAGAAGTTAACGGTAGTTCACGTTGGTTACCTTTGGGGCCAGTCAACCTTCAGGTAGCCGAACTGATTAAATTGTTTGCCATTATTTACGTGGCAGATTATCTGCAACGCCATCATGGACAACTAAACACATCCTTATTAAAGGTATTGTCTCCATTACTTTTGTTGAGCGTAGCAGCAGTATTGATGTTAATGCAGCCTGATATGGGCTCCATCGTCGTCATTTTGTCCACCGTATTGGTGATGATGTTTCTGGGCGGTGCCAGATTAGACGTATTTATTGGATTGATCGCCATTCTGGCAGGGTTGTTTACTATGATGGTCTGGCTGGCGCCTTACCGTCTGCAACGTCTACAAAGTTTTATGGATCCCTGGGCCGATCCGTTTGGAAGCGGTTTCCAGTTAACGCAGGCACTAATTGCATTTGGTCGCGGTGATTGGCTGGGAGTGGGTTTAGGCAGCAGCATGCAAAAATTGTTTTATCTGCCCGAAGCACATACAGATTTTTTATTTTCAATTCTGGCAGAAGAACTCGGGTTGATTGGTGCTGTGGCAGTAATCGCTTTGTTTCTGACCATGATTTGGCGTGCGTTGGCGATAGGCCGAGCAGCAGAAGAAGCGGGTCAATTATTCGGCGCACAAGTCGCCTTTGGCATTTCGGTATGGCTGGGGTTACAAGCTTGCGTCAATATTGGCGTCAATATGGGCGTGTTACCTACCAAAGGCCTCACATTGCCATTAATGAGTTATGGCGGTAGTAGTCTGGTTATTGTTTGTGTTGCCATTGGCCTGTTATTGCGAGTAGATCTGGAAACCCGTCAACCAGAAAAAGCGTCAGCGAGGGTCAAACGATGACTCGCGTATTAATTATGGCTGGTGGAACTGGCGGACATGTATTTCCAGCATTAGCTGTGGCTGAAGAACTGCGTTCACGTTCGGTGGATGTTGAATGGATTGGCACAGAGCGTGGTATTGAATCCCGTTTAGTACCAGCAGCTTCCTTTAAATTAAATTTAATTCCGATTAAAGGCTTACGTGGCAATGGCCTTTTCGGTTGGCTGGTAGCGCCGTTAAGGATCTTACGTGCAGTGCTCGAATCCAGAAAAGTGATTAAACGTTTTCAGCCTGATGTGGTGATCGGCCTGGGAGGTTTTGCTTCAGGCCCAGGTGGTCTGGCAGCATGGCTTTCCGGCAAACCGTTATTGATACATGAACAAAATGCTATTGCCGGATTAACAAATCGCTTGCTGGCAAAAATTGCCAAACAGGTATTGCAGGGATTTGAAAACAGTTTTGTTAGCAGTAAGAAAACCAGATGGGTTGGCAATCCAGTTAGAAAAGAAATTGAACAGTTACCTGAGCCACAGATTCGCTATCAGGCACGGGCTCAGAAACCGTTAAAACTATTGGTGCTAGGTGGCAGTCTGGGAGCAAAAAGTTTAAATCAGGTTGTACCGCAGACGCTGGCATTACTCAGTAAAGAACACACAATCAATGTCATTCATCAATGTGGTGAAAAACATCTGGCTGACTGTCAGCTTGCTTATGAACAGGCAGGAGTAGCGGGTACGGTCACCCAGTTTATTGACGATATGGCGAAAGCCTATAGCGAGGCAGATCTGATAATTTGCCGGGCAGGTGCACTGACCGTGGCCGAGGTCGCAGCAACAGGTATCGCGGCAATTCTGGTGCCTTATCCGTATGCAGTAGATGACCACCAGACTCACAATGCTCAGGCATTAAAAGACGCAGGCGCTGCATTACTTATAGCCGATTCAGCACTTAACGCAAAAGATCTGGCAGCAGTAATACGGCCATTACTGGCAAACCGAAAACATTTGGAACAAATGGCAATACAGGCAAGAACATTGGCAAACCCCGGAACAGCAATGCAGATAGCAGATATCTGTCTAGAGTGGGCAAATGGCTAAATTAACCTCAGCAATGCAAAGTCGGGTCAAACATATCCATTTCATCGGAATTGGTGGTGTCGGTATGGGCGGAATTGCCGAAGTACTGCTGAATCTGGGATATCAGGTCAGTGGTTCGGACTTGAATGAAAACAGTTTGATTCAACACCTGCGCCAGCTTGGAGCCAACATCATGATTGGTCATGACGCGGAATACCTTAAAGGTGCTGATGTGGTAGTAGTAACAACCGCAGTGAGCGCTGACAACGTTGAAGTTATGGCGGCTCGTGAACAGCGTATTCCAGTAGTGCCTCGTGCAGAGATGCTGGCTGAATTAATGCGTTTCAGTTATGGCATTGCCGTGGCGGGTACGCATGGTAAAACCACTACAACCAGCTTAACTGCTGCATTGTTAAGTGAAGGCGAGTTGGATCCAACCTTTGTGATAGGTGGTCGATTAAACAGTGCGGGGTCCAATGCAAGATTAGGTACCGGACGTTATTTAGTCGCTGAAGCAGATGAAAGTGATGCGTCCTTTTTATACCTGCAGCCGATGATCGCCATTGTGACCAATATTGATGATGATCATATGGCGACCTACGAAGGGGATTTTGAAAAGCTTAAAGCCACTTTTATTGAATTTCTGCATCACTTGCCGTTTTATGGTCTTGCGGTGTTATGCATAGATGATGAAGAGGTTCAGAGCATATTGCCTGAAGTGACTCGTCCCATTACAACCTATGGCCAGGATGAAAGAGCCGACTTTAGAATCAGTGATCTGCAGCAGTACCAGGGGCAAAGTGAGTTTACAGTCAGTGAAGCTCAAAGTGGTGTGCAATATCAGGTTCGTTTAAATATGCCCGGTCTGCACAATGCACTCAATGCGACAGCTGCTTTAGCCGTCGCCCGTAACTTGGGTGTTGACGTAGCCGCTTGCCAACGGGCGCTATTGAAGTTTGATGGTGTTGGCAGACGCTTCAATATTCTTGGCGAGAAAACCATCGGCCAGGGGCAGGTGTTACTGGTAGATGATTATGGTCATCATCCTACAGAAATTGCAGCGACAGTTGCCGCTAGCCGCGGGGGCTGGCCGGATCGTCGTTTAGTGGTTGTTTTCCAGCCACATCGATATACCAGAACGCGTGATTTGTTCGAAGATTTTGCCCGTGTGCTGTCAACGATAGATGTTTTGGTTGTGCTGGAAGTTTACCCTGCAGGCGAAAATAAAATTGCGGGTGCTGATGCTCGCAGTTTATGCCGTGCCATACGATTGCGTGGACAGGTTGAACCGGTATTTGTGGAAGATAAACAAGCCTTGTTTTCTGTTCTTCCGGGATTACTAAAGGATCAGGATCTATTGCTTACCCTTGGTGCGGGCGATATCGGAACCATCGCTAAAGAGTTGGATCAACAACTTGAGGAGATGAGCTAATGGTCTCCATGTTTAACGAGTTGCAAGGCGAATTGAAAATAAATGAGCCGTTATCTCAGCACACTTCATGGCGAGTTGGCGGAATAGCAAAGCGTTTTTATCAGCCAAAAGATAAAAATGATCTGGCGTCTTTTTTACGCCAGTTGCCAGCTGATGAACCCTTATTATGGTTAGGCTTGGGGAGCAATTTATTAATACGCGATGGCGGTTTTGCTGGCACGGTTATCAGCATGGCCGGAACCATGCAGGCGCTGGATATAGATGATCAAAGAGTTACCGCAGAAGTAGGTGTTTACTGCAGCAAAGTTGCCAAGCAATCCGCCAAACAGGGTTTAAGTGGTGCAGCCTTTCTGGCAGGTATTCCAGGCACATTTGGTGGTGCATTGGCGATGAATGCCGGTGCTCATGGCTGGGAAACCTGGCAGTTGGTCAAAGAGGCAACAACCGTAACGCGTCAGGGCGAGTTGAAAAAGCGTTCAGCCAGTGACTTTAAGGTTGCCTATCGTCATGTCGAACTGCCAGAAAAAGAATGGTTTGTCTCAGCCACATTGGAGCTACAGCTGGGAGATGCAGAAGCTGAAACTGCATTAATTAAACAGCTACTGAAAAAACGCAACGACAGCCAACCCACTAATCAACCTTGTGCCGGTTCAGTATTTCGTAATCCACAAGGCGATTATGCCGGGCGCTTAATCGAGCAGTGCGGTTTGAAGGGATTGCGAGTTGGCGGGGCAAGTGTGTCGCCAAAACATGCCAACTTTATTGTCAATGACGGGGCTGCCAGCGCGGCTGATATTGAAGATTTGATTAATTTAGTCAGACAACGTGTAGAAGCAGAGACAAAAGTGCGATTGATCCCCGAAGTTCACATTATCGGAGAGCACGCATGAGTGAAATAAATATTACTCCACAAAGTTTTGGTCGGGTTGCTGTGTTGATGGGTGGACGTTCAGCAGAACGTGAGATTTCGTTGAAAAGCGGCCGTGCGGTATTAGCTGCTTTACAGTCACTCGGAGTCAATGCTGTTGAGCTGGATGTAGATAAAACGGTTAGTGAACGTTTGCGTCAGGATAAATTTGATCGGGCATTTATTATCCTGCATGGCCGTGGCGGTGAAGACGGTGAAATTCAGGGTGTTTTGCAGTCATTGCAAATTCCTTATACCGGTAGCGGCATCACCGGTGCGGTACTGTCAATGAATAAACGTTTGAGCAAACAGATTTGGCAAAGTCAGGGTTTACCAACACCAAAATATGTGCGCTTAAATCGTCAGTCCAACCCTCAGAAAATTGTTGAAGAATTGGGTTTGCCGATAGTCATCAAGCCGGTCAACGAAGGTTCCAGCATCGGTATGAGTAAGGTGACATCAACCGAAGCACTGCAACAAGCCATCAGCCTTGCTTTTGACTATGACGATGAAGTTATCGCTGAACAATGGGTGCATGGGGCGGAATACACGGTGAGCATTTTGAATGGAGAAGCGCTGCCGGTTATTCGATTAACAACACCCAGAGAGTTTTACGACTTTGAAGCCAAGTATCTGGCGGATTCAACCGAATATTTGTGCCCGTGTGGTTTAAGTGATGCTGATGAAAAACGCTGTCAGCAATTGGCAATCAACGCTTTCAATGCGCTCAACATGTCTGGCTGGGGACGCATTGATGTTATGGCGGATCAGCAAGGTGATTTTTACTTGTTGGAAGCGAATAGTGTGCCCGGTATGACTGACCACAGCCTGGTGCCAATGGCAGCTCGTCAGGCAGGAATCAGTTTTGAAAATCTGGTTGGGCAGGTATTAAAGAGCAGTCTGGAGGGCAAACGCTGATGGCTATCAGACAACGTCCAAAAGCCGGAGCAACACGGACCCGTGTGGTGAAACCACGCGAACAAATGAACTGGCAAAGTAACTTGCGAAATGTCAGTACTGTGTTGGTTCTGTTGATACTGATTGTCGGTGTCGTTTATTTAAACAACACAGATACGCTGCCGATTCAGCATGTCACGGTAGAAGGTGAATTAATCAATACCGATAAACAGGATTTGATTGAGGCGGTAACCCCATATGTGACCGGTAGTTTCCTTGATGTAAACGTGGCAGGAATTCGTGCGGCAGGTGAAGCACTTCCCTGGGTATCACAAATACAGGTAAGACGTGTTTGGCCGGATACCTTGCATTTAATGGTCAGTGAGCATCAGGCAATTGCATTGTGGAATGAAGATGGTCTGGTCAATACACGTGGCCAGGTGTTTTATCCCGAGAGCGGAAAAATGCCTGCCGGACTTATTCAGTTATTTGGGCCTGAAGGCAGCAGTGAGTTGATGTCACGGCAACTGGTGACTATTCAGCAGTCTGTAGATTCGCTTGGATTAAGGGTGAAAAGTCTGACCATGGATGAGCGCCGTTCCTGGCAGGTGAAATTTACAGATGATATGCAGCTGCAATTGGGACGTGCAGAAAGTGAGCAGCGATTAGCCCGATTTATTCGAGTATTTGAAGGCCCGTTGGCCAGTTACCGCGATCAAATCAAAATTGTGGATATGCGCTACACCAACGGACTTGCAGTTGTTTGGAAAACCGGTAAGCAACCTGATTTTAATGGAATTGTGTAATGTCGAAACGAATTGAAAGAGAACTGATTGTCGGACTGGATATCGGCACTTCCAAAGTGGTAGCGATCGTGGCAGCGCCGATTCTGGATGCCGGTCCCAATGACAATAAACTGGAAATTATCGGTATCGGTTCGCATCCGGCCAGAGGCATGAAAAAAGGGGTAGTGGTCAATATTGAATCTACTGTGCAATCCATTCAGCGAGCGGTAGAAGAAGCCGAGCTGATGGCTGGATGCCAGATCCACTCTGTATTTGCCGGGATTGCCGGGAGTCATATTCGTAGTCTGAACTCACATGGCACCGTAGCCATTCGAGATAAGGAAGTGACACAGGGCGATTTGGACCGGGTACTGGATGCCGCTCGGGCAGTTCATTTCCCTGGCGATCAGCAATTACTGCATGTATTGCCTCAGGAATTCATTATCGATAACCAGGAAGGTATACGTGAGCCTATCGGCATGTCAGGAGTACGGCTGGAAGCCAAAGTGCATCTGATTACCGGGGCTGTCAGTGCCGCTCAAAACATCACCAAATGTATCGAGCGCTGTGGATTGATTGTTGATGGAATCATATTGGAACAGATGGCTTCCAGCTACTCGGTACTGGAACAGGACGAGAAAGAACTCGGTGTCTGCATCGTCGATATCGGTGGAGGTACAACGGATATTGCCGTGTTTATTGATGGTGCCATACGTCATACCGCTGTGATTCCGATCGCTGGCGATCAGGTTACTAATGATATTGCGGTGGCCTTACGTACGCCCACCCAGTATGCCGAAGAAATCAAAATCAAATATGCCTGTGCACTGACACAACTGGCACGGGAAGATGAAACCATAGAAGTGCCAAGTGTCGGAGACAGACCTCCTCGTCAACTGGCGAGACAGACACTGGCCGAAGTGGTTGAACCACGTTATGAAGAATTATTAATGCTGGTACAGGCTGAACTGCGTCGCAGTGGCTTTGAAGAAATGTTAGCTGCCGGAGTGGTATTGACCGGAGGCAGTTCAAAAATGGAAGGTGCAATCGAACTGGCAGAAGAAGTTTTCCATTTGCCGGTAAGGCTTGGTGTACCCCAGCATGTTGGTGGTTTAGTAGATGTAGTACGTAATCCAATCCACGCCACAGGTGTGGGTTTATTACTGTTTGGAAATGAACAAGTGAGTACCGGACACAGTGAATCTGTGATCTCGGATGGTTTTAAAGGAATGCTTGCCAGAATGAAAAGTTGGTTTCAGGGCAATTTCTGAGCAAGCCTTGTTAGTAAATAAAGAGGGGAGAAAATCATGACATTTGAATTGATTGATACATATACAGCAAATGCGGTTATCAAAGTCATCGGTGTAGGTGGCGGTGGCGGTAACGCTTTGGAACACATGGTGGCCAATAAAATCGAAGGTGTTGATTTTATCTGTGCCAATACGGATGCACAGGCTTTACGTAAAAGTAATGCCACTACACATTTACAATTAGGTACTGATATTACTAAAGGGCTGGGTGCCGGTGCCAACCCTGATGTAGGTCGACAAGCTGCATTGGAAGACCGTGAACGTATTATGGAAGTCATCAGCGGCGCTGATATGGTCTTCATCACTGCTGGTATGGGCGGCGGTACAGGTACCGGAGCTGCGCCAGTAGTCGCACAAGTTGCTAAAGAGATGGGAATTTTAACGGTTGCAGTTGTCACCAAACCATTTCCTTTTGAAGGCGGCAAAAGACTGAAAGTGGCTACCGCTGGTATTGAAGAGTTAAGTCAGCATGTAGATTCACTGATTACTATTCCAAATGAAAAACTGCTGAAAGTGTTGGGTAAGGAAATGAGCCTGCTTAATGCGTTTAAATCAGCTAATGATGTCCTGCTGGGTGCAGTTCAGGGTATTGCCGAACTGATTACCCGTGAAGGTATGATTAACGTTGACTTTGCTGACGTACGCACAGTTATGTCTGAGATGGGTATGGCTATGATGGGAACCGGCCGGGCTTCAGGTGAAAACCGCGCTGCAGAAGCCGCCAGACTGGCTGTTTCAAGCCCGTTACTGGAAGATGTTGATTTGGCGGGTGCGCGTGGCGTACTGGTTAATATCACCGCTGGCCTGGATATGAGTATTGGTGAATTTGAAGAAGTGGGTAACACTATTAAAGAATTTGCTTCAGAGGACGCAACAGTAGTGGTTGGTACGGTGATTGATCCTGATATGACCGATGAGTTACGGGTAACCGTAGTGGCAACCGGGTTGGGCGTTGCAAGAGCGGCAGTAGCAAAACCCGTTGAGACGACAACCGCAGCACCGCAAATCGAAATTGTTAAGAAGCCGGTTGACATTGACTATGATGAACCAACTGTTTTACGAAATGGTCGTAACAACGAACATAAACAAGTGGCTAATGGTGATGTCAACATGGATTATCTGGACATTCCGGCATTTTTGCGAAGACAGGCTGATTAATGTAGATGGTGAAGTCGTATAAGCCTATGATATTATTGTCAGATAATTAAACTAGAAAAGGGGGTAAAGCACCTTGATAAAGCAACGAACATTGAAAAATGTGATTCGTGCCACAGGTGTGGGATTGCACAGCGGTGAAATGGTCTATTTAACGCTGCGTCCGGCTGCCCCTAATACTGGCATTATTTTCCGACGAGTCGATCTGGATCCGGTTGTTGAAATCGAGGCCAAAGCTGAAAATGTGGGTGAGACAGCCCTGTCAACCACATTGATTCAGAATGGTCAGCGGGTCTCAACAGTGGAACATTTACTTTCAGCCTTTGCCGGGCTGGGTATCGATAATGCTTATATTGATCTCAATGCAGCAGAAGTTCCTATCATGGACGGCAGTGCCGGACCTTTTGTGTTTCTGGTGCAATCTGCAGGTATTGAAGAACAGGCAGTTGCTAAGCAATTTATCCGTATTAAAAAGCCTGTATTACTGGAAGATGGTGATAAATGGGCCAAGTTCGAGCCATTTGAGGGATTCAAAGTCTCTTTTACCATTGATTTTGAGCACCCGGCCTTTACCGGCAGACCACAACAGGTTGATGTTGATTTCTCCTCCACATCATTTGTTCGTGAAGTCAGTCGTGCCAGAACCTTCGGTTTTATGAAAGATATCGAAAAACTGCGGGAAATGAATCTGGCGCTGGGTGGTAGTATGGATAATGCCATTGTTGTAGATGATTTCCGTGTTTTAAATGAAGATGGTCTTCGTTATGAAGACGAGTTTGTCCGTCATAAAGTACTTGATGCGATCGGTGATTTATACCTGTTGGGCCATAGTCTGATCGGTGCATTCGTCGGACATAAATCCGGTCATGAAGTGAACAATCGACTGTTACGCAAACTCATTGCTCAGGAAGATTGTTGGGAACTGGTAACTTTTGAAGAAGATGCTGATGCACCTATTGTGTTCAGTCGGCCTGCCGCTTCAATTGTCAGCTAGGAGTTGTCACGAGTTTTACCTCGCTTAGCGAGTTTATGCAGCGCTGTTTTGAGCTGACCATCGTCTAACCCGGCGGCGGTCTGAGCAATCAGCGCTGCGTTGTTATTAGACATATCGATCATATTAGATTTTGCCGACTTCTCGGTCGGGTGCTGAGGTTTTACTTTTACCTCAACACGTTCAATTTGCGTAGACAACTCGCTGGAAAATGTTTTACAAATAGTAGCGGAATGAAAGCGTAATAAGCTGGCAATTGCCGCGTTTTCTGTATGTATGATGATTTTATTGTCTTTCATATTCGCCAGCTGGCAATGTCCTGCGAACTGCGAAGGTAAAATTTCTTGCAGAATGCTGTTAAGCTGGGTTAATTTTTGAGCGCGCTTCGAAATTTGTTGTAATTGCTGGTTTGCCTGGCAAACAGTACTGAAATGAAGCGGTTTATTTGACATGTCTCAATCCGGGACGAGGATAAGTATGCAGATTATCATAATATCCGCCGACAATACCGGCCACAAGCATTGGCATTTAAGCCGAACGAAATTGATGCTGCTAGTCACATTTCTATTAACCATGACGATTGCGATAACTGTCTCTACAATGAATTATATAAAAGATAAGACAGCTATTAACGATACAGTAGACTCAAAATTTTTCCCAACCGCTCGACTCCTCACCCCGAAAACCGATCCCCTCTCTATCAGTGATGACACAACCGCAAATGAAGCCATTCAGGGTTTTTACGCGCAGCAGTTAGGGGGCTTACAGGCTGAGGCCATTCGTCTGAAAATGCTTAGTCAGCGATTAGCTGAAATTGCAGGTTTTGAACTTTCTGACTTTGATTTGGAATTTGCTCCCGGGATGGGGGGTATTGAAAATTCCGGTGACTGGTTATCAAACGCCGAATTTGAAGAAAGTCTGGTTCGTCTCTCACAGGATTTTGCTGATCAACAGGATACCTTGACGGCATTACAAGAGTTTCTGATTACAAATGAGAATATCGCCGGAGCCATACCAAGTGGTCGTCCTGTGGTTGATGGCTGGTTATCTTCTTTCTATGGCTATCGCGTTGATCCATTTAATGGGAAAAAAGCTTTCCATGATGGACTCGATTTTGCCGGAAAAACCGGTAGCTCAGTGATTTCTGTGGCGGATGGAATTGTCAGCTGGGCGGGCATGCGTGGTGGATACGGTGGACTGGTTGAAATTGACCATGGAAATGGCTATGTAACCCGCTATGCGCATAACAAAACCATCAATGTCAGTACCGGAGATCGTGTTAACAAAGGAGATGTTATTGCGCTGATGGGATCAACTGGTCGTTCAACTGGACCTCATGTTCATTTCGAAGTATTAAGAGACGGTAAATCCGTTAATCCGTTTAATTACATCGAATAATTCCTCTTGTATTTGAAAAATCAGACACCACTTAAAAAAATGCGGTGAGTCTTCGATCTTCCCAACAGTACGCGTTATAATCACGCGTTTAATCAAACTGTCGTCAATTCGGCACATTCAACAGGTAGTTTAAGTCATGGTAGGCAAGTTTTTCAGTAAGGTTTTTGGCAGTCGTAACGATCGTGTAATCAAAAAACTGCAAAAACAGGTCAGCCTCATCAATGAATTGGAAAGCGAGTATGAAAAGCTTGACGATGCCGCTTTAAAATCCAAAACCATAGAATTCAAACAAAGACTGGATGATGGGCAAACACTGAATGATATCCTGGTAGAAGCATTTGCTGTCGTACGTGAAGCCGGTAAACGCATTATGGAAATGCGCCATTTTGACGTGCAGTTGATAGGCGGTATGGTGCTGAATGACGGAAAAATTGCCGAAATGAAAACCGGCGAGGGTAAAACGCTGGTAGCTACGCTCGCAGTATATTTGAATGCCCTGAGCGGGGAAGGCGTCCATGTTATTACCGTCAATGATTACCTTGCCAAACGTGATGCGGCCTGGATGAGCAAACTTTATGGTTTCCTCGGTTTGACCACAGGCGTCATTGTCAGTGGACTGAGTGGTGACGAACGGCGTGCAGCATATGCTGCAGATATTACCTACGGTACCAATAACGAATTTGGTTTTGATTACCTGCGCGATAACATGGCCTTTCGTCTCGAAGATAGAGTGCAGCGTCCATTAAATTTTGCTGTTATCGATGAAGTTGACTCCATCCTAATTGACGAAGCCCGCACGCCATTGATTATCTCTGGGCCAGCTGAGGACAGTTCTGAGCGTTATGTGCAGATAAACAAGTTGATTCCCAGTCTGACCCGGCAGGAAGGTGAAGATGAAGATATCACCGTGCCGGGTGATTACACCATTGATGAAAAAAACAAACAGGTACATTTTACCGAAGCTGGCCATGAAAAAATTGAGCATTTATTAACCGAAACAGGCCTGTTGGATGAAGATGCCAGCCTGTATGATGCGGCCAATATTGGTTTGATGCATCACGTAACTGCAGCGCTTCGTGCACATGTATTATTTCATCGGGATGTTGAATACATTGTTCAGGATGATCAGATAATCATTGTCGACGAATTTACCGGTCGTACCATGCCCGGACGTCGCTGGTCAGAAGGCTTACACCAGGCTATTGAAGCCAAGGAAGGGGTCAAAATTCAAAACGAAAACCAGACCCTCGCTTCCATTACTTTCCAGAATTACTTCCGTCTTTACAAAAAGCTGTCCGGCATGACCGGTACAGCGGATACTGAAGCCTATGAATTGCAGTCAATCTATGGTCTGGAAGTTGTGGTTATTCCGACACATCGTCCAATGCAGCGTAAAGACGAAGCCGATAGAATTTATCTGACAGCAAAAGAAAAGTTTGATGCGATATTGCTTGATATTCAGGACTGTGTGCAGCGAAAACAACCTGTTCTTGTCGGTACGGCCTCAATTGAAAGCTCAGAATATCTGGATAAATTACTGACCAAAGCCAAAATTCCACATGAAGTTCTGAACGCAAAATTTCATGAAAAAGAGGCACATATTATCGCTGAAGCGGGTAAACCGGGATCAGTCACTATCGCAACCAATATGGCGGGTCGTGGTACAGATATTGTTCTCGGTGGCAGTCTTGAAGCAGAGCTGGACAAGCTGAGTGAAGAGGCTGATGAAGCTGCTAAAGCTAAAGTGAAAGCCGAATGGCAACAACGTCATGATTTGGTTTTGCAAGCGGGTGGTTTACATATTATCGGTACCGAACGACATGAATCACGTCGTATTGATAATCAGCTGCGTGGTCGTTCCGGTCGTCAGGGTGATCCGGGCTCAACCCGTTTTTATCTGTCGCTCGAAGATAACCTGATGCGGATTTTTGCTTCTGAACGCATGGCCGGATTGATGCAGAAACTGGGTATGGAAGAGGGTGAAGCTATTGAGCATCCATGGGTCAGCAGAGCCATTGAAAATGCTCAACGTAAGGTTGAAGGACACAACTTTGATATTCGTAAACAGTTACTGCAGTTTGATGATGTTGCCAACGATCAACGTAAAGTAATTTATGAGCAGCGCAATGAATTAATGGCTGCGGATGATGTATCAGAAACAATTGTTTCAATGCGTAGCAGCGTCATTAACGACGTTATCAGTCTGTACATTCCACCTAATAGTATTGATGAACAATGGAATGTCAGTGGACTGGAACAGGCTTTACGCGATGATTTCGCTCTGGAATTAGATATCAGCGGCTGGTTGGAGGCAGATGATAATCTGCACGAAGAAAGTTTGCGTGAAAGAATTATCGAGGAAGCCGAAGCAGCCTGTCAGGCAAAAGAAGCTACTGTCGGGGCTGAGTTGATGCGTCATTTTGAAAAAGCCATCATGCTGCAAACTCTGGACACGCAGTGGAAAGAACATCTGGCTCAAATGGATTATTTACGTCAGGGTATCAATCTGCGTGGTTATGCCCAAAAAGATCCCAAGCAGGAATACAAACGTGAAGCTTTCCAGTTGTTTACTGCTATGTTGGACAGCCTGAAACATGAAGTTATCAGCCTGATTTCCCGTGTTAAAGTGCGTGCGCCGGAAGATGTCGCGGCGGTTGATGAGCAACGCCGTCAATCTGCTGATGTGGAGTATCAGCATGAAAGTGCCTCCTCTGAAGCAGAAGCCGAGGCAGAACATCCTACTGCGAACCAGCCGCTAACGCGAGATGGTAAAAAAGTTGGTCGTAATGATCCATGCCCATGTGGAAGTGGTAAAAAATTCAAGAATTGCCACGGCGCTGTCAAATAATGGCAGTAAATTTATCTGCTCCAATTGCTGCTGAATTAAAGCCTGTAAAAGGTGTTCGCCTTGCCACTACGAGCGCTGGGATTAAAAAGCCAGGGCGTCAGGATGTGGTTTTAATTGAACTGGCATCTGGAAGTCATACCGCAGCGGTTTATACCCGTAATGCATTTTGTGCAGCCCCGGTATTATTAGCCAGAGAGCATCAGCAACAATCATCTACACGCTATTTACTGATCAATTCTGGAAACGCCAATGCTGGAACCGGTGACGCGGGTATGGCGGCAGCAAAAGCATGTTGCCAGGCGGTGGCTCAGCTAGCAGAATGTGATACCCGTGCTGTATTGCCATTTTCCACCGGCGTTATAGGGCAGCCGTTACCTGTTGATAAAATTACCAATGCGTTACCTGAGGCGTTTACCAAACTAGCTGCTGATAACTGGTTTGCTGCAGCACACGCCATCATGACCACCGACACCATTGCCAAAGCGCGTTCAGTTGAACTGTCGTTAAATGGACAGCCAATCACACTGACAGGCATCGCAAAAGGCTCAGGCATGATTCGACCAGATATGGCGACCTTGTTGTCTTATATCGCCACGGATGCCGCTATAAGTGCCTCCACATTACAAAAGATGCTTGACGTTTCGATGGAGCAGTCTTTTAACAGTATTACCGTTGATGGCGATACCTCAACCAATGATGCCTGTGTCTTGATTGCTACTGGTCTGGCAGGTAATTCGATTATTGATGATATTGATAGCAGTGATGCACAACAATTTATTGAGGCCTTAAATAGTTTAAGTCGCTTCCTGGCCCAGGCCATTGTTCGCGATGGTGAAGGCGCAACCAAATTTATCAGCATTGATGTTCAACAGGGTGCTGATGCAGATGAATGTCGGCAGGTCGCCTATACCATTGCTCATTCACCGTTGGTAAAAACTGCATTGTTTGCCTCTGACCCAAACTGGGGGCGAATTCTGGCAGCGGTCGGTCGAAGTGGCTTGCCCAGTCTGGATTTATCGAAAATCGCCATTTACCTGGATAACGTATGTATTGTCGATGGGGGCCAGCCTGCTGCTGACTATACTGAAGAAAAAGGCCAGCAGGTCATGTCACAATCTGAAATAACCATTCGGGTAAAACTGGGTAGAGGCAACGTTGCCAAAACAGTCTGGACCTGTGATTTTTCTTACGATTACGTCAAGATAAACGCAGAATACCGTACCTGATACGGAGCAGGATATGGATATTGGACAGTTCAACACACTTAGCAAGTTTCTCAGGCAAAGTGGTGCACAATACCGGGTGTTTGATATGGGGCGCCGGGTTGGTAAATTAACCCCGGAACAGTTTGTCAGTTTTGATAATTGCCAGCAGCCTTACCCTTATCCTTTCAAACGTCACGCCCAAATAGGCATTATCTTCTGGCATCCGGATGCCCCAGAAAATCACTATGTATGGTTTCTTAAGTTTCCGCTGGATGAGCAGGGATTACTGGTTCCAGATGCCCGTGATGCTTTTCTGATGATGTTATTGGAAAGGCTCGGCGAAGCAATGTTGGCCGCCGCCGATGGTGAAAAAATTCAGGGAGCTCTGCAGGACAGTCCGTTCACCTTTCAGCCACGTCAGGATCGAATGGCCGCATTTAATGCTCACGCTACGCATGCACTGAAACAGCGCCCCTCCAAATATTACGATGCCGCCTATCGTTACTTCACTGGCGATCTCCCTTTGGATAAATGGCCTGGCTTGGCGATGCAGGGATTAGCTGATTTTGCTATTCGTCTGGATACCAATGAAGGTACATTAGGATTGATTAATACATTGCCTAAATTGCCTCAGGAACCATTTCATAATTTATGCGTTTTGCTGGAGCATGCAAGCCCTGCAGCAGGGGTAGTCGAAGTATTGGCACAGCAAGTAGATAATCAGTTACAGGAAAAACAACCCGATACAGCCAAAATCATTTCCTGTTTACGGGCAGCTTCCAATAGTCCTGCTCGTGGTTTAGTGGAGCGTATGGTGACTCAGGTGCTGAAACATCGTTGCAGTCGCGAAATTGAAGTGCTGGCAATAGTAAGTGGTCGAATCTGGTTGGCACTGGCCAAACAGCCAATCTGTGAGCTGTATCTTGAGCAACTTGCTCATAACGATGCTGGCCAGGCCGGTTTCAGCCAGTTATTGGCCGATCTGTTATTTATACCAGGGATGCGAGAGCCGGTTATGCAGGCTTTGCGTAATCCAAAACGTTCGGAAACTCTGGCAAAAGCCGTTGGGGAAATGTTCGGTCAATAGGATCAAATATTCTTTTTTACAATATCAGTTTCAATTCCATCCAGGCTGAATTGATTTTTTTCCCGCCAATATTCTTTAATACCAGTTTCACCTTTGCGTTCAGCCCAGTTATTCAGTAGTTCGCGTTCACCGACAAATTCAAAATAAGGTACAGCCATACCACATGAGGTCTGAACCAGATCGATATCCAGAATAAAAATCTGTCTGGCACCAGGTAATGGATCAAATAAGCCATACAGACTCTGCCACTCAGGATCTTTTTGATGTATTGCACGAGCCTGACCATAGACTCGTAGAATCAATGGCTTTCCTTCAAATGCACAAAACATGATGGTCATTCGAGGGGATTCCTCAATATGCGCAGCTGTTTCATTGCCGCTACCGGTCACGTTCAGCCAGACTAAACGATTACTGTTTAAAACTCTTAACGAGTCCATTCCCTTTGGGGAAACATTAACACGGCTGTCAGCCGTCGCTGTTGCTACAAAAAACAGATGTTGTTGATGAATAAACTGAATCAAACGATCAGATAGCGAATCAAACTGTTGTGCCATTATTGTCTCTGCCCTTGGATTTTTCAGCCAGCATTGAACGCCAGCTGGATTCGGTCATCATTTCCATTGTCGATTCCACCCGATCGACAAAAACTTTTCCGTCCAGATGATCCAGTTCATGTTGAAACAATCGAGCCATAAAGCCCTCATATGTGGTTTCAACCTGAGTAGCATCACGCAACCAGTAGCGCACTTGTATTTGCTGATAACGTGGTACCAGAGCTCGAAGACCGGGAACACTCAAACAACCTTCCCAGTCTTTTTCTGTATGCGCTGAGTGCCAGACAATTTCGGGATTTATTACACAGGTTGCCGGCATCTCGGGTGCATAGGGATAACGCTCATTAGGATGACTCGACATAATAAAAAAGCGTTGGTTAATACCAACTTGCGTGGCGGCAATCCCCATACCCCCACGCTGTTGAACAAAGGTGATCAGATCATCAATTTTTTGTTGTAATACAGGGTCGTTTATCTCGGATACCGGCTGGGCAATTCGACGTAAATCATCCTGACCTAATTCCAGAATGTTAAAAGATGTGTTCATATTATCGGGGCCTGCAATGGATCCTGAATCCGGAACCAGCCTGCAATGCTGTAACGATCCCGTTTCGAGGGGAGAACTTCATGCGGAAACTGCTCACTTAAAAAAACCACAAATGTGCCCATTTCAGGTTCAACAGATAGAATCAGATTATCATCATTGATGTCATAGATCTGCAATTGGCCACCATCCTGAGTTTGCCAGAATGGGTTTAAATACATCACCGTTGTTAATACACGGTTGGACTGACCTTTAAATGCATCGACATGACGTTTGTAGAAGGCCCCTGAAGGATAATGGGCGTAGTGTGATTCATAATCAAACAAGCCGAGAAACAACCGTTGATTCATTGCCAGCCGGAAATCTGCCATATGGGTGAGATATGCCAGGTCGATGCTATTATCCGGGTCTAGCCAACGGGTTTCATCGGTGCGGATTTTCTCATTTAGCTGATGTTGTCGTTCCCGGCCTATTCCGGCCTGACTTAAGTCATTATGCTCATCCAGACGGGCAACTCTGCGGTATAGATCATGGGTTAAAGCGGGAGGCAATAATTGTGGCAGGATACAATAACCGTGGGTGGTCAGCGCATCAGCAATCAGATCAAATACGGCATAATCAACAACAGACTGAGCGTTCAAAGAAGCGATTCTCCAGAAGAGTGAGTAACTTTGTTATGGTTAATTGACATAGCTAAGCCATTGAACGGGCGATAGAATGTAGCAGAATTTGATTTTCTTTGAAGGATTATTTTGTGCTGGTGTCGTTATTGCTGGCAGCAAAAAAAATCAGGCAATAATCTTTCAACCGAAAAACCAGTAGGCGACCAGAATGGCTGCGGTGATGCCGGCAACATCTGCTGCCAGTCCACAGGCAACAGCATGACGGATTTTCTGAATTCCAACCGCACCAAAATAAACCGCCAACACATAAAAAGTGGTTTCAGTGCTGCCCTGAACTATTGAAGCAAGTCTTCCGGCAAATGAATCTGCCCCATGTACTTCCATGGTATCGATCATCATGGCACGAGCCCCGCTGCCACTGAAAGGCTTCATTAACGCAGTGGGTAATGCATCGACAAACCTATCATCCATTCCCAGCGCCAGTACGCCGGAACGAATACCATCTGCAATCAAGTCAAGCGCCCCACTGGCACGGAAAACGCCAATTGCCACCAACATGGCAACCAGATAGGGAATAATCATTACTGCCGTCGAGAAACCTTCTTTGGCCCCTTCAATAAAAGCCTCGTAAGCATTGACCCGTTGCCATGCCGCCGCCACTATAAATGCGATGACCAATGAAAAAATGACGACATTGCTGATAATGGCGGATTGCACCAGCATCTGTGATTGTTCCAGACTGGAAAAATAGGCTAACAGACCAAATACAAAGGCACTGAATCCCCCCAGATACATCAACACTACCCGGTCCAGAAGGTTAATTTTCTGTACTGCCGCCACAGTGATTAAACCAATCAAGGTGGAAAAATAGGTGGCAATTAACAATGGTATAAATACGTCTGTAGGATTGGCAGAACCCATCTGAGCGCGATAGGTAAAAATAGTGACTGGAAATAACGTAACGGCAGAGGTATTAATTACCAGAAACAGGATCTGGGCGTTACTGGCGGTATCTTTTAACGGATTAAGCTTTTGCAGTTCCTGCATTGCTTTAATACCTAATGGGGTCGCGGCATTATCCAGTCCAAGCGCATTGGCTGAGATGTTCATCACCATCGCTCCGAGGGCCGGATGATTCTTTGGTACCTCTGGCATCAGCCGTGTAAAAAGCGGGGATAATCCTCGGGTCAATAATTCGACAAAGCCACTGCGTTCGCCAATTTTCATAATACCCAGCCACAGGGCAAGAATACCGGTCAGGCCAAGTGCAATTTCAAAAGCTGTTTTGGACAGGGCAAACATTGCCTGCATGATCTGGTTGAAAATTTCGGTGTCGCCTAACACCAGCAGCTTAAATAAAGCCACTGCAAAGGCAATGAGAAAAAAGGCGACCCAGATGATATTCAGCATGAACGCTATTGTGGCATGCTCAAAAAAAAAGTCACTGCTGGCAGTGACTTTTTATTATTGAGAGAGTTTAGTTTTTAGCTTTTCTTAAACTTCCTGGCTGGTTTGCTTTTTGGACCGTCTTTACGATCTTTGCTGAAGTTACGGCGTGATGGGCGGGCTGCCGCACTTTCCGCAACAGCTTCATCAGTCGCCAGGCTCATATTCAGTTGTTTGTTATTGACCCAAACCTTGCGTATTTGCTGGAACATATCTTTTGGCATGCCTTGTGGCAAGTCAATCAGACTATGATCCTCATTAATGGTAATACGGCCGATAAATTGACTTTCGATACCTGACTCATTAGCAATTGCGCCTACCAGATTCCGTGGTTCAATTTTGTCGGCGCGACCGACTTCAACACGGTAAGTATCCATATCCGGCTCATTTGGATGTGGACGTGGAGCCCGTTTTTCTCTTGGTGGACGGTCTTCACGGCTGCCCCGGGCAGGACGTTCACCACGTTCCTGACGTGGTCCGCGTTCGCGTTCTTCACGAGCTGGTCGTTGTGTAACATGTTTAACCGGTTTTAACGGACGGTCTTTCTGTACCAAAAAGGCTAATGCGGCAGCGATTTCAATCGGGTCGGCATTATGTTCCTGTTGATATTGACTGATTAAGGTTTCGAAATAAGCCAGTTCCTGAGACTCAATGGTTTCACTGAGTTGTTCCATGAATTGCAGAACACGGCGATCAGCAATATCTTCACTGCTCGGTAATTGCATTTTGGTAATTACCTGGCGCGTGGCTTTCTCGATGGCACTTAACATACGTGTTTCGCGAGGGGAGACAAACAGAATGGCCTCACCTTTACGACCAGCACGACCGGTACGGCCAATACGATGCACATAGGACTCGGTATCGTAAGGAATATCGTAGTTGACCACATGGCTCATGCGTTCGATATCCAGACCACGTGCAGCGACGTCGGTGGCAATCAGGATATCAATACTGCCTTTTTTCATGCGTTCGATGGTTTTTTCACGCAATGCCTGATTCATATCGCCATTAATCGCCGAAGCAGAATAACCACGAGCTTCCAGCTTTTCAGCCAGCTCAACAGTGGCGTTTTTAGTGCGCACGAAGATGATCATGCCATCAAAGTCTTCGACTTCCAGAATGCGGGTTAACGCATCCAGTTTGTGCATACCGGTTACTTGCCAGTAACGCTGGTTAATGGTGGTGACAGTTGATGTTTTGGATTGAATGCGTACATCCACCGGATCTTTCAGATATTTCTGTGCAACACGGTGAATAGGACCAGGCATGGTAGCGGAGAATAAAGCTACCTGACGTTTTTCGGGGGTTTCTTTAAGGATGGTTTCTACATCATCAATAAAGCCCATACGCAGCATTTCATCAGCTTCATCAAGCACTAATGCTTCAAGTTTATCCAGCTTCAATGTGCCACGACGAATGTGATCCAGAATACGACCCGGCGTACCGACAACAACTTGTGGTTTACGTTGTAATGAGCGTAATTGGATGCCCATGCTTTGACCGCCATAAATTGGCAGAATATGGAAATCTTTCAGGTGACGAGCGTAGCTTTGGATCGCTTCTGAAACCTGAATAGCCAATTCACGAGTCGGTGCTAACACCAACATTTGGGTGGCTTTGTTTTTCAGATCTATACGGCTTAACAGCGGTAAGGCAAAGGCAGCGGTTTTACCGGTACCGGTTTGGGCCTGACCAAGTAAATCTCTACCAGCAAGTAAAGGTGGAATACTTTGCGCCTGAATTGGCGAAGGTGTTTCATAACCGGCTTGTTGTACAGCTTGTAAAATTGGAGCAGCTAACCCTAACTCAGCGAATGAGGGTGTTGAATCGTTTTCTGGTGTGGACATTGAATAACCTGTGATGGGCAGCTTTGGAAACAAAGCTGTAAAAGTGACATTTGCGAGCATGCAATTATACGTGCCCACTCAATGAAAAGATAGCAAAATCATTCATTTATTTCGATGGGCATGGTGCTGTAAGCACATGTATGTGATTATCATCTAACTTGTTTTTCATAATTGGGAAAATATCATGGATCCATTTTCAGTTGATGCTTATACCCCGGCAGAAATTGCTCGTCGTCTGGAAAAAATCAGTATGAGCAAATGTACTGTGGATCCATTAAGAGTTTTTGCTCTCTCATTATTAGCTGGAGCGTTTATCGCGCTGGGAGCGGCATTCTTTACACTGGTGACCTTTGACGTTGGCAATATGCCTGCTGGAATTATGCGACTAATTGGCGGATTGGCATTTTGCCTGGGATTGATTCTGGTGGTGGTTGCCGGGGCAGAATTATTTACCGGTAACAACTTATTGGTGATGGCCTGTATCGATGGCCTGATTAGTTTTAGGCAACTGATTCAGAATTGGGCAATTGTTTATATTGGCAATTTTATGGGGGCAATGGGCATTTTATTGTTGATGTATTTAAGTGGCTTATGGTGGCAGGGCGATGGGGCTCTTGGCCATAAAGTGGTGGCGATTGCTGACAGTAAAGTGAATCTGAGCTGGATTGAGGCGTTCACTCGTGGTGTATTGTGCAATATCCTTGTATGTCTAGCCGTCTGGTTGTGTATGGCGGGGCGCAGTGTGACTGATAAAGTGCTGGCAGTAATTTTTCCTATTACCGCCTTTGTCGCTCTTGGATTTGAACACTCTGTTGCTAATATGTTTTTTATTCCGGCTGGGTTACTGGCAGAAACACAAGCAGAAACCTCACTCGTCATCTCAGAACAGTTAACGATTGGTGGTTTTTTCTGGCATAACTTGATCCCGGTGACATTGGGCAATATGCTGGGAGGCAGTATCTTTGTCGGCCTGTTTTACTGGTTTATCTATTTACGCAAATAACAAGGAATTATTATGACTGAACATGTTTATAAACATATTGAAATCACTGGCAGCTCTGCTGAAAGTTCAGATAAAGCCATTGAGAACGCGATTGCAAAAGCTGCTGAGACCGTTAAAAACCTGCATTGGTTTGAAGTAACGGACACTCGCGGTTATATCGAAAACGGCGGAGTCCGTTACTGGCAGGTCACTATCAAAATCGGTTTTCGTATCGAAGGCTAAAAACAGGCCTCCAATACTACTTATTGAGCTTGGTAAACTTGGCGCCTTCGAGCGTCAAGTTATACATCAACCCTTTGTTACTGAAGACAAAGCCAACAATCGGATCTTTGATATCAGTAGTATTGATATCTTCACCCACGCCCCATTCAACTACTGCTACCGAACCATCAACCCCGGCTTTCCAACCCTCGCTGTCACGAAATTGTTTTAAAGCCTGATCATTCATAAATACCAGGATCACCGTTTTTTGTTGGGCTCCCAATTGAAAGCCGATCGAGGCACCCGCAGTATTGTAATAATCCACAGTGCTGCCGCCGATGCGAAGTGCACCTTCACCATATTCACCGCCAATACCAAATCCGGCTTTAATGACATCCGGAAAAACTAATACGCCTTTTGCTTTTTCGAGGAAACGATCTCCACCAGAAACTTCACTCTTGAAACGTTTCAGAGCTTCATCGACTTTGATATCAATTTCAGTGGCAGATGCTGCTTGGGATGGTGCAGATAGAGTAAACAATGCAAAAGCGAAAAATATCGCTAATAAAACAGGGAGATAAAACATTTGTCGGTATAACATGCTGAAAATCCTCAACGACGTTATTGGGATTTCAAAATAGCATGCGAAATGAATACAGGGAAGTAGGTCGGTCAATGCGCCGATAAAGCGCATTGACCCGGATTAGAAGTGTCGAGCCTAGGGTTTGTTGCTCTTTCATATCCACCACTGCTGGCGGCTATTTTTGTGTCCGACAAGGCGGAAAGCACGCAGTGTAGCCTTCCTACATAAGTGATTGACAAATGAGTCTGGAACTCATTTGAACAGCTTAGCTGGCCGCGTAGCGGTGAAATACAGGGATGTATTTCATACAACGCAGGCGGCCGCAAAAATAGTCACAGCCCTTCAGCTCACAACAGAGGCGGAGATGTAAGACCAACAAGCCCTAGTTATTAATACCAAGACTTTTAAGGTACTCATCATAGCTGCCGGTAAAGTCAGTGATACCTTCATTTTCCATATCAAACACACGTGTTGCCAATGACGATACAAATTCACGGTCATGGGAGACGAAGATCAATGTGCCTTCGTAATTTTCCAATGCCAGGTTAAGTGATTCGATAGATTCCATATCCATATGGTTGGTCGGCTCATCCATCACCAGAATATTGGGTTTTTGCAAAATAAGCTTGCCGAACAACATGCGGCCTTTTTCACCACCAGACAGCACATTGACCTTTTTATCGATCATATGACCGGAGAACAGCAGGCGGCCTAGAGTGCCACGAATAACCTGTTCATCATCTTCAGGGCTACCCCATTGGGACATCCACTCAAACAGAGTCATATTGTTTTTAAACAGATGATCATGATCCTGTGCGTAATAACCGATATTGGCATTTTCCGACCATTTTACATTGCCGGATTTTGGGGCCAGTTCACCGACCAGTGTTTTCACAAAGGTGGTTTTACCGATACCGTTAGGACCAATCACGGCAATTTTTTCACCCACTTCTGCCATAAAACTGAAGTTTTCAAACAGCGGTTTTTCGTTATCGTAGCCCTGTGTCAGCTTGCTGACTTCCAGTGCATTTCGGAACAGTTTCTTTTCCTGATTAAAACGAATAAACGGATTCACCCGGCTGGAAGGTTTAATGTCATCCAGCTGAATTTTTTCCATTTGTTTTTGACGGGACGTTGCCTGTTTTGCTTTGGAAGCATTGGCAGAGAATCGTGAGACGAATTCCTGCAGCTCTTTGATCTGCGCTTTTTTCTTCGCATTGTCTGATTGCAGACGTTCACGTGCCTGGGTGGAAGCAATCATGTATTCATCATAATTTCCTGGATAAATACGTAATTCGCCGTAATCCATATCGGCCATATGAGTACAGATACGATTGAGGAAATGGCGATCATGCGAAATGATGATCATGGTGCTGCTACGTTGGCTTAATACCTCTTCCAGCCAGCGAATAGTGTTGATATCCAAATGGTTGGTCGGCTCATCGAGCAACATAATATCGGGATCAGCAAACAGTACCTGAGCCAGCAGAATACGTAGTTTCCAACCGGGAGCGATTTCGCTCATCGGGCCATAATGCTGTTCAACCGGAATACCGACGCCTAATAATAATTCTCCAGCTCGGGATTCAGCAGTGTAACCGTCCATTTCCGCATATTGACCTTCCAGTTCAGCGACTTTCAGACCATCTTCTTCACTCATTTCCGGCAAGTTATAAATGCGATCGCGCTCACGATGCACATCCCATAAATCAGGTTGCCCCATAATCACCACGTCAATAACGCGTTGATCCTCGTAAGCAAACTGATCCTGTTTTAATACGGCATAAGATTCATTGGGGTCGTAACTCACATTACCGGAGGTGGGCTCTTGGACGCCGGCCAGAATTTTCATAAACGTCGATTTCCCGCAACCATTGGCGCCAATCAGACCGTAGCGATTGCCACCACCGAATTTGACCGAGACGTTTTCGAACAGGGGCTTGGCCCCGAATTGCATGGTAATGTTAGCAGTGCTTAACAAAGTTAAAATCCTGTATCTAAAGGAGAAATTCAGACGTGCTGAAAAAACCCGCCATTATACATGGTCTGATGGGTTACCGATAAGGTTCAGTTTTTGTTGCCTGCTGAGTTTCTTGATTGCAGCTTCCCGACGGCTGGCACTGCTGCGATCAGGATGCTGTTCCTGATACACCACTTTGTGAGCATCACTGGTATGAAAAAAACGCGCCCCACCGTTATGGTTTTGATGCTGTTTTAAACGACGTTCTAAATCAGTGGTTATACCGGTGTAAAGATAACCATTAGCAGCTTGAATGATATACAGCGTCCATTCAGTCTTTGTCATTAAATTCAAGCGCCACCGAATTAATACAATAGCGCAGGCCAGTAGGGGCGGGGCCGTCATCAAATACATGACCCAAATGGGCTTCACATTGCTGACAGCGAACTTCGGTACGATCCATATTGTGGCTGTAATCCGGATGATGAGTCACCACTCCATGCTCAAGCTGTGAGGAAAAACTTGGCCAACCGCAACCGGCATCAAATTTGTCATCAGAAGCAAATAAGGCCTGGCCACAGCAAACACAGTGATAACACCCATTCTCATCGTGATCGACATATTCCCCGGAAAAAGCTGGTTCTGTGCCCGCCTGCCGGGTGATGCGATATTGTTCTTCGTTAAGTTGTTGGCGCCACTGTGCATCCGTTTTTAAATCAGAGTTCATTTTGCTCATCTCATTGCAACGTGTCGGGCATTGTATAAAAAACTGCAAAGCAAAGCACACTTGTGTGCTAATGACTTCGGATCGCCTGTTGGATCGCGCTGCGCATTGAAGGAAATTGTTTTAACAAAATCTGCATGCCCTCAATATCAAACGCATCAATCCGTTCCAGCAACTGGCTGGCATATCGATCCAGTGTGTCAATTTGATGATTGCCAGCCAGTCTGGCGATTTCGTGGGCAAAGTTTTTAATGTCGGTCATGCTGTTACTTTGGGTGGCTAAACGCCATATTTCATCGATATCGGTTTGAAAATGATTAAAAATCGATAACAGCTGTTCTTTGTCCAGCATTGACCAATCCTGCTGTGGTGCTTTTATAACGTCAACGTCAACCGTCTGGTATCGTAAAAATACGCTCAGCGCATGAAACAGTTCGTTGCGTAAAACAGGTTTTCGCAGATAGGCATCAAAATGGTCCAATCTATCCTGTTCATAGGCGTCTTTCATTACTGAAGCTGTCAGTGCAACCACAGGTAAATCCGGTTTAATCATTTTGATTTGTTTTGCGGCTTCATAACCGTCCATCACTGGCATACGAATATCCATCAACACGAGGTCTACCGGATTCTTTTTAACAAAATCCACAGCCAGCTGACCATTTTCAGCTTCACTGGTTTGAATAAGGCTGTTGATAAAATGCTGACGTATCAGTTCCCGGTTATGCGCGACATCATCAACGATTAGCATATGGGCCGGCTCAAAACGTATATGGCTGGCATCAAAAGCTAACGCCTGCTGACGAATTTTGTCACTGGCAATGGCGGCAATATCAATTCCTGGTAAATCAATACTGAATACTGACCCTTCACCACTTTTACTCTGCAGATGGATATGACCACCCATCATCTCAATCAAGCGGCGGGTGATTGACAAGCCAAGACCGGTCCCACCGTATTTGCGAACATCCTGGCCTGATTGCTGGGCAAAAATTTCAAATATATGTTCAACCTCAGCTTCGGGAATACCAATACCAGTGTCTTCAACCCGGATATGTAAATCCAGTTTACTGAGATGATCATCTACATTATCGGCATGAACGTGAATACGTATATGACCGGTATCAGTGAATTTGACAGCATTACTGATTAAATTAAATAACACCTGTCTGAGACGAGTGGCATCGAGTAACAGGCCATGGGGTAAATCGGGATCTATATCTAAATGTAACGCCAAATCCTTATTGCGGATTTGCAGAACAAACATATTGGCTATTTCATCAAACAGCTGATGAGGATCGGTAGCGGATTTATTGAGTTGCAGTTTTCCGGCTTCAATCTTCGATAAATCAAGAATATCGTTGATCAGCAGTAAAAGGGTATTACCTGCACTGCGGATGGTTTTAATAAATGATTTAAGCCTGGGCTCTGTAACCTGCTCGTCCAGCAGTTCGGTAAACCCCAGAATAGCGTTCATTGGGGTGCGGATTTCATGACTCATATTGGCGAGAAATTGTGATTTGGCCAAATTCGCTGCTTCAGCATGGGTCTTGGATTCTTTTAGTGAATCTTCAAGTGCAATACGATCATCCATATTCATGAAAAAACCCAGAAAAGCCGGCTTGCCTTGATATTGAATCGAAATTATTGAAAATAATCCCTGGATGATCTGTCCATTCCGAGTTTTGATTTTGAGCATCATTCCATTAATTTCGCCCTCCGAAGCAAGCTGTTCCAGGACTTGTTTACGTTGCGTAATATCTGCATAAAACTCCTGAACTTTGATGGTTTTCTGTAACTTAGCTGAAAATCCTAATTCTTCATAACAATGCTCATTGGCTAGCAGAATATGGCCATCCTCTGCGGAAGTAACCATCAGGCTCATTGGCATCACATTAATCAAATGCAATAGCTGCGCCTCACTATCCCGAAGTTTCTGCTCTGAAATAAGGCGTTTATCTACTTCAGCACGTAAGCGACGATTCCAGTAGAAGCTGGCAAGCAGGAAAATCAGCAAGATTGTTACAACCTGGATCAACAGCGTGTAATTGGTACGTTCAATGGTATTAACTGACATCCATTGCTGATCGATTGTGCGCCTCTCTTCGGCTGTAATTGATGCAAGGGCTTTATTGATAATTGTTAATAGCTCGGGATGCCCCTTGACGATGCCCATATGCAAAGCAGGAGAGTATTCCCTGATAATGCTGGTATTGAGATGTGTTAATCCGGATTGACTGGCGGTATAGGTGATGGTTGCGATAATATCAAAATAGGCATCTATTTCTTCGGCAGCTAACATCGACAGTCCCTCACGTACAGAAGGGACATAAACAATATCGATTTCCGGGTAATAGGCCAGCAAAATAGATTCAGCAAAATAACCTTTCACCACACCGACAGGTTTGTTACTGAAGTCAGCCAGGCTGGTGAGATGACCGAATTTGGTTGTAGCGATGGCCAGTGGGTAATCCAGATAGGGAATCGATAAATCGAGAAAGGTTTCACGAAACGTATTGCGTGAAAGGGCGGCAATGAGCTCTATCTCTTTGGTTTGGGCTGCATCAATAACAGACTGCCAGTCAGTGAAGGGTTCGAGCTGAAATTGCAGGCCGGTCTGTTTGCTGATGAGATTTAGATAGTCAGCACTGATGCCTTTGTGCTGACCATTTTTATCAATAAAATCAAATGGTGGCCAATACGGATCAACCCCAATCCTGACAACGGAGTGTTGGTCTATCCACTGTTGTTCTTTTTCGGTTAAATCCAGTCGGCTTTGCTCATAAGGTAAGACTTCAAATGCACTGCTATCACTGACAACTGCGTACCATTTGTCAATAATTTGCTGTTTTTCAGCCGCGGTAATTGCCGATAACGATTTATCAATAATGCTATGCAGTAATGGATAACGTTTATCAATTGCGACGGAGGTATCTGTTGTGAAGCTCGGTACTTTGGCGACCACTCGAAGATTGGAAAGGTAACGCTGTTTGATGACATTGGTAGCAACAGCAATATTCCCGATATAGGCGTCGGCTTGAGCAAACGAAACGGCTTCCAGTGATTCATCATTGGAATCAGTCAGCAGCAGATCCAAATTCGGGTAATTGATGTTCAGCCAGGTATGCAGGTAGGAATCTTCATTTACAGCAACAGTAAGGCCAATCAAATCATCCATTGACTGAATATCATCACGATGTTGCTGAACAATAATACCCAGTGAGAGGCTCACGTAGGGCTTGGAAAATAACAAAAATTCCTGACGTTGTTGAGTCGCCGCGGCGCAGCTCAGGCCCATGATTTCGCCTGCTCGCATTTTTTCCATGGTGTTGGCCCAGACATCAGCTACCACGGTGATTTTAAGACCGCTTTTTTCACTAATGAGCGCTAACACATCAGAGGCGATACCATCATGTTCGCCTTCTTCATTGAGAAAATCATAGGGTGCCCAACTGAAATCGGCACCCAGTGTGACTTCAGGATTAGCGGCAATCCAGGCCTGTTCTTGTTCAGTAAATGTCAGTGCCGATAATCGGCAGCTGATAAACAGCAGGAAAAAAAATAATAACCAGTTAGTTTTGATCGGAAATAGCCACAAATTCATCAATATGTTCCAGCAGTATGCTCACCAGATAGGGATCAAACTGGCTACTGCTGTGTTTCCTGATGTAGTCCAAGGTGTCTTCAAGGGACCAGGCTTCTTTGTAGACCCGTTTATGCATTAACGCATCAAACACGTCAATCAAACCAACGATACGACCGTAGATATGAATATCCTGTCCTTTGAGTCCTTGGGGATAACCGCTGCCATCCCATTTTTCATGGTGCTGGTGAGCGATGATAGCGGCAGCTTTGGTGTATTTGCGTTTGGAATTATGAAGAATTTTAAAGGCACGCGTGGTATGCGTTTTCATGATGGCAAATTCATCTTCAGTGAGTTTACCGGGTTTATGCAAAATCGAGTGGGGAATAGTGATTTTACAAATATCATGCATTGGCGCGGCATGAAACAGGATATCGGCATCTTCGTCTGTCAGACTTTCATGATATAACGCTAATAACCTGGAACACTCGGCTACCCGACGAATATGTTTGCCGGTTTCATCTGAAGTTGACTCCATTAACTCAGTCAGCACATAAATCATTTCCAGTTGATTCTGTTCCAGCTCGGTCATCAGCCGTTGCTGATTCTGTTCGTATTTGTGCTGTAGAGAAAGGTTATTTTGTTGCAGGAGTTTTTTAGCGCGATATAAAGAAAGATGAGTATTGACTCTGGCCAGCAGTTCTTCGGCATGAAACGGTTTACAGAGGTAGTCGACTGCGCCAGCATGAAATCCCTGGCTTATCGAATCTACGTCGACCTTGGCCGTAACAAAAATAATCGGGATATCCTGAAGGCGGGGTTCTGCCTTGATGCGTCGGCAAACTTCATAACCATCCATTTCAGGCATCATAATATCAAGCAGAATCAGGTCATATTCATGCGTTTTCATTAGCGCAAGGGCTTCCTGACCTCGGGTGGCAAATGACAGGTTGTAAGGCTCTTCCTTAAGAAAATTCATCGCTACCTGAATATTGTCAGGTACATCATCGACGATTAAAACATTGGCGCTATTATCCATCGCGATTCCTTGTGTGCAGATACTGTTGCGGCAATCCTTTGTTGACTGCAAATGGTAGCTGCTGAAAATAACAGTAACTATATTACTTGTCTATCCGTCTCAATAATCTGGGGTAAATCAAATTGTTGCAAATTAATAAGCTCTGACTGAAAACCTGATAGTTGAGTTGCAATGATGAGTAATAAAATCGAAGCAAGTATGATGTGATTTTAACTTTGGGGTGGGTAGCAAAAATGGTTCTGCAGAAAGCGCCTGAATGGCAGGCTTTACTTGAGAGGGAATTTGAACAGCCTTATATGCAGCAGCTAAAGGCTTTTTTACAGCAGCAGAAAAACCAGCAGAAAGTGATATATCCTCACTCATCCAACTGGTTTCATGCCCTGGAAACAACGCCGCTATCTAACGTAAAAGTTGTCATTCTCGGACAGGATCCCTATCACCAGCCAGGACAGGCGCATGGTTTATGCTTTTCAGTCAAACCCGGTGTGGCAATTCCACCTTCGTTAATGAATATCTATAAAGAACTGAATAATGACCTTGGTATTGCTCCTGCAAAACATGGTTACCTGGAAGCTTGGGCCAAGCAAGGTGTTTTATTACTGAATGCTGTATTGACGGTGGAACATGGACAAGCCAATGCGCATCAGGGAAAAGGTTGGGAACAATTTACTGATCGAGTGATCAGTGTGGTCAATCAACAGCGTGATAATGTGGTGTTTATGCTGTGGGGCAGTTATGCCCAGAAAAAAGGGGCTGCTATTGACAACCAGCGGCATCTGGTTTTAAAAGCACCGCATCCATCACCATTGTCAGCTCACCGCGGTTTTCTCGGTTGCAAGCATTTCAGCCAGGCTAATGACTATTTACAGCAACACGGACAAACACCTATTGATTGGCAGTTACCGTCATCAGTTTAGATTTTTTGTTTAGATTTAACCAACAGCAGAGATTTATCCAATACAGCCGATGGGCAGGCTTGATACAATTCGCGCCATGATAAATTTCAGCCAACTTTCTTTACGCCGCGGACCCCGACTACTGTTTGAAGCTGCCAATCTGGTGATTCATCCCGGACAACGTATCGGTTTGACCGGCGCCAATGGCACCGGTAAATCCAGTCTGTTTGCGATGATCCGCAATGAAATACATGCTGACAGCGGTGATCTGACGTTTCCTGAATCCTGGGTGATTGCTCATGTTGCACAAGAAACGCCCGCGGTTGATACAACTGCTCTTGACTATGTGTTGCAGGGCGATGCTGAACTGAGTCAACTTCTCACACAATTGGCACAAGCAGAACAGAACAATGATGGTCATTTGCAAACCCAGCTGCATGACAAAATAGGCTTGATTGATGGATACACCGGAAGAAGCCGGGCTGCAAAATTATTGCATGGATTAGGGTTTACTGCTGAGCAGCAGGAACACCCGGTCAGAACCTTTTCAGGTGGCTGGCGTATGCGACTTAACCTTGCCCAGGCATTGATGTGCCGTAGTGACTTATTGTTGCTGGATGAGCCCACCAATCATTTGGATCTCGAAGCTGTCTATTGGTTAGAAGAATGGCTACGCAGTTATGCGGGAACGCTGCTGGTAATTTCCCATGATCGTGAGTTTCTCGATCGAGTGGTTACCCATATCGCCCATATCGAACAACAACGCATCAAACTGTATACCGGTAATTATTCTGACTTTGAAATCGCTCGTGCCGAGCATCTGGCAAATCAGCAGTCGGCTTATCAGAAACAACAATCTGAAATCGCCCACATCCGTGATTTTGTTAATCGATTCAAGGCAAAAGCGACTAAAGCCAAGCAGGCTCAAAGTCGTATCAAAGCCTTGGAGCGCATGGAAAAGATCGCTCCGGCGCATGTTGATTCGCCGTTTCATTTCAGCTTTTTTCAGCCGCGACGTTTAACCACTCCAATTTTAGCGCTGGATAAAGCCAGTGTTGGTTACCAGCAAACACCGTTAATTGATAATATCAAGCTCCACCTTGCTCCCGGCGATCGTATTGGTTTGTTAGGCCCAAACGGTGCCGGTAAATCGACATTAATCAAACTGATTGCCGGTGAACTGGAACCGCTCAGTGGCAAACGTCGGGAAGGCAAAGATATTGTTATCGGCTATTTTGCCCAACACCAATTAGAACAATTACGTCCTGATGAGAGTGCGTTGAAGCATTTGCAGCGATTGGACCCCATGGCGACCGAACAGGATTGCCGTAATTTTCTGGGCGGTTTTGGCTTTAATGGTGATACTGCTCTGGAACCGGTTGCACCATTTTCTGGTGGCGAAAAAGCCAGGCTGGTTCTGGCCCTGCTGGTTTATCAGCGTCCGGCTTTATTGTTATTAGATGAACCTACCAATCATCTTGATCTGGAAATGCGGCTGGCGTTGACCATGGCTTTGCAGGAGTACGAAGGAGCATTAGTGGTGGTCTCGCATGATCGCTATTTCCTGCGCAATGTCACCGATGATCTCTGGCTGGTAGCTGATGGCAAAGCCGCTGCTTTTGAAGGTGACCTTGATGATTACCGGCAGCTGCGTTTAGGCCGTGAAACGGTTAATGCTTCTGCTGATAAAAGTCCTGCCGTCAACAATGGCAAAAAACTGGATCGACAGGCGGCAGCACAACAGCGTCAGAAATTACAGCCTTTGCGTAACCAGGTTAAAAAGGCAGAGCAAGTCCTCGATAAACAGAATGCTGAACTTGCCAAAATTGAATTACAACTCGCTGATACAACGCTGTATGAAGCGGCCAATAAAGAAAAGCTCAAAGACCTGTTACAACAGCAAGCTGCCACCAAGGCGGCATTGGAACAGGCTGAAATGGACTGGCTTGAAGCCAGTGAAATACTTGAAAACGCAGAAACTGCAGAGGTTTAATCCGTGGCATTATTGTCTTTAAAACAGCTGACCGTCAGTTATGGTGGCCCAAATTTACTTGATAAAGTCGACTTTCAGCTCGATAAAGGTGAACGGGTTTGTCTGGTTGGCCGTAACGGCGCTGGTAAATCCACCTTGATGAAAGTCATTGCGGGAGAGATCACCCCTGATGGTGGTGAGATGGTGGGCTTGCAAGAATTGAAAATTGCCCGGCTGGAGCAGGAAGTACCGGCTGGCACGGCTGGCAGTGTGTTTGATGTTGTCGCTGCCGGACTGGGCGAAGTTGGGCCTCTGCTAGTGGAATATCACCATATTGTTCAGCAACTCGAACACGATAGCAGTGAACAAATCCTCAACAAGCTGGAAAAAGCTCAACATAAACTCGAAGCAGTGGATGGCTGGAGTCTGGAACAGCAGGTTGAAACCGTCATTTCCCGTTTATCGCTGGATGCAGATGTTGAGTTTTCCAGTTTATCCGGCGGGATGAAAAGACGGGTTCTCCTGGCTCAGGCACTGGTACGCCAACCGGATATTTTATTACTGGATGAGCCAACCAACCATCTGGATATCAGTTCTATCACCTGGCTAGAAGGTTTTCTGAAAAGTTATGGTGGTACCTTATTGTTCATTACACATGACCGCAGCTTTTTACAGGCCTTGGCCACCCGTATTGTGCAGTTGGATCGTGGGCAACTGGTGAGTTTCCCGGGTGATTACAAAAGCTTTCTGGAGAAACGTGAAGCTTTACTGTCGGCCGAAGCAGAGCAAAATGCACAGTTTGATAAAAAACTGGCTCAGGAAGAAGTTTGGATTCGTCAGGGCATCAAAGCACGTCGCACACGTAATGAAGGACGGGTGAGAGCGTTGGAGAAGCTGCGCCGGGAACGTGGTCAACGCCGTGAGGTGTTAGGCAATGTGTCGATGAAGATCCAGGAAGGCGATCGGAGTGGCAAGCTGGTGGTCGAAGTTGAGAATATCAGTCAGGCCTTTGATGGCCGACAGTTATTCAAAGATTTCTCAACGGTCATTCAGCGCGGTGATCGCATTGGTATTATCGGACCCAATGGCTGTGGTAAAAGTACGTTGCTGTCGATTCTACTGGGTCGGGCTGAACCTCAATCGGGTACGGTGCGCTTAGGTACTAATCTGCAAGTGGCGTATTTTGATCAATTACGTAGCCAGTTGGATGAAGAGGCCAGTGTTGTAGATAACGTCGGGCAGGGTAGAGACTTTGTTGAAATTAATGGCAGTCCTAAACATGTGATTGGTTATCTGCAAGATTTCCTGTTCACCCCAGATCGTGCAAGAACACCGGTAAAAGCCTTGTCTGGCGGTGAGCGTAACCGTCTCTTACTGGCAAAATTATTTACTCAGCCAGCCAATTTATTGGTTTTGGATGAGCCAACCAATGATCTGGATGCGGAAACGCTGGAATTGCTGGAAGACTTGTTGCTGGGCTTTACCGGCACCATGCTGTTGGTCAGCCATGATCGAAGCTTTCTGAATAATGTGGTGACCAGTTGTATCGTATTCGATGAAGATAAACAGGTCCGTGAATATGTTGGTGGTTATGATGATTGGCTGGCACAACGCCAAAAGACTGTTAAACAGGAAAAGCCTGCAGCCAAACTTGAACCTGCTTCTGCTGCAAAATCGGTTAAGAAAAAGTCGACACTAACGTATCAGCAGCAACTGGATTTGAAAGCGTTGCCGCTAGAGATTGAACGACTGGAGCAACAAATTGCGGCGTTAACAGAAAAAATGGCAGCAGCTGATTTTTATCAGCAGGATGCTAATAAGATTAAACAAGTTCAAACACAGATGGCAGAGTTAGAAAAATCTCTGGAAGCAGCCTTTGATAAATGGGCAGAACTGGAAGCGTTGCAAAACGCCTAATCTGAAATTTACAGACGCAAGCCAATGGGGGAGATACATGGATGTATCTCACAAAAGGCGCTCCTCGTGCCTTGATTGACGCTTTTTCAGCTCACACCAGAGGCGGAGATGAAAGATAAACAAGCCCTAAAATAAAAAAGCCGCTGTCCTGGTAACAAGACAGCGGCTCTTTTTTGTTATTTTATTCGTCTAATAACGCATCACGATTATCTTCGCGGATGCGTGGCAAGATCCACATTTCATACATGGATACCACCCACATAAATGCAAATGATAATGCCATTGCGCCACCACCAATGATAACGAACCAGGCAAAATTAGGATGCAGTTTAGTCAACCACCAGGCGCTGATATCGATTAACAAAAAGATATATGGCATGGAAATGACGATAACTTTCAAAGGTTTAGGTACACCTGCTGCCAAACTGAATATCAAGCCAACAAACATAAAGATAAAGGCGATACCAAATAAGTGAATATGCGAAACACGGGCAAGTGATGCAATACTGGCACCGGTATCAACGACAGCACGTTCTTTTATCTGTTTGAAATCGGAATAGTCTGGAACGGCACCACCAGCTTCAGCGTTATGACAGATAATACATTTGGCATCAAAAATCTGTCTGATGCCGTCATTTTCATAGGCTTCTTCTGTTGCTCCAGCATGTACCCAACTAATGATTTTTTCACGTTCATCGTCGGTTGCCATCGGTTTCATCGAACCATGCAGTTTATTTTCGAGCAGTGAATTAGTTCTGTTTCCGTAATAGCTGTAAACGATATCATCAACTGAGAGACCATATTTACCGTCAGCCAGACCATGGGTAAGCTGAATTTGCACAATTGCCATCAGGTAACCTACTGCCACCACAACCAAATAACCGGTAAAAAGTGCTTTTAATGAGGTGCCTTGACTTGCGAGATTCAGGTTGTGATTTCTTGCCATGTTGTTTCCCTTATTTTTATTGTGTTTATTTTAGTACATAGCGCTTTTACTGAGTAGTAAAAAAACTATTTATTTGCCAAAAACCTGCTGCAAAATCTCCGAAGTACGTGCCGCAGGATTGTCACGGATTTTTTGCTCCTCCTCTGCTAACATAACAAACAATCCATTGAGCGCTTGGTCAGTTACATAATCCTGCAGATCCATATCCAACTCCTGACCTACTACAGGCACTGAACTGAGTTTATCGTTTAGCTGATTGTAATAGCGGGTTGCACCCACTTCATTCAATGATGTATCGATTACAGGCTCAAATAAGTCAGCGAGCTTGCCACGAGTACGATCTTCAAAAAACCGTGTGGCAGCATCATTCTCGCCATTCAAAATATTACGGGCATCGTCAATGGTCATACTTTTAATAGCATCGATCATGATTGAGGTTGCCTGTGGTGCGGCTTTTTCTGCCGCCCGATTGATACTTTGTTCAAAATCATCTGCCATTTTATTCAGGCCCAGCTGACGCATTAATCCAGCTGCTTGTTGTACGCGAGGAGGTAATGGAATGTGGATTTTCGGGTTGTTTAGATAACCTCCCTCTTTACTGACATTTTCGACAGCTTTTCTGGTGCCGACTTCTAACGCTTCTTTTAGGCCGTTGGCAATCGTGTCAGAACTTAAATCCGTGTCTTCCGATGTGCCCAGCGCGGTAGTACCAGATTTACTGAAGTCTTCGAGGAATTTTTTCCAGTCAGCATGGCTGGGTGATGTTGCCATTAAAAAAAATATAAAAAGTGCCGAAGTAACCATTACTGAAAATTTCATGCTGTAAATCCTTACCTGTTCAGCTTCGATAGTGCCTGTATGACTCTATAAGCGTCAAGTTATCCATTATTATCAATTGGAATAACGCACAAAAAAAAGCCGGTTAATTGCTTAACCGGCTTTTCATGTCTATCGGATCTGGTTATCAGCTAGGGACAACGTTTTCCGCTTGTGGACCTTTTTGACCCTGTGTCACTTCCATAGTGACAGCTTGGCCTTCTTTCAGAGTTCTAAAACCATCTGATTTAATCGCGCTGTGATGTACAAATACATCTGGACCATCGGCGCGTTCAATAAAACCGAATCCTTTTGCGTCATTGAACCATTTCACTGTGCCTGTAACTTGCTCTGCCATATCAACCTCAATATCTTAAATCTTCTGCTAACTTAACTCCTAAGTCAGCTTACACTACCCCTTAAAAAAGGGGTTAATCGCATTGTACGCCCAAAATTTAACAAAAAGTCACATTTATTTTGACCATAACAACTTTTTTTTTGCTTAAAAAACACGTTAAGAAAGCGGAAAAAAAACGCTTAACCGTTGAATCTATTATGTTTACCGGTAAGGCAGTATTCAAAAAATTCATTTTTAATAACTATTCTGAATCTCAGTTTGGCAGCTGTAAAAGCGGATAAAATGCGCGATTTTGCCTTTAACATAGGCTAAACCGGCTTGAAATCAGCTGGCTTTTCAGAACCGTCTCCAAAGAAAAATTTCTCTAATTCGGTTCTCAGAAAAGTCTGGGATTTTGGATCAGCCAATGATAAACGATACTCATTAATTAACATGGTTTGATGCGCTACCCACATTTGCCAGGCTTCTTTAGAGACTGTTTCATAGATTTTTTTCCCCAGTTCACCAGGATAAGGGGGAAAATCGAGTGCCTCTGCTTCTTTGTTGAGTTTTACACAATGCACAGTACGTGTCATAGCATCCTCTCGGTTGATGATAAAAATTGAATTAATTGTTTAACCGGAGCAGGTAAGCCCAAAGTTAACGCCTGATCTATTTTAACCCAGATATGTCTATTATTCTCAGCCACAAGGTGGATTGGCTCAGCAGTAAACAAATAAGGGGTTATAGTTAATTTGAAGTGACTGAAAACATGTTTGATTTCAGGCAATGACGATTCCAGTAAGGTATTTTTTATCGGCAAACGGTTATCTGGTGCCTCTGCAGTTTTACCCTCTGGAAAACTCCATAGCCCCCCCCATATGCCATTTTGCGGACGTTGTTCCAATAATATGTGGTTATTTTGATCTATATAGATAAACCAGTTGGTCTGACGTACAGGTTGGATTTTTTTAGCTTTACGTACCGGGAATAAAGTCGGCTCACCGGATGCAAAAGCCTGGCAATCAGTTTGAAGAGGGCATTGCTGGCAGGCTGGGCGACTGCGGGTGCACAAGGTGGCTCCCAGGTCCATTTGTGCCTGAATATAATTAGCAATGCGATGTTCGGGCAATAATGTCTCGGCTCGCTGCCACATTGCAGCTTCTACGTGTTTCTCACCTGGCCAGACATTAATGGCATCATATCGCGCCAAAACGCGTTTTACGTTGCCATCCAGAATCGGATAGCGCTGATGAAAGGCCAGCGCCATAATGGCTCCGGCAGTAGAACGACCAATTCCTGGCAAATCCAAAAGCGCCTGAAAATCCTCTGGCACCTTTGCGTCATGATGCTGTTGCATCTGAACAGCTGCCTTATGCAGATTTCGTCCACGGGCATAATATCCAAGCCCTGACCATAAGCCGAGGACATCATCTATATGGGCATCTGCCAGAGCGTTAATGTCCGGGAAACGATCAATAAAACGCTGGTAATACGGAATAACGGTAGCAACCTGAGTTTGCTGAAGCATCACTTCAGAAAGCCATACATGATAAGCCGATGGTTTTTGCTGCCATGGCAAATCCTTACGACCGTGATGGTCATACCAGGCTAATAAACGTTCACTGAAGCTGTTAGTCAAAATAGAATCAGGCCATGTTCCTTTGTGAACACGGCCTAGAATAAACTTTTCAGTTTTTCCTTCAACAAGTCCTCTTCTGAGGGTTCATCTGCAGAGTCTGCCTCATCGGATGTTTGCTCATCGGTAGCAGGCTCTTCAGTAGTTTCATCAGAAGTTGAAGATTTTGAATCGCCACCCAGTTTCTTACCCAGTAATCCACCAAGCTCATCACCCAGTTTTTCTTTTAGTTTTTCTTCAGCTTTGGCTTTAATTTCACCAGTGGCCTGTTCTTTTAAGACAGAGGCCAAATCCACTTTGGGTCTTGGATTATCAAAACTGCCGGTAATTTTTACCGGAATGGTAATCCCTTTCAGATCTTCAAGAGTTTTGCCTCCCTGGCCTTCAGCTGAACCGACGATTGAAACGCGAACAGCATAATCAATGACTTCTCTGGGGAGATCAATATCACCCGCACCGGTGACTCGCAATAATGGAGACATTAACTCAAGGTCCTGATTATTTACGATGCCTTCATTGGCGGTGAATGTGCCTTTCAGGCTGCTGAAATCAGTTTGCACCGGTTCGTTAGTCTCTGCAGCTTTTTGTCCGGACAGAACAGCCTTAGCCTGGCGAATGGCTTCGGCAATATTAATGCCTTTTAATGCGCCATCCGTAAAAGAAAATGCACCATTACCGTTCAGACTTTGTTTGATGGCATCAATATCTTTACCACTGCCATTGAGCTTTACATTGGCATTTGCTGTGCCGGCAATACGATCATTACCGGTCAGATCTTTTAATAGGGGACCGGCCTGAACCCCTTGCAGGTTTTCATCTACTGCAAGCTTCAAATTGTCACCACGGGCATCAAGATTGACATTACCTTGATACTTTCCCTGATATAACTCTGCAGCCAGGGGACTCAGTTTGATCAGACCATCTTTTGCATCAATAGTAATGACAATGTTTTCACTGTTAATGCCACTGACTTTGAGTTTGCCAATTTTCAAACTGCCTTTGGCGTTGATGTCCCGCAGTGTTTCCAATGGTAATTCACTGGAGCCGCCGGCTGCAGATGAAGCAGGTGTAGAAACTTCTTTAGCCGTTTTATCCTCAACTTCTTCTTTCGCTGGTGGTAAATAGCGATCAGCATCAATTTGATCCAGCATCAGATTAAATGTGTAAGCGGGTTTTTCGAAATTGTTGATACCAAATTGACCGGTTAATTGACTTTGATCCAGGGTCAATTGTAAATCTTTGGTATTAAGCGATTGTTTGCTGCCACTGATTTCACTACTCAGCTGAACCAGTTCCAATGTACTATTATCGGCCATTTCAGGCAGTTCAATTTTTAAATCTTCGGCTAATTTACGCAGGTTGAAAGGTTTCACCTGGATATTGCCATTATATGCCAGATCATCAGACAGGATTTTCTCCGCCAGTATTCGTCCATTCATCGTCAGATCTGCAAATTTGATGGCAAGATCATTAACCTGCAATGTTTCATCTGCGAGATTAGCTATGAGGTTGCTTGTGACATCCAGTTTGCTTTTGCCACCGGGTAGATTTTTATCTTCAATATCCGCGCTGATAACAAGATTTGTAATGCTGTGTTGTTGCGATGCCAGATTGGCTTCGATTAAACCCTCTATATTGGCGTCGATATTTTGTTCAGATCCGGTAGCTTGTAAATTAATTGCTAAATTTTGGATTGTCACCAATTCACTCGCCATGTTGGCATGAATGTCAGCTTGAAGGTCCAGATTAGCCTGTTGCAATGGCATTGCAGAACTATTGGCAACGGTATTGAGCTTCAGTGACTCCAGTGCGTAGATCTGCTTTTCAAGATCGACGATTACCTTACTCTCAAGTTCGATATGTGCTTTGACTTCAGGCTTACTGCTGATCAAATCAAACGACGTTGTAAGTGAAGTGGGATCGCCGGGAGCCAGAGGATCGGTCTCCAGATTAAGATTACGTAACTGGAAGTTTTCATCTTTGCTGGCATCAGACCACAATACATTGGCATTGGTTAGTTTAATGCCGGCAATTTTTACTGCAGATAATCCACTGGATGGCTCGTCCGAAACGCTGTCAGATTCAGCTGAAGGGGGTTGTTCTACTTCATCACTGGTTTTTGTCAGATCATCCCAGTTGGTCACACCTTCTTTATTGGTCTCCAGATTCAGCAACAGACCGTCGAGCACAATGGTGTCCATTTCCAGCTGTTTTTTCAGCAGAGGCATCAGTTTAATGCGAATTTCGGCAGCTTCGACGCTGGCAAAAGATTCGGCTTTAAAGCCACTGGCATTGCTAAGTGATAATGGTCCGAGTTCTAAAGCTATCCAGGGAAACACCGATAGCTCGATATCACCTTGCAAAGTCAATTTACGCCCTGTGGTTTTTTCAACCTGCGCTGCAATCTCATCTTTATAGTCATTTGGATCGATAATGAAGGGAAGTGCTGCGAGAGCAGCAATAGCGATGATGATTATTGCAATAATCACTTTGATAAAGGTGCGCATGCTTTTATCCTGTACTTTAGATGGGTGTATTGCCAAGATGATAAGTCATTTGACAGGGTTTATGAACCGGCTTTGACAATATAGGTGAAACGTTCATAGTCCAATGTCGCTGAAAACAGGTCTTTGGTTTCAGCATTGATTGAAGCCTCTTTGGAGTTAGATATTGTCAGTTGGCGTTTAGGACTAAAGACCCCTTTTTGGGTAATAAGTGCCGGGGGCTGTGTGTTGAGTTGTATCCCTGGATAGAGGAAATTTCCGGGTATTGGCTGGCAGGTTACAACTTCCGGCGTACCTTCTATTAAGCTTAGACCTGCCTGAGCGTTGTTCTGCCAATCGTTACAGAACCAGCAAATAGTTGCTAATTGCAATTTATTTTGCAGTTTCAGTAAAACCAGTTCGTTTACATCAATCGTGTCTTCGCATTTATTGATAAGCAATAAGCTGCCATGTTCGGAGTCGTTCAGCACTTTTGCCTGCATGCTGTTACTGGAAGCCCCATTAAGAAAATCCACAATATTGTCGTAACCGTGGACGATTTCTACAGAACCGTTATCAATTAACTGTTTTCTGGGGGATTGTCGTTGGTAATTGGCTGCAAGTTGGGGCATTACCTGTCGAATCAGTTGCAAATCCAAAGCATTTTCCCGCTTGTTGGATAGAATAAGTTTTTGTCCGAGGATGGTTAAAACATCCTGAGTTTGTAGCATGCGGTTATCAGACGCCTGGCGTGTTAATTGTGGTGTTTTCGACAAGGCTTTTGGCGCTTGATCTTGTTCTGCTTCAACACAAAAATATCCGGTTAATAAAAAAGCATTTTCCAGAACTTGTTGTTGAGGGGGGATATCGGTAATCACAGCCTTATTAACGACCTCCGCTATCATTGAGTAAAGGCGAATGACGGAGTATTTAGACAAGCTGTAGGGATCTGCAATGGCTGTTAGTGCAATACGCTTATATATATGCTCAAAATTATCACTGCTGCCAAGTGGCGAAACATCCGGCTCCTGCTGCAGAGCTTTTGCCTTTTCAAGATATATCAATAATTGGTTTAATTGTAACCAGCAATCCTTTGGTGCAGCTCTGTAATACAGATAAGCATGCAGAATCTGTAACGAAATTAATTCGCTGCCACGATTCAAACAGAATAGAAAACGGGGGGAATTTGCAGGCCGTTCACCACGTTGATAATGTTTGTCAGCCAGGTTGAAATATAACTCAGCGAGGCAGCGTATGGTCTGACTGAAATTGCTCAGGTTTTTTTGAGCGGGTCTTTTCAGGCTGGACTCTGCGGCGATAACTTTGCTGTCACGGGTCAGTAAAAGACGTTTGAGTTCGTGGAAATAGACATCCAAAAGATTTATCTGTCGAGTTTCAGAGATATGGTGATGTTTGATTGCCTGCAGATTTGCTAACAAAATTGACAGGCGTTGAGATAAATCATCGGTAAGTTGGGATAACCAGGTTTTTAATAAAGCAGGATCAGTAATAATGTCACCTCGTCGTTCATCCGTTACGACAGAGATCAATAAATTTAGTTTGGGGAGATCGGCAGCTGGTTTGGACTGGTTACGTAAGAGAGCATTACCAAGCCACATACTGAATAAACGGGGATTAATCACTTTTGCCGGTGATTGCAGAAAATGAAACCCTTTAGCGGATAATTTTCTTGATTGAGCAAAATGTCTTTCAGCAAAAGCGAACAGGGAAAATAAATTACTGCTGGTTAAGGGTAATTTTATCTGCAGCAAGTTTTGCTGATGAGTGGTTTTGCGCCGGCTACAGTATATATTCAGCAGTTCGACATCACGTTGCTGCCAGCTTTTTAAACCTTCCGCGTTATCAACGTTATAAAAATACAAAACAGCATGACCTAAACGACTTATTTGCCATTGGTGGTTTAATGATGAGTTGTACTGCGATAACAGGGCTTGCAGCTGTTGATGATCTGCGTCAGTGAAGCCGAAGCATCGTATCTGCAGATTAGCCAATTTAACTTTGCTCCGTCTCAGCTGTTGGTTTGGAAGGCTGCAATTGCCGTAGTCGCACAGTTCTGATGGCATTATCTGCGGTTTGAATCACCTCGATAATGTAATCATCAATACGCAAACTTACCCCGGGATCAGGAATGCTTTCCAGATGTTCCAGCACCAGGCCGTTGATCGTTTTAGGACCATCGGTTGGTAATAGCCAATCCAGTGTTCGATTCAATTCACGGATATTGGCTGAGCCATTAATCAGATAACTGCCATCACTTTGTGGATGAATTTCCTTTTCATCATCAATGGTATTGGCGGTAAACTCCCCCACAATCTCCCGAAAAATATCTTCTAATGTAATCAAACCCAGTAAATCGCCGTATTCATCCACTACAAGACCTGTGCGACGCAATTTACGCTGAAACTGAATCAGCTGAGTATTCAGAGGTGTGTCCTCTGGAACGAAATAAGCTTCTTTTACAATACTCTCAAAGGTTTGTTGATTCAGGTTGTCCTGAGTCATCAGATTTAATGCCTTGCGTACATGCAAGATACCAACAATGTTATCCATACTGTCGCGGTAGACTGGCAACCTGGTGTAACCACAATGTGAAAGCTGCTTTACAATTTCAGCAAATGGCTGATTGATGTCGATACCTTCAATTTCATTACGCGGCACCATTACATCGTTTACCGTAACCTGCTCCAGATCCAGAATGCTCATTAGCATATCTTTGTGGCGGTTTGGGATCATACTGCCTGCTTCCATCAGCGCCACCCTTAATTCTTCTATGTTAATAGCCGTAGACGTCGCATCTTCACGAGACACACCAAATAGGCTCAGCAATCGGTTAGTAATCGCACTGGTAAACCATACCAAGGGATACAAAAAGAATAATAATGGCTTTAATACAAAACTGGCAGGGTAAGCGACTCGCTCGGGGTGTAAGGCTGCAAGCGTTTTGGGGGTGACCTCAGCAAATAACAAGATGACCAACGTTAAGGTGAAGGTTGCTACCACAATACCGTTCTCACCCAGCAGTTTAATTCCAATGACGGTAGCAATAGCTGAGGCAAAAATATTCACAAAGTTATTGCCCAGCAGGATGAGGCCAATCAAACGGTCAGGTCTGGCTAGCAAACTGCTGGCAATCATTGCGCCGCGATGTCCTTGTTGAGCAAGATGTTTTAATCGATAGCGATTTAATGACATCAATGCTGTTTCGGAACTTGAAAAAAACGCCGACAACACTAATAGACAAAACAGAATTATAAACAGGCCAATTAAAGAAATATCTTCCATCAGTTAACTTTTAATCAAAAATTCAATAACAAGTTTGCTGCCAACATATGCCAGCAATAAAAAACCAAAACCGGATAAAGTCCATTTAACCGCTGTCTGGCTTCGCCAGCCATACTGTTTACGGCCCCATAGCAATCCTGCAAAAACCAGCCAGGCGATAATTGAAAAAACGGTTTTATGGGCCAGATGCTGAGCGACGAAATTATCAACAAACAGAAATCCAGTAATCAGACCCAACGTCAGTAAAATGAAGCCGGCATAAAGTAATTGAAATAATGTCTTTTCCATTGTCTGCAGTGGAGGCAGTTTACGGACCCAGCCGCCGGCATGTTTATTACGTAACTGTTTTTCCTGAATCGCCAGGATGATCGATTGCATAGCAGCAAGTGCCAGCAGAGCATATGCTGTAAGTGATAATAAAATATGCCATTCCAAAGCGGGATCACTAAGAGTTTGTTGGCTACTACCCGGAGCCTCGACCCTGAACATTAAACATAAGGCGACCAGTGGATATACTACAATTCCAGGATGGGCTACGGGAGATCGCAAACCGGCTAACATCGCGATAAATGCCATTAACCAGGCTGCGATAGATAACATGCTCATCAGACTGAGATCCCAGCCTTGAGCAAATTTCATGGTGAAATAAATATCTGCAGCATGAAATAACAGCGCTAAAGTGGTCAATATGCCTATCGGTAAGGCAAGTTTATTGGCGTTATGATCGCGTTTGACAAAGTCTCGGATCAAAATAACGCTGCTACTTAAATACAGTAGAAAGGCTAATGCGTTGGCAATGGCCATGAGGGGAGATCCTTAAGTTCCAATAATGATTATCCAGTTAAACCTTCAAGCTTAATCATAAACGGTAAACTGCTTCACCGGATATCATATCAGTTATAATGCAATATCTAGAGTCTGTTTAACTTTCATATGCTTCTGAAAATAAACAGACCCTATCCAAATAGTACTGATTTTTCAGTAACGAAACGATGCAGGATACATTATGTTTGACAGCCTAAGTGACAGACTCGCCGGCAGCCTCAAAAAATTACGTGGTCAGGGTCGAATCACCGAAGATAATATTAAAGAAACTTTACGTGAAGTGCGTATGGCTCTGCTTGAAGCCGACGTTGCTTTAGCGGTTGTTCGTGAATTTATTGATAGAGTAAAAGAACGGGCAATGGGACAGGATGTGATGCGCAGCCTCAGTCCTGGCCAGGTTTTCGTCAAAATAGTTAACGACGAACTGGTCGCCGTTATGGGCGATGAAGACAATAGTCTTAATCTGAATAGTCAGCCGCCGGTTGTTATTTTGATGGCAGGCTTACAAGGTGCCGGTAAAACAACCAGTGTGGCCAAACTGGCCCGTTTTCTGAAAGAAAGACAAAAAAAATCGGTGATGGTCGCCAGTGCTGACGTTTATCGTCCAGCCGCGATTGAGCAGCTTAAAACGTTGGCAAGTGATGTTGAAGCCAAGTTTTTTCCCAGTGATGCCAGTCAGGATCCGGTAGCAATCGCTCAGGCTGCAGTGGCACAAGCAAAACTAGAATATGTTGATGTAGTCATTATTGATACGGCTGGTCGGCTGCACATTGATGACGACATGATGGGCGAAATTAAACGCATCCACGCAGCAATTAATCCAACTGAAACCTTATTTACAGTTGATAGCATGACTGGTCAGGATGCGGCAAATACCGCCAAGGCATTTAATGAAGCATTGCCACTGACCGGTGTGATTCTGACTAAAACCGATGGTGATGCACGAGGTGGTGCGGCCTTATCCATTCGGCATATCACCGGTAAGCCCATTAAATTTATGGGGGTCGGTGAAAAGACTACTGCGCTGGAAGTGTTTCATCCTGATCGTATTGTTTCGCGAATTTTGGGAATGGGCGACGTACTTTCTCTGGTCGAAGAAGCACAACGCAAAATTGATACCGACTCAGCTGAAAAACTCGCTAACAAACTCAAGAAAGGCAAAGGTTTTGACCTTGAAGATTTTCGCGATCAACTACAGCAAATGAGCAAAATGGGCGGCATTGGCACATTGATGGATAAGTTGCCTGGAATGGGACAAATTCCAGATGCCGTTAAAAATCAGGCCAATGATAAAGAACTGGTCAGAATGGAAGCGATGATCAATTCAATGACTCCGAAAGAGCGGCGTCGTCCTGAATTAATCAAAGGCTCCAGGAAAAAACGTATTGCAGCTGGCTCTGGCACACAGATCCAGGATGTTAACCGCCTACTGAAACAGTTCTCACAAATGCAGAAAATGATGAAGAAAATGGGACAGAAAGGTGGTATGGCTAAAATGATGCGCGGCCTTGGTGGAAAACTGCCAATGGGCGGCGGTGGCATGCCTTTTTAACACAATCGCATTTACAGCTTTGCAAACCTTGGATAAGTGCGTAAAATAACTCTATTTTTCCATCCAGATTTTCAACGGGTAGGTTTATGGTAACAATCAGAATGACACGCGGCGGCGCAAAAAAGCGTCCTTTTTACGGCATTGTCGTAACAGATTCACGTAGTAAACGTGATGGTCGTTACATCGAGCGTCTGGGGTTCTTTAACCCGATTGCTAAAGGCCAGGAAGAAGAGCTACGCATTGATTTAGAGCGCGTTAAACATTGGATCAGCCAAGGTGCACAAACCTCTGAGCGTGTTGCCCAGCTGATCAAGCAAGCACAAAAGTCTGCTTAATTTCTATCCGGGAGTCTCGTGATGGCTGATGCCAGCGAATACATCCCGGTAGGGAAAATATCAGGTGTTTTCGGCGTAAAGGGTTGGGTTAAAGTTTTTTCATATACCGACCCTCGCGACAACATTCTGGAATATAAACCGCTTTATGTGCATCGTCATGGAGATTGGATACCAATCGAAGTGAATGGTGGTCAGTTACAGGGTAAGGCGGTTGTGATGAGTCTGGAGAAGGTCACTGACCGAAATCAGGCCATGACATTGATTGGTTCAGAACTGGCGATAAAACGTTCACAATTGCTGGAAACTGATGAAGATGAGTTTTACTGGGCTGACTTGGTTGGCCTGACAGTTATTAATGCTGAAAATGAAAAACTGGGAATCGTTGATCATCTGTTAGAAACAGGTGCAAATGATGTTCTGGTGGTAAGTGGAACAGAGCCAGATACGGAGTATCTGATTCCGTTTGTTCTGGATCGAACTGTTTTAAAAGTTGATTTGGAAAACAAGCAGATTCAGGTCGATTGGCAAGCTGACTATCTTTGATGAACTAAAATGAAGCTGTCAGTAATCTCATTGTTTCCGGAGATGTTTGCGGCGATAACAGAATATGGTGTAACCGGCAGGGCGGTAAAACAGGGCAGATTAAGCCTGAGTTATTTAAACCCGCGAGAGTTTACAACCGACAAACATCAAACCGTGGATGACCGACCTTATGGTGGTGGTCCCGGAATGGTAATGAAAGTCAGTCCTTTGTTGGATGCGATTAAAACAGCAAAACAACAACTTGGTGATGATGTGAAAGTCATTTATTTATCACCACAGGGACAAAAGCTGAATCAGCACGCGTTAGGCGAAATGGCCAAACGTGGATCGATGATTTTGCTGGCCGGTCGCTACGAAGGTATTGATGAGCGACTGGTTGAACAGGAAATTGATGAGGAATGGTCGATAGGTGACTATGTCCTCAGTGGGGGTGAGCTGGCAGCCATGGTGATGATTGATGGTATTGCCCGTTTATTACCCGGGGTGTTGGGTGATGCCGAATCTGCTGAGCAGGATTCGTTTATGAGTGGTCTGCTGGACCATCCACATTACACCCGCCCGGAACAGTTAAATGGCCAGACAGTACCAGCCGTACTGTTAGGTGGAAATCATGAGGCAATACGTCAGTGGCGCCTCAAACAGTCCTTAGGACGAACATGGTTACGGCGACCTGATTTGTTGGAATCGATGACATTATCAACAGAACAGGCTGCTTTATTGGAAGAATTTATTGCCGAGCGCGGGCAGGATTAGTTGGGAGCAAACAATGAGTAACATTATCGATCAGCTTAACGCTGAACAATTAAGAACCGATATTCCGGATTTTTCTGCCGGTGACACAGTTGTTGTCAAGGTTCGTATTAAAGAAGGTGAGCGTGAACGTGAACAGGCTTTTGAAGGCGTTGTTATCGCTAAACGTAACCGTGGTTTGCATTCAGCTTTCACTGTTCGCAAAATCTCTAACGGTGTTGGTGTTGAGCGTGTTTTCCAGGCTCACAGCCCAACCATCGCCAGTGTTGAATTGAAACGCCGTGGTGACGTTCGCCGTGCGAAACTTTACTACTTGCGTGATTTGACTGGTAAAGCGGCACGTATTAAAGAAAAATTGTAATTCAGCGGATCGATTGATCCGTTATTACAGAAAAAGGGACAAAGTTGATTTTCAGCTTTGTCCTTTTTTTATGCGGTTAAATCGACATGCACTATAGTCAAACTGAAGCAATTCAATGAAACAAGCTGTTGATAAACACGAACGTCATTTACAGAGTTTTCTTGATTCTTTATGGCTTGAATCAGGGCTTAGCGATAATACAGTAACGGCCTATCAACATGATTTAGTGGCTTTTGCCAGTTGGTTGCAGCCGTTTGATGTGACATTGGCCAATGCGCAACGTGAACATATTCAGCGCTATCTTCAGCAACGAATGCGAGAGGGTAAAAAGGTACGCAGCGATGCACGCCTGTTATCCAGCCTTCGCCGTTTTTACCGCTATTTATGTCGTGAAGCCATTCGTGATTCAGATCCTACCGCAATGCTTGAGTCTCCGAGATTGGGTAAATCATTGCCGGGAAGCTTGTCAGAAGAAGATGTTATCAATCTGTTAGCGCAACCAGATACTGAGACAGCCTTGGGTATGCGCGACAGAACGATGTTGGAAGTACTTTATGCCACTGGCTTACGGGTATCTGAACTGGTGGCTTTAACCTTTGAACAACTCAATATGCGTCAGGGCTTAATACGCTGCATTGGTAAAGGCAATAAGGAAAGATTGGTCCCTTTAGGCGAAACGGCATTGGACTGGTTGCAATTGTATTTGCTTGAAAGTCGACCTCAGTTATTACAAGGTCAAGTGACGGATGATTTATTTCCAACCCGGCGGGGACATTCAATGACCCGACAGGCATTCTGGTACATTATCAAACGTTACGCCAAACTGGCGCTTATTGATAAGCCGCTTTCACCACACACGTTACGACATGCTTTCGCCACCCATTTGCTGAATCATGGAGCAGATTTACGAGTGGTTCAGCTTTTACTTGGCCATGCTGATTTATCCACTACCCAAATTTATACCCATGTTGCCAAAGCCAGACTCCAGCAAATGCATAATCAGCATCATCCACGTGGTTGATTTTCCGCTGCCATGAAAGCTGATGGTAAACTGTCCGGCTAAAATTTAATTTGATTGGGAGAAGCTAGATGCCCTCATTTGATATTGTTTCTGAAGTAGACAAGCATGAACTGACCAATGCGGTTGATCAGGCAAACCGTGAACTGGATAATCGCTTTGATTTCCGCGGAACCGATGCCAAAGTCGAGCAGTCAGACAAAACACTGACCATGTTTGCCAACAGTGATTTTCAATTAGATCAGTTGCTCGATATTCTTAGAATGAAACTGGTGAAACGTGGTATTGATATCAGTTGTCTTGAACTTAAGGATCCTGTGGGTTATGGCAAGATGCGAAAGCAGGATGTGCTGGTTCGTGAAGGCATCGAAAAAGATCTATCACGCACCATCGTCAAACTGATTAAAGAAAGCAAAATTAAAGTTCAGGCAGCAGTACAGGGCGATAGTGTCAGAGTAACCGGCAAAAAACGTGATGATTTGCAACAGGTTATGGCACTGTTGAAAAGTCATGATTCGATTGATATGCCGTTGCAATTCAATAATTTTCGAGATTAAGAGAACCAATAAATGAATTTAAGCCGATTGGTATGGTTGCCGTTATTGCTTTGCATGAGTCTGGCGCATGCAGATGAGATGACAGAACTCAAAGCTGAACTTAATAAACAATTACCTGATATGCAATTGCAATCACTATCACCAGTTGGCAAAAGTGGTTTATATGAAGCAGTCATTGATGATCGTATTTATTACTTCACAGCAGATGGTCAATTTTTGATTCAAGGTGATTTACTGGCGTTGGAAACGCGTGAAAACATTACAGAAGCACGGCGTATTGAAGTGAAAAAGGCTTTACTGGATCGTGTAGATGAAGATGATCTGATTATTTTTGCCGCCAAAAAGCCGGACTACACTGTTACCGTATTTACCGATGTTGATTGTGGCTATTGCCGTGAGTTGCATCGTCAGGTCAAAGACTACAATGATTTGGGAATCACCATTCGTTATATGGCTTATCCTCGGGCGGGGGCAGAATCCGAATCAGCTAATAAATTAATTGAAGTCTGGTGTGCCAAGGATCAGCAGAAAGCCATGACGGATGCAAAAGCCCAGCGCGAAGTGAAAAAAACATCTCTCTGTGAAAACAATCCTGTCGCCGAGCAGTTTGAAATTGGTAGCAAGTTGGGAGTGCGTGGTACGCCGGCAATCTTCCTTGAAGATGGTCAGATGTTACCCGGATATGTGCCACCGCAGAAATTGCGTGAAATTCTGGATGAATATCTCGGCTAATTGAGTGAGAGTATAGATTGCCCCTCAGACAAACGTTTATCGACTAAGCGTATTTTCTCAGGGGTAATTTCAATATAACTCGCATCAGGTTGCCAATCCCCTAATACGATTCGATAGTTTGAATTATTTTGCGAAGATTGCAGTGTATGAATAGCGGGACGGTGAGTGTGACCGTGCAGCAGTAGAGTCGCATTGTATTGCTGCATTACCTGTCTGACAGATGCAGGATTAACATCCATTATCTGAGCTTGTTTGTACTGCTTCTGCTGTTTGCTTTTGACTTTGATTTTATCGGAAATTCCTTGGCGAACCTTTAAGGGCATTGCCAGGAATAGTTTTTGTAACCAGCGGTTACGCACCACTTTTCGGTAACGTTGATAACTCACATCATCAGTGCACAAACTGTCCCCATGCATTAATAATATTTTATGTCCGTATACATCAATCATGACCGGATCATCCAGTAAGGTACCTCCAACCCGTTGGGCAAAATCTTTACCCAGCATAAAATCCCGATTGCCAACCATCAGATAAATTTTGCTGCCTTGTTGCTGAAGATTTTGTAATGCCTGAATAAACGGATCAAACTCAGTCGGGACTAAATCATCTCCCAACCAGGTATTAAAAATATCTCCAACTATATAAAACGCATCGACATTAACCTGCTGGGCAACAAAATCAGTGGCCAGCCGGATAAGCTCCGGCTGGTCAGGACTAAGATGCAAATCTGAAATAAACAGGGTTTTCATTAAATTGGATGGATCAATTATTCGACCACAATCGCTTTTTCAATGACTACAGCTTCTGCAGGAACATCCTGATGACCACCACGCATAGTAGTTTTTACTTTGCGAATTGCATCGACCACATCCATACCTTCAATGACTTCACCAAATACGGCATAACCCCAATCCTGCATGGTTTTATCGCGATGATCCAGAAAGTCATTATCTTTGGTATTAATAAAAAACTGGGCCGTAGCAGAATGTGGATCACCTGTCCGCGCCATCGAGACAGTGCCCTTTTTATTGCTTAAGCCGTTATCGGCTTCATTTTGGATGGACGCTTCGGTTTTTTTCTGTTTGAAGGATTCATCAAATCCACCACCCTGAATCATAAAATTTTCAATGACACGATGGAAAATAGTGCCATCGTAAAAACCGGATTCAACATATTGAATAAAGTTTTTAACGGTTTCCGGTGCTTTATCAGCATTCAGTGCGATAACAATATCGCCATGATTAGTGCTGAGTTTCACTTTGGGTTGTGCGCCGCCGCCTTCCGCGTGGGCAGCCAGCGAAAACGAAGCAAAAAACAGGGGGGCCAGATGGCGATAGAGTAATTTCATGGTAGCTTGTCCAAAAATTGCAAAAACCATCATGATAGAGCATCAAAGCAATTCAGGTGAAGACAATTAAAGACCTTTTCAGATCCAACATACCTAAACAGCACTGTCACCCGACGCTGCTGACAGCGTATAATGCGCGTTCACATTTAACTGTAAACATTCACTATGTCAGAATCTGCTGCCAATCATAATTTTATACGTCCCATTATTCAGGAAGATATTGATTCTGGCAGGGTCGCCGGAAAAGTCGTTACTCGCTTTCCCCCTGAGCCCAATGGATACTTGCATATTGGTCATGCCAAGTCTATTTGCCTGAACTTCGGTTTGGCTGAGGAATTCGGCGGTGATTGTCATTTACGCTTTGATGATACTAATCCAGCCAAAGAAGAGCAGGAATACATTGAAGCCATCATGGAAGATGTCCAGTGGCTGGGCTTTAAGTGGGCGGGTGACGTACGTTATGCATCAAGCTATTTTGAGCAGTTTTATGATTGGGCTGTCCATCTGATCAAGCAAGGCAAAGCCTATGTTTGTGATCTCACCGCTGAACAAGCTAGTGAATACCGTGGCTGGGCGACCAAGCCGGGTAAAGAATCGCCATTTCGTGATCGCAGCGTAGAAGAAAATCTCACTTTATTTGAAAAAATGCGGCAAGGCGATTTTGCTGAAGGTTTTTGTGTGTTGCGCGCAAAAATCGATATGGCTTCGCCCAATATGAACCTGCGTGATCCGATTCTTTATCGTATTCGCAAGAAATCGCACCATCAAACCGGTGACAAATGGTGTATTTATCCCAGTTATGATTTTGCCCACGGGCAAGGCGATGCAATTGAAGGCGTCACCCACAGTATCTGTACGCTGGAATTTCAGGACCATCGTCCGTTGTATGAGTGGTTTATTGCAAATCTGCCCGTTCCTTCAAAACCAAAGCAGTATGAGTTTGGCCGTCTCAATCTGAACTATACGGTGACCAGTAAGCGCAATTTAAAACAACTGGTCGATGAGCAAATAGTTGCTGGCTGGAATGATCCCAGAATGCCAACCATTTCAGGTATGAGACGGCGCGGTTATTCGGCTGCGGCGTTGCGCGCTTTTTGTGACGATCTGGCCGTGGCCAAAACAGATGGTATTGTTGATATTGCCCAGCTGGAATTTGAGATCCGCAAAGATTTAAATGAAAACGCAGCACGTGCCATGTGTGTTTTGACTCCTCTGAAGGTGACCATCTCTAATGCTGCTGAAAGCGTTGAATGGCTGGAAGTCGCGAACCATCCGCAACAGGAAGCCATGGGACAGCGTGCATTGCCGTTCACCAAAGAAATTTTTATTGATGCCAGCGACTTTACCGAAGACACCAGTTTGAGCCGGAAAAAGTTCAAGCGTCTGGTGATTGGTGATTATGTGCGGTTACGTGGTGCTTATGTCATTAAGGCTGATGATGTTATCAAGGATGATAACGGTGAAATCATTGAAGTGATTGCCTCATTAGTGCCCGATACTGTCGGCCAAAATCCGCCCCCTGAGATGAAACCACGTGGCGTGATTCACTGGGTTTCAGCCACAGAAGGCAAAGAAGTCGAGTTGCGTTTATACGACAGATTGTTTTTGGCGGAAGCACCCGGAAAAGCAACGGGTAACTATCTTGATGATGTGAACCCCGATTCGTTAAAGGTCATTAAAGCAATTGCCGAACCGGCCATTGTGAATTGTGAACCGGAAACTGTTTTCCAGTTTGAACGAGAAGGCTATTTTGTCAGTGATCGTTATGATCACACCGCTGATACGCCGGTATTCAATCTGACCATTGGCTTAAAAGATACTTCAGATAAATAAAAAATGTTAAAACTTCACAATACTTTATCCAAGCAGAAAGAAGTCTTTAAACCGATAGAGCCAGGCAAAGTTAAAATGTATGTCTGCGGCATGACGGTTTACGATCTCTGTCATGTCGGTCATGCGCGGGTGATGGTGGTGTTTGATGTAGTGACGCGTTACCTGCGGGCCAGTGGCTATGACGTGACCTACATCCGTAATATCACCGATATAGATGACAAGATCATTAAACGGGCAGCGGAAAACGGCGAAACAATTCAGACGTTGACCGATCGCTATATCAATGAAATGCATGCTGATGCAGATGCTTTAGGTGTACTAAGACCAGATCTTGAGCCTCGTGCCACCGAAGCTATGCAGCCTATGCTCAATATGATTCAGACTTTGATCGATAAAGGCCTGGCCTATGCCGCTGATAACGGCGATGTCTATTATGATGTCAGTGAATTTGCTGATTACGGCAAACTGTCTGGTCGACAGATAGATGATTTACGCGCGGGCGAACGAATCGCTGTAAATGAAGCCAAAACCGATCCACTGGATTTTGTTTTATGGAAAGCTGCAAAACCTGAAGAACCAGCATGGGATTCGCCATGGGGGCCGGGTCGTCCGGGCTGGCATATTGAATGTTCAGCTATGTCAGCTGAATGCCTGGGTCATCATTTTGATATTCATGGCGGTGGACAGGATCTGCAGTTTCCACATCATGAAAATGAAATCGCTCAATCTGAAGGCGCACATGGTTGCCAGAGTGTGAACTACTGGATGCACAATGGCTTTGTCCGGATTGATGATGAAAAGATGTCCAAATCCTTGGGTAATTTCTTTACTGTGCGTGAGGTATTGGCGAAATATCCAGCAGAAGCAGTACGTTATTTCATCTTAATGAGTCATTACCGTAGTCCTTTGAATTATGCAGAAGATCAGCTGGAGCAGGCTAAAACAGCCTTAACCAGGTTTTATCATTCTTTGCGCGATGTCACAGCTGAAACCGTTAACTGGCAGGATGATTTAGAGTTTGCCCCACGTTTTCGTGAAGCGATGGATGATGACTTTAATACGGCGCTGGCATTATCTGTTCTGGCAGATGTGCGTCAGGCGTTAAACATAGCCCGTGAAGAAAATGATGAGAAAAAATCAGCTTATCTGGCTGGGTTATTATTAGCATTTGGCGATGTGCTTGGATTATTCCAGCAATCTGCAGAGGCCTTCCTGACCGGTGGCCAACAAGATGAAACCGGTAAAATCGAACAGTTGATTGCTGACAGAAATGCAGCTCGTGCGGCAAAAGATTGGGGCCGCGCAGATCAAGTTCGTGATGAGCTGACGGCGATGGGAATTGTGCTGGAAGATTCAGCAGGCAAAACCAGTTGGCGGAAAATTTAATATTTGTCTCAGCTGCCTGCTAATGGTGGTTAAGACAATTTAATTTATGGCAGTTTTCTCCTGATCTAAATCAACAATAGCTTCAGTAATCTTCTTCCCGGCTATACAAAGCGTTTTAGTGTGGGCATGATCGAATTTAAATTAATGGATCGATTATGCCCAAAGATAAAACGTATTTACTGACTATCAACGGCGGTTCATCCAGTATCAAATTTACGTTGTATAACGTAACCGAATCGCTTACTCCCATTTTATTCGGCAAGCTCACAGGGCTGGGATTGCCTGTCGCCAAGTTGTGCGTCACAAACTCGATTCAGGCAGAAGAGTCCACTGTAGATATCAAGGCTGACAATTATCAGCAGGCTGTTGAGGTGTTGATAGATTGGGTTTATAAAAATATTGATATCAGCTCAGTTAAAGCTATCGGGCATCGTATTGTTCACGGTGGGCATCAGTATAAAAATCCCCAATGGGTTACCAAGCAATTACTCAAGCATTTGTCGGCAATAACCCCTCTTGATCCACAGCATTTACCGGGTGAGATTCAATTAATTGAAGCATTTGACCAGCATTTCCCACAGTTAAAACAAATGGTTTGTTTTGATACTGAATTTCATCAGAATCTGCCAACAGTTGCCAAATTACTCCCCATTCCCCGTCAGTATTATGAAAAAGGTATTTATCGATACGGATTTCATGGCCTGTCATACCGATATTTAATGCAGGTGTTACAACAGCAAAATGCTAAAAAAGCGAATCACGACAGGATAATTTTGGCGCATCTGGGCAATGGTGCCAGCATGACAGCTGTCACAAATGGGCAATCTATTGATACCACAATGGCGATGACGCCAGCAGCGGGCCTGGTAATGGGGACTCGCAGTGGTGATCTTGATCCGGGTTTATTTGGTGTTCTTAACCGAAGTGAAAGCATGAATGCTGAACAGTTTGAAACAATGATTAATCAGCAATCTGGTTTGCTGGGGATTTCAACCACTACCAGTGATATGAAGCAGCTATTGGAACAACGGTCGACTGACCCAAATGCCGAAGATGCCATAAACTTGTTTTGCTATCAGGCCAGTAAACAGATTGGTGCTTATGCTGCGGCGTTAGGAGGTTTGGATACTTTGGTATTTTCCGGCGGGATTGGTGAAAACGTAGCGGAAATCAGAACACAGATTTGTCAGCAACTGGCATTTATCGGCATTGAACTGGATAACGAATTAAATCAGCAAAATGCTCTGCGCATTTCAACATCACAAAGCAGAGTTACTGTCTGGGTCATCCCGACCAACGAGGAATTAATGATTGCGCAATCGATGTGCGATCTATTGAACCTGAATCATTAAGGGGAAAAGCAAAATGACATTTGAACCATCAAATACATTACAACCACTGGATCAGGACTTACTGGATAAAATGCATGCCTACTGGCGCGCCGCAAATTATTTGTCAGTGGGACAAATATATCTGTATGACAACCCATTGTTAAAACAACCTCTTCAGGCAAAACACATCAAACCACGGCTGTTGGGACATTGGGGCACCACACCCGGACTCAACTTTATATATGTGCATTTAAACCGGGTTATCAAAAAACGTGATCTTAATATGATCTACATTGCTGGGCCAGGTCATGGTGGACCGGCGTTGGTTGCTAATACCTATCTTGAAGGTACTTATAGTGAAACCTATCCGGACATATCCGAGGATGAAGCCGGCTTAAAACGTTTGTTCAAACAATTTTCCTTTCCCGGTGGCGTACCCAGTCATGTTGCTCCGGAAACCCCGGGCTCAATTCATGAAGGTGGAGAATTGGGTTATGCCTTATCCCATGCTTATGGTGCGGCATTTGATAACCCAGATTTGGTTGTCGCCTGTGTGGTTGGTGATGGTGAAGCGGAAACGGGTGCGTTAGCCACTAGCTGGCATTCCAATAAATTTTTGAATCCACAGCATGATGGTGCGGTATTACCGATATTGCATCTCAATGGTTACAAAATTGCCAGTCCGACAGTACTGGCACGTATCCCCAATGATGAGCTGGAAGCCTTGTTTTATGGTTATGGTTATACGCCCTACTTTGTCGAAGGCGATGATCCAAAGCAGATGCATCAACTGATGGCGGCAACATTGGATAAAGCCATGGAACAAATCCGTCATATCCAGAATGATGCGCGTGAACATGGTGTACATCTGCGTCCCCGCTGGCCAATGATTATTTTACGTTCGCCAAAAGGTTGGACAGGTCCAGAAGAAGTCGATGGCAAAAAAACTGAAGGCACATTCCGATCTCATCAGGTGCCCATGGGCGATATGGATAAGGAAGGACATGTCGAAATCCTTAATAAATGGCTGAAAAGCTATAAGCCGGAAGAGCTATTTGATGATGGCGGCAAGCTCAAAGCGGAACTGGCAGCCTTGGCGCCTGAGGGTGATCGACGGATGGGCGCAAATCCACATGCAAATGGTGGTCAGCTGCTGCAGGATCTAACTTTACCGGATTTTCGTGACTATGCCGTAGAAGTCAAAAAGCCCGGAGGCACGAAAGGCGAAGCTACCCGGGTAATGGGTAAATTTCTGCGCGATGTGATGCAACAGAATCTTGATGCCAAGAACTTCCGTTTGTTCAGTCCTGATGAAAATAACTCCAATCGTTGGCAGGATGTGCTTGATGTCACTGGCAGAACCTGGATGGGTGAAATGATTCCGGGTGATGACAAACTGTCCAAAGATGGCAGAGTGATGGAAATGCTCAGTGAGCATCAGTGTCAGGGCTGGCTGGAAGGTTATTTATTAACAGGTCGACATGGTTTTTTCTCCTGTTATGAAGCGTTTATTCATATCATCGACTCGATGTTCAATCAGCATGCCAAATGGCTGAAAATCTGTAATCAGATCCCCTGGCGTAAACCTGTTGCCTCATTAAACTATCTATTGTCATCACATGTATGGCGTCAGGATCACAATGGCTTTTCGCATCAGGATCCCGGCTTTATTGATCATGTAGTGAATAAAAAAGCCGAAGTGGTACGAGTGTATTTGCCGCCTGATGCCAATACACTGTTATCCGTTACTGATCACTGCCTGCGCAGTCGTAACTATGTAAACGTGGTTGTGGCCGGTAAACAATCTTCTCCACAATGGCTGGATATGGAGTCGGCAGTAAAACATTGCACCGCTGGTGTAGGTGTCTGGCAATGGGCCAGTAATGATAATGGCAACGAACCGGATCTGGTGATGGCTTGTTGTGGTGATGTACCGACGATGGAAACACTGGCTGCAGTAAAATTACTGAATATGTTTTTACCGGAGCTGAAAGTCAGGGTGATTAATGTGGTGGATCTGATGAAATTACAATCACCCAGTGAACATCCTCATGGTCTTGAAGAAGATGAATTTGATGCATTATTTACTAAAGATAAACCGGTTATTTTTGCCTACCATGGTTATCCAATGCTGATTCACCGGTTAACTTATCGCCGCACCAATCATAAAAATCTGCATGTCCATGGCTTCAAAGAGGAGGGGACCACCACCACGCCATTTGATATGGCAGTTATTAATGGTCTGGATCGTTTTCACCTACTGGAAAATGCCGTCAAACATTTAACAGAGCTGCCCGATGATAAAGTGTCAGAAATCGAGTTATTTATTCAACAGAAGCTCGCAGAACATGATGACTATATTCGGGAGCATGGACAGGATTTACCGGAGATCCGTGATTGGCAATGGAATGGTTAGATTGGGTTTTACAGTTTGCCCCTCCAGTGTTGGAGGGGCATCAGGACTGGCCTCAGCTGTTATTGATGTAACTGATCGGCAGCAAATAATGTGTTTTCGAGCAATGTAGCCACAGTCATAGGACCGACACCACCCGGAACAGGTGTAATCCAGGCTGCTTTTTCGCTGGCTTTATCAAACTCAACGTCGCCTGTTAACTTCCCGTTTTCCAGTCGGTTAATACCCACATCAATCACTACGGCATCTTCGCGGATCCAGTCACCCGGAATAAAGTTGGGTTTGCCTACCGCGACAACCAACACTTCTGCACGACGAACATGGGATTCCAAATCTTTTGTCATACGATGACAAACGGTAGTCGTGCATCCAGCCAGTAACAGTTCAAGTCCCATTGGACGACCCACTATATTGGAAGCCCCAACGACTACTGCTTCTTTACCTCTAAGATCAATTCCAACAGATTGCATCATGGTAATCACACCTTTCGGTGTGCATGGACGTAAAAGTGGATTACGTTGAGCCAAGCGACCGATGTTATAAGGATGAAAACCATCCACATCTTTGTGCGGTGCAATATGTTCAATAATGACATCAGTATTGAAATGTGCTGGCAAAGGCAGTTGCACCAGAATGCCATCAATCTCATCGTCTTCATTCAGCTGTGTAATCAGGTCTAGCAGTTCTTGTTCTGTAGTGGTTTCAGGTAAATCAAATGATTCGGACTTGAAGCCCACCTCTTCACAACTACGACGCTTGCTACCCACATAGACTTGGGACGCCGGATTGTCGCCAATCAGGACTACAGCAAGTCCAGGCCGGCGTTTTCCGGTAGCGAGACGCATTTGGGTTGCTGCTTTGATTTTCTGTTTTAGCTCGGCAGCAATTGTTTTTCCGTCGATGATTTGAGCAGTCATTCTGTGGGTTCCGGCCTTTCAAAAGCGGCTATGATCGCACGTTGCGTTAGCCACGGCAAAAAATATAAATGTGCTGTTGACTCGCTATCGGCATCAGCGTATTATTTCGCCTTCTTCGAGGATGTCTGTCCTTGGATAAGTCGGGGCATAGCGCAGTCTGGTAGCGCATCTGGTTTGGGACCAGAGGGTCGGGAGTTCGAATCTCTCTGCCCCGACCACTTTATTGACTGCTTAATTATCCTCACTTAGTTATTAATGCGCCCGTAGCTCATCTGGATAGAGCATCGGCCTTCTAAGCCGAGGGTAGCAGGTTCGAGTCCTGCCGGGCGTACCATCTCTCTCTATTTCAAAATCTGCGACAAACTTTCAAGTTGATTTTTAGCCCTTGTCGGTGCTAACTTTCACGTGACCAAGGACGGCATATCTGAATTTCTCAAATTGAAAAGTGAACTCAGCAACGTGAATAAAAATACCCTGCTCGTAACTGGCGGTGCCGGTTTTATCGGCTCTGCATTGATTCGTCAATTAATTACCGAAACCGACTTCACCGTTATTAACATCGATAAACTGACCTATGCTGGCAATCTCGAATCACTAACCGAGATTGATGCTTCGCCAAACTATTATTTTGAACAAGCTGATATCTGTGATGCTGAGGCAATGGATAGAATATTCACCCAATATAAACCCAGTGCCATGATGCATCTTGCTGCCGAATCGCATGTTGATCGTTCGATAGATGGCCCCGCAGATTTTGTGCAAACCAATGTGGTTGGTACATATATTTTGCTTGAGGCGGCCAGAAAATACTGGAAATCATTATCCGCTGATGATGCCGGAAAGTTCCGCTTTCATCATATTTCAACAGACGAAGTCTATGGCACATTAGGCGAAACGGGTCTGTTTACTGAAACAACTCCTTACCAACCCAATTCACCATACTCCGCCACCAAAGCTGGCAGTGACCATTTGGTTCGTGCCTGGCACCATACATATGGTTTACCAGTATTAATGACTAACTGTTCCAATAACTATGGGCCGTATCAGTTCCCCGAAAAATTGATTCCAGTAGTAATTAACAATGCACTTGCTGGTAAACCATTGCCTATTTACGGTAAAGGCGAAAATATCCGTGATTGGTTATATGTCGATGATCATGCAAGAGCCTTAAGACTGGTGCTGGCGGAAGGCAAGTTATGCGAAAGCTATAATGTCGGAGGTTTTAATGAACATACCAATCTGGAAGTGGTACAACTGATTTGTCAGATTCTGGATGAACTATTGCCTGATTCACCCCATCGGCCACATAAAAATTTAATCGAATTTGTTACGGATCGTCCTGGTCATGATGCGCGTTATGCCATTGATGCCAGCAAAATTGAACGGGAACTGGGCTGGAAACCTCAGGAAACATTTGCCACGGGGTTACGTAAAACAGTGCAGTGGTATCTGGATAATCGCCAATGGTGTGAAAACGTGATGGATGGTAGTTATCAGCAACAAAGACTTGGACTGGGAGATAATAAATGAGTCGTAAGGGAATCGTACTGGCAGGGGGAAGCGGCACACGGTTATATCCAGTAACCCAATCCATCTGTAAACAACTGCTGCCGGTGTATGACAAACCGATGATTTATTATCCGCTGGCCACCATGATGCTGGCTGGTATGCGGGACATCTGTATTATTTCCACCCCTCAAGACACGCCACGCCTTGAACAGTTACTCGGAGATGGCAGTAAGTGGGGTTTGAATCTACAGTATATTGTTCAGGATAAACCGGAAGGTATAGCCCAGGCTTTTACTCTTGGCGCTGATTTTATCGGAGATGATGATTGCGCTTTAGTACTGGGTGATAATGTCTATTACGGTCATGATTTGGCCGATATGATGCGAGATGCTGATAACAATAAAGAAGGTGCGACCGTTTTTGCCTACCCGGTGAGTGACCCTGAACGTTATGGCGTCGTAGCGTTTGACGAAAACGGTAAAGCATTAAGTATCGAAGAAAAACCGACTAAACCTAAATCGCGCTATGCCATCACAGGTTTATACTTTTATGATAATCAGGTCGTTGAGATTGCCCGCAATCTCAAACCTTCCGCTCGTGGTGAACTTGAGATTACTGATGTGAATCAGGCTTATCTGGATAACGGCAAGCTTAACGTACAGGTAATGGGCCGTGGTATGGCCTGGCTGGATACCGGAACTCATGATTCCCTATTGGATGCTTCAATGTTCATTCAAACCCTTGAACAACGCCAGGGGTTAAAAGTGATGTGTCCTGAAGAGATTGCCTTTCGCATGGGATATATTGATGCTGAACAACTTGAACAATTGGCCCAGCCATTATTGAAAAGTGGTTATGGTAAATATTTGTTAAATATCATTAATGAGACAATTTACTAATGTTAGTCACCGAGACCAATATTCCTGACGTTAAATTACTGACGCCCAAAAAGTTTGGTGATGAACGCGGTTTTTTTCTGGAAAGTTATAACAAGAAAACCTTTCAGGATTTACTCGGTTTGGATATTGATTTTGTGCAGGATAATCACTCGCGTTCAGCGAAAGGCGTGTTACGCGGTTTGCATTATCAAATCAAGCAACCACAAGGAAAATTGGTTCGGGTAACAGCAGGAAAAGTGTTTGATGTGGCCGTTGATATGCGTCGTGATTCACCGACATATGGTCAATGGACCGGAGCGGTTTTAACTGCTGAGGGTCAGGAACAGTTCTGGGTGCCCGCCGGGTTTGCCCATGGTTTTCTGGTGTTAAGCGACAGTGCCGATTTTCTTTATAAAACAACCGATTATTACGCACCTGAATATGAAAGAACGGTAGCATGGGATGATGCCGATCTGGCAATTGACTGGCCGTTAGAGGACATAACACCGGTTTTATCAGCTAAAGATCAACAAGGTACCCCGTTTAAACTGGCTGAGACCTTTTAAGTGAAAATATTACTGATTGGCGGACAGGGACAGGTTGGATTTCAATTACAGCGTAGTCTTGCCTGCCTGGGCGAATTACACACTACGACAAGACAATCACTGGATTTGGCGGATATAACCGCAATTCGAGAGACGATTCATGCTATTCAGCCGGATCTGATTGTAAATGCTGCGGCCTATACTGCAGTAGATAAAGCCGAACAGGAAACTAAATTAGCCCAAAAAATTAATGCTATTGCCCCGGCTGTGATGGCTGAAGAAGCCAACAATTTATCGATTCCCATGGTGCATTTTTCAACTGATTATGTTTTTGATGGCAGTAAGACTTCTCCCTGGGTAGAGACCGATGCTACCGGTCCATTAAGCCATTATGGTCTGACAAAACTGGAAGGGGAGCAGGCAATTCTTGCCAGTGGATGTGATCATCTGATTTTCAGAACCAGCTGGGTATATGATCGGCGAGGTCATAACTTTTTGAATACAATGTTAAGACTGGCTGAAGAACGTGAGCAATTGAATATTGTAGATGATCAGATTGGTACTCCAACGTGGAGTAGACATATTGCTGATGTCACTGCTCAAGCATTGGCTCAGGCACATAATGATGATGCATTTTGGAAGCAAAATAGTGGTGTTTATCATTTAAGCGCAGCAGGTCAAACCAGTTGGAAAGGATTTGCCGAGGCTATCTTTCAGATAGCTGAAGCTGATGGTCGGCGTGTTCCAAAAGTAACAGGCATAACTACGGCAGAATATCCGACACCAGCCAAGCGACCATTAAATTCCTGTATGGATAATACAAAATTAAAACGCCATTTTGGTCTGCAGTTACCCGATTGGCAGGTAAGTTTACAATGGGTTTTACAGTCATAAATACTCAGTACAGATTTGCCAAAGTAGGAAAAATCGAGGGAAAGGTTCGTGATACAAACCACGTATAATAAACTAATGCAGTGGTTTTTAAGCCGTCCGCGAACCACTAAACGCATATTGAGTATTTTCATTGATTACATCGTGGTGATGCTGGTGTTATGGCTGGCATTTTCGCTGCGACTTAGTACGCTGTACCAACCGCCAGTTACCCAATTATGGTTATTTTTTCTCGCGCCGTTTATCGCGATACCGATTTTTATTAAATTGGGGTTATACCGGGCTATTGTTCGCTATATTGGGCTTGATGCCCTGTGGACAATTTTTAAGGCCATTGGACTGTTTACCGTCATTTTTGCCACCGTTGTCGTATTATCTGGACCATATGCCGGCTTAGTACCCAGAACAATTTATATTATCAATGCGCTATTACTATTTTTGGCAGTAGGTGGACTGCGTTTATATGCACGCTGGTTGTTTATCACCACAACCCGCAGTCCATTGGCAGAGTTGGATAACAAACGATATATTCCTCCCGTTTTAATATATGGGGCCGGACGAGCAGGCGCCCAACTATCAGCCTTATTAAAAATGGGTCGTCAATTGCGGCCAGTAGCGTTTATTGATGATGACCCGACGCTTTATCGCCAGCAAATTAACGGGCTGAATGTCTATCGTCCTCGTGATCTGGTGAAACTGATTGATAAATTTCATGTACGTGATGTGCTATTGGCCATGCCATCAGCTTCCAGAAGTCGGCGAAGTGAAATTTTGCGTTCTCTAGAGGAATTACCCGTACATATCCGTACCTTGCCAGATCTTACCGATATCGCCGAAGGTAAATTGGAAGTTTCAGATATTCAGGAAGTGGATATTGCAGATTTACTGGGTAGAGAAGCCGTTGCCCCTGATCCGCAATTATTAACAGCGAATATCACCGGTAAATGCGTCATGGTCACCGGTGCCGGTGGTTCGATTGGCTCCGAGTTAACACGGCAAATCATCAAACTCAAACCCAGCCGATTGTTATTGTTCGAAATCAGTGAATTTGCGTTATATCAAATCGAACAGGAGCTCTGTAATTTGGAGAGCGGAGTAGAAGTAATTGCTTTACTGGGCTCGGTTGTTGATCGGATTCGTTTGACATCAATCTGTCAGCATTTTGCGGTACAAACTATTTACCATGCCGCAGCGTATAAACATGTGCCAATGGTTGAAAAAAATGTGGGTGAAGGAATCCGTAACAATGTTTTCGGTACATTACATTGTGCCCAGGCCGCCATTGCGGCAAACGTTGAAACATTTGTGTTGATTTCTACGGACAAAGCTGTCAGACCTACTAATACCATGGGAGCCAGCAAACGGATGGCTGAGCTGGTTTTGCAGGCTTTGGCAGAAACCTCTATTACCCGATTTACAATGGTAAGATTTGGTAATGTACTGGGTTCATCCGGTTCAGTTGTGCCATTATTTCGTGAACAGATAGCCAAGGGTGGCCCTGTTACGGTTACGGATTCGCAAATCATTCGCTATTTTATGACCATTCCCGAAGCTGCCGAACTGGTAATACAAGCTGGTGCAATGGGGCAGGGAGGTGATGTGTTTGTGTTGGATATGGGTTCAGCAGTAAAAATTGTTGATCTGGCAAAACGAATGATTCATCTCAGTGGCTTTACGGTTAAGAATTCTGAAAATCCCAACGGTGATATTGAAATTACCTTTACTGGCCTGCGTCCTGGCGAAAAGTTATTTGAAGAGCTGCTAATTGGTGAAAATGTCAGCCAAACGGCACACCAGAAAATTATGCGAGCCGAAGAGCGGGTGATTGCCTGGCAGGATTTACAGTTAATTCTGACTGATTTACAGCATGCTGTCAGCGTTGCAGATTATGAGCAGGTCCGGGTACTGCTCAGCAAATATGTAGATGGATTTATGCCCCAATGCGGGATTGAGGACTGGCTGAGCAATAAAGCGGTTATCAATCAGTAATATCCACGAGTTTTATAACTTTTAAGAGACGTATTATGGAAAAAACACTCAATATTGCAGTTGCTGGAACAGGTTATGTTGGCTTATCACTTGCCGTGTTGCTGGCCCAGCATCATCATGTGACTGCTCTGGACATCGTCCCTGAAAAAGTTGATCTGATTAACTCTAAAAAATCACCCATTGTCGATAAAGAAATCGAAGATTTTCTGGCCAATAAACCGCTCAATCTGAATGCCACAACGGATAAGCAAAAAGCTTATGAAAAAGCTGATTTTGTCATTATTGCTACGCCAACCGATTACGATATGGTAACGAATACCTTTAATACCAATTCAGTTGAAGCGGTTATTCAGGATGTGCTGGCGATAAATCCATCAGCTGTTATGGTAATAAAATCAACTATTCCGGTGGGTTATACTCAAACTGTTCGAGCCAAATTTAGCACAGATAAAATTTTCTTTTCGCCTGAGTTTTTACGCGAAGGTAAAGCGTTGTACGACAATCTTTATCCTTCACGCATTGTCGTAGGGGAACAGAGTGATCGTGCACGTTTGTTTGCTGATTTGCTGTTGCAAGGCGCAGTTAAGAAAGATGTGCCCGTGTTATTTACTGATCCTACCGAAGCCGAAGCGATCAAGTTGTTTTCCAATACCTATCTGGCGATGCGGGTCGCGTATTTTAATGAACTCGACAGTTATGCTGAAACACATAACCTGAACAGCCGGCAAATCATTGAAGGTGTTGGTTTGGATCCTCGCATTGGAGATCACTACAATAATCCTTCGTTTGGTTATGGTGGGTACTGCCTGCCAAAAGATACCAGACAACTGTTGGCCAATTATGACACTGTGCCCAATAGCTTGATTCGGGCTATTGTCGATGCCAATACCACCCGCAAAGACTTTATTGCCGAACAGATTATTAAGAAAAATCCTCTAGTTGTGGGCATTTATCGACTGGTCATGAAACAGGGATCAGATAACTTTAGAGCTTCAGCTATACAAGGCATTATGAAACGTATTAAGGCCAAGGGTATAGAAGTTATCGTTTATGAACCGGTGTTGGAAGAAGCCGAGTTTTTCCGTTCAAAAGTAGTCAATGACTTGGCAGCATTCAAACAACAATCTTCTCTTATTATTGCCAATCGCATTACTGATGATATTCAGGATGTAAAAGAAAAGATTTATACCCGCGATTTATTTGGCCAGGATTAATCCCTTTTGCCTGAAACACTCAACAGTTAATACGTTTTATTGATGATAGAAGGGCATTATTTATAAGGTTGCTGATGTATAATCCTTGTTTGCTTATTTGGAGGACAGCAATCAGTGTGTGGAATAGTCGGTGGTATTGCTGAGCGAAATGTAGCGCCAATCTTGATGGAAGGTCTACGCAGGCTGGAGTATCGAGGCTACGACTCTTCCGGTGTTGCGCTTATGGACGCTGAAGCCAATATTCACCGTGTTCGTTCGCTTGGTAAAATTAAGCAGCTTGAAGCCAAAATCGATGGCGAAAACAGCAGCTTTTCCGGTCAAATGGGCATTGCCCACACGCGTTGGGCCACACATGGAATACCCTCCGAAAATAATGCCCATCCCCATATATGCAATCACCGTGTTGCTGTTGTTCACAATGGCATCATTGAAAACTATCAGGTTTTAAAACAGCAACAGACGCACCAGGGATATCGCTTTACCTCTGAAACCGATACAGAAGTGGTCGCCCATTCCATATATCAATATTTATACGGTGATGCTTCTCCAGCTGCCAGCCGCACCAATCTTTCACTTCTCGATGCCGTGGTGGAAGCCATTCATGATTTTGAAGGTGCTTATGCACTTGGAGTCATCGCCACCGACGAGCCGAATACGCTGATAGCCGCCCGCAAAGGCAGTCCATTAGTAATCGGAATTGGTATCGGTGAACATTTTATTGCTTCCGATGTATCTGCCTTACTACCCGTTACCCAGAACTTCATTTTTCTGGAAGATGGCGATGTTGCTAAACTGACACGCGAGAGCATTGAAATTTACAGCTCTGTAACCGGTGAGAAAGTAGAGCGTCCGATTAAACAATCCTCTTTAAACATTACGGCAGTAGAGCTGGGCGAACATCGTCACTACATGCACAAAGAGATCTTCGAACAGCCACAAGCTGTAATTGACACTCTTGAGGGACGAGTAACGCAGGATCAAGTGCTGGTTTCAACTTTTGGTCCTGGCGCCGAATCCATTTTCAAAAGTATTGAACGGCTGCATATTATTGCCTGCGGTACCAGTTATCATGCGGGCATGGTGGCAAAATACTGGGCTGAAGATATTGTTCGTCTTCCTTGCCAAGTTGAAGTGGCCAGTGAGTTTCGTTATCGAAATCCAGTCATCGAAGATAATACGCTTTTTGTCACCATCAGCCAGTCGGGCGAAACTGCCGACACATTGGCTGCTTTGCAGCAAATTAAAGCTTATGCTGCTGCTAGTCTTGATGCCTTCGCGGTAAAAAATATTCAAACATTATCAATCTGTAATGTAGCTGAAAGCAGCCTGACCCGTGAAGCTGATCTATGTTATCTCACCCATGCCGGGCCGGAAATCGGTGTCGCTTCCACCAAGTCTTTTACCACTCAGTTAGTAGCGTTAGCCTTATTGTTAACGTGTATTGGAAAAGTCAAAAAACGCATCACCCGCGAACGTGAAAAACACATCACGCAAGGCCTACAGAAATTACCTAATCTGATCCAGAATGCCCTGATGCATGAACAGGAAATTCAGGACATTGCTCAGGCTTTTGCAGATAAACAGCATGCACTCTTTTTGGGTCGAGGCACGATGTATCCAATAGCGTTGGAAGGTGCTTTAAAACTTAAAGAAATCAGTTATATCCATGCAGAAGCTTATCCTGCCGGTGAGCTTAAACATGGTCCATTGGCATTGATTGATGAAAATATGCCGGTAATTGCTATTGCTCCGCTCGATGATCTGCTGGAAAAGCTCAAATCCAATCTTCATGAAGTAAAAGCCCGCGGTGGTCAGATGATTGTGTTTGAAGATGAACGTTCGGATATCAGTTCTGAGTCGGGTTTTAAGGTTATTAAAGCGACCACGAACGTAGGCCGTATTACTGCCCCGATAACTTACAATATTCTCCTTCAATTGCTCAGTTACCACGTTGCTTTAATTAAAGGCACAGATGTCGATCAACCACGTAATTTAGCGAAGTCGGTTACTGTTGAATAAATTAACCTAGTTAACACATAAAAAAATAAGCAGAGATTTAAATGGAAAAAGTTGCATTAATAACTGGTATCACTGGTCAGGATGGTGCTTATCTAGCGGAGCTTTTATTAGAAAAAGGCTATGTAGTGCATGGCATAAAACGTCGCGCCTCTTTATTCAACACCGATCGTGTTGATCATCTATATCAGGATCCGCATGTTGATAATAAAAATTTCATTTTGCACTATGGTGACTTGACTGATTCAACTAATCTGATTCGGATCATCCAGCAGGTTCAGCCCGATGAAATTTATAACCTGGCCGCAATGAGTCATGTTGCGGTCAGTTTTGAAACACCGGAATACACAGCGAATGCCGATGGTATTGGCACGCTGCGAATTCTGGAAGCGATTCGAATATTGGGGCTCGAAAAGAAAACCAAATTTTATCAGGCTTCCACTTCAGAGCTTTATGGTTTGGTACAGGAAACTCCACAGAAAGAAACAACACCATTTTATCCACGTAGTCCTTATGCTGTTGCCAAATTATATGGTTATTGGATCACGGTGAATTATCGTGAAGCGTATGGCATTTATGCCTGCAATGGTATTTTGTTCAATCATGAATCACCGATTCGAGGTGAAACATTTGTCACCCGAAAAATTACCCGTGCGTTAGCCAGAATTAAACTAGGCTTACAAGACTGCCTATACCTAGGCAACCTTGATGCTTTACGTGACTGGGGACATGCCAAGGATTATGTTGAGATGCAGTGGTTAATGCTGCAGCAGGAACAGCCAGAGGACTTTGTCATCGCAACAGGTGTGCAATACAGCGTTCGTGATTTCGTCAATACCGCAGCGAAAGAACTGGATATTACTATTAGCTGGGAAGGCAAAGGTGTTGAGGAAAAAGGTTATGATGCAGATGGGAAATGCATTGTTCAAGTAGACCCGCGCTATTTCCGTCCAACTGAAGTTGAGACGTTACTGGGTGATCCGACTAAAGCAAAAGAAAAACTTGGCTGGACACCTAAAATCAGTTTTGAAGAACTCGTAGCAGAAATGGTGCGTGAAGATTATAAATCTGCAGAACGTGATGAATTAGTAAAAAAACATGGTTTTACTGTATATGACTACCATGAATAAATCAGACAAAATCTATGTTGCAGGTCATCGTGGTTTAGTTGGTTCAGCACTAGTTCGAAATCTTGAGGAAAAGGGGTATAGCAATATACTCAAAAGAACCCATACTGAATTGGATTTGACTGATGAAAAAGCAGTAGCAGAATTCTTCAAGACTGAAAATCCTGACTATGTGTTTCTTGCAGCAGCAAAAGTTGGCGGTATCCACGCTAACAATACTTATCCGGCTGAATTTATCCGAGACAACTTGGCCATTCAGAATAATGTGATACATCATGCGTACCTGAATAATGTAAAACGCTTACTGTTCTTGGGGTCGAGTTGCATTTATCCTAAAAACGCACCGCAGCCATTGAAAGAAGAATATTTATTAACAGGCCCGCTTGAAGAAACCAACCGTCCTTATGCATTGGCTAAAATCGCTGGCATTGAGATGTGTTGGAGCTATAACCGCCAGTACGGCACACGATATCTTGCAGCCATGCCAACCAATCTTTATGGGCCTGGCGATAATTATGATTTAAATAATTCACATGTTTTACCGGCGCTTATCCGTAAATTTCATTTGGCTAAATTGGCTGGAGAAGGAAATAGAGCATCAATCCTTGATGATGAAGAAAAACATGGAAAACTACCTGAGCCATACAGGAGTGTAGTATTAAAAGCGTGTGAAAAAGGCCAAATTCCCGCAGTTGTTGTTTGGGGTACAGGTAAGCCAAAACGGGAGTTTATGTATAGCGAAGACATGGCAGATGCTTGTGTGCATTTAATGAATCTTGATGATAAGCAGTATAAGCCATTATTGGGAGCGTCCCGTAATGACGGCTTGCCACCGGTTGTAAATGTAGGCGTTGGGGACGATCTGACAATCAAGCAACTGGCAGAAATGATACAAGAAGTTGTTGGAAACAATGGTCAAATCGTATTTGATGAGACTAAACCAGACGGAACAATGCGAAAGTTAATGGATATTGAAAGACTAAAAAAAATGGGCAGTAAAGCTCAGACCAGTTTAAAAAATGGTATTGAAACTGTTTATACGGCCTATAAAAATGCATAGCCTGATTATAGCTTTGGATTGGAATTACATTAAAAATATTAGCTTGAACGCGACTTAAAGTTTGTAATGCCCTCACTAAAAAATCAGTTTCAAACCCAGCTCAAAAAAATCACTGACAGGCCAGGACTTAATAAAATCCTACAAAACACTGGTTGGTTGTTTGCCGATAGGGTTTTGCGGATGGGCTTAGCGTTTGTCGTTACCATCTGGCTTGCACGTTATTTAGGGCCGGAACAATTTGGGTTACTCAATTTTGCCATGGCATTTGTAGCATTATTTGGTGCTATTGCCACCGTTGGTTTGAACAGTGTTGTTGTGCGCGATTTAGTAAAATTTCCCGAAAAAACTTCATCGATACTGAGTACTTCTATCTCATTGCAGATATTGGGTGGGTTAATAACGTTCAGTTTAATCGTGCTGGCTATCCATTTTTTAAAACCAGAAGATGCTTTGGCACGAGCAATAGCTATTATCCTTGGACTGAGTATGGTCGTTAAGTTTTCAGAAACGATTAAGTATTGGTATGAATCACAAGTGCAATCTAAGTTTGTTGTTTGGGCTGAAAGTGCTGTTCTAGTCCTGTTTGCAGCAATCAAGATTCTTTTGATATTACAACAAGCACCACTCATCAGTTTTGCATGGGCAATATTCGCAGAGACAGTGGTTTTGGCAATTGCATTAATCATTTTATATTCGATTCAATCAAAAACAAGCAAAATATGGCAACCCCAGCTTTGTCAGGCTAAAACATTACTTCGAGAGAGTTGGCCTCTTATATTGTCAGGCTTGTCGGTAATGGTTTATATGAGAATAGATCAAGTCATGCTTGGACAAATGCTCAATAATGAGGCTGTAGGTATTTATTCAGCTGCAGTGAAAATAAGTGAAATGTGGTACTTCGTACCAATAGCAATAGTTGCTTCAGTATATCCAGCGATTATTAGCTCTAAAGAAAAAAGTGAATCGTTATATCAGCAAAGAATGCAAAATCTCTATGACTTAATGGTTTATATCTCTGTTTTTGTAGCATTAATTGTGACATTTTCAGCTGACTGGATTGTTATTTCACTTTTCGGAGATGCTTATAGTGAATCTGGATTTGTTCTAGCTGTTCATATTTGGATAGGTTTATTTGTTTCATTAGGTGTTGCAAGTAGTAAATGGTTTTTACTTGAAAATCTAAGTAAATTAATTTTTTATAGAACACTTTATGGTGCACTCTTAAACGTTTTATTAAATTTAGTTCTAATCCCGTCGTTTGGTATAAAGGGGTGTTTAATCGCTACTCTAATCAGTTATTCATTCGCGGCATTATGGTTTGATGCTTTTGCAAAAAAGACAAGAAAAGCTTTTGTTATGAAAATAAGAGCATTAATTTTCAGGAGTTTATATGCCGCTTAAAACCGTGTTGGCAAAGATTATTCCCCGTAAAGCCAAAAAAAGTTTAAGAAACTTTTGGATTTTGGCTGATAAGTATGGCCAAAGAAGATCAATTAAATATGACAAGTGTTTAGATAAAAAGGGCCAAGAAATACCTTGGTACACTTATCCTGCTTACGAATATCTTAATAGCCTTGATTTCAAAGACCTGGACATACTTGAGTTTGGATCAGGAGCCAGCTCAACTTGGTGGGCTGAAAGAGCCAAAAGTGTTACCTCAATTGAACATAACAAAGAATGGTATGAAATCGTTAAGCAAAGACAAACTAATAATTTAAAAATAATTTTTGCAGAAACAGAGGAAAAATATATTTCAGCTGGTAATTTTGAAAAATACGACGTCGTAGTGATTGATGGTCAGTACCGACATGCTTGTGCAAAAAATCTTAAAAACATTATAAAAGGTGAAGGATTAATTATTTTGGACAATGCTGACAGGCATCCAACAACTGCAAAACTTTTGAGAGAAACATACAATCTTTTGCAAGTAGATATGCATGGTTTTGGTCCGATCAATGACTATACATGGACAACATCGCTTTTCTTTTCAAGAGGTTTCCAGTGCCTACCTAAAACCAATAGATTGCCTGTTTATTCTGTTGGCGCTTTAAAAGAGCTTGCCGAATGAAAAGTATGATTAAAAAAATCTTACCAAAACAATGGTTAGAATATATTCGTATAAAAATTCTGAGTAGTTATGCGACAAAATCTTATTCTCAAGAAGGAGAGGATATGATTTTACGCCGAATATTTGAGTATAAAGCGGATGGTTTTTATGTTGATGTAGGCGCACATCACCCTGTCCGATTTTCAAATACTTATTTATTTTATAAACAGGGCTGGACAGGTATTAATATTGATGCAATGCCAGGAGCAATGAAGCTATTCAATAAGATCAGACGTAAAGACATTAATCTTGAACAAGCTATTTCAGAAAAAGAAAAAACGCTGACCTATTATCAGTTTAATGATCCTGCTTTAAATGGCTTTGATGTCAAACTATCTGAGAAACGCGACTCTGAACCAAATGGTTATAACATTCAATTTAAAACTCAGTTAAAAACAAAAAGTCTTGAAATCATTCTGGATGATTATTTACCAATTAATAAAATAATTGATTTCATGTCAATTGATGTTGAAGGGCTTGATTACGAAGTCTTACGTTCCTTGAATTTAATTAAGTACAAACCAAGAGTTTTATTATTGGAAATTCTGTATACATCAGATAACAATAATAAAAATGAAATTGTTTCTTATCTTGAACAAAATGGATATGTTTATTTTGCTAAAACATTAAATACAACGTTTTTCATGCATAAAGATTTTTTAAGATGACAGCGCCTATAGCTTTATTTGTTTACAATCGCCCCGAACATACAAAAAAAACTATAGAAGCTCTACAGAAAAATGATTTAGCTAATGAAAGCAATTTATACATATTTTCTGATGCTGCAAAGCATCAAGAAGCGACTGTCCAAGTTCAGGCAGTGAGAGAGTACATTGCAAGTATTAATGGTTTCAAGTCAGTTACAATTATTAATCGAAATTGCAACTTAGGATTAGCTGATTCGATAGTAGATGGTGTTACAAAACTCTGTAATTCAGATGGAAAAGCTATTATTCTGGAAGACGATATTGTGACATCTAAAGGTTTTTTGCGTTTTATGAATAATGCATTAAACCTGTACGCAGATGACGAGAAAGTTATGCATATCTCAGGATATATGTTTGGAATTGATAAACCAGAAGAAATTCCCGAAACATTTTTTTATCGTGTGCCTTCATGTTGGGGGTGGGCTACATGGAAACGTGCCTGGGAGGATTTTGAACCTGATGCAGCAAATCTGCTTGACCGGCTCAATCTGTCCAAGAAAAAATATGATTTTGATATTGAGAATACTTATGATTACAGTGAAATGCTTCAGATGCAAGCTTCTGGAAAATTAAATTCTTGGGCAATACGTTGGTATGCGAGTGTTTTTTTGAATAATGGATTATGCCTTCACCCGAACAAATCCTTTACTAATAATATTGGTTTGGACGGTTCAGGGACTAACTGTGGAACAAGTAATTCTTATGAAATTTCGGACTTAAAAGAGGATTTCAGTATCAATGCTAAACTGAAATTAGATGAGAACCAAATGGCGCTTCAAAAAATAAAGAATTTTAATAAAAGTAAATTACCACATTTTTATCGGCGTTTTGTTAGGAAGATTCTGAAAATAGCTCAAAAAATACTGTTAAAAGGCTAAATATTTAATGTTAGTAAAAGCATTTTTCTATGAACCAGCTAAGCATATTTATAAATTATTAACAGACATTGATTATCGTGAATGGTGTATTCAGTCTACGAAATTAGGACGATTAAGGCGATTTACTGAGTGTCGTGGTAAAGTACGAAAATGGCATGTAAATATACCTGATGCAGCATCTTTTTTATCTGCATATAAGGAAATATTTGTTAGTAAAATCTATCAGTTTGAATTCGAAAATGATCAACCAGCCATTCTTGATTTGGGAGCCAATATTGGCCTTAGTGTTTTATATTTTAAAACCATATTTCCTCAGGCAAAAATTACAGCCTTTGAAGCCGATCCGAAGATATTTTCATATTTAGAACACAATATTCTGACCAATGGATTTAACGACGTGGAATTAATTAATAAGGCAATTTGGAATCAAAATAGTATTTTGAGGTTTCATGCAGAAGGTGCAGATGGTGGGAGAGTTTTTGATTCATCAACTGAAAAAATGATTGAAATTGAAGCTGTTGATATATGCGAACATCTTGAACAGCATCATTACGATTTTCTAAAAATGGATATTGAAGGAGCTGAGGATCAAGTTTTTCTGGCTTTGGAGAATCATCTTGCAAAATTTAAATATATTTTCCTTGAATATCATTCTTCTGTTGGAAAGCCACAAAGTTTAGCAGTCATGCTGGATCTTCTAACTCATAATGGCTTTAGATTTGACATACATAGTCTGATGGATAGTCAACAGCCACTCGTTGCTAAAAAAATTACAACCGATTTTGACTTACAGCTCAATATTTTTGCATGGAAAGTCTAATTATGAGACACATAGGAAAACATTCCCCATGAAGTCTCTTTTGGTTAATAGTTTTGATCTGCATGGTGGTGCAGCAATAGCTACCTATCGACTTCACCATGCTTTACGGACTGTTAATGTCGAATCAAATTTATTCGTTCAGCGAAAATATAGTAGTGATGAAACAGTGATTGCTTCAAAGAGTGCTGCTTCAACTTTAGTTTCACAGTTAAGTTCAAAGTTTGATTCATTACCTTTAAAAAGATACCCCGCTCGAACAGGACAGCTTTTTTCGCCTGCAATAACTCCTGATAGATTAATTCGCCGAGTTAAAGAACTGGATCCGGATATTGTGCATTTATTTTGGATTACAGCAGGTTTCATAAAAATTGAAAGTTTGGCTAAGTTAAATAAACCCGTGGTATGGACTCTCCATGATATGTGGCCGTTTACTGGAGGCTGTCATTATGACAACTACTGTAATCGTTATACAAAGTCTTGTGGTAAATGTCCGCTTTTAGGTTCATCTAAAGATTATGATCTATCAGCCAAAGTACTACAACGAAAACAAGCCGCTTGGAATGATCTTGATATAACAATCGTTGCAACAAGTAGATGGCTTGCTGACTGTGCCCAAAAAAGTACACTATTTCAAAATAAGCGTATAGAAATTATTGCGAATGCATTTGATATAGAAAAATATCACCCAATAGATAAGCCTGCTGCAAGGAATGCCTTTAATTTTCCACAGCACAAAAAACTGGTGTTATTTTCAGCATTTAATGCGACTAATGATAAAAGAAAAGGCTATCAGCATTTATTGCCTGCTTTAAAAAATATGAATGAGCATGATAAAGCAGATATTGAACTTATTATTTTGGGAGCAAACAAACCTGCGAAAACTTTTGATTTTGGCATGGAGGTTCACTACATAGAGCATCTGCAGGACGAAATAAGTCAAGTTTTGCTTTACTCTGCTGTGGATGTTTTAGTGTTGCCTTCTGAACAGGAAAATCTATCAAATACTGTGATTGAGGCTATGCTTTGTGCAACTCCTGTTGTTGCATTTGAAATTGGTGGTATGCCTGACATTATTGAACACAATGTTAATGGTTATCTTGCAAAACCGTTTGAACCAGTTGACTTGGCAGAGGGTATTCTTAGAGTTCTTAATGCTTTGGATTCATCTGGTATGGCATTGTCTGCTAGATGTATTGCCGTAGAAAAATATAATAGAGAAAAAATTGCGAACGAATATCTTAATCTTTATCAAGACATAAAAAATGATAAAAATAATACTTACTAAGTTAAAAAAAATATATTTAAAAGAACAGTTCAACCCGAGTATTTTGGGTTTGTTTATAAATCCATATTATTTTTCAAGGATATCTTTGTATAAAGCTATAAAGAGTGCCTCTGGAAATCTGGATGGGTCGTTACTTGATATTGGCTGTGGTAATAAACCATATGAGCAACTTTTTAATGTTGAAAGTTATATTGGGGTAGAGTTAGATACGGTTGAAAATAGAACCAATAAAAAAGCAGACTATTTCTATGATGGTTTGACATTACCATTTTCGAGCGATTCTTTTGATTCGATAATATGTAACCAGGTTTTTGAGCATGTGTTTAATCCTGATCAGTTTCTTCAGGAGATCTTCAGGGTTACCAAGCCTGGCGGAAAGATTATTTTAACTGCACCATTCATCTGGGATGAACATGAGCAGCCATATGACTTTGCAAGATATACCTCTTATGGATTGAATTTTCTACTAAAAAAATACGGTTTCGAAGTCATAACTTTTAAAAAAACATTGTCTGATGCTTCACTTTTTTTTCAATTAATAAATGTTTACTTATATAAAGTTACATTAACAAAAAATAAATACTTTAACCTTTCTTTTATGGTTTTTTTGCTTTCTTTTTTTAATGTAATAGGACTTTTTCTTTCTTTTTTGCTACCTAAGAATAAAGATTTATACCTGGATAATGTTGTTCTTGCGAAAAAATTATAAAAAATGAATAGTTTTACAGTTGTAATCGCAACCTTTAATGCAGAGACTACACTTCTACAGGCTATCAATAGCTTTGTTAACCAAAATTACAAGAATAAACAGTTAATAATTATTGACGGAAGCTCAACTGATAAGACTGTTCAAATACTCAAAGAAAATGAACATCATATTGATTACTGGATATCAGAACCGGATACAGGAATTTACAATGCCTGGAATAAAGCATTGCCGCATATTAATGGCGAGTGGATTTATTTTTTAGGCGCTGATGATTACTTCACTCATTCTGAGGTTTTTGCTCAGTTCGAGGCAACATTAGCAGTGGTTCCTGAAAAAATACTCGTAGCTTATGGCATAGTAAGTTATATCTCAGTACATTCAGAATATTTATATTCTCATGGTTTACCTTGGGAGCAAGTAGGTAAAAAATATCGCCAACTGATGACTATTCCCCATCAAGGCGTTTTTCATCGAAAAGAATTATTTAATAAATATGGTACTTTTGATGAATCATTTCGGATTGCGGGCGATTATGAGCTGTTACTCAGATACTTAAAAGATCACGATGCGGTCTTTATCCCGTTAGAAATAGCAATGATGCGGCAGGGGGGCGTCAGTAGTGATATTACTAACTCACTCAAGATCATCTGGGAGGTGAGACGTGCGCAGCTTAAAAATGGCTTATTAATTCCTGGTGTATTTTGGTTGATGGCGCTAAGCCGTGTATATATTCGGCTTGTACTTTGGAAAATATTAGGTGAGCGTCAAACTAGACGTTTACTTGATTTTGGCAGAGCCTTAATGGGAAAGCCGCCACATTGGACAAAAAACTTATAATCTAAAGCTGCTGTATCATTAAGCTTTTCTGAGCTCACTCTAAAAGTATAACCATGAAATTAACCATCGTTGTCCCTTCTTTTAATTATGCCCAATTTTTGGATGCATGCCTGACAAGTATCCAACAACAGGATTATGCGAATTTTGAGATCTTGATAGCTGACGGTGGATCAACTGATCAGTCCGTGGAAATTATTCAGGGATATTGTGAAACTGATAAGCGTTTTAAATTGGTTAGTACAGAGGATAATGGGCAGGCGGATGCGATTCAAAAGGCCTTCGTTCATGCAACAGGTGAGGTATTTGGTTTTTTAAATGCAGACGATACATATTTGGCCAAAGATAGTTTCACTGAAATTGTAAGATCCTTTGAACAATATCCAAATATTGGTTTAGTAAGCTTTAGAGGTTATTACATTGATGCTCAGGGTAAATGGATCAAGCCCATTAATTATCGTTATCATCCGTTTGATGGCTTCCATTGGATGAAGTTTCGGACCGCTGTTTTACAACCTGCTACGTTCTGGAAGCGTGAGGTTTATGAGCAAACAAATTGGCCAGTTGCTTTTAACTTTGTTTTTGATGTCGTATTTTTTTACCAAGCTTTTCAAAAGTATTCATGGTTAGAGATGACTAAGCCTATTGCAGGGTATCGATTACATGGTGAAAATAAGTCAATGTTTGTTAAATCTAGCCGAATAATCGAATTAGCCGCTTTTGAAGAGCTGAAGTTCGGTCAAAAAAGCTTCCGAGCTAAATATCTTAAAGGGATAGCAAAATTGGCTGCTGTTTTTGAGGGGCGGGGAAAAATAGGCCAAATCCTGAACTACTGGTTATATACAGTAGTTAACGGAGTTGCGTTTATTAGCTGTTACCGATTGCCAAGTATCTAAATAAATGCTGAAAATATCCATAATCACTGTTTGTTATAACGCTGCTCATACCTTACCCGACACTATTCGTTCTGTTGCTGAACAAGATTATCCTGAGATAGAACATATCATTGTGGATGGAGGCTCAACAGATGGAACGGTAAATATTATTGAAAAATCTCTAAGTGTTACCCGTTTCGTTTCTGAGCCAGATAAAGGTATCTATGATGCAATGAATAAAGGGATCGCTATGGCAACAGGTAATGTTATCGGCACTTTGAATGCTGATGATTTTTATGCGACGCCTTCAGCGATTGATACAGTGGCGAAGTCTTTCTTAGACACTCAGATAGATGCTTGCTTTGCTGATCTTGTTTATGTCGATACGAAGGATACGAGCCAAATTATAAGATATTGGAAGTCTAACCCCTTTCAGCCGGGAGCCTTCAAATTGGGTTGGATGCCAGCACACCCGACTTTTTTTGTTAGAAGCAGCATCTATAAAAAATATGGTGTATTTGATTTACGTTATCAGCTTGCTGCAGATATGCAGCTATTATTCCGACTATTAGAAAAACATAAAATTAATACAGTTTATTTACCAAACGTATTAATAAAAATGCGAATGGGCGGCGCGACAAACAAAAATATTAAAAATATTTTTGAACAAAATAGAGAAATTCTCAGCGTTTTGGATGACTATTATGAACATAGTAGTCGTTTAAAATTCTTTTTTAACAAACTCGTTGACAGGGTTAAGCAATTTTTTCTAAGGCCAAAAAAACTTTAATGTTATGTAATCAAGATTATATGGAATTACCAAAAGTAACTGTCTTAATGGCAACTTTTAATGGAATACGCTGGGTCAAAGAACAAATCGAAAGTATTAAGTTACAAAAGTCTGTTCATGTTAATTTAGTTATTTCCGATGATGGTTCGACGGATGGAACCTATGAATGGTTAGAAGAGTTGGCAAGAACGAATGAAAACATTGAGTTACATTGCAATAACAGTTCTACTCGAGGAGCTGCTGGTAACTTCTATCACTTAATTGAAAACATTAATATGGATAGTTCTGACTATATAGCACTTGCTGATCAAGACGATATATGGTTCGAAGATAAATTAAATAATCAGATTCAATCTCTAAAGTTAACCTCTTCTGAGGGAGTCTCTTCAGATGTCATAGCATTTTGGCCTGATGGAAAAAAAGAACGGATCATCAAGTCTGATGAAATGAAAAAGTTTGATTTTTTATTTGAATCGGCTGGTCCTGGATGCAGCTATATATTTACCCCCGGCCTATTTACGCTTATAAAAAAGTCGCTTGAAAAATTAAAGAAAGAAGATCGGCCAGATCTGCATGATTGGTTTGTTTATGCAGTTGCCAGAGCAAATAAAAAAAACTGGACAATTGACCCAGTCCCCTCACTTAAATATCGTCAACATGAGAACAACGTGATGGGGGTAAACCGGGGGTGGCAGGCAAAGTTGAATAGATTGTCAAAAATAAACGACGGTTGGTATCGACAGGAAGTTATCAAAATTTCTCGTATCGTAGAGAAAATGACATCAGATGAAGAAGTCTTAAATGTATGCCGTATTGTTAGTGCAGATACTTTTGCAAATCGACTAAAACTAATGGCGTTACTTCCTGAAACACGAAGAGCCAAAATGGATAGAGTAATGCTCTACTGTGCTTGTGGTTTATTTCTGTTTTAGCACTGTATGTTGACTCGACTTAACCAAAACTCTATTTGGAGTTTTGCCGGAGGAGCTATACCAGCTTTAGCTGCTTTGGCATCAATTCCAGTTTTTATTTATTTGCTAGGTGTTGAAAGATTTGCAATCTTATCATTATTACTTTCATTAAACCTATTCTTCTTTGTATACGATTTTGGCTTAGCTCGTGCAATGCACTTTTTTGTGCCAAAAGATAAATATCAATGCCCTCAACAAGTAAAAATACTTACAAGTACTAGCCTTGCTATAGCATTTGTAATCGGAAGTGCTACATCATTATTTATATTTTTACTTAGTCCTTATTTAGTTGACTATTGGTTACATGTATCAAAAGCAGAAACTAAAGAAATTATCCTTGCCTTTCAGATTGCAGGTTTTGGAGTCCTACCCGCAGTAATGATGAGCGTATTAAGGGGAAGATTTGAGGGTGCTGGTGCATTCAAAGAGGCGAATTTAGCAAAAATATTTTCTGGTACAAGTTTATTTTTGCTTCCAATATTAGTTTCGTTTAACCAAGACTCAATTGTTTTGTTAGCTTTTGCTATTACTTTTTCACGTTATCTTTCATTTGTAATATATATAAAATTAACAAGAATCATAAACTTCAAAAGTTGGGTTCATGTAGACCTTTCTTTAGTATCCAAAATCAAAAATTATGCATTTTGGGCTGCTATATCGGGTTTTTTTTCAACGGCATTTATTTATGCCGATAGATTTTTTGTTGCGGGTTTCGTATCACAAGCTGAGTTATCGGTATATATTGCTAGCCAGGATATCATAAGTAGATATCTTATTATTCCATGGTCTATAGCGATTGTTCTTACGCCATACTTTGCCTCTGAGAAGTTCTCTTCAATTGATTTTAAGAACATCCATTTCACTTCTTTGAAAAAAATTACAATTCTTACATTATTATTTGCACTTGCAGTAGTCAGTATAATTTATGGCATATTGCCATTTTTGCTTAATGTTGAGTTTCTCGGCTTAGTGAGTAACATCTCTTTAATATTACTTTTAGGTGTTATTTTTGCCTCTATTGCACAGCTCCCACTTGTATTTTTATACGCACAGGGGAAAGCAAGGCTTTTGAGTTTAATTTTCATGAGTGAAGGAATTTTATACCTTTGTTTCGCTCCATTTATATACGGAAAATTTGGAGTGTATGGGGCCGCAGCAGTTTGGTCAACACGATTATTTATAGAAATGGCAATGTTGTATTTAGTTGCTCATAGGATGATGCGAAATTGATAAATTATAATTTTTTTTCAGAGATTAGATTTAAATATATATTATTTTCCATATTAGGATTAATAGCGGTTTACTTATGTCAATCAGCTTCAAAGGACTGGAGTAATTATCAGTGGCTGTTTTCTATTGATAATCAAAAGAGTTGGACACAAATGCTTTCCGAGTTCTCTATATTTAAAGAGCCAGCATATTTTGTCTTATCAAAGCTTGGTGGGGAGGTAATTGGTTTCTCATTATTCATGGGGATTATAACTATAATAACTTTAGTCATTAAATTAAATTATTTGTCTAAAATAGTGGATTCCGTCCCTGCAGCATGTTTTTTTTATTTTTGTTTATATTTTTTCCTTTTTGATACAACAGTTCTTCGCGTGGCTTATGCAACAGCATTGGTTATTCCGGCATTTTATTTTTTGCAGCATAAACGCATCTCGTTAAGTTTTTTACTGGTTGGACTAGCAAGTCAAATTCATCTGACCACTATTGCTTTCATGATTATTTATCCATTGTATTGGGTTAGACAGTTAAATTTTGTGGTGCTAGGGATTTTTATACTTTCCCCAATATTGATTTGGATTGACTTTTCAGCTTTTGACTGGCTAATAAGATTTTCTATGATTTTTACTGATAAATACCAATTTTATGCACGCCCTGAATTACTTCAGCAGCAAAATTCAACGGGTTTGTATTTTTATTTTATAGGCTTTTATTATTTGCTTGTTGCAGGTATTTATTTTTACCTTAGGGATGAAATTTTGACAGATCCTTTTAAACGTGTGATGGCCTCAATCGCAATGTTGGGAGTAATTATTATGTGTCTTTTACATGATAATGTTGCTGTGGGGGCACGACTAGGTGAATTATTTTTAATCAGTACAGTTTTACTACTTAGTTGGGTATATTTAAATGCTAGAGCTAAACAACAACTTTTGATTCAAATCAGCATGATTGTAGTCTTCTCAAGTTATGCTGTAGCTAGATTCTTTTACCTATTCCCAAACTTTTTTGAATGAGAAAATTGATGAGTCAAAATATAAGTTGCTTCAAAGCCTACGATATTCGAGGAAAACTAGGCGAAGAGCTTAACCCCGATGTCGCTTATCGAATTGGATATGCCTATGCTAAAAATTTAAATGCCAGACGGGTTGTGGTTGGTGGCGATATTCGGCATACCAGTGAACCATTAAAACTGGCTTTGGCTCAAGGCCTGATGGACGCCGGAGCAGAAGTTATTGATATCGGTATGGTAGGCACAGAAGAGATTTATTTTGCCTCATTTTATCTGGATGTTGATGGTGGTATTGAAGTGACGGCAAGCCATAATCCCATGGACTATAACGGCATGAAACTGGTGGGGCGTGGTGCTTTGCCGATAAGTGGTGATAGTGGCTTAAATGAAATCCGTGATTTGGCCGAACGTATTGATTCCCCTTTTAACACATCAAAAGCAGTTGTCTCTGATAAGGTTAATACTTCTGCCACTATTACATCTGAAAACACTGTTTTCAGTGGAACGAATAATGCCAATAAATACAAACAGCAATCGATACTTCAACCCTACGTTGAGCATCTGCTGAGCTATATTGATCTGGCAAAACTTAAACCGTTAAAGCTGGTTGTGAACGCGGGTAATGGTGCCGCTGGACATGTAATTGATGCTATTGAACAATACTTTAAACCCGCTAATGTGCCAGTGGAGTTTATTAAGGTGCATCATGAAGCTGACGGCAATTTTCCGAATGGTATTCCTAACCCTTTATTACCCGAAAACCGTGCAGCAACTGCTGATGCAGTCATTGCTAATAAAGCCGATATTGGTATCGCCTGGGATGGGGATTTTGATCGGTGTTTTCTGTTTGATGAAAATGGCCGCTTTATCGAAGGGTATTACATTGTCGGTTTATTGGCTGAAGCATTTTTGCTTAAGTCACCGGGTGAAAAAATCATTCATGATCCACGGTTGACATGGAACACCATCGATCAGGTTGAAGCGGCGGGTGGCAAACCTATTCAATCCAAAACTGGCCATGCTTTCATCAAAGAACGTATGCGTCTGGAAAATGCGATTTATGGTGGTGAAATGAGCGCTCACCATTATTTCAGGGATTTTGCCTATTGTGATAGCGGCATGATTCCCTGGCTGTTGGTAGCTGAATTAATCAGTGTAGCAGGCAAGCCTTTATCTGAACTGGTTAATGAGCGAATGGCGAAATACCCGTGCAGTGGTGAAATTAATTATCGGGTAGCAGATGTTAATGTCATTCTTGATAAAATTCTTCAACATTTTTCTGCTGAAAATCCATTGATTGATAAAACAGATGGAATAAGCCTCGAGTTTGACCGATGGCGATTTAACTTACGCTCATCTAATACTGAACCATTGTTACGTCTAAATGTTGAAACTCGGGCTGATGAGGCTTTGATGAAAGCCAAAGTGGCAGAAATCGAACAGATAATTCATAGCTGATGAAGGTTTTTGTAACAGGCGCAACAGGGTTTGTCGGCAAAGCCCTAATAGATTCATTGCTGGCAGATCAACATAATGTTATTGCTGCGGTTAGGAAATTAACTAAGCAATTGCCAACATCGGTAACCCAGGTCGTGATTGGCGATTTGTCGGAGTTCGCTGAGGCTGACGATAATGAGTTTGAGACCAAATTAGCGACTTTTTTATCAGTTTCTGATGTATTAGTTCACCTTGCTGGACGAGCCCATATTACAAGTGACGACCCAATTAACGATCAATCACTTTTTGATGCAGTAAACGCTTCAGCAACTTTCAAGCTGGCAAAACTAGCTTCTAAATACAATGTTAAACGGTTTTTGTTTCTTAGCTCGATTGGTGTCAATGGCAATCAAACCAGTCAGACACCATTCACAGAGCAAGATACTCCAAACCCTCAGGAACCTTATGCAGTTTCAAAATGGCGAGCTGAGCAACTAATTACAAATCACCAATTTTCAAATCAGATGGAATGGGTCATCATCAGACCTCCTTTGGTATACGGACCTGATGCGCCTGGTAACTTTGCAAGTTTACTCAAGTGGACGAAAAGTGGCTTACCGTTGCCTTTTGGAGCAATACATAACAAGCGTTCAATGATCGCCCTGGATAATTTGGCGGATTTCATTACGTTGTGTCTTGATGCACCTGCCGCGGGAAATCAAACGTTTGTGATTGCCGACGATGAATCTGTTTCCTTGAGTGAATTGCTTAAAAAAGTTGCTACTAGCCAAGGAGTATCAGCAAAATTAATTCCAGTACCTGTAGGATTGATGAAAAATACTGCGAAATTACTGGGTAAATCGGCTTTAGCGATTCGATTGTTTGGAGATTTGCAGATAGATAACAGAAAAGCCCGACATTTGCTTGGCTGGAAACCCGTCACGACAATGGATCAACAGCTTAAGAAAATGGCTGAGCCGAATAAAAATAATGCTTTAATTACAAATAATAAAACGAGAAATTCATGACCCGAGTTGTTATCCGTTTACTGGATGTTATCTTTTCTGGTGCTGGCCTGTTGATCGGTTTGCCTATTTTATTAATTCTGATCGTTATCGGTTGGTTTGATACTGGTTCCCCCATATTCAGGCAACAGCGTGTGGGGCGAAATCAAAAGCCCTTTACATTAGTCAAATTCCGTACCATGACAAAAGATACGGCGCATGTAGCCAGTCATCTGGCTTCAGCCTCTTCGATTACTCCCTTTGGTCGTTTTCTGCGTCGAACCAAGTTGGATGAGTTACCGCAATTGTGGAATGTCTTGAAAGGAGAAATGAGTCTGGTTGGGCCCAGACCATGCCTTTTTAACCAGCTTGAATTAATTGAGGAACGCGCAGCGAAAGATGTGTTTAAGGTTAGACCTGGTATTACCGGACTAGCACAAATAAATGATATAGATATGTCGACACCACAATTGTTGGCAACAACTGATGCCAGAATGATTGAACAGCTCAGTGTTCGATTTTATTTCAGCCTTATCCTGCAAACGCTTACTGGTAAAGGCAGGGGAGACAGGGTAAATAAATCTACATAACCGTTCTTTAGTGCATCAATGTTAATGAAGTGAAATTAACAACGATAAATATTTTGTGAACAGCTTCTCACGTTGTCAATTTTTCCAAGGATTTTACTAGATCTGAAAAGATAAATTCCCTTACTCTTTAATTGCAGCTCTGGAGAGCTGAATTTAACTAAACAAGGAGTATGGAAAGATGTTTAAAAAAAGGATCATTTCGTTATTACTGGCGTTTTCACTTTCATCATTCGCTGCATTCGCAGCAGATAAAATCAATATCAACACTGCATCAGCAGATGAATTACAACTGTTGAACGGAGTGGGGCCCTCTACTGCTAATGCTATCGTTGAGTACCGCGAGCAGAACGGGGCATTTGCCAATGTTGAAGATTTAGCAAATATCAAAGGTATTGGCGAGAAAAAAGTGGCCAATATTGCTGAGAATGTAACAGTCTCTGATTAAGTTAATATAATTAGTTATGAAAAGGTGAGGTTATAACCTCACCTTTTTTATGCCTGTCAAAAGGCAACAGATGTTGAGACGACTGACTCTGCCTGCATGACCAGTTTGTCTTTGAGTGATTCATACACATTCTGTTGCTCTGTCTCACTTAACGCATTGTCTTCAATATTGGTGATGAAAAATACGTCTTCCACTTGATCGCCAAGAGTGACCATTTTGGCATTAATAACCTGTATTTGATGCGCCAGAAATACCTGTGCCACAGCGGACAGTAAGCCGGGTCGGTCGTGCGTATACAACTCCATTACCGTGTGATTTTGTTGTTGATTGGTTGAAAACTTGATAACGGGCTCTGTTTTGAAAAGCTTGGTGGTTCTTGGCATCAATTGCGGTTTATAACCTGAAGTAAGCTCTTTACGGGCCAGTTGTTTACTGACAGCAGTGATGATGTCTTCATAACGCTGTTGTGCACCATTAATGATAAACGTATTCAGAGCACTGTCATCACCACTGATATTGATTTTGGCGTCAAGGATGTTCAGTTGCAGTTGTTCCAGACTGGCAGTCATTGCTGCGAATAGGCCCTGCCTATTCTGTGCGTAAATGAATAATTCCAGTGTCTGTTTATCATTGTGAGGCCGCACTAAAATCAACGGCTCTTGCTCAGGATTTTCTAATCTGCCATTGGTTTGCCAGACAATTTCCTCGACTGAATGTCGAAGAAAGTAATCGAGATCGTAGCTATGCCATAAAGTCGTAATGTCTTGAGGTGGCCATCCCATTTCAGTGAGTTTGTCCAAAGCCAGCTGATACTTTTTATGGCTTTTCTCTTGAGTGCTTTTCGCCTGGGCTTCAGTATGTTCCAACCATTGATGGGTGCTGTGATAAAGCTGCTTGAGTAATGAATCACGCCAGCCATTCCAAAGATTATTATTGGTTGCCCGAATGTCTGCCACCGTCAGCAGATACAGATAATTTAATCTGTTCACACTGCCAACTAATTCAGCAAAGTCCTGAATGACCTCTGGATCTTCCAGATCTTTCTTCTGGGCAGTGGACGACATTGCCAGATGCTGCCGAACCAGAAAAGTAACAATACTGGTGTCGTAATCACTCAGATTATGCTGGGTACAAAATTTCTCTGCGTCCTGAACCCCCAAAATACTGTGATCGCCACCACGACCTTTGGCAATATCATGATAAATGCCGGCAATGTAAAGTAATTCAGGTTTTGGCAGTTGATAAAAGACTTCTGAACATAGCGGAAATTCATCCTTGAATTCAGAGCAGGAAAAACGACGTAAATTTCCCACCAGAAACAGGGTATGTTCATCTACAGTGTAAGCATGAAATAAATCATGCTGCATCTGCCCGACAATTCGACCAAACTCAGGCAAATACGCACCTAAAACGCCAAGTTGGTTCATGCGACGGAATTCATGGGTAACCCCTTTTGGTTGACGGATGATTTCCATAAACAGGCTGCGATTTCTGATATCGGTGCGAAAACGTCTATCAATCAAATGCAGGTGTGCGTGTATCTGACGAATGGTCGAGGCACGAATTCCTTTGATATGCGGATGCTGCTGCAAAATCAAAAACACCTCGAGCAGAGCATAGGGATAGTAGGCGAAAATACCAGAGTTGATGGTTTCCAGATATCCATTATGGGATTGGAAGCGGCGGTTTATCGGTTCAATGTCCCGTGGCTCGTCTGCCAGAATAATATTCTCTTCAAACAGTTGTAATAACAGGGCATTCATCTGACCCACTGCACGGACTGTTCGATAATAATCTTTCATGAAATGTTCAACAGCCATACGACTGTTGGTTTCGACATAACCCAGCTGCTTGGCCAGTTCACGTTGATGATCAATCATCAACTTTTCTTGTTTGCGGCCTGCCTGATGATGTAGGGCAAAACGTACACGCCATAAAAAACGTCGTGATTGTTGCAATACCTCGAATTCACTCTCTGCCAGAAATCCCTTGGATTTAAGACCTTGCAGGTTTCGGACATCAAAATGCTGTTGTGCCACCCAGTTGATAACCTGAATATCACGAAGACCACCCGGCGATTCTTTCAGATTGGGTTCAAGGTTGTTACCGGTATCGTTGTATTTATGATGACGTTGAATCTGTTCCTGTTTTTTCCGTTCATAGAAAAGCCGGTTATCCCAGGTCTTGTTGGAAACCGTTAATTGCTGTAATTGTTCAAACAATACCCGATTACCGGATAAAAACCGTGCTTCAAGAAGATTGGTGGCTATAGTGATATCGTCTTCTGCCTGTTGGCGGCATTCGCCAATGGTGCGGACACTATGACCAATCTCCAGGCCGATATCCCACAGTTGGGTCAGGAAGACAGATAGTGCTTCTGGAGGTGTTTCAGCCACTGAATCATCCAGTAATACCAGTAAGTCGATATCCGAGTGTGGATGTAATTCGCCTCGTCCGTAACCGCCAACGGCAATCAGACTGACAGTCGTTTCAGTCGCAAGATGTTTGTGCCATAGAAACTGCAGGACCTCATCCACAAAATGTGCTTGCTGATGTACCAGCCAGTCAATATCTGCCTGATCTTCAAAAAAACATTTTTTTAGGTGTTGTGAGGCTTTGTCGAGAATATCGCGACAGCCTGTCGCATTATCCGCCTGGCCAAACTCCCAGACAGATTGTGCAGCAATTGCCATGGTTGATTGCTCCTATGAGCGTTCTTCGTCCCGAAGGGTTAGAATTTCATGACCATCATCAGTCACCAGAATAGTGTGCTCCCACTGTGCAGACAAAGAACGATCTTTGGTCACTACGGTCCAGCCATCCGGAAGCTGACGTACCTGTCGTTTACCGGCATTGATCATCGGTTCAATGGTAAATGTCATGCCGGTTTGTAATGTCATCCCGGTATCCGGCATCCCGTAATGCAAAACTTGAGGCTCTTCATGAAAGACCTGCCCAATGCCATGTCCACAATATTCTCTGACAACTGAAAAATGCTCATTCTCCGCGTGTTGCTGAATAGCATGACCAATATCACCCAGCTTGATGCCGGGTTTAACCATATCAATCCCTATCAGCATACATTCTCGGGCTACTCGAGACAGGCGTTGCGCCAGAATCGAGGTCTTGCCCACATGAAACATTTTGCTGGTATCGCCGTGATATCCATCTTTTATAACCGTTATATCGATATTAATGATGTCGCCATCTTTGAGCTTTTTATCACTGGGGATACCGTGACAGATAACATGATTGACTGAGGTGCAGATAGACTTAGGGAAGCCATGATAGTTTAGTGGGGCAGGGATGGCTTTTTGTTCATTAACAATATAATCATGACAAATAGTGTTCAACTCATCAGTGGTGATTCCCGCAACCACATGTGGTTCGATCATGGTCAGAACGTCTGCGGCGAGTTTTCCTGCCACACGCATTTTTTCGATTTCTTCGGCTGTTTTAATGGTCACGCCCATGCCAGATCCTGATTACTGTTAACGATAAAAAGAGAAAGCATAGTTTGCCGCAAAAACCGCTGAACTGCCAGCAAACTGGCTTAATCCACTGTGTCGACGGTATATGCTTTGTTTTAATCAGTAACTGTGGAATAATATGCGCGCCTTAGCAAAGGCAAAATCACACACGTGCCGACACAGTTTTCGGGGTGCTGTCTGTAAATTCAGATCAGTCGATAGCTGGGGTACGTGGAGGTTTAACCCCATATATATAGGTATAATCATGGCTAAAATTACAATGCGCCAAATGCTTGAAGCAGGCGTTCACTTCGGTCACCAAACACGTTACTGGAACCCGAAAATGGGTCCTTTCATCTTTGGTAAGCGTAACAACATTCATATCGTTAACCTTGAGCACAGTCTGCCAATGTTCAACGATGCATTAAACTACGTCAGTAAACTGGCTTCTAAAAAAGGTCGTATTCTGTTCGTCGGCACCAAACGTGCTGCACAGGATGCTATCCGTGAAGATGCTGAACGTTGTGGTATGCCTTATGTCAACCGTCGCTGGTTAGGTGGCATGCTGACAAACTATCAAACCGTTCGCCAATCAATCAAACGTCTTGAAGCCATTCAGGCGATGATTGAATCAGGTAAAACCGAAGGTTTGAAAAAGAAAGAAGTTCTGAACCTGTCACGTGAACAGGAAAAACTGGAAAAAAGTATCGGTGGTATCAGAAAAATGGGTAACCTGCCTGATGCTTTATTTGTTATCGACGTTGATCATGAGCGTATCGCGATTCAAGAAGCAAACAAACTGGGTATTCCTGTAATTGCTGTTGTCGATACCAACAGTAATCCTGATGGTGTGGACTATGTCATCCCAGGTAACGATGATTCAATGCGTGCCATCCGTCTTTACACAGCAAACATTGCTGATACCGTTTTGGAAGGCCGTGCATCGGTCACCACGGGTAATGCCGAAGAAGAGTTTGTTGAAGTTGCGGAAGAAAATGCTCCAGCAGCAGCTGAATAAGCTCTGATAATGACTTAAACAGGCTCGCTGTAAAGCGGGCCTGTGTTGTATGTATGGTCTGAAAACAGGCCGTTCACAAAAATTGATTTTAAGGGTTACAAAAAATGGCTATAACTGCAGCTTTAGTAAAAGAACTGCGTGAGCGTACTGGCTCCGGCATGATGGAATGTAAAAAAGCATTGGTTGAATCGAACGGTGACATTGATGCCGCAATTGAAGCGATGCGTAAATCTGGTCTGGCCAAAGCCGATAAAAAATCTGACCGTATCGCTGCTGAAGGTATTATCGCAATTGAAACCAGTGCAGATAACAAACAAGCGGTTATGTTGGAAGTGAATTCTGAAACTGACTTTGTTGCCAAGGCAGATGATTTCATCAACTTCGTTAGTGCCGTGTCACAAAAAGTTCTGGAAGCTCAACCAGCTGATCTGGAAACATTATTGCAATTGCCTCTGAGCAATGGCGAAAGTGTTGATACTGTTCGTCAGTCATTGGTTGCGAAGATTGGTGAAAATATCCAAATCCGTCGCTTTACCTTGATGAATACTGATAATGGTGTAATTGGTGCTTACCGTCACGGTGATCGTATCGGTACGCTGGTTCAATTGAACGGTGGAAATGAAGAACTGGCGAGAGATTTGGCAATGCATGTTGCTGCCAGCCGTCCTCAAGCCGTATCAGCTGATGAACTGTCAGAAGATCTGTTACAGAAAGAACGCGATATCGTGGCAACTCAGGCGCGCGAAAGCGGCAAGCCTGAAGCAATTGTTGAAAAAATGATTGAAGGTCGTATGAGCAAGTTTGTTAACGAAATCAGTCTGCTCGGACAAGCATTTGTTAAAGACCCTGATGTCACAGTTGAAAAACTGGTTAAACAAGCTGGTGCAACGGTTGAAGGTTTTGCCTGTTTTGAAGTCGGTGAAGGTATCGAAAAGAAAGTCGATAACTTTGCAGAAGAGGTTATGGCTCAGGCACGGGGAAACTAAATATGACAGAAACGGGAAGTCAGCCAGTTTATAAGCGCGTCTTACTCAAACTGAGTGGTGAGGCTTTAATGGGGAATGCTGAGTATGGCATTCAACCAGAAGTGATTTCCCGATTTGCCCAAGAAATAACTGAGCTGAATGCCCAAGGGGTTCAGCTCGGTATTGTGATCGGTGGTGGCAATATTTTCCGTGGTGCAGGTTTAGCTGCTAGCGGTATGGATAGAGTCAGTGCCGATCATATGGGTATGTTAGCGACAGTATTAAATGCACTGGCACTGCAGGATGCTCTGGAACGTAATGGAACATTCTGTCGTGTCATGTCTGCAATCCGTATTCATGAAGTGTGCGAAGATTATTTGCGTCGTCGTGCTATTCGGCATTTGGAAAAAGGTCGGGTCGTTATTTTTGCTGCCGGGACTGGTAATCCATTTTTTACGACCGATTCAGCGGCGAGTTTACGTGCTGTTGAAATTGGTGCCGAACTGATGCTGAAAGCTACTCAGGTTGATGGCGTCTATGATGCAGACCCGCGTAAAAATCCAGATGCCGTCCGTTATGACACTTTATCGTATGATGAAGTGATCAATAATCGACTCGGCGTAATGGACACCACAGCAGTGGTGATGTGTCAGGAACAGAAGATGCCATTACGAGTATTCGATGTGCATAAGTACGGTAATCTGACAGATATTCTTTACGGTAAAAATGTTGGAACATTGGTGAAATAGGACAAATCATGATTAATGATATTCAAAAAGATGCAGCAGACCGGATGCAGAAAAGCGTTGCCGCTCTGAGTACTGCACTGGCGAAAATCCGTGCAGGGCGTGCACATACCAGTTTATTAGATCATGTCTCAGTGCCATATTACGGCTCCGACGTTCCACTCAGTCAGGTGGCCAGTGTCGGCATTGAAGATTCAAGAACGATCACCGTTGCGCCATGGGAAAAAAACATGGTGGCGGTGATTGAAAAAGCGATCATGACTTCTGATTTGGGGGTCAACCCAAACAGCGCCGGCATGACCATTCGTATACCAATCCCACCGTTAACAGAAGAGCGTCGTAAGGATTTGGTCAAAGTGGCTAAGTCTGAAGCTGAAAATGCACGTATTGCTGTACGTAATATTCGACGCGATGCAAACGGCAGCCTGAAGGACTTGTTGAAAGAAAAAGCTATTTCTGAAGATGAGCAACGTGGCGCTGAAGAAGCGATCCAAAAGTTGACCGATAGCACTATCAAACAGATTGATGATGTACTGGCTGAAAAAGAAACCGATTTGATGGCAGTCTAAGCCATTATGGTTTAGCCAAACTGATGAATTCTTCCAATCGCTCCATTCCGAGACACATTGCTATCATTATGGATGGCAATGGTCGATGGGCGAAACAACGGTTACAACCCAGGTTTATGGGGCATCGCGCTGGCGTCAGAGCGGTGGAAGGTATTGTTAAACACTGTGTGGCAAGTGGAGTAGAAGTCCTCAGTTTGTTTGCCTTCAGTAGCGAAAACTGGCGTCGGCCCGGTAAAGAAGTCAATTTATTGATGGAGTTATTCAGTCATGCACTGGATAATCAGGTTAAACGGCTGCATAAAAATAATATCCGTTTAAATATTATTGGTGATTTGAGCCGGTTCTCAGATGCATTACAGCAGCAGATTGTGGATGCGACGGCATTAACCGCAGAAAATGATGGTTTGATTCTCAATATTGCAGCTAACTATGGTGGACGCTGGGATATCACCCAATCGGTCCAACAAATTGCTTTCAAAATTAAATCCGGTGAAATGCAACCTGAACAGGTTGACGAAAGTGTCATTGCCAGCCACCTGGTTACTGCAGATTTACCCGAACCGGATTTGTTTATTCGTACGGGGGGAGAACAGCGCATCAGTAACTTCCTGATGTGGCAGCTGGCCTACACCGAACTCTATTTTACCGACAAACTATGGCCTGAGTTTAATGCTCAGGATCTGGATAATGCGATTGACTCATTTTCCAGCCGGGAGCGTCGGTTTGGTCGAACCTCAGAGCAACTCACTGGGCAAGAAGATGCTTAAACAGCGCTTATTAACTGCCGCTTTGTTGATTCCTTTAGTTGTTATGGCAATTTTGCTGTTACCGACTATGGGGATGATTGGTTTGCTCACGGTGGTGACCTTGATGGCAATGTGGGAATGGCTTTCCATGGCGCAGATGCAACCGCTCATCAAAGTGCTTGCCAGTTTGTCGTTCATTGCCGCTCTGTTGGCGCTATTGGCGATGGCAGGGATAAATTATATGCTGCTATCTGGGTTAGTCTTTTGGATACTGATCAGTTTTATCATTGTTTTATTTGCCCACCGGCCATTACCCAACTCTCTCGCTCAGCTTTTTCATAATAAATTCGTGACTTATCTACTCAGCATGCTAGTTGCTTTGTTATTTGTTTACAGTGCCGTCTGGTTACACGGTATTGCCGGCAACGGTCCATGGCTGGTGTTATATGTATTAATAAGTGTATGGCTTGCAGACACGGGTGGTTATTTTGCAGGTAAGCGTTGGGGTAAACATGCCCTTGCTAAAGCGATCAGTCCTAATAAGACACTTGAAGGGCTTATAGGGGCAATAGTGCTGGTCATGCTTTGGAGCATATTGGCCTATTTTATGGGCATTTCTAAGTTTTTATCACTGCCATTATGGATTTTTATCAGTGTTTTAACTGGCCTCATTTCCGTTAGTGGTGATTTATTTGAAAGCTTGTTTAAACGTAGCTACCAGATAAAAGACAGCGGCCATTTATTACCGGGGCATGGTGGAATGCTGGACCGCGTGGATAGTCTGCTGGCTGCTGTACCTTTCTTTGCTGCGTTAATATGGTTGACAGGGCAGTTTTGATGCAGCAAGTCACTATTCTGGGATCGACCGGTTCCATTGGCATCAGTACTCTGGACGTGTTACAACGCCATCCCGAAAAGTACCGGGTCTATGCGCTGGCAGCGAATAAATCAGTGGATGCTTTGCTTGAGCAATGTCTGCAATTTCAGCCCGCAGTCGCGGTGATGCTATGCCCGGATTCTGCTGAAAAACTTAAAACCAAACTCGATGCTGCTGGCGTGGCCATTGAAGTACAAAGCGGTATGCAGGCTTTGGAGAGAATATCCAGTACTGACCAAACAGATATCGTGGTCGCCGCTATTGTGGGCGCTGCTGGGTTATTGCCAACTCTGGCAGCAGCCAAAACAGGAAAAAGAATCCTGCTGGCAAATAAAGAAGCCTTGGTGATGAGTGGTGCATTACTCATGCGCGAAGTGCAGGAAAATAATGCTGTTTTGCTTCCTGTTGATAGTGAGCACAATGCCATATGGCAATGTATGCCTGTAGGCGAAAGCCAACAGTATCAGTTTGATAACAAAGGTATTCGCCGTATTATCCTGACCGCGTCAGGTGGTCCATTCCGTGATTGGGAGATTGCAGATTTGGAAGCAGTAACACCCGAACAAGCGGTAGCCCATCCCAACTGGTCGATGGGACAGAAAATATCGGTTGATTCAGCCACCATGATGAACAAAGGGCTGGAAGTTATCGAGGCACATTGGCTGTTTGGTATGCCGAGTAACAAGATTGAAGTTGTATTGCATCGTCAAAGTATTATTCATTCAATGGTAGATTATATGGATGGCTCAGTGCTGGCGCAGATGGGCAATCCCGATATGCGTACACCTATTGCCAATACCCTGGCCTGGCCAGAACGCATTGATTCAGGTGTTGCACCATTGGATTTGGTCAAAGCAGGGAGACTTGATTTTGCCATTGCAGATTTTAAACGTTTCCCCTGTCTGGCGCTGGCCTATAAGGCATTGAACATCGGTGGTACCAGCACCGCCATTCTTAACGCGGCAAATGAAGTGGCGGTAGAAGCGTTCCTGCAACAGCAAATCAAATTTACTGATATTGCCCGGGTCATCGCGGACGTGTTGGAAAGCATACCTGCAACATCAGCTGATTCACTGGAACAGATATTGTCTGCCGATAAGCTGGCAAGAGAGGCTGCCCAAAAGCAGACTAAGATTTTATGCAATCATTAATCTTTTTTATTATTGCCCTCAGCTTGCTGGTGGTCATCCATGAATTCGGCCATTATTGGGTGGCAAGAAGATGTGGCGTGAAAGTACTACGCTTTTCAGTTGGCTTTGGACAAAAACTCTGGTCAAAACAACTCAAAAACGGCACTGAATTTGTCATCGCAGCATTGCCATTAGGTGGCTATGTCAAAATGCTGGATGAACGAGAAGCACCAGTAGCAGAAGCAGAGCTTGACCAGGCCTTTAATCGTCAACCGTTACGAAACCGGGTTGCAATTGTATCTGCCGGACCGATCGCAAACCTGTTATTTGCCGTCTTTGCCTATTGGGTCATCATGGTTACCGGTGTGCCCGGTTTAAAGCCGATCATTGATGATGTAACAGCTGATTCTCCCGCTGCGATGGCACAGCTCATTCCTGGTGAAGAAATTATAGCCGTCAATGGCAAAGCAACGCCGACAGTTAACAGCTTGTTTCAGCAATGGTTGAAGTTCGCGCAGTCCGGTGAAACCGTTACCCTGACTACCCGCATTACTGATATTGAAAGTACCAAACAACTAACATTGCCAAAACTTGGGCTGGACGATGCTGGATCACTGTTTAGTCAGATAGGTATCAAAACCGTGCAACCCGATATGCCCCCGATTCTGGGTGAAATTGTGGCTGATAGCCCGGCGGAAAGGGCGGGCTTACAAACAGGTGATGAATTAATTTCAGCTGATGGAAAACAATTATCCAGCTGGCAGGCTTGGGTCGCTCTCATTCAAAGCAGTGCTGATGAAGAAATGAGTATTGAAATTCTTCGTGATGGACAAGTTGAACAGCTCGATATTACTCCTGTCGCAGATGAAAATAATGTCGGTCGGATAGGTGCGGCAGTCAATACCGAAGGCTATGAAATCCCCGCAGAATTAAGATCAGAATTACGTTATGGCCCATTGGCGGCGATCCCCCAGGCGTTCAGCCAAACCTGGCAGTTCAGTGTCACCACCTTAAGTGGCTTATGGGGCATGCTTATAGGTACGGTTTCCAGTGACAATCTTGGCGGGCCTATTGCTATTGCCCAGTTTGCCGGGGATTCTGCGCAACAGGGCTTAATTGCTTTTATCAGTTTTCTGGCAATGATCAGCATCAGTTTAGGGATTCTGAATTTACTTCCAGTTCCGGTACTTGATGGTGGCCATTTGCTGATGTACTTTTTTGAATGGGTTCGTGGCAAGCCTTTGCCCGAATCAGTACAAATCCAGGGACAAAAAATAGGATTATTCCTGATTCTTCTGCTAATGGTATTCGCTTTTACAAATGACATCGCCCGACTCATTGGCTAATCGAAACATTGCAGGTACACTTACGATTTCTTCGGCTGACTGACTGTAAAACAACAATGAAACAAATCATCACAGCATTGACGCTCATCTTGTTATCCTCCGCAGCTTGGGCCGAGGAATTTATTATCAAAGATATCCGGGTGGAGGGGTTGCAAAGAATCTCCGCAGGTACCGTTTTCAACTTTTTACCGGTTAAAGTCGGTGATGAACTGACTGAAAATGATGTTAGAGGCATCATTCGCTCATTGTTTAAATCAAAATACTTTAATGATGTGCAGGTAGAACGCGATGAAGGCGTTTTAGTTATCACTGTAAGTGAGCGCCCGGCGATTTCCAGTATTGAGTTTATTGGTAACAAAGATTTGGACAGTGATGAATTATTAAAATCATTGCGTCAGATTGGTTTTGCTGAAGGTCAGGTATTTGAGCAGGCGATGCTGGAAAGGGTTGAGCTGGAGTTACAACGTCAGTATTTCAGTCGTGGTAAATATGGTGTGAATATTAGCTCTGAGGTTACTCCGCTGTCGCGTAATCGAGTAGCCGTCCGCATTAATATGGCTGAAGGCGTGGTTGCGACGATTGGTGAGATCAACATTGTCGGCAATAAATCATACGATGAAGACGAGTTGCTGGACGAGTTGGAATCGACAACGGGGGGCTGGCTATCATCGTTAACCAAAGATAATCAGTACTCACGGCAAAAGTTATCAGCTGATCTTGAGTCTTTGCGTTCTTTTTATCTGGATCGCGGTTATGTTGATTTTACAGTCGAGTCCACTCAGGTAACAATTTCTGATGATAAAAAACAGATGTTCATTACGATAAATATTTCGGAAGGTGAACGTTATAAAATCAATGAAGTAAGATTGGCGGGCAATCTGATTGTGCCGGAAGAAGAGTTATTTGATCTGGTCACCATTCGTAAAAACTCAGTGTTTTCCAGAAAAGCCATTACTTCAAGTTCTGAAAGGCTGACTGATCGACTGGGAAATGATGGTTATGCCTTTGCCAACGTTAACGCAGTCCCGGATATTGATCGTGAAACACGCGAAGTTAATCTGACTTTCTTTGTTGATCCCGGCCGTCGGGCTTATGTACGCCGTATCAATATTTCTGGTAATAGTAAAACCCGTGATGAGGTACTGCGTCAGGAAATGCGTCAACAGGAATCAGCCTGGATTTCTACCGGTGATGTTGAACGTTCAAGAGAACGTATCTCACGTTTGGGCTATTTTGAAGATGTAAACGTTGAAACTCTGCCTGTTGCCGGAACATCTGATCAGGTCGATCTGGATTTCAATGTAACCGAAATGGCCTCAGGCAGCTTGTCAGCGGGTATTGGTTATTCGCAGTCTGACGGCATTATCTTTAATGCCAATGTGACCCAGAAGAACTTTATGGGTAGTGGTAAACATATTCGTTTCGGTTTTAACAACAGCCGGGTTAATACTGTTTACAGCTTTGGTTACACCAATCCATTTGCGACTGTAGATGGTATCAGTCAGGGTTTTAACCTGTTTTACCGTGAAACCGATGCCTTTGAAGCGAATATAGCAAATTACACCACGGACGTATTCGGTGGTGACATTAATTTTGGTATTCCCATCTCGGAAAACAACCGCATTAATCTGGCTTTCGGCTATGAAAATACCCAGCTGGATGTACCTAGTAATAATGATATTACCCGCTATGATGATTTTATCGAAACCGAAGGTGATTCTTTCCATGCATTTCCGGTAACACTGGGGTGGTCCAGCGATACCCGTGATAATGCAATATTACCTACAAAAGGGTTATCACAAAGTCTTTCTGCTGAGGTTGCTACTCCTATCGGCGACTTACAGTATTACAAACTGCGCTATCGCAATAACTGGTATACACCATTAAGCGATACCTTTACATTTGCGTTGCGGACCGACCTTGGCTACGGTAGAGCCTATGGTGATAGTAACGAGTTTCCTTTCTTCCAGAACTTTTATGCCGGTGGTATTCGTAGCGTAAGAGGTTTTAGAGCGAATACACTGGGCGTCAGAGAAGCTGACCAACCTTTGGGTGGTAATTTAATGGTCACCGGCGGTGCAGAGATTATTTTTCCCATCCCATTCATGAAAAAAGCTTTACGCTCTTTCCGCTTGAGCACATTCGTGGATGTGGGTAACGTATATGATGTCGATCAAAGCTTTGAAGCTGACTTGCTGCGCTATTCAACCGGCTTATCAGCGATTTGGATTTCACCATTTGGCGCAATGTCGTTTAGTATTGCTGCTCCTTTGCGTGATCAGCCGGATGATGAAACGGAAGTATTCCAGTTTTCATTAGGATCGACATTTTAATTTAACTATCGGAGTTAAGAGTGAAAAAAATCAAGATTGTTGGCCTTATATTGGCTTCTTTAATGGTTAGCCCAGTATTTGCTGAAGAAATGAAAATTGGCGTGGTTAATGCCAGTGTTGTATTAGATCAATCGCCCCAAAAAGAACGTGCTTTAGCCCGTTTGGAAAAAGAATTTTCAGCTCGTAGCAAATCACTCGAGAACAAACACAAAGAATTACGTGCAGCTCAGGAAAAACTAAACCGTGACGCTGCTGTTCTCAGTAATGAGGACCGCCAGGTCCAGGAGCGCAAGATCATTAATGATCAACGTGAACTGAAACGCCTTCAGGATGAGTACAGTGAAGACTTGTCTATTCGTCGCAATGAAGAATTACGCAAGTTAGAAGAAGAGATCGCCGAAACCATCGTCGAGCTTGCCAAAAAAGAATCCTATGATTTGGTGCTTTATCAAGGTGTCATTTTTGCCAGTGAAAAGGCAGATTTAACTTCTAAAGTGCTGGAAAAACTTAAAGCGAAATAAGAATCTGGATGTGGTGTGGACTTTAGCAAAAATTGCATCTGAAATTGGTGCAAAACTGGTTGGCAATGCAGACAAAGTGATAACCGGTGTCGGTACCCTGCAGAATGCAACGGATACTGACATCAGTTTTTTGGCAAATACCAAATATCGTCAGTATCTTAAATCAACTTCAGCAGGTTGTGTGATTGTGTCACCTGATGATTTGGCTGAACTTCAGACGAATGCATTGGTCATCAAAGATCCTTACGTTGCTTATGCAAAAGCTGCCTCGTTGTTATATCCCGAAGAGCAGTCTCCAATAGGTATTCATCCGAGCGCTGTCATTGGCGAAAACTGTCAAATAGCGGAATCGGCACGTATATCAGCACAGGTCTATATCGGCAACAACGTTCAAATCGGTGACAATGTCGATATCGGTCCTGGCTGTGTTATCGAAAACAATGTTTCTATTGCCGCTGATAGCAGGTTGATTGCCAATGTGACTTTATGCCGAAAAGTACATATTGGTGAGCGTGTACGTATTCATCCTGGGGTAGTTATTGGTGCAGATGGTTTTGGTATTGCGAATGAAAATGGTCTCTGGCTGAAGATACCTCAGGTCGGGTCAGTAATTATCGGTAATGATGTCGAAATCGGGGCGAACACGACTATTGATCGTGGCGCGATTGACGACACTATTATCAGTAATGGTGTGAAGCTGGATAATCAAATCCAAATTGGTCACAACGTCTTTATTGGCGAGCATACTGTTATTGCAGGTTGTGTCGGTATTTCTGGTAGTACGCACGTCGGATCGCATTGTGCGATTGGTGGTGGAACAGGGATTGCCGGACATATCGAAATAACAGATGGCGTGCAAATAACCGGTATGAGTATGGTGACTAAATCAATACTGACAGCAGGCTCCTACTCATCAGGTATTCCAGCAGAACCGACCAGAGATTGGCATCGTAATGTTATTCGATACCGACAACTTGATAAATTAAATGACAAAATAAAACAATTGGAGGCCAAGCTGGAGTAATGGATTTTCATTGCTGGATGGCTGGCTTGGCTTTACCGCATCAGTGTCTCAACGTAAGATTACTGCACGCAAAAATATAAATCCTAAAGGATAATCAGATTGAACACCATTGACATACATGAGATTCAACGCTTACTGCCACATCGATACCCCTTCCTGTTGATTGACAGGGTGATTGAATTTACACCAGGTGAGCATCTGGTTGGTATCAAAAATGTCAGCTTTAACGAACCACACTTTACCGGACATTTTCCACAACGTGTGATTATGCCTGGTGTGTTAATTCTTGAAGCATTGGCTCAGGCTACAGGATTACTTGCCTTTAAAACGGCAGACCAAATTCGTTCTGATGATGCCCTGTATTATCTGGCAGGCATTGATAACGCACGTTTTAAAAAACCTGTCGAACCGGGTGATCAGTTGCGTTTAGAAGTAAAGTTAATTAAAAATAAACGTAATTTATGGAAATTTTACGCTCAGGCTACTGTTGACGGCGATGTCGTTGTCAGTGCTGATATTATGTGTGTTAACCAAGAAATGCCTTCGTGATTCATCAAACAGCCTTAATCGATCCTGGTGCCAAAATTGCTGATGATGTGATCATCGGTGCTTACAGTATTATCGGAGCGAATGTCGAAATCGCTTCAGGTACCGAAATAGCCTCACATGTGGTAATAAAAGGTCCGACCAGAATTGGTCGTAATAATCGTATATTTCAGTTCTCATCGATAGGTGAAGAACCTCAGGATAAGAAATATCACGGAGAACCAACTCTACTGGAAATCGGTGATAATAATCTGATACGGGAATCTGTGACCATCAATCGCGGTACAGTGCAGGGTGGTGGTGTTACCAGAGTCGGCAGTAATAACTGGATCATGGCCTATGTGCATATTGCCCATGACTGCATTATTGGCGATGACAATATATTTGCTAATAACGCCTCTCTGGCGGGACATGTCATCGTTGATCAACATGTTATCCTTGGAGGGTTTACGCTGGTGAGTCAGTTTAATCATCTTGGATCACATAGTTTCAGTGCGATGGGCAGCGTTATATCTCGCAATGTTCCACCTTATGTTCTGGTTTCCGGACACATGGCTGAACCTGTCGGAATTAACGTTGAAGGACTGCGTAGACGCGCTTTTACTGATACCCAGATTCGCAATATCCGTCAGGCGTACAAACTGGTTTACCGTTCAGGTTTGCGCATGGAAGAAGCACGAGAACGCTTGCATAGTATTAAACAGGAAGCTGAAGAACTGACAATCTTTATGGAGTTTCTGGATAAGCAACAAGGTGGCATCATCCGGTAGTTTCCTACCGGATGATGAGTTGATAAGCAACCTTAATCGTTTGCCGGGGTTGAGCTGATTTTATGAATACTCAAATCTGCCCCATTGAATTCATCTTCTGTACTTAATCTAAGTCCCATAGTGGCTTTCAAACCGCCATAGACAATAAGACCACCGATAAACGCAATACCTACACCAATGGCCGCTCCGATAAACTGAGAAGCCAGGCTGACCCCGCCCATTCCACCCAGGGCGACCTTTCCGAAAATACCGGCAGCAATAGCCCCCCATACGCCACATAACCCATGAAGTGGCCATACACCTAAAACGTCATCAATTTTCCATTTATTCTGTGCCAGAGTAAAAGTGATGACAAAAATAGCTCCGGCAAGCGAACCTGTTACCAATGCACCAAGGGGGTGCATGATGTCTGAGCCAGCACAAATTGCCACTAAACCGGCAAGTGGACCATTATGGACAAACCCTGGGTCATTACGACCAATAAAACAGGCTGCCAGAGTACCTCCAACCATCGCCATTAATGAGTTAATGGCTACCAGCCCGCTGATGCCTTCAACTTCCTGAGCCGACATTACATTAAAACCAAACCAGCCTACGGTCAGGATCCATGCGCCTAGCGCCAGAAAAGGAATATTTGATGGTGGGTGAGCATATATTTCGCCTTGCTTGCCATAACGTCCGTGTCTTGGACCTAGCAACAGAACGGCTGCCAAGGCTATCCATCCACCAACAGCATGAACTACGATAGAACCGGCAAAGTCGTGAAACGCCGCGCCAAATTGATTTTCCAGCCAATTCTGAATACCAAATAAGCCATTCCAGCTGATGCCTTCAAATACTGGATAGACAAAGCCTGCAATCAAAAATGTGGCAATCAATTGAGGATTGAATTTTGCCCGTTCGGCGATACCACCGGAGACAATGGCAGGTATTGCTGCGGCAAATGTTAATAAAAAGAAAAATTTCACTAAGGCATAGCCATTGTTTTCGGTGAGTAATGGCGAAGGTTCAAAAAAATTCAAACCATAAGCAATTCCATAGCCGATAAAAAAGTAAGCAATAGTGGAAACGCCAAAGTCAGTGATAATTTTGACCAAAGCATTAACCTGATTTTTTTTCCTTACGGTACCGACTTCAAGAAAGGCGAAGCCAGCATGCATGGCAAGCACCATAATGGCGCCTATTAATATAAAAAGTACGTCGCTTGCGTTTTGCACAATTAGTTTTCCTTATAATTAGTGTTGAGCAAGCACCAAAATAGCAAGACTTGCACCAATTTAGACAAAATCATATAAAACAAGCATCTAGAGTTTTTGCTATTCAGTGAATTCTTATAAATTGAACTGTTATGGTGCGATTTTATATTTAATGGCACTTATATGGTGCGATTGGCTGGTGCTGCCATGGTTAGCACAATCAGCGGATAAACACGTATAATCTGGCACTTTAATTCACTTACGAAAAAGTGATGGCTTAACTATCCTTAAATTGCTGTAAGCAAGGAGAAAACGATGGATATCTACGCATCGGATGATGAAAAAGGCGAAGCGATAAAGAATTGGTGGCGGGAAAACGGCCGTTCAGTAGTAACCGGTGTGGTTTTAGGTGGTGCAATAATTTTTGGTGGTCGTTATTGGATTAATTTTCAACAAGCCAAGACTGAGCAGGCTGCAGCAATGTACCAACAAGTTCAGATGAACATCAGTAATGCTGATTTAACAGCTGCTGAAGACTTGACCCAGGAACTCATGCAAACACATTCTGCTACTCCATATGCTGCATTTGCTTCGCTGGAGCTGGCTGCTGAACAAGTGCGCAATGACCAAACTGTAGCGGCATTGGAATATTTACAGTGGACTGTTGATCAGGCAAAACTGAACGCCCAGAAAGATTTGGCCAGATTACGTATGGCTCGTGTATTGGTTGATCAGGCCGAATACGCAAAAGCTTTGGAATTGACCCAACAAACTGTTTCTGAAGGATTTGTTTCTTTATTTGCTGAACTCAAAGGTGATATTTATCTTGCACAGGAAAATAAAACAGAAGCCTATGAAGCTTATGTCGAATCTATTTCAAGTATGGATGCTGATGACCCTCGTAAAACTCTCCTGGAAATGAAGCGTGATGATGTGGCCGTTATTAATGAAAGCTAATGTAATCCGAAATACCGTTGTTGGCTTTGCTCTGATGGCGCTTGCTGGTTGTGGAACAGTAAAAGAATTCTTTGCGGCTGACAGTTACGAAGCTCCGCCAACTGAACTTACTGAATTTCAAGTAGAGTTCGAACCCAAAACTCTCTGGTCAACGGGTACTGGTGATGGTGCTGGATCAGAGTATTCAAATCTTGCGCCCTGGATTCAAGGTGACTCCATTGTCACCGTGGATCATGAAGGAGATGTTCGCAGCCATAATATTGAAAATGGCCGACGTGAATGGCGCAGCAAATTAGATATGCCTGTTGCGTCGGGTGTTGGTGGCGGAGAAGGTCTGATCGTTGTTGGTTCTCAGAGTGGGGAAGTAGTCGCTTTGGATGACAGCACCGGTGATGAACTCTGGCGTCAGCGTCTCAGCAGTGAAGTCCTTGCACCGGCAAAAGTCGGTGGCGATAGCGTTGTTGTGAGAACAGCAGATGGTCGTTTAACAGCGATTTCAGCAAGCAGCGGCAATATTCTGTGGAATTATCAACGCGCCGTACCACTTTTGAGTCTTCGTGGTGTTAGCGCTCCTGTGATTGACGGACAAACAGTTTTTGCTGGATATGATAATGGTAAGTTAGTTGCACTCTCTCTCAATGATGGCAAAGTTATCTGGGAAAAAAGTGTCGCTGTGCCAAGTGGTCGTACTGAGTTAGAGCGATTGGTCGATATCGATGCCGACCCGGTGATCCAAAACGGTATGATTTATGTTGTCGCTTTTCAGGGTAATTTAGCAGTAATGGATACGGATACCGGACAAACCCTATGGGACCGAGAAATGTCCTCTGCAACCGGTATTGCGGTAGCGTCAACGGATGCTGTTTATGTGAGTGATGATCAAAGTTATCTATGGTCAATCGCTGACGGATCTGGTGATTCTTTATGGCGTCAGACATTATTGCTAAGACGAAACATTACCGCGCCAGTCATTGCCGGTGAATATGTGGTGGTAGGTGACTTTGAAGGTTATTTACACTGGGTGGCACGTTCCGATGGTCGTTTTGTTGCTCGTCAAAGACTGGATAAAGATCCTATTCGCAGCCAACCCATCGTTCGTGATGGTGTGCTTTACGTCATGACTACAGGCGGCAAGCTTTCCGCCATTCGGATCCCCTAACTGTGAAACCTGTTATTGCTCTTGTTGGGCGGCCGAATGTTGGCAAATCCACGTTATTTAATCGTCTGACCAAGACGCGCAATGCGTTGGTAGCAGATCATGCCGGTTTGACCCGTGATCGGATATACGGCAATGCGCGTCATGATGAAGCGGAATTCATTCTTATCGATACAGGTGGTTTGACCGTACAGGGTGACGATATGTCAGACCTGATGCGCAAACAGGCTGAACTGGCGATTATGGAAGCCGATCTGATTCTATTTGTAGTTGATGGCAAAACCGGTGTTGTCCCCGCTGATGAATTGATAGCAAAACAGTTACGCAATGTTGGTAAGCCGGTTTTACTGGTTATCAATAAAACTGAAAGCGAGCAAAAAGAGCTGGCGGCAGCAGATTTTTATCGGCTTGGGCTGGGTGAACCGGAAGTCATTTCTGCGACTCAGGGACGTGGCATCAGTAATTTAATGAATACCCTTATGCGTGATTTACCCGCTATTCGTATTGTTGAATCTGAAGAAGATGAAAAAGAAGAAGATACGTCAGGTGATATTCGTCTCGCCGTTGTGGGTAGACCAAATGTAGGTAAATCAACGCTGGTCAATCGTCTGCTCGGCGAAGACCGTGTTGTGGCTTTTGATGAACCGGGCACTACCCGGGATAGTATCTATATTCCATTTGAAAAGGATGGCACGAACTACATCCTAATCGATACAGCAGGTGTCAGACGCCGTTCCAAGGTCTCCGAAGCGCTGGAGAAATTCAGCATTGTAAAAACCCTGCAAGCCATCGAGGCGGCTAATGTGGTTTTGTTAGTATTAGATGCGCACCAGGGTGTTGTGGATCAGGATCTTCATCTGGCTGGGCTGATTATCGAAAGTGGCCGCGCTGTGGTTATCGCAGTCAATAAATGGGATGGTCTGGAGAAACAGGAACGTGAATGGGTTGCAACCAATATTGAGCGTCGTTTGCCGTTTTTGAGTTTTGCCAAGACGCATTTCATTTCGGCTTTGCATGGCAGTGGTGTTGGCTTATTACTTAAATCTGTAAAAACTGCGTATGGCTCTGCCTTAGCTAAAATTCCTACGCCACAATTAACCAGAGTATTGGAAGAGGCTGTTGCCGATCATCAACCACCATTGGTTAACGGACGCCGGATTAAATACCGTTATGCCCATTTAGGCGGTAAAAATCCTCCCCGTATCATTATCCATGGTAATCAGACAGAAGCGACGCCAAACAGCTATCGACGTTATTTGGAAAATTATTTCCGTACTGCACTCAAATTGCAGGGAACACCGGTGATGATTGAGTTTAAGACCAGTGATAATCCGTTTAGAGAACGGAAGAAGCCGGCAGAGAATCCACAGGAAAAACGCAAGCGAATAATAGCCAGTCGGGTTAAAAAGAAATAGCTTTGGGAGTGTTAATCTTCCATCGCTGCCAGCAGTCGTGGAGATGAAAAATCAACAAGCCCTAGAGCAAGCCTTCATCTTCGTTCATTAAATTTTCCAATGAACTAAGATGATGGCGAATCTTTTCACGCTGAACTAATTTTTGTTGCGCTGCCTCAGGTAATTCAGTAAATAAAATCACCCCTTTGTCTATCAGCGTGTTCACCAGATCTTCAATAACCCTTACCATCGCCATGTCTGAGGCTGTAAGTATCGTTTGAATATCTTCCTGGCGGTTGGATTGACCAAGGAACTCAAGTAATTCGGGGGCTTGTGGAGAGATGTAGTGACTATCATCGCTCTGTGGGGAATTAAAAACTCCAATTATGTGACCCTTTTCATCGCGATCGACGTATACCATCTTATTGTTCCCGATTATTCTTGATATGCTACCTTTGGAAAGAGTAAGCGGTCATAGGTTTACAGTAAAGAAAAAAACTGTGAAACTCATCACATTTTGAGTTGGGTAGCGTCGTTGGATTAAATGGAAAATCAAGCAACCACTGAACAAGAACGGAATCGGCAATGGAAAGCTGAATCGGCTTATCTGACTCATGATGATCCGCTATTAGCATGTCTGACGGTTCTCACCAAACTTTTACGAAAACCACATAGCCCTGATTCGATGGTAGCAGGCCTTCCTTTAGTGGATAACCGACTGTCTCCAGAATTGTTTTCCAGAGCGGCTGAACGGGCAGGGCTTTCTTCAAAAGTCATAAAACGCCCACTACGTAAAATTTCTCCGTTGGTGCTACCAGCTGTATTACTTCTGAATGATGGCAATGCCTGTATTTTACTGAAGCTAAACGGCAAAGAGGCTACGGTCATTTATCCTGAAAATGGCGACGCTGAAACTGTCGTGGAATTGAACGAGTTACAGCAGTATTACACTGGCTACGCTATTTTCATACGAGCAGTTCAGCATTTTGATAACCGCAGTGAAAACTCGGCCATCCCTCGGGCCAGACACTGGTTCTGGGGAACGCTGACACGTTATTGGCCAATCTACAGCGAAGTATTCGTGGCTTCAATTCTGGTCAACTTATTTGCCATAGCTTCACCGCTGTTTGTGATGAATGTCTATGACCGGGTCGTACCCAACAATGCGCTGGCTACATTGTGGGTGTTGGCGATTGGTCTGGCGATTGTGTTTGTCTTTGATTTGTTACTACGCACATTACGTGGTTACTTTATTGATGTTGCCGGCAAAAAAGCAGACGTTATTTTATCCGCCACGATTTTTGAAAAAGTACTGGGCATCAAAATGGCTGCTCGGCCCAATTCAGTAGGTAACTTTGCTAATAGCATGCAAGAGTTTGAGTCATTTCGTGACTTTTTTACTTCGGCCACGCTTGCCACGCTGATTGATTTACCGTTTACCTTTTTGTTTATAGCCGTTATCTGGATGATTGCCGGTGATTTAGCCTATATTCCGTTGGCGGTTATTCCCATTACGATTTTGATTAGTTTAATCATTCAGATACCGTTAGGTCGGGCAATTAAGCAGTTATTTCGTCATGCTGGACAAAAAAGCGCCACACTTATAGAAACATTAACCGGCCTCGAAACGATCAAAAGTCTGGGGGCAGAGAGCCCGTTACAACGTAAATGGGAGCAAACTGCCGGCTCTATTTCCAAGTACAGTCAACGGGCCAAACTGCTGTCATCAGCAGCAGTAAATTTAACCAGTTTTGTTCAGCAAATGACCACTATTGCCGTGGTGGTTTATGGGGTCTACAAAATCAGTGAGAACGAAATCAGCATGGGTGCCTTGATTGCCAGCACCATACTGGCAGGCAGGGCGCTGGCACCAATGGGGCAGCTGGCAGGTATTTTAACGCGTTTTCATCATTCAAAAGCCGCGTTAAGTTCTTTGAACAATATGATGAATTTACCGGTTGAACGTCCCAGCGGTCGGGAATTTCTGCATCGTGAGAAATTCCAGGGTGGTATTGAATTCAAACAAGTCAGCTTCCGCTACCCAGAGCAGGCCATAGACGCATTAAGCGATATTTCCTTTAAAATTAAACCGGGTGAAAAAGTTGCCATAATCGGCAGAATCGGTTCCGGTAAAAGTTCGATAGAGAAATTGATTCTGGGTTTATATGAACCTGCCGAGGGTGCAGTGCTTCTGGATGAGACGGATCTGCGACAGATTGATCCAATTGATTTACGCCGATCTGTCGGCTATGTTCCTCAAGATGTCATGCTGTTCTATGGCAGCGTGCGCGACAATATCGCTTTAGGGGCTCCCTTTGCTGATGATGCCGCAGTATTACGAGCGGCTGAAATAGCCGGCGTGACTGAGTTTATCAATCGGCACCCATCAGGGTTTGATATGCCTGTCGGTGAACGTGGTGAAGGCCTTTCCGGTGGACAGCGTCAGAGTATTGCCGTGGCGCGGGCTTTATTACTGGATCCTCCCGTGTTGGTTTTGGATGAGCCAACCAATTCCATGGATAACAGTAGTGAAGAACGCTTTAAAACCAAACTGGGTGAAATTATCAAAGATAAATCGCTTATTCTGGTTACACATCGTGCCTCTTTATTAAGCCTGGTGGATCGTGTGTTAGTGATGGATCAGGGTAATTTAGTAGCCGATGGGCCACGTGAACAAATTCTGGCTGCGTTAAAGAGCGGACATATCCGGGTTTCGAAAGGGTAATTGGATGGCCTGGTTTAAAAAAAATAATGACGATGTCAATTTCATGTCTGAAATCAGTGCGGCAACGATGGCCTCAACCCATTGGGGAGGGCATATTCTATTATTGCTGATCGCAGCTTTTATAGGCATTGCTTTATGGTGGGCGAGTGTTGCAGAAATTGATGAAGTCACACGGGGGCAGGGAAAAGTAGTTCCCTCCAGCAAAGTTCAGATAATTCAAAATCTCGAAGGCGGCATTCTGGCGGATGTTCTGGTGAGTGAAGGACAAATGGTTGAAAAAGGCGATGTGCTGTTAAAAATTGATGACACACGTTTTTCATCATCTTTTCGTGAATCAAAATTAACTTACTGGGAGTTGGTGGCCAGAACGGCGAGATTGAGTGCCGAAAGTGAGGGCAAGCCATTGGAGCTTCCCGATGAACTGATGATCAATCAACCGGAACTCGCTGCAGAAGAGCGGGGATTATATCAATCCCGACAATTACAATTGCAAAGCACAATTGATGTTTTAAAAAGACAAGTTGAACAGCGCCGACAGGAACTGGTTGAAAAACAGGCCAAGCAACAGCAGCTCAGTCGCAGTTTTGAGTTGAGTAATCAGGAATTACAAATGTCCGAACCTCTTCTGGCGGCCGGCGTCATGTCAGAAGTTGAGATATTGAGACTGAAACGTACCGTCAATGATCTGAAAGGTGAAATGGAGTCGAATCGTCTGGCGATTCCGCGTATTCGCTCTTCGATTGATGAAGTTCAGCAGAAAATAAATGAAGCGGTTACCCGGTTTGAGTCAGAAGCGGCAAGAGAGCTCAGTGAGGTGCGAGCTGAAATGGCACGCACCGAAGAATCTGTATCGGCATTAAAAGATCGGGTGACCCGGACGAATGTACGTTCGCCTATGAAAGGAACCATAAAACGTTTGATGATCAACACTATTGGCGGAGTCATACAGCCAGGTATGGATCTGGTGGAAATTGTTCCTTTAGAAGATAATTTGCTTATCGAAGCTCAGATACGACCGGCAGATATTGCTTTCTTAAGACCAGGACAGGAAGCAATAATAAAGTTTACAGCATATGACTTTTCCATTTATGGTGGGCTAGAGGCAAAGCTGGTACGTATCAGTGCGGATACGATCACTAATGAAGAAGATGAAAGTTTTTATCTTATCTATTTACGCACTGAACAAAATTTTATAAAAAGTAGTATGGGCGAATTAGGAATTATTCCGGGCATGACAGTGACCGTAGATATTCTGACTGGTGAAAAAACCGTGCTTGATTACTTATTAAAGCCCATACTGAAAGCAAAAAATGAAGCGTTGAGAGAGCGTTGAGGCTAAGGTTGAACGATGACAGTAATTACAGAGACTGAAAAAAGTCTTTATCTGGCTACTGCAGATGCGGATGTGGCGCGTGTCATAACTGATGCATTGCCAGCTTTGTACGACGTTAGCCTTTATAAGGATGTTAACGGTTTATTAGACGCATTAAAAAAACAAACAGCAGAATTGGTACTTTGTCATCAATTTCTGCTGGATGACAATCCTGATCATGTTATCAGTGAACTCAAAAAGCTCTGCCCGGATAGCAGAATTTTGGTGATTGGCCCTCCACGGCCAATACCGGTACAAATAGCAGCCTTGAAGCAGGGCGCTCGTGGTTATTTCAATCAAAATCTGCCGATGAGCAAACTACAAGAAGCTCTGCTGCTGATTTTGAATGGTGAAGTCTGGGTCGAGCGTCATGTGATATCCGGACTGATAGATGAAATCAGTCATATTCCTGAAGTGAGTGAAAAACAGCGTAAAGCAGCAGAAACACTTTCTCCAAAAGAATTGGAAGTGGCCAAAATGGTTAGTCATGGTGCGACCAACAAAATGATCGCTCGAAATATGAATATCACTGAAAGAACAGTGAAAGCCCACTTAACTACCATTTTTCAGAAAATGAGTTTACCGGATCGTCTTTCTCTGGCTATCGTCTTTAGGGATCTTAGATAGAGCAGATTGTGTATTTGAACTGTTTTGACTACAATCGGCCGGTAATGGACTAGTAAGTATTACCTGGGGGGGAGAAGCTGTAATCGGTAGTGACCCTTGATAAAGAATACTAATTACTGCTTTGAACTAGGAAAAGAATATGAACAAAGCGCTTTTTTTAATCCCATCATTGCTCTGCTCTAGCTTTGTGCAAGCTGATACATTACAGGAAGCAATTCACACCACGCTGAAAACCAATCCGGATGTTTTGGCTTCAATCAGTGAGCGTCAGGCGGTTTCCAAAGAAATTGATCAGGCACAGGCAGGTTATTTCCCAACAATTGATCTGGGGCTCGGAACCGGTTGGGAGTCAACTGATAATCCAGCTTCCCGTAACCGTGGTGACGGTGAGATTCATTTAAATCGTGATGAAGCCAGTTTGAATCTGCGGCAAATGCTTTATGATGGCAGCCTGACCAAAAATGAGGTTGAACGTCAAAAAGCCAGAACCGATTCACGAGCACATTCAGTTTATAGTGTGGCTGAAAACACTGCTTTAGAGGCGACAGAAGCTTATCTTAATGTGTTGCGTCGGCAGAAATTGGTGGAATTAGCGCAAACCAATCTGGAATCTCATCTGCGTACCCATGATCAGATTACCTTACGCAGCGAACGTGGCGTAGGACGTCGGGCAGACATGGATCAGAGTTTGGGTCGCCTGGCATTAGCGGAAACCAATTTAATGGCTGAGCAAAGCAATTTGCGGGATGCCGAAACCAATTATTTACGTGTCGTTGGCGAAGCGCCATCCTCATTGTCACAGCCCCCGTCACCTGAACCGTTTTTGCCAATGACAGTGGAAGAAGCGGTCAATATCGCTATTCAGAATCATCCAACCTTACGTTCTGCTCAAGCTGATGTCGCTTCGGCCAATGCACAACATGACGTTACCAAAGCTGCTTTTTTACCGCGTGTTGATTTTGAATTAGGCACTCGTAATGACCATGATATTGATGGGGTTCGAGGCACTGATAAAGACGTCACAGCCATGTTCAGACTACGCTACAATCTGCTGAATGGTGGAAAAGATAAGGCAAGACGTGAAGAAACGGCTTTTCTGATTAATCAGGCGGCTGAAATTCGCAATAATACGCACCGTCAGGTGGAGCAGAGTGTCCGTTTATCATGGAATGCTCTGGAAACAGTACGCAGACAAATGTCATACTTTGAAGAATATGCTGCAGCAGCTGAAAAAACCCGCGATGCCTATCAGCAACAATTTAACTTTGGACAGCGCACATTACTGGATTTGCTGGATTCCGAGAATGAATTGTTCCGGGCGCGAATTGCACTGACGAATGCTCAATATGATGAAATTTTTACGATGTATCGGGTGCTCAACAGTATTGGATTATTACTGGAAAGTCTTGAGATAATTGCGCCTGCTGCGGCAACCACAGTTGCTGATAACCGTAAATAATCATTCTCCACAGCTCAATAAAATCGATAAGCCATGCCGTAGGGTATGGCTTTTTATTAGAACCAGTGCGTTGATAGCTGCATCTTTTTCTGCATTCAAACTATCATGCTATTATATCGTGCTTAATTTGTAGGGTTATTTTAGAATTTCATGAGTAAGCAATCATCTTTTTCCTTCGAGGAACTCTTGCAGTGTGGCCATGGAGAAATGTTTGGCCCGGGTAATGCCCAACTGCCAGTACCGAATATGCTGATGATGGATCGCATCAGTCATATTTCAAATGATGGTGGCGCCTATGGGAAAGGTGAAATCATTGCTGAACTGGATATTCATCCGGATTTATGGTTTTTTAAATGCCATTTTCCGGGAGATCCCGTTATGCCGGGTTGCATGGGCTTAGATGCCATGTGGCAGTTACTAGGCTTTTTTCTGGCGTGGGATGGTAATCCCGGCAGAGGAAGAGCGCTGGGCTCAGGTGAAGTGAAATTCACCGGCCAAGTATTGCCTACTGCCAAAAAAGTGACTTACCGTATTGATTTGAAACGAGTAATTTCACGCAAGCTGGTATTGGCCATTGCAGATGGCACAGTGTCGGTAGATGGTCGCGATATCTACTTCGCCAAAGATTTACGAGTTGGTCTGTTTACTTCAACTGACAACTTTTAGGACAAGACAATGAGACGTGTAGTTGTTACTGGTATGGGGATCACCTCTTGTCTGGGGTTGGATCTCGCCACCGTTACTGAATCACTTCGCACCGGTCGTTCTGGTATCCGCTTTAAGCAACAATATGCTGATATGGGATTTCGAAGCCATGTAGCGGGGTTTTTTGATATTGATTTTAAAGAATTTATTGATCGTAAAGTGTTGCGGTTTATGGGGGATGCGGCCGCGTATGCCTATATCGCAATGAAACATGCGATTCAGGATGCAGGCTTAAGCGAAAGCGATGTTTCCAATCCTAAAACAGGCTTGGTGATGGGCTCCGGTGGTGCATCCTCTTCCAATCAGGTTGAAGCAGCGGATATTCTCCGCGAAAAAGGCCTGAAACGGGTTGGTCCTTATCGTGTCACTCAGGTTATGGGAAGTACCACTTCCGCCTGTCTAGCAACTCCTTTCAAAATCAAAGGCATTAACTATTCGATGTCTTCGGCCTGTGCCACGAGTGCCCATTGCATCGGTAATGCTATGGAGCAAATTCAGCTTGGCAAACAAGATGTTGTGTTTGCTGGTGGTGCGGAAGAAGAACACTGGACCATGAGCTCATTGTTCGATGCGATGGGTGCTTTATCGACCAAATATAACGATACGCCCGAAAAGGCTTCCCGTGCATACGATACCGATCGTGATGGGTTTGTTATTGCTGGCGGTGGAGGTGTTTTAGTTCTGGAAGAATATGAACATGCCAAAGCGCGTGGAGCCAAAATTTACGCGGAACTGACGGGATATGCAGCCACTTCTGATGGTTATGACATGGTGGCTCCTTCTGGTGAAGGCGCACAACGTTGTATGGAAATGGCCATGTCGACCATGCGTAATAGCAAAGTTGACTATATCAATGCGCATGGCACAAGTACACCGGTCGGTGATTTGGCTGAATTAGGTGCGATTAAAAAGGTGTTTGCGGAAACACAGATACCACTGGTAGGTTCAACTAAATCACTTTCCGGACATTCTCTAGGCGCTGCTGGCGTACAGGAAGCTATTTATAGTCTACTGATGTTGGAAAATGATTTTGTGGCTGCTTCTGCAAATATTGATAATCTGGATGAACAGGCTCAGGGCATGCCAATTGTGCTGGATCGTAAAGATAATGCCGATCTTAAGGCCGTAATGTCCAATAGTTTCGGCTTTGGCGGAACCAACGCCTGTCTGGTGTTCGAAAAAATCTAAACTGAATAAAAAACACCCTTAGCAAAATGCTAAGGGTGTTTTTTTAGCTTAAGTCCGCATCAGTCACAGGACCACGCTTACCCGCTAATGCTTCCTGCATCAAACTCACTAATTGCTGTTTTTTCACTTCATCGTCCAAATGTTTTGAACTGAAGGTTATGCCAAAACGATCGGCATATTGTTTGACCAGAATCATTAATATTGCTTCGTCCACGTTCACTCTCTCCAAATTTTTCAATCACACATTATAACGTGTTAACGTGAGTCACTATGAGATTACACTATCAATCTTCTGGGCAAGGTCAGCCATTAGTTATCCTGCATGGTTTATTCGGTTCATCAGATAACTGGCGTAGCATCGCCTCAGCTTTATCAGCAGATCGACAGGTTATCAGTGCTGATCTACGTAATCATGGGCAATCCTTTCATCATCCACAGCAAACTTTTGAATTAATGGCAGAAGATCTGCTGAATTTACTGGATGAATTAGAGTTATCAACAATCGATCTTATGGGACATTCGCTTGGTGGAAAAACAGCGATGCAATTTGCCCAAATGTTTGCTGACCGTGTCCGCAGACTTATTGTTGTTGATATTGCTCCTCGCCAATATCCTGATGAGCATAGTATTATTTTCAAAGCTTTAATGGCATTAGATCTGTCAAAATTTTCATCGCGAACAGAAGCGAGTGAGGCCCTGGCGGATACACTGCCTGATCCTCTGGTGCGTCAGTTTCTGTTGCTGAATATGCAAAAAGGCGATCAAGGGTTTAGCTGGCGTATTAATTTGCAGTATTTATTTTGTAGTTATCCGGGTTTGCTCCAAAGTGTAGAACCAGATGATCCTGAGGAAACACCGACACTATTTATCAGTGGGGGAAAGTCTGATTATGTAACTGACAAAGATTGGCAGCATATTAAGACACTTTATCCTCAGGCAGAACATGTGGTGATCGATGGTGCCGGACACTGGGTGCATGCCGAAAAACCCGATATTTTTATTCAGCAGGTAAACAGGTTTCTTGCAGATGATTAATGCCGATTTATTAAAACAGCTAATTGAATTCCGTCGTGAACGAGACTGGGAACAGTTTCATAATCCTAAAGATATAGCGATTTCATTATCCATCGAAGCGGCTGAACTGCTGGAATGGTTTCAATGGCGTAACAAGACCGAAATTAAGCAAATGCTGGAGACTGATAAACGTGAAGCTCTGGAAGATGAAATAGCCGATGTTGCTGTATATCTGAGCTACCTTTGTCACGATCTGAATATCGATATTGAACAAGCCATACAACGTAAAATGCACAAAAATGCGGCTAAATATCCGGTTGATAAAGTCAAAGGCCGGGCGGACAAATATAATGAATATTCATAAAACAGCTACAAAGTGCTAGCATCTGCGCTTTGATTTTCTGCCCGTTGAGGTCGTTTGTTCATGAAAGCCATCGTTTTGCTGATTCAATGTGCCGACCAGAAAGGTTTGCTGGCCGGTATAACCGGTTTTTTTGCTGAACGTGGTTACAATATTCTGCATTGCCAGCAATATACCGATACCGACGAGCACGGTCGTTATTTCATGCGTCTGAAGGTGGAAGATGAAGCTCAGTTACCCCATGAAATACTCCATCAACAATTCAGCTCGTTAGCAGCAGCCATGGAACTGACCTGGTCAGTGCATTTCACCGATGTGCCATACCGCGTAGCCTTGCTGGTGACACGGGCATCACATTGTCCTTATGACTTGCTGTTGCGTGAGTTGGAAGGTGAGTTGAAATGTGACATTCCTGTCATTATCGGTAATCATCCCGATTTGGAGAATATGGCGCGTCAGTTCAAAAAACCGTTTTATCATCTGCCCATCACCAAAGAAACCAAACAGCAACAGGAAACACAGATTAAATCATTACTCTCCGAGTATCAGATTGATCTGGTGGTGATGGCGCGCTATATGCAAATTTTGTCAGAGCAGTTTGTCAAAGAGTTTGCCGGTAAGGTTATCAATATCCACCATGGATTTTTGCCCGCTTTCCAGGGTGCCAAGCCCTATCATCAAGCTTACGAGCGTGGAGTGAAGTTAATCGGCGCCACCGCACATTACGCTACCGCTGAACTTGATGAAGGCCCGATTATCGAACAGGATGTCGAACGGGTTCGTCATGATAATAGCCCGGCAGATCTAGTGATGATTGGTAAGGATATTGAGCGTCTGGTTTTGGCACGTGCTGTGAAAGCCCATATCGAGCATCGCATTATTGTTAGTGGCCGCCGCACTATCGTTTTTGCTGAAGGTGCCTGATAGTCTTGTTCCGATTGATATAAATAGAATAAGAGTGGAGGCATGACAAAATTATCAATATTTACTGGTATCTTTCATCCATGTCAGCGGCTAATAAAGTTTATAACAACTAAGTTTTTGTGGGGTTAACCACAGAGACACAGAACGAACGGAGTTTTTGATAGTTGATATCCACAGATTACGCAGATTTTCGCAGATGATTAAAAGCGATCTAGTACGTTGATTAAAATTTAAATGAACTTCATACATATCATTATCTAACCCATATTTTTTAGTCGCATGGTCAACAGGGATGTTATTGTAAATTTTTTAATCTGCGTTCATCTGCGGAATCTGCGGATACATATGACACTGTGTCTCTGTGATTCAAATAATAGTATTAAAGGCAAAAAATGAATTCATCCCCAATCATTATGATTACCGGCGCTACCGCAGGATTTGGTGAGGCATGCGCCAGGTTGTTTGCTAAAGCAGGGTGGCGCCTGATTATTACTGGGCGGCGCATGGAACGTTTGCAAAGCCTGCAAGCGGAGTTAGGTGGAGCTTCACAAGTCTGCATCAGTTGTTTTGATATCAGTGACCGGCAGGCGACCGAACAGGCGTTTTCCGAGTTACCAGCCGAATTTCAGCAGATAGATGTATTGGTCAATAATGCTGGTTTAGCATTGGGACTTGAACCAGCTTATGCCACGGATCCGGAAGACTGGGAACGCATGGTTGATACAAATATCAAAGGGTTAATGCGCTGCAGCAGGCTGGTTTTGCCGGGCATGCAATCAAGAGACAGGGGATATATCATCAATATCGGATCGGTGGCCGGAAACTGGCCTTATCCGGGCGGTAATGTGTATTGCGCCAGTAAGGCTTTTGTAAGACAGTTTTCGCTGGCCCTCCGTGCTGACTTGCTGGGTACGCAAATCCGGGTAACCAATATCGAACCAGGAAATGCCGAAACTGAATTTTCCATGGTCCGTTTTAAAGCCGATGAAGAGCGTGCTGAAAAAGTCTATGAAAATACGGTTGCACTAACGGCTCAGGATATTGCCGATACCATCTGGTGGTTGGTTAATACCCCAGCGCATCTGAATGTCACCACTATGGAAATTATGCCCACCCAACAAGCCACAGGGCCTTTAGCGATTTATCGTGGCTAGGCTTGTTTATCTGTCATCGATGAAGGTTAAAAAAGCCCCAGTATCAGCCCAGTAACCCGTTATTAGGATTCGCTATTGGACGTTGGGCTTTTAAGGTTTTCAGTCCTTTAACGCTGCGGGTGATATTCCAGATTATCCAAATCACCATCACGGCTAAACCGTATAAATTGCCCAGATATAAAAGTCCCCAGGAAACCATCAGCAATATGAGGCTGATATAAAAACCATTTATTTGAAACAGATAATGCGATTGTAGCCAATCTGGAGCTTTGCCTTTTTTTTCATAGGCTACAAGAGCCCCCATCACCAGCATGGGGTAGATAAGCGAACCCACCAGATTAAAGATATAGATCAGTTTAATGCTGCTGATGTCATCGCCAGTTTCAATTAAAGCCATGTAGATTTATCCGTAAAAAATACCTCAATCTAGCAGAATACTGACTCTTGCTCCACAAAAAAGGCCCGACAAAGTCGGGCCTTTTCAGTTTGAGCATAACGTTAACTGTTAACCGCCAAAGTCGAAACGAATACCGGTGTATATGGTTCGTCCCAGAATAGGCGATTCATCTTTAAAGAAGCTGGTATGCCGACGACCGTCTTCATTCAGCAAATTACGTCCCTGAATAAAGATTTCAGCACCTTTTAAACTTGCTGGAGACCAATTTGCATCAAACGAAACCAGGTTATAACCGTCCGTATTGCTCTCAGTCACAGCGGTTTTGGTTTGTTTAAACACCCGACGGTAGTCGAGACTGAAATCCCAGTCAGCATAGGAGGTATCAAATCCAATCCCTAAGCGTGTTGGACTCATGCGAGGAATATTTTCACCATTGCTGAGTTTGCCGCGTACATGATCGGCAGACAAGCGCATGCTAAGTGGAATAGGACCATCAATCAAGTCAGTTATGGCACCAAATTCAGCACCATACAACTTGGCATTTTGTTGTTCATTGACTACCAGCGTATCGCCCTCAATTTCAATGGCTTGGCCAGTCCCATCATTTTGTGCTGCTAAATAAATAAAGTCATCGACGTAGTTATAGAAAGTAGTCAGCTCATAGCGGAATGCCCCTAAATGACGATCAAAACCGACTTCAAAATTGGTATAGGTTTCCTTACCCAGGTTCGGATCACCAATTTCAACAGTCCCTGCTGCTGCATGGCTACCAAAGGCATATAATTGCTCTGCCGACGGAGCCCGTTGCGAACGGGTAACGGACATTCTGAAATGATGGGCCGGATCTACCTCAACCAGAGTTCCTGCCGATAAACTGAATGGAGTGAAGCTATTACTGCCCAATACGGCTGATTGTTGGAGTTCTTCACCACTTGGCAAATCAATATCTCTGGCCTCGTCAAGATCGTCTGTACTGGAGCGCACATGATCGACCCGTGCAGCGACTTCAAAGCGACCAAAATGCGTGGGTAATTCTTCCAGGACAAATAAACCGACGGTGCGTGTGTCATTACCACGGATATAAAAGCCACCACCGTGTTCATCAACGTCCCCGTGGCCGTGACCTTCGCCCTCAGCCTCAAAGTCCCGATCATTAAATTGCAGACCGACAACACCCTCCCAATCACCAATCGGGTTATGCACCAGTTCCAGACGCATTTCAGTTTCGTTATTGTTGAAACGCGTTTCAACTTCACTTTCAACAAATGCACCATTATCAAATTCAGAACCAATTTCCTGTTGACGGTAGCTGGTGTAGGCCATTTTCAGCCTGGCTGTGCTGAAACCCGGTAACGGATCATTAATTTCACTGCGAAAATCAAAACGATCGTTTTTCGCGCGAATCCGTTCCTGCTCTTCTTCACCTTGTCCTAAAAAGACTTCCGGAATGCCGTATTGAGTTTCCCAAGTGCTGTAACCCAAACCGGCAAAGCCCCAGTCACCTTTATACAAACCGGTGATAGAGAACACATCATTTTCTACTTCACTGTTTTGTAATTTATCTTTACGGCCGACCTGCTGGTCTTTTTGCTGATAACCATCAATATCAAAATCACTGGTACGACGAACCCCATAGTCCGTCCGCAATACAAAGTTGTCTCCCAGTGGTAGTTCAAGTCCCAAACGTCCCTGGCGATCATGTCCATTGATGCCGTATGACATCTGCCCATCTACTCTTGGAGCATCCCCAAATTCAGGATTAAATCGATTACTGCGAACATTGATAACACCTCCAGCAGCACCGCTTCCATAAAGTAATGTCGCCGGACCTCGGAAAACTTCAATTTGATCGGCACGACCAGCATCCATGCCGATAGCATGATCTGCACCTTCACCGGAAATATCGGAAGTACTCAATCCATCTTCCAGCACTTTCACACGGGATCCCTGTAAACCTCGAACCACAGGACGTCCTACGCCCTGACCAAAGTCGGCATTATGCACACCAGGTAAGCCATCCAATGTTTCGCCTATTGTACTGGCGCGTTTTTGATTAAGTTCATCACCCGCAATAACCGTGACCGGCTGGATCAATTCATCAGAGGTACGGTTGCCTAATGGATCAGAAGTGACCACCAGGCGTGGGATATCAACAGTATCTTCAGCAGCTAACACTGCAGAAGCCATAGGGGAGAGTGCCGCAGCAAGCAACACTACAATGGGTTTTTTATTCATCACGAATAATCCTCATAGCAGAAATCAGTAGCCATTTTCTGAATAGAAAAATGGCATTCAGTCATATTTGAACGCTATGAGAAAATGGGTGGAGCGCGAATCGCGAATGAAAGATAAAAATTTTCAAAACGAGCAGGGAGGGTAACAGAAGACTGAAACTGAAAATATTGTTGCCAGACAGCAACCGTCAGCTGATTGTGGTTATCGGTAGATGGGGTATGACTGACAACATTTAACTGATCACATAATGCTATGTGATCATGAAACGCATGTTCGGCATCATGCCAAACGGCTATGGATTGCATCAGCAATAATGCTGCTGCAAAGAGCCATAACAGATGTTTGGTATGCCGAATTTGCATAGGGATTAGTTCACTAGCAATTCAGTGAGTAACTGCTGATAAATAGCCGACAATGTATCCAGATCGGCAACTGAAACATGTTCATCAATTTGGTGAATGGTCGCGTTTAACGGACCAAGTTCAATTACCTGTGCTCCAGTTGGCGCGATAAAACGACCATCGGATGTGCCACCAGAAGTGGATAGAGTTGTTTCATAACCTGTTACAGTTTTAACCGCCATCTGTACGGCTTCAAGTAATTTACCGCCTGCTGTACGGAAGGGTTTACCCGATAACACCCAATCCATTTGATATGCCACACCGTGTTTATCGAGAATCGCTTCGACCTGTTGTTGCAGTTTATCGTGAGTCACTTCAGTGGAATAACGGAAGTTAAAAATCATTTCTACTGTGCCGGGAATAATATTGGTCGCACCAGTGCCGCTTTTCAGATTGGATACCTGAAAGCTGGTGGGCGGGAAATCAGCATTACCCTGATCCCATTGCACCGCACATAGTTCAGCCAATGCCGGAGCAAGATTATGTACCGGATTATCTGCCAGGTGAGGATAAGCAATATGGCCCTGCTTGCCTTGAACTGTCAGATAGCCATTTAACGAACCACGGCGACCATTTTTAACCACATCTGCCACTTTGTCAGTGCTGGTTGGTTCGCCGACCACACACCAGTCGATATGATCCTGACGTGCCTGCAATGTTTCAATAACTTTAACGGTACCATCAGTGGCTGGGCCCTCTTCATCGCTGGTCAGTAAAAAAGCAATGCTGCCAGCATGCTGAGGGTGTTCAGCAACAAAACGTTCACAAGCCGTCACCATAGCAGCAATACTGCCTTTCATATCGGCTGTACCGCGGCCATACAAAATGCCGTCTTCAATTTTGGCGGCAAACGGTTCGTGGCTCCATTTATCTACCGGTCCGGTTGGCACAACATCGGTATGTCCGGCAAATACAAATAACGGGCCATTATGTCCCCGCCGGCACCACAGATTATCCACTTCCCCAAAGCGCAGGTATTCAGGATTAAAGCCACTATTCGCCAGCCGTTCTGCCAGCATGATCTGACAACCTTTATCGACAGGGGTGACACTGTCACGTTGAATCAAATCAATGGTGAGCTGAACAGTTTTGGAAAGATTACTTTGCATAGCGCGCCTGAAAATCAGATTCGTTGAAACCTATTGATATGCCGGATGCATCTTCTATAACCGGGCGTTTAATAAGTGTTGGATGCAAGAGCATTAACTCTATAGCAGCTTGTTGATCAAGCTGATCTTTACGCGGGTCTTCAAGCTTGCGCCAGGTTGTGCCCCTTTTGTTGATAAGCTGTTCCCAGCTGACGTAATTCAACCACTGTTGGATGATGGATAGATCCAGACCATCTGTCCGAAAATCATGGAATTGGTATGTAATCTGGTGCTCATCCAGCCAACGTCTGGCTTTTTTGACCGTGTCACAATTTTTAATACCAAACAATTTCATCGTTGCCGTTTCACCTGAAAAAGCCCACAGGGTAGGCGAATTGATGTTAAATGATACAGTATATCAATTCATTTTGCATCATTGGCTTCACTGCCGTGGAGCAGTGGTAAAGGCGGTAACTGCTATAAAGCGGTTACCGCCAATTACAATCTATTTAGATATCACGCAGTAATTCGTTGATACCGACTTTACCACGGGTTTTTTCATCAACCTGTTTCACAATAACAGCGCAGTACAAGCTGTAGCTGCCATCTTTAGAAGGCAGGTTTCCTGAAACAACTACAGAACCAGCCGGAATACGACCGTAGCTTATTTCACCGGTCATGCGGTTGAAAATCTTGGTGCTTTGGCCAATGTAAACACCCATTGAAATCACTGAACCTTCTTCAACGATAACGCCTTCAACCACTTCAGAACGGGCACCAATAAAGCAGTTATCTTCGATGATTGTCGGACCGGCTTGTAAAGGTTCAAGTACGCCACCGATACCCACACCACCGGATAAATGGACGTTTTTACCGATTTGTGCACAGCTACCAACAGTAGCCCAGGTATCAACCATGGTGCCGGAATCAACGTAGGCACCGATATTAACGTAAGAAGGCATCAAAACAACGCCTGGTGCGATATATGAACCACGACGAGCTGCTGCAGGAGGTACAACACGCACACCGGCAGTATTAAAATCAGCTTCGGTAAAGTTAGCGAATTTTGGTTCAACCTTGTCAAAATACTGTGTTTCACCGCCAGACATCGGGCGGTTATCATTCAAGCGGAACGACAATAAAACGGCTTTTTTCAGCCATTGATTGACGACCCAATCACCATTTTGTTTTTCTGCGACACGTGCTTTACCACTGTCGAGCATTCCCAGAACTTCATTGACGGCATTACGTACTTGCGCATCAGCATTGGCTGGGGTGATTTCTGCACGGCGTTCAAATGCCGTTTCGATAATCTGCTGGATATCACTCATCGGTTTCTCCAAATTATTAAGATAAGGTTTCAATATAGTCACGGATCCGCATGGCCGCTTCGACGCACTCATCTTGAGGTGCAACCAATGCCATGCGGATCCGGTTAACGCCAGGATTACCCTGTTTGGTATCTCTGGCTAAAAAACGTCCCGGCAATACGGTGACGTTATATTGATCAAATAAGCCGCGAGCAAAATCGGTATCGGCAATCGGCGTTTCTGCCCATAAATAAAAACTTGCCTCGGGCTGGGTGACATTCATCACTGGTGACAGAATGTCGAGTACGGCTGCGAATTTTTCTCTGTACAGGTGCCTGTTATGTGCTACATGCGCTTCATCTGTCCAGGCAGCAATAGAGGCAGACTGGGTTGATGGTGGCATTGCGCAGCCATGATAGGTACGGTAACGCAGAAAGGATTTCATGATATTGGCATCGCCGGCCACAAAGCCACTTCGTAATCCCGGCGCGTTAGAGCGCTTGGATAGACTATGGAAAACCACACAACGGCTTAAATCGGTATAGCCAGCTGCCACAGCTGCTTGTAATAAACCTACTGGTGGTAAGGCTTCATCAAAATAGATTTCGGAATAACATTCGTCAGCCGCGATAATAAAATCATATTCATGGGCCAGTTGAATCAGTTTGGTCAGCGTTTCAGCATCAACAATCGCACCGGTCGGGTTGCCCGGGCTGCATAAATATAACAACTGACAGCGTGACCAGACACTCGCGGGAACAGCATCAAAATCGGGTACAAAGCCGGTTTCTTCGGTGCAATTAAGCAGATAAGGTTCTGCTCCGGCCAGAAATGCCGCACCCTCATAGATCTGATAAAACGGGTTGGGCATAACAATCAGTGGATCTTTACGACGATCAATAATCGCCTGAGCAAAGGCAAATAATGCTTCCCGGGTGCCATTAACCGGCAGAACCTGCGATAACGGGTCGATATGTCCCGCTAACTGAAATCGTTGATCCAGCCAATTCGCAATAGAATGGCGTAATTCGATACTACCCGCTGTTGTTGGATAGACTGATAAGCCATGCAAATGACTGATGACCGCTTCGGTAATAAAACCGGGAGTAGGATGCTTTGGCTCACCAATGGATAACGAAATATGCGGCAGATCACTTGGCGGCTGGCAACCTTGCTGCAGTTCGGCTAGTTTCTCAAAAGGATAAGGGTGTAAAAGGGCCAGATCTGGATTCATTAATACATATCGCCGGATAACAAAAATCCGGCCATTATAACGCTTCAACTGACTGTCGTGTTATAAGCATCATTATGAACTTTGTAAATCCCATCGAATCCAAGCTGGCAATCCTTAGTCTGTTATTTGCTGCCACCATGTGGGGCCTTATCTGGTATCCCATGCGCCTGTTCGAACAGGCTGGCATGTCGGTGGTCTGGGTGACGTTGATCATGTACCTCACGGCAGGCATCGCCAGTCTGCCGATTTTTATCAAAAACCGTTATCGCTGGAAACATATTCCTGCCGATCTGCTTTGGCTGGCCCTGGCGGCTGGTATGACCAATCTCGCTTTTTTAGTCGCGTTGAATGAAGGTCAGGTAATGCGGGTGATGCTATTGTTTTATTTATCGCCTTTATGGTCGGTGATATTAGGACGCTGGTGGCTAGGTGAAAAGTTGTCTCTGGCAGCCATTGTTATGTTTGTGCTGGCCATGGGGGGCACGGTCTTAATGTTATGGCGACCCGAAGTGGGATTTCCATGGCCACATGGCCTGGCTGATTGGCTGGCCTTGTTTGCCAGTCTGTGTTTTGCGGTAAATAATGTGTTAAGCCGTAAGCTGGCTGCAGTGCCAATGGCTTTAAAAACCACTATTATTTTGTGGGGAGTGGTAGCAGTATCAATAGTCGTTTTGCTATTACAGCAGGCTTCCTTACCCTCAGTGGGTCTATCTGTATGGCTAAGTGCTGTTTTGGTGGGGGGCGGAATTATCATCGCCATGACAATGACAGTTCTATATGGTCTGGCCAGAATGCCGGTCTATCTGGCAGCAGTTATCATGTTGTTTGAATTGATTGTTGCCGCGATTTCCTCAGCTTTACTCACTACAGAAATGATGACCGTTCAGGAATGGCTGGGTGGGGCATTTATTTTTGTTGCTGCATTCGGAATTGCTCAGGTAGAAAAAGCCAATCGCTAAGCCTGCGGCCAATTTATTTTGATTAACCACTTTGTTTCACCCTTTCAGTCTTGGACTGTTTTCCGCGCTATTGTGTTGGAAATGACTTATGTAGAATGGTTACACCACGCCAATAGGCCTGGTTGAAAGAAACGACTCTGCTCAGAGGAGACTCTAAAAGAGCAATAGCCCTTGGTTTTTATTTTAATTTGCAGGAATTGTTTATGATTAAGTCTATAGCGCATGCCAGTTTTCTGGTGGCTGATTTAGCTACGTCGCTGAAGTTTTACTGTGATGTCTTGCAAATCCCTCTCAATCCGAATCGCCCTAAATTTGCCTATGACGGCGCATGGCTGGATTTGGATAACAAACAACAATTACATTTGATGGTATTACCCAATCCTGACTCGACAGATGGTCGTCCGGAACATGGAGGGCGGGATCGTCATGTCGCATTGCTTGTCGAAGATCTTGAGGCACTTGCCGAACGGCTGGAACAGGCAGGTGTAGAATTTTCACGCAGCAAGTCTGGTCGGGCTGCTTTTTTCTGCCGTGATCCAGATGGAAATGCACTGGAATTTGCAGAAGATTTTACTCCGCCCGTTAAGTAACTCAGGCATTTAAAAGAGACAATCAATGGCTTAGCGACTTACTCACAATTTCTGTGGATAAGTCTGTGTGTAACAATGGTGAAAAACGCTAAGTCGTTAATCTATAAAAGTGCTGTTCAAAATGGTTAAAATTTAACCATTTGCAAAATAGTAATAAAATCAAATTGTTACGTAACAATTTTGTATATTCAACAACTTAGCAAAACTTGTTGTAACAGCACTGTAACAATTTAGGAAAAAGTGAATAACTTACTGCGATTGGCAGCATTAAAAATCAAAGATTGTGCCATAAAAATTTATTTTTGCTTTTCACACAGCTAACTTTAAATCATCCTGCTATTTGATTCTTTCAGTGTTTAATATTTGAAATATTCATTTTTGTTGTTGTAATAGCCTGCTAGTCAATTAGTTAAAAGTGATGATCAATGGCTTAGCGACTTACTCACAATTTCTGTGGATAAGTCTGTGGTTAACATTGTTGAAAATCGCTAAGTCATTATTCTTTAACAGAGCTGCACTAAATGGTTAAAAAATAACCATATTTAAAATTCATTTAAAATCAATAATATATGGTTGTTTTGTGTACATTCAATGACTTAGCAAAGTATGTTGTAAGAGCACTGTAACAATCCATCGGAAAGTGCATAACTTACTATGCTGGTATTAAGAAATTACACTCGTGCTAATGCAGGAATGATGTGCTCATCAAAGGCCGAATCTTCATCACCTGTTGGTTCGAGGCGAAATTGCTCAAGTCCCTTAAAATCAAATAATTGCTGATCTGCCAATTGGGAGGGGGCCACATTCTGGATGCTACGGAAAATATTTTCAACACGACCGGGATGCTGTTTCTCCCAGGTTTGCAGCATTTCCTTAATCACCTGACGTTGCAGATTTTCCTGAGAGCCACATAAATTACATGGAATGATTGGGAAGGCTCTCGCTTCAGCATAGCGGGTGATATCCGACTCTTTGGCATAACAGAGCGGTCGGATAACAATATTGGTTTTATCATCACTCAGCAGTTTGGGCGGCATGGCTTTGGTCTTGCCGCCATAAAACATATTTAAAAAAAGCGTTTCAATAATATCGTCACGATGATGGCCTAAGGCGATTTTTGTGATGCCATGCTGACGCGCATAACCGTATAACGATCCACGACGTAGTCTCGAACAAATACCACAGGTGGTTTTGCCTTCAGGAACCACTTCCTTAACAATGCTGTAGGTATCTTTTTCGATAATATGAAATGGCACACCAATTTTACTGAGATATTCTGGCAATACATGCTCTGGAAATCCGGGTTGCTTTTGATCAAGATTGACCGCAATCAACTCAAAATCAATTGGTGCGTGATCGCGTAAATTCAGCAAAATATCGAGCATGGTGTAGCTGTCTTTACCACCTGACAGGCATACCATGACTTTATCGCCATCCTGAATCATGTCGTAATCAGCAATTGCCTGGCCGACCTGGCGGCGTAGCCGTTTATGTAATTTGTTGAATTCGTGTTGTTGTTTCAATTGATTTTCAGACATTAGATCAGACCTGCGAAGGGTTGCACGGTGACAGATTGACCGGCAGCCACACCGTCACAATCTTCATCCAGTAAAATAAAACAGTTGGCATGACTCATGGAATGCAGAATGCCGGAGCCCTGTTCGCCGGTCATCGTAACTTCCAATTGATTGGCAGAATTGCTGCGTAATAATCCCCGTTGAAATTCGAAACGTCCGGGACGCTTACGAATATTCTCAGCTGCAATCGCCTGTAATACCATTGGCGCGTGATAAATAGCACCCGCCAACTTGTGTAAAGCAGGTTGTACAAACTGATAGAAAGTTACCATCACCGAAACCGGATTACCGGGCAGACCGAAAAAATGAGCATCTGCAATTTTGCCGTAAGCAAGCGGCCTACCGGGTTTCATTGCGATTTTCCAGAAATGCACTTCGCCGAGTTCATCCAGCAATTGCTTAACATAATCGGCTTCACCCACTGACACGCCACCAGAGGTAATCACCACATCGGCTTCCTTGGCGGCCTGCAGCAAAGCTTCACGTAATGTGTCGGGATTATCGGTAACGACTCCCATATCGATGATTTCAGCATCCAGACGTGTCAGCATGGCATGCAAGGTATAACGGTTACTGTCATAAATATCGCCGGGGTTCAATGTTTCGCCAAGCGAACGTAGTTCATCCCCTGTAGAAAAAAATGCCACCCGAATTCGACGACGAACCTTTAATTCTGCAAATCCCAATGACGCCAGTAAGCCTAAATCGGCTGAGGTAATTCGACGTCCTGCAGTAAGCACCACAGCGCCGGTCTGAATATCTTCTCCGGCGAGTCGCACATTTTCGCCGCTATGATGTTCCCCGTGCAGCGTTATCAGATCATTATTAACTTCAGCTTGTTCTTGCATGATGACCGTGTCACAACCCTCGGGCATCATTGCACCCGTCATGATTCTTACACATTCACCGGTATGAACGGTTTTGTCGAAAGGTTTGCCAGCAAAGGCACTGCCCACCCGTTTTAATGAGATTAATTGATGCTTCAAATCTTCGCCACGTACCGCATAACCATCCATTGCCGAATTAGCATGCGGAGGTACGGATAGCGGTGAAATCACATCTTCATGTAATACCTGTCCCAGCGCATCGCGCAATGCGACTTTTCTCCAGCAGCTGATTGCTGATATCTGCTGCAGAATTTTCTCTCTGGCGTCTTCCACTCTCAGAGTGTTAACGGGTTCAGGAGTGGCGCAGCTTGGTTGGGGCGTAAAGTCAGTCATGGTGGTATTGCCGAATATAGTTGTTTATAAAGTTCAGGATGGCGTCCAAATCGTTTAAATTCAATACGGGTATTTGAGGTTCAATTGTCAATTCGGAGTCAGTGGCAATGGCAATAATATTGGGATCATCCGGAAACAACAGAGGTTTACCAATGCTTGCGCGATGTAATTCCAGCTTCGGTATTGCTTCCTGTTTAAAGCCTTCGACCAGAACCAAATCCAAATTTTCTAAATCCAGACGCGCCAGACAGTCGGATAAAAGTGGTTCTTGTTGTTCATTTTCATTGGTTTGCATCAGTGCCAGCAGTTTTCGGGAGGCCACTAGTACCTGACTGGCACCTGCTTCACGAATTCGGTAACTGTCTTTACCGGGCTGATCGATATCAAATAGATGATGCGCATGTTTTATAACCGCTAAGCGTATTCCGGCAGAGCGAAGTTTAGGAATCAACTGGGTGAGTAAGGTGGTTTTGCCAGTGCCACTAAATGCGGCAATTCCCAATATAGGTACTGAACAGGACAAGGCAGGTGATTGCAGGTCTTCCGGATGATTGAAATTGGTGAAACTCTCAGGTTGGTCAGAAAAATCTACTTCAATCATTCCCTGTTGCTTAAACCAGCGATCAATCTTTCTTTCCCCAGAAGCGAGATATTTCTGTAAATCCTCTGCCAGTTCACAGTGTAATAATGAAAATACTGGTTGAATACGCTTGCCATCGGTGGCGACAGCGATTTTTTTACCTGAGCATAATAAACTCTCCAGCATGCGTTGTCGTAACTTCGGACTGGGAGAGGGGCTGTCACAGGGAGCCGTCAGAATATAATCGGTGGTTGCCATTTGCATTCCGGCCAGCATGCCAGCCAATGGTCCTTGAAAGCCGGAAAGCGAATCGCTGATGACAGGATAGCCAAATTGTTGATAACGCTCTATATTACGATTAGCGTTGATGAGCAACTGCTCAACCTGAGGTGCAAGATGATGAATGACATGCGCAATCAACGGCTGATTTACGTAAGGTATCAGGCCCTTGTCATTACCGCCCATACGGCGTGCTTCGCCACCGGCGAGAATGATGCCGGTCACGGTAGGGTAAGTTGATTCAGTCATGCTGTTTGCAGTTAATGGCTTTTTGTTGAGTGGGTACAATGCATAAAGTAACAATATCAATGTTCATTATACTGTGTATTCCACAGAACGTATGGTCACAGGATTTGCAGATTCTGGTCATGGGGCTATATCGCGACCATGCCGTGTTGGAAATTAATCAGCAGCAACATTTTTTATCTGTTGGACAGCGAACTCCGGAAGGCGTGACCTTAATCAGCGCAAACAGCAATCAGGCAATATTGGATATTGCAGGCAGGCAGGGTGTATTTGAACTGAATAATCGGGTTGGTGCTATGTATTCGGCCCCTGTTGAAATGCCTGTAGTGAGTATATGGCCGACCAATGGGATGTATTTGACCAGTGGTTCAGTTAATGGATATACAGTAGATTTTATGGTGGATACTGGAGCATCAGTCATTGCTATAAATGGTGAGACTGCAAAACGGTTAGGCTTAGATTATCTTAACGCGAACCAGATTGGTGTCAGAACTGCTTCTGGTGTTGAACTTGCTTACAGTATCGAACTGGAATCAGTGCAACTAGGTGATATTTCACTGGAAAATGTTGCGGCTGTCGTGATTGATGGTCCAGAACCACAACGGGCTTTATTGGGAATGAGTTTTCTGAATGCGTTTGATATGGAACGCAAAGGCGAACGGCTGGATTTACGCCAAAAATTCTAGTCAAATAAAAAAGCCAGTTGCGGGTGCAACTGGCTTAATTAGTAAAAGGCATCTTCAGTAAATCAATCAAAACCCTGAGTGATCAACGCATAGGCTGAATGATTATGAATCGATTCAAAGTTTTCTGATTCGACTGTATATGCTTTGATACGGCTATCGGCATTTAAACGCGCTGCAACGTCGCGAACCATATCTTCAACAAATTTCGGATTGTCGTAAGCATGCTCGGTGACATATTTTTCATCCGGACGCTTCAACAAACCATAGATTTGGCATGACGCTTCGTCTTCTACCAGATCAATCAAGTCTTCAATCCAGATAAAGCTATCTGTTTTCACGGTCAATGTGACATGTGAACGCTGATTATGTGCACCGTAATCCGAAATATTTTTTGAACATGGGCACAAGCTGGTAACCGGCACAATGACTTTGACAGTCATGCTGGTTTTCTTGGCAACAATTTCACCAATAAAACTTACTTGATAATCCATCAGACTGCGGACTTTTGAAATCGGTGCTTCTTTATTTACAAAATAGGGGAAGCTCATTTCAATGTAGCCGGATTCAGCATCCAGACGCTCAGTCATTTCGCCCAACATGGTATGAAATGACTTAACGGTAATTTCACGTTCATGTTGATTAAGAATCTCAACAAAACGTGACATATGTGTGCCTTTAAACTGATGTGGCAGATTCACATACATATTAAAATTGGCAACAGTGTGCTGTTCACCGGTAGTGCGATCACTGACCACAACAGGATGGCGAATATCTTTTATGCCAACTTTATCAATCGCAATGTGACGTTTATCTTTGATGTTCTGAACGTCTTCGATTTCTGCTGCAGCTATTGGCTTGTTTTGATCGGTCATGATTCGGGTTAATCCTCACTATATTTGACACAGGCACGGTCGGTTTCCCATACCGTGACACCAGAGACTCTGGCTGTGTCGGTGTTTAGCGTATCGCTAAGGCGCTGGTAAAAAAACTGGGCGATATTTTCTGCCGTAGGATTAATCTCATCAAACGGTGGAATATCATTCAGATAACGGTGATCCAGTGTTTTTGCTAACTCACGAGTCGCCGTTTTAATGGTTTTAAAATCCATGCCCATACCATGCTGGTTAAGTGCATTGGCAGTGACTTCGACTTCAAGTTTCCAATTATGGCCATGCATGCGACGACAATCCCCAGGGTAGTCCCTAAGGGTATGTGCAGAGGCAAAATCAGCCAGAATTTTTAAGGTATAGGTGGCGCTCATAATGTTGACTATTATACTCGGGAATTAACCTATCGAACAGGCTATTATTACGCAAAATAACGATTGATGGTATCGATAATGCCACTTGCATCCAACCCACAGGCACTGAGCATCTGGCCATGATCACCATGCTCAATGAAGTGGTCAGGCAAGCCCATCATCCGCAAATTTGTCTCAATACCCTGCTGTTGAAAATATTCATTTACCGCGCTACCAGCTCCACCCATCAGTGCATTTTCTTCAATAGTGATAATCAATTCATGACTGGCAGCAATTTCATCCAGTAGCGTGGTATCCAATGGTTTAACAAAACGCATATTCACCACTGTGGCATCAATTTGCTCTGCAGCGTCAAGTGCTGCATGCAATAAGGTGCCAAAAGCCAGAATGGCGGTCTTTTTGCCTGTCCGACGGGTTTGTGCTTTACAGATGGGCAAGCTATTCAGTTGTGGTTCAATCGCCGTACCGTTGCCACAACCGCGAGGATACCGCACTGCGGCAGGGCCATTATGATGATATCCGGTGGTTAACATTTGCCGACATTCGTTCTCATCGCTGGGTGTCATTATCAGCATATTCGGAATACAACGCAGATAACTTAAATCAAAACTTCCGGCGTGTGTTGGCCCATCAGCGCCTACCAATCCCGCCCTATCAATAGCAAATAACACCGGCAGGTTTTGCAGAGCCACATCATGAATCAATTGATCATAAGCGCGCTGCAGAAAGGTTGAATAAATGGCAACTACCGGTTTTTTGCCTTCACAAGCAATGCCTGCAGCTAACGTCACGGCATGTTGCTCTGCAATGCCGACATCAAAATATCTTTCTGGAAACCGTTCAGCAAAAGCATTCAGACCGGAGCCTTCACACATAGCGGGTGTAATCGCAATCAGATCTTCAGAAGCTGTTCCCATATCACACAGCCATTGACTGAATACTTGGGTAAAGGTTGGACCGGATTTTTTATTGCTATTGGCAGGGCTTACACCATGATATTTACAGGGTTGCTGCTCAGCAGGTTCGAAGCCTTTACCTTTTTTGGTCACAATATGCAGGAACTGAGCACCTTTGCTGTTGCGCAGATTGCTTAACGTGGTAATCAAGGTGTCAAGATCATGGCCATCAATCGGGCCAATATAATTGAACCCCATTTCTTCAAATAACGTACCTGGCACCATCATGCCTTTGACGTGTTCTTCGGTACGTCTTGCGAACTCCCACGCAGGCGGAATTTTTTCCAGCATTTTCTTGCTGCTTTCGCGGGCAGAGCGATAAAAACGACCAGAAAGTAGTCGGGCTAAATAATTAGCCATGCCACCCACATTTTTGGATATCGACATTTCATTGTCATTGAGTACGACCAGCATGTCAGCATTCAGATCACCGGCATGAGCCAACGCCTCGTATGCCTGACCTGCTGTCAGTGCACCATCACCGATAATGGCCACAGAACGACTTGGTAAGCCGCTGGCCCGAGCGGCAATCGCCATGCCTAAAGCGGCGCTGATTGATGTACTGGAATGACCGACACCAAAGCTGTCATAGTCACTTTCACTGCGCTTGGGAAAACCGGAAAGTCCTCCGGGTTGACGCATGGTATGCAGTTGGTCTCGTCGTCCTGTCAGGATTTTATGAGCATAACTCTGGTGACCAACATCCCAGACCAAATGGTCTTCAGGGGTGTTAAACACATAGTGCAGAGCCAATGTTAGCTCGACAACCCCCAAATTTGACGAAATATGTCCACCCGTTTGCTGAATCTGATCAATTATTAATTCGCGGATTTCGATCGCTAATTGATCCAATTGTTTACGTTCTAATTGACGTAATTGGGCAGGGGAGTCGATTTGTGCAAGTAAACTTGTCATGTTAAATCAATGTGATTAAAAGGTTCGTTGCACGACAAACGTTGCCAGTGCCCGCAGAGCTAAACATTCATTTCCGAGATTATTCAATGCTGTCAATGCCTCTTTCACCAGCATCTGCGCCTTTTGCTGGGCGGCTTCAAGTCCCATTAAAGCGGGGTAGGTAGGTTTGTTTCGAGCAATATCTGCACCTTGTTGTTTCCCCAAGGTAACAGTATCCGCGATCACATCCAATACATCGTCCTGCACCTGAAATGCCAGGCCAATAGCTGCGGCATAATTGTTGAGATGTTTTAAATCCATCGAACTGTAATTTTTACCACAGTAAGCTCCCAGCAAAACACTGGCTTGGATCAAAGCGCCGGTTTTCAATAAATGCATGGCTTCCAGATCTGTTTGGTTAAGTTGTTTACCCACTGAAGCCAGATCGATGGCTTGGCCACCGGCCATTCCCATAACACCGGAAGCCTGTGCCAGGCATTTAACCATAGCGATTTGCTGATCTGCCGGCAAATCGTTTTCGGTCAGACATTCAAACGCCAGACTTTGCAATGCATCACCCACTAATAAAGCAGTTGCTTCATCATAGGCTTTATGGCAAGTGGGTTTACCTCGGCGCAAATCATCATCATCCATCATTGGCATATCATCATGAACCAGGGAATAGGCATGAATCATCTCAACGGCGCAGGCCGCTGAGTCCAGGGCATCAGTATTGGCATTAAATGCCTCACCTGTTGCATAAACCAACATGGCCCGCAAACGTTTCCCTCCGTTCAACGTTGCATAGTGCATGGCTTCAGATAACCGTGCAGCGGCTATAACGTTTTGATTGGGTAATCGTTGTTGCAAAGCCAGGCTGATGCGTTGCTGGTGCGAAGACATCCAGTCAGAAAGCGAAAACGTTTTTGTCACGATGCCTCGGAGTCTGGATCAAAATCCACTAAAGCAGACTGGCCGGATTGCTGTAATAACATTTGTACTTTTTGCTCGGCAGCTTGTAATGCTTCCTGACAATCACGGGTAAGTAATACGCCGCGTTCATAAAGTTTTAATGATTCTTCAAGGCTGATATCGCCTTTTTCCAAGCGTTCTACCAGTGATTCAAGCTCACTGACTGCCGCTTCATATTCAAGTTTTTTGCGTTTTGCCACCATATTGGCCTCTGTACAAATCTCGCGTTAACGACACATTATAAGTTAATCGAAGCTTACATGCCCGCTGGAATGTTTGCTAATTTCCCGTTAGTCTGTTGTGTTTTCCTTTTACACTGAACTATTCATGCCGAAAATCATCCGCGGCTTATACAATTTGCCCGATCCTGCACAAGGATGCGTGGCGACGATTGGTAACTTTGATGGTGTACATCTGGGGCACCAGGCTGTACTGACGCAATTGGCAATGAAAGCGGATATGCTTAATTTGCCCGCGGTGGTCATCACCTTTGAACCGCAACCGTTTGAATATTTTGTGCCGGAAAAAGCACCGGCCAGATTATCGCGGTTTCGTGAAAAGGTTGAGGCGCTACGAGCTTACTCAATCCAGAAACTTTGTGTGTTGCGGTTTAATCGTCAATTAGCTGAAATGCAGGCCGAAACCTTTATCCAGAAATTATTGGTTGAAGGCCTGAATGTTCGTTACCTGGTTGTTGGTGATGATTTTCGTTTTGGTAAAGATCGACAGGGTGACTTTGCCTTATTGCAACAAGTAGGGAAACAGCAGGGTTTTCAGGTTGTTAACATGCATACTTTCGCCATTGATGACATGCGAGTTAGTAGTACAAGAATTCGCGAAGCGTTGCAGGACGGTGACTTGGCAGTGGCTGAGAAGTTATTAGGTCGTCCTTACCGGATGAGTGGCAGAGTCGCGCATGGTGATAAACGTGGACGTAAAATGGGGTATCCGACAGCCAATATTCATTTGCATCGAGCAAAAGTACCGTTAAACGGTGTTTATGCGGTACAACTTTATGGCATTGATGAAGAGCCGGTAAATGGTGTGGCCAATATTGGTGTCAGACCCACTATTTCAGGTAGCGATAAGGCACTACTTGAAGTGCATCTTTTTGATTTTAAACGTGATATTTATGGTGAGCACGTACAGGTTTATTTTCTGAAAAAACTGCGTGAAGAACAGAAATTTGCCAGTTTGGAACAGCTGATTGAACAGATCCATATCGATTCTGCGCAGGCTAAAAGCTTTTTTCAGCCTAATTAAGATCCATCGTCTTCACCACTGGCAAATTTACCGGCGTCATAATCCCGAATCAGTTTTTCTGCTGCTTCGACATCGTCATTATTTACCAATACATGGGCGAAATCAGTAGCAGGTAAGTCGCCTACCGCGCCTTGCAGATAATGTCCTGCAACATGTGATTCTATGCCATGCGCATCCAGCAAGCCTGCAACAATATGGGCTTCTAGAATATTCGATCCGCGAAAGATTAACTTCATGGTTATTGCAGATGTACTGCTTCAAATCGAGCCATCACATTACCTTCCACATCAGCCAGCTCAAGATGTTGTCCTTCAATTTGCCAATAACGCACTTTTTCGAGCATAAAATGAACTTCCTGAGCCGTTTCCATACCTTGAGGGCACGCCATCATCGTGCTGGCAATACGACTGAATTTCAGCTTGTCTTCACGAAGTTGATAAGTCCCCATGATTCGATTACAGCCATCCGATCCCGATAGACGATTCTCTTCAGTGGCTAAAATAAGCGAGGGTTCACGCTGATCCTGATAAACGTCAACGGGCTCATCATTCAATCGGGTCAGTTTCCAGTATGTATTCAGCAAACTTTCATTGAAGCCTAATTGACCGCAGGTTTCTCCAGGCCATATATCATCGGCCTTTGTGACAATCAACGTTGGATGCAATATTCCAGTATCGCTGTTGGCTCTTGGTTCAAGGTAACCGGTTACTTCAACTAATATTGGTTGATTAGGCGCTTCAATATATTCCAGATACAGCGATTCAAGTGCTGCGTTATCCGCTTCCTGGGCGACAAACCAACGCTGACCGGTAAGGCATTCCTTAAAGACTCCGCTATCTGCCATATAGTTGTACATACCGTGAAACTGCATGTTCGGATAGACCGCGTAAAAGTCATTGTCCCGTTGAAGTTCATAATTCAAAGGGCTGTTAATCAAAACATACTCCTGATCCATAAGACGAATGTTGCCATCTTTTTCAATCTGGAAAGCTGTTTGCTGTGGATCGTCCGAAAGCAGCCTCAACTGATCCGAATTTTGCTGCCATTGCCCCAGTTGATAAAAGGTCGAATTTTCGCCTGAATCCTGATAATGCATTTGCAGATAATAGCTTTTATCTGCGAATAAATTGAGACGATAATCAATACCCGGGCAATCAGCACAGGGCAAAGTGCCGCTGTAGCTGGCCGGAAAATCGTCAATAATCACGTGACGTTCATCAGCTTCTTCAGTACTGCAAGCACTGAAAAACAAAATCAACAGCAGGGCCAGCCACTTTTTAAACATAGTAAACTCCAGATGCATTTGATCAGAGTTATCGGTGATATTCACCTGCACGCTCTGGTTGATATTCTATGGTTTCAATTCTGACTTGTAACATTCCACCCTGACCATCCTGCCAGTCAATTTCATCGCCTTCTTTCAATCCCAGCATGGCACTGCCGACCGGCGCTAAAATTGAGATGGTGTTACCAGAGTCATCCATATCTTTTGGATAGACCAATTTCAGCGTAAAAGTTACCCCGGTAGAGATAACTGAAAATTTTACCTGAGAATTCATTGTCACCACATTTGCCGGAATCTGTTCTGGAGCAACCAGCTCTGCACGCTCGAGTTCGGTTAACAATGCTGATTTGATATTTGTCGCAATGCCTGGTGTAGCCCGCAATAAATTGTCGATACGGCTGTAATCAAGTTCAGAAATAATAATGTCAGGTTGTGAATTCACAATAAACTCCATTAAACAAGTTTATTCACGCACAAAAGCTACCGGCATGTTTTGACGGCATCAGTTGAGATGAAGTTGGGGAAAATAATTGGTTATCTGGGCCTGTTGCTCTTGCAGAGTCACCACCGCTGTTGAAGTTGAACCATCAACAGCCCGTAACAGGCGAGCTTATGATGGCACAAATTTCAAGCTAATATAAGGTGCCAGCAAAAACAAAAAAATGGCTAATTTATAAACCATCATGCCTAGATAATGCAGTTGTGAAAATTGCTCTCGAGTCATGACGAACCAACGACTATGTAACCGGTAAATTCTGTCACTGCCTACAGCATAAAGCGTAAACCAGAATATCAATGCCAGATAGTTTAGAAATGTGGTCCAGCCGAGAACAAAAGTAACATTTTCCAGCGTCATTGCAGGTTCTCCTTAATTAGCAGAACTCTAGGGCTTGTTGATCTATTTATCGTTAATGATCAACAGACCTCAATCTACGCCGAGTTGTTACTGAATAAAAGTCCCCGGCTTTTAATGGTTGCCACGCAGTTTAGTGAACAGGCGTTTAATAGCCTTGCGTCCATAGCGACGTTTGAATTTAACTTTAAAATCATAAAGGTAAAACGGTAAACGGCAACGGAAGTTAAACGGCAATTTATACTTGGTATGTTGAAGATAATGTCCAACCAGTTTTTCCCGCCCTGACCAGTGTAGTTTGTTGCAAATCCGCGTGAGATCCGACAAACGCTCGGATAATGTCGCATTACGGTTGAAAAAACGCGCCCTGTTGATATCGATAAGCGTAAAGCCCAGTTTATCCCCGGCTTGTTTTTTTATCAGGATATTCCCGCCAGCCAAATCCCGGAAAAACACCCCACGCCCATGCAAATCCAACAGGAATTGACTGAGTTGCTCGTATAAATCGTCTTCTCTGACACCCTGGTAGTCGGTTGCACCTTCATTAAATGCCGTCAAAATATCCCTGGCGGAAAAGTCATGATCAACCATGTCGCACAGATAATAGTTTTCAGTCAGTGTTTTATCATCTGCCTGTTCAAAGTAGGCGATAGGCAGAGCTGTGGGAATTCCTCGGCGTAATAATTCGGCTGCGGCATTCCAGCTGCGTCTGGACTTACACGGTTTAAATTTATCAAGCAGCCGTTTATGTGCTGGCATACGTAATGGTTTTTTTGCGACAACGGTTTGATCCAGCAGATTATCGATACGCCAGATAATATTTCGGGCTTTGCGTAAGGTATTTGCTTCGGTTGCTTTGGGAAGATAGGCCGGGTGTAGCTTCAGTTTCAGCTCTTCTGCCTGTGAAGCATTTTCAGCAATCAGTACACCTTTCCAGCCATCCTGCTCAAATCCGTACAAATTTTTACCAGGGGCATGACGATATAATGATATGCGTTCCCGGGCCTTAGGACTTGCTTTTAACTGAATTTTTGTATCAGATGACCAGCAGAGGAATACGGGAGTTTCGGTGACAAACTCGGGTTTTTCACTGACAGTCGTTCCATCACGGGAAATAATCTCAACATCCTCCAGTTGTGCAGGAGCATATAAGGCATGCATTGGCATTGCCTGACCGTTTGCGGTCCATAACACATGGATTAATTTATCGTTGTTTCGAAATGCATGAACTTCAATGGCTTCGGCCGTCGCTAATGGCCCTTCATACAAACTGCCAGGGATCAATCGAATAAAATTCTGCATCGCATAAAATGACGGACGCAGACGGAAATCCTCGCGTTTTCCCAGTACTGAGCGGTAATGCGTAATGCGTTCCAGCTCAGGGTAAACCTCATAACCGTCATCAATCAGTCCTTCTCGATGACAAATGAATGGTCCCCAATAAGCCTGCTGCATCGCACCGGAAGCAGCGAGTAAAGTGAGGTAACGACTTAAATAATCTGCTTGCTTTTCTTCGCCGTTAACCAATACCCGCCGAATCCTTGGCAAAGTCCAGAAAGCTGCTGGCGATATAAATTCGTTTACCCCAAAATCATTGCTAATCTTTTTCAGAATCCGTGCTTTTTTGACCAGATTCACTTTCAAACGCATGGCGAGCTTAGTACCAAAAATACGATGGTCAAAGCGTTCCGGTTCGGTCACCCGCTCACTGAACAGATTATTGGTGTGGATATCGGGTAATTGATTATCACGACGTAAGCGGGTTAATACAGCAATGTTATGCAACGGTTCAAAATCAGAAATATTCGGTCCGGCAATTTTGATATGACGGGATTTTATTTCTTCATAGGCAATCCGCCAGGCATTAAAAAAACTTTCGGTGTCATAACCCGCCCAGCGACGACGGTTACTGGTTGAGCCCACTTCAATCGCTGTGACTCGTGACCCAAACCGGCTGGCGGCGGTTTGCACAAATTCACGCCAGCGCAGTTGTGCGCTGCCGGTTTTCATTTGTTGCGCTTCAGTAAAGGGTTGAACCAGATGTAATAGCACTTTGATATCGGTCGCCAGTAACCGTTCCAGTAACCGTGTTACCGGGCCACCTTCATCACCATATGTGTAATCGAGGCGGACCTGTTTAATCTGCAGCTCAGCAAGTTGCTGCAGAATATAATCATCGACAGCGGGATCCTCGGAGGTGGTGACGCCCACACCAACAAAATCGTTCGGGACGATATGTTGGGCTTCTGGTAAATGTCCATCAGGCAACGCCAGCCGGCCAGCAAATACGTAACGTAATGCATGACCCAATGAATTTGAATCCATTAATGGGCCGTTTTCAATTTTGTTTTGCGATGGGTCTGACGAGCTCATAAAAAATCCGAAAAGTTATGCCCTGCATTGGGCTTTTTAAAGCAGAAATACATCATGCTTGGGTTTGTGTCATAGCTACCACTGCTGGAAGCTTATTTTGTCCAAGTGGGCGTGAGGTGTTGGTATTCTACATAAGTCATTTCTAACGCAGTAGGGCGGATATACCCCGAATCCTGCTGGAAACTATCTCCTGAAATAAGGCTGACTTGAAGAGTTTAATGCGTCAAGCTACTGGAAAAGACATTTAACACCACTACGCCGCCTAAAATCATTGAAATGCCAATGATGGCAGGGGTGTCCAGCTTCTGACTAAACACAATCCAACCTATTAAAGCGATTAATACCACTCCGATACCTGCCCAGATCGCGTAGGCGATACCGACAGGAATGACTTTTAATGATAAAGCTAAAAAGTAAAAAGCGACGATGTAACCTACGATAACAGCTACAGATGGCCAGAATCGGGTAAACCCTTCAGAAGCTTTGAGAAAGCTGGTTCCGAAGACCTCGGCAATAATAGCAATACTTAGTAATAACCATTTAGACATATCATGGGACTCAATTGTAGGTGAGGAACAGGCTGATAGCCAACAGACTACCCAGCAATGCAACAATTAAACTAACAATGACGCCCCATTGCGTCCGATACCCTTCGGGAAATTCAGATTCCCCAAGTGTTTTTAACACACGCTGAAATTGTCTGGCAGCATACACGGTGGTCACACTGCCAAGTAGAATAAACGCCAGGCCGATGACAAAGGTCATGGTGGTGTTCAAGTGTTCCTGACCATTTGCTAATACTTCAATCAATAAACCTGAACGTTCAATCAAAAAACCGAACATGATAAACGTCAATCCAGTGCGATTCCAGGCGAGTAATGTGCGCTCTGCAGCGAATAAAACCCGCGGATCCTGAAGATAGGACATTGATTAAACCGCCTTTACTTTGCGTTTTCTCAACCAGTTTTTAAGCTTGGCGCTTAATTTGTGAAAAAAACGATGTTTGTTGCCAGCGGCTTCGCTGGTCAGAAAGTTTATCTGGATAGAGCGGCGTGTACCTTCAAAACTAGGATAGCCATGCCAGCAGTTATCAGTCACTTTAAACGCGACTAATGAGCCAGGACCGGGAATAATTTCATCGACATAATCTTCCATATCCTGTGCATTATTTAAAATTCGTAAGCGTCCCGTGGCAGCATCCCAGCTTTCATTCAGATAAATTAAAATGGTGACCAGCTTGGTTTTGGAGTCTGTGTGAATGCGCCCGTCTTTTTGTCGTGAATAGCCTCTTAAGGTCATCATCATCGGTAGATCCATCACTTTGACATCAAACTTTTCACAAATAACTTGTCTGAATTCTGGACTGTCGATGGAGTCAAGGAACGCTTTGAAATCAGGATTTACTGACACATCATCAACGTTGAAACTGCCCCCGTCACCGATGTCAGGGAAATCACCAATCACACGCTCCAGCACATCCTGACGGATCGATCGCTCCACCTTGAAAAAAGGGAAAGGTACGGTGTTAACTGTTGCAGCTTTTAAGGCCTGCATATCCAGTACTGAATTCATAGGATTTCTCATTAATGCATGTAAAGGTAATTACTACATATGATAGTACAAAATAGCCTTACAATCTGGTTACTGAAGTGGAATACATCCGTTATTTTATTCACTAGCAATGGTAATAGTGAATCAAGATAATTGCGACGCAATTGAATCGATGAATAAATTAATGATTCTGTTTTGCAGCAACCTAGTAGAAGTTGATATGGTCACTCAATAAACGCTAATCAGGAGATATCCATGTCAAAGTGGCAAGAAGGTCGGGTGGTAGAAAATAAACAATGGACCTCCACTCTACATTCTCTGAGGGTTGAGGCCCCCCTGGCATCATTTGAAGCCGGACAATTTACCCGACTGGCACTGGACATTGACGGTGAAGAGGTCAGTCGACCATTTTCGCTGGTGAATGCACCTGGCGAACAACCGCTGGATTTTTATTTTATTGAAGTCCCAGGCGGAATATTCTCAACAAAGCTGGCAAAGCTTAATCCTGGAGATAGCATCAAGGTTGCTACCAAGGCCACAGGGTTATTAACCCTTAAACAACTGCCGCCAGCCAAAAAGTTATTTTTACTGGCGACCGGTACCGGCATTGGTCCTTTTTTATCCATTATTAAAACACCCGAGGTGTGGCAACAATTTGAACGGATAACGCTGGTCCATGCTGTGCGCTATATGGAAGAGTTGACCTATCAACAACTGATCCGCAACATCGCCGAAAAGCATACCCATCAATTCAGTTATATTCCAATGGTCAGTCGAGAGGCATGTGACTACGCTATTCCGGGGCGGATTCCTGCAGCGATAATGGACTCCAAACTTGAGTTACGTGCTGGCGGACGTATCGATGATGAGAGTCATGTCATGCTTTGTGGGAACCCGGATATGGTGCAGGATACGATGAATGTGTTGTTAAAACGCGGGCTCACAAAGCATAGCCGACGCGAACCAGGTCATATCAGCATAGAAAAGTATTGGTAGTAAAATGAAGTGGTTGTGAGATTCAATTGCTCCAGAATAAACGTTAGTTGAACCAAATATTCTTCAACCAGTCACTAGTGGCATAGCAATTGCCTTTCATTTAAAAATGCTGGCTTTGCAGCAGAATCATCATATTGCATTGCAAATTGCACTAAAAAGTCACATTGTTAACAGACAAGGTTTTATAACGGATCACCCGACAATTTTGTTGCTCGGTCCAAAACAGGGGAGGGCTCATGTCAGATGTCTGGCAAGACACCATCACCACAGCTGAAACAATCCGCCGCGAACTCCATGCTCATCCGGAAATGGGCTGGCAGGAACATCGCACCGCTGAGCGTGTACGTGAAATTCTCAGCTCACTGAATATTAGCTGGCGTAGCTGTGCAGGCACTGGCACGGTCGGTGTACTGAATCCTAATGGAACGGCTGGGCCGCACATTGCCTTGCGCGGTGATATGGATGCATTACCTATTCACGAAGCCACTTTAAAAGCCTGGAGCTCAATGAATGAGGGGTGTATGCATGCCTGTGGTCATGATGGTCACACTGCAACCTTATTAGCGACAGCAAAATGGCTTAAGTATCACGAAGCGCAACTGAATGGACCGGTCAGCCTGATTTTTCAGCCCGCCGAAGAGGGGGGACATGGTGCCAGAGAAATGATCAACGATGGCGCGCTTGAGGGGGTTGACGAAATTTATGGCTGGCACAACTGGCCGGCTATTTCATTTGGTCAAATGCTTTGTCCCGATAGTTTGGTGATGTGTGGAAATGGCACATTTAAAATCACGCTGCACGGGCAAGGCGGCCATGCCAGCCAGCCGGAACTGTGCCGTGACCCAGTGTTAGCGGCCAGTGCGATTACCCTTAACCTGCAACAGATTATCAGTCGTCGGCTAGCGCCTCAGCAGGCTGCGGTGATCAGTGTCACTTCAATCGAAGCGTCAAGTGCGCCTACCGTGATTCCGCAAAATGCTGTTCTCGGCGGCAGCATCCGGGTCCCAGACAGAAAAACCCGTGATGAAATCTATCGGCTTATCACTGAGATCAGCCAGCAAACTGCCGCGAGTTATGGTGTGGTGGCTGAAGTGGAAAATTTTCCCCGCTATGACGCAACCATTAATCATTCGGTACAGGCTACAAACATGCGGCGGTTATGGCAGGACATTAACGGTGCTGATTCACTGGATTTTGTTACGTCGACACCGATTATGGCCTCCGAAGATTTCAGTTATTACCTGCAGCATATTCCCGGCGCATTTGCGTTGATTGGCAGTGATGATGGCCCCGATCACCAGGTGCCATGTCACAGCCCTTATTACGACTTTAACGATCGCCTGATACCGGCGGTCACACGATTGTTTTCGCGCCTGGTCGGAGTTGGCGTACCTGTTCCGGAGGAACTGCCCTAAATCGTCCCAGTGACGTGTTCAAGAGGAGATTTAAATGAGTATTTTTGAAGAAAGAGAGTCTGCGATCCGCGCTTATTGCCGAGTATATCCAGTGGTATTCGATAAAGCGGTTAATGCCCGTCAGACTGATGAAAGCGGCAAGGAATATATTGATTTTTTTGCGGGTGCCGGCGTGTTGAATTTTGGTCATAACAACCAGCGTATGACCAAAGCGGTAGTCGATTACATTCAATCAAATGGCGTGACGCACAGCCTTGATATGCACACCACTGCTAAACGACAGTTTATGCAGCACTTCACCGATACCATTCTGAAACCTCGCAATATGCCGCATAAAATGCAATTTATGGGGCCTACCGGAACCAATGCGGTGGAAGCCGCAATGAAACTGGCAAGAAGAGTTACCGGTCGTCAGGATGTCGTGGCTTTCAGTCATGGCTTTCATGGCATGACACTGGGGGCACTGAGCGCCACGGCGAATCAGTACTTCCGTAATGCAGCCGGTGTGCCGCTCAACCATGTGAAACATTTTGCCTTTGGCTGTGAAGAGGTTTGTCCGGGCTGTGAACTGGGTTGTGGAATGCAAAGTATTGATCAGTTAACAGCAATCTATAAAGACAGCTCCAGCGGTATTGCTCCGCCCGCAGCATTTTTGCTTGAAACGATACAGGCAGAAGGCGGTGTGAAGGTAGCATCAAAAGAATGGTTGCAGGCCCTGGCAAAATTGGCCAAAGAAGTCGGGGCATTATTAATCGTCGACGATATTCAGGTGGGCGTTGGCCGAACCGGTTCGTTTTTCAGTTTTGATGATCTGGGTATTGACCCTGACATTATTTGCCTGGCCAAAGGTATTGGTGGCATGGGCACACCGATGGCGATGAATTTGGTGAAGCCGGAACTTGATGAACACTGGTCGCCCGGTGAACATACTGGCACTTTCAGAGGCCAGGATATTTCCTTTGTCGCTGGTGATCAGGCACTGACTTATTTTGACAATGATGAGTTGATGAAAGAAGTCAAAACCAACGGCCAGCAAATGGCTGAAGCACTGGCACCATTGACGCAGCGGTATCCGGAAGTGAATGTGACTGGTAAAGGCATGATTCTGGGATTGGACGTCGGCAATGGAGATAGAGCCAAAGCGATTGTGAATCAGTGTTTTGATGCCGGGTTACTGATTGCCAGCTGTGGTACCGGTGGCCGTGTTGTCAAATTGATCCCCCCATTAACCACGCCCCAATCTGACTTAAAGACGGGACTGGATATTCTGGTTGAAGTAACAGACAGAGTCATGCAAATGGAGGAAGCCGCATGAGACAGCGTGATGATATGACTTTTCCGTTTGAAGAATACGAGCGACGACTACGCGAGTTAAGAGAACGTATTGCCGAACGGCATATGGATGCTGTGGTCATTTCCGATCCTGAAAATATTATGTATCTGACGGATTATCAGACGACTGGCTATTCATTTTTTCAGGCGTTGGTAGTGCCGTTGGAAGATGAACCGTTCATGATTACCCGTAAACTGGAAGAATCTAATGTAATCCATCGGACCTGGGTAGAGATTACCCGGCCGTATCCTGATACTGGCGATGCCATTCAGATGCTGGTCGATGCACTGCGTGAGTTTGGACTGGATAAAAAACGCATTGGATATGAACGTAACAGCTACTTTTTCCCTGCCTATCATCAGGACTGCATTCATACCACTTTGACCGATGGCAAACTACTGGATTGCTTTGGCATCGTAGAGGAAGGGCGGGTATGCAAATCAGCTATGGAAATTGCCTTGATGCAGAATGCTGCCAGAGCCACTGAAGCAGGTATGCAAGCCGGTATTGACGCTGTGCAGGAAGGCGTTACTGAAAATGAAATTGGTGCGGCAATCAGCGCAGCAATGTTTAGAGCAGGAGGTGAACCACCTGCGGTGATGCCGTATGTGACTTCCGGACCACGCACCATGATTGGTCATGCCACTTGGGAAGGCCGTATTGTTCAACCAAATGAACATGTTTTTCTTGAGGTGGGGGGCTGTTATCGCCGGTATCACACCGCAATGATGCGCACAATTGTTCTGGGTGCATTAAGCCCATCAATGTATAAAGCCCAGGAAATTATGAAAATGGCGCTGGACGCAGTACATAAGAATTTTCAGCCAGGCATGACCGTATCCGATGCCGACAATATGATTCGTAATATCATTACTAAAAATGATATTGGTGCACGGCTGGTGACCCGGTCGGGTTATTCAATTGGTATCGCCTTTCCACCCAGCTGGGATGAAGGGTATATCGTTAGTCTCAAACAAGGTGAATCTGCTGTGCTGAAACCTGGCATGACGTTTCACATTATCCCGTGGATGTGGGGCATCGATGGGGATAAAACCTGCGGTATCTCTGACACCATTCATATTACCGAAGATGGCTGCGAGTCCTTTTTCACCATGGATCGGGATTTTGTGGTGAAAGCCGATCAGGGCAAACAAAAGCTCATCTCGGTTGATAAAAGCCCAAAAAGCGAAGCGAAAGCTGACAAACAAATTGAGCGTTCTCAGAAATCCGCTAGCTAATTAAAGAGGTTCACATGCTAACAGCAACAAATCCGTATAGCGGAAAAAAAATCGATAGTTTCCCCTGTCTCACTAAACATGAAATGTATGCCCGAATCGGTGAGGCCAGCGCAGCTTTTGCTGACTGGAGTGATCGAAGTTTTGAAGAGCGTGGAGAGGTTTTACGTTCAGTCGCCAGACAGTTACGCGCAGAAAAACATGATCTGGCACAACTGATGGCTTTGGAAATGGGTAAGCCAATAAGAGAAGGGGTACCAGAGGTTGAAAAAGCAGCCTTTTGTGCAGAATTCTATGCCGATAATGCCGAAAAGTTTCTGGCCAGAGACACTATCGAATCGGATGCATCACTTAGTTATGTCTGTTATCAACCTTTGGGCACATTGCTGGGCATTCTGCCCTGGAATGCACCATTATGGCTGGCATTCCGCTATCTGGCCCCCGCGCTGATGGCAGGCAATACTTGTGTGATGAAACACGATCCCCATGTGCCGCAAACGGCCCAGGCAATCGCAAATGCCTTTGTTAAAGCTGGCGCACCGGAAAATATTATGGTGAATTTGCCCCTGGAAACCCCAGAAGTAGAATTAGCGATTCGTGATCCACGCATAATGGCTGTTTCGTTTACCGGTTCTGGTGGTGCAGGCCGGAAAGTAGCCGAAATTGCAGGCAGTGAAATCAAACCCTGTGTACTGGAACTGGGTGGCTCGGATCCCAGTATTATTCTTGCCGATGCGGATCTGGAAACGGCCGCGGATGTGGTTACACTGTCGCGAATCATTAATGCAGGACAGTCCTGTATTGCCGCAAAACGAATTATTGTCGAGGCTGAAATCTACGACCATTTTGTCGAACTATTATTAAATCGACTCAAAAAATTGCAAATGGGCGATCCATTACAACCTAGTACCGATATCGGGCCGATTGCTCGCAAGGATTTACAACTGAATCTGCATCGTCAGGTGGAAGATACCGTTGCGGCAGGTGCGAAATGTTTATTAGGAGGCGAATTACCGGATACCGATGGTTTTTTCTACCCGGTCACCTTGCTGACCGAAGTGACTCCCACAATGTGTGCGTTTCGTGAGGAAACCTTTGGGCCAATTATGGCGGTGATTAAAGCAGAAGATCACGAACACGCACTGGAAATGGCCAATGACACGGAATACGGTTTAGGTGCCAGCATCTGGACTAAAAATGCCGAATTGGCTTCGCATCTGGCCATGCAGCTTCAATCTGGTCAGGTTGCAATAAACGGCATTGTGAAAACCGATCCTCGATTACCAAGCGGTGGAATCAAGGGATCCGGTTTTGGTCGAGAGCTCGGGCCACACGGAATCCATGAGTTTGTGAACGCCAAACAGGTGTGGATTAAGTAATTTCAATCAGGTTTAGAGGGTGAGATCATAATGATCTCACCCAATTTAAATCAATATTTTGTGATTTCAGTAGCTAGTTTTTCAGCTAATTTATCCAAGTTGCTACCCAATGCCCGCACTAAAGCCGGATAACCATCTGCTGCCAGAGTTGTTTCAATATGAAAGGGTGAGATGACAATCAATTCACCTGTGTGATCGCGCAAACGCCATTGTCCGCTGGTCACCGCTTTGCCAGTAAAGTGCCCATGAAACTGCTCAATATCCAACTGTAAATTCCACGCCGTTTGTTTTAATCCCCGACTATCTGACAGCACCAGCAACTCTGGGAGTTGTTTGCTCAATCGGCTACGCAATCCACGGCGAATTTGTTGGCCCAGGTTTTCTGCCCAAAGATGCTCATTGGCTTGATGCAGAGTAATGTCATCCATTTGCAATGCAATGCGTTCGCTGTCAAGAAATTCAGCCAGGCTAATAGAGCCTATTACAAGGACTTGTGCCTCAGGTGTTGAAGCCTGCTCAGAGGATTGAAAGGTTTCTGGCAGGGTATATCGTTGTGTATTAACTGCTTGATTGGCACAAGCCATTAAACTCATTACCAGCAATAAGCTAAAAAACAATTTATTGATTGTTATCAACATAAATAATCCCGATTATTTTGGCGCTCGTGGTAGTGGGTCGTCGCTGTCACGACGATCAAAAATTAGTGCATTGGGTTGTTCGCCCAAAGTCCGTGCGATGGGCTGAAGATCACGCAGCAGTTTTTCCAACCGTTGCAAGGTGCCTGTCATCTCTTGATAAGCGGAGGAATCAGGCGAAAGCCCCTGCAAAGTGGCTCGAATTTCTGTAAGTGTCTGATTAATATTTTCAGGGATCTGTTGCGTTTCAGAAGCATTGACCAAGGTTTGAATGCTGGCGGTTAACTCTCTGATTTCGTTCAGCATGGTTTCGGAGCTTTCCAGATTACGATCCATGCCGGTTAGAATCGGTTCAACTTCCAGTTGATTGAGTTTATCCAGCAAATTCGACACTTTCAGTTCGATTTGCGCCAAGCCTGTTGAACTGGTTGGCAGAACCTGATGCCCTTCAAACGTTCTGGCAACAAACTCATAGGTATCATCACGCTGGAAGTTAAGATCAACGAATAATGATCCGGTCAACAGATTACCTGACTTGAGTGTGGCTCTTAATCCGGCATTCAACATGCGATCGAAGCGGGCTGCCCAGTCTTTGATATCAACTTTTTCACTACCGCCTAAGCGTTGAGGTTCCAGACGGATTAACACCGGAATAGCAAAGCCGCTCTGCGCATTGCGTTCGGGTGAGGTGAATTTCCACGGTACACTCGAAACGGTACCAATACGAATGCCACGAAATTCAACCGGCGCCCCTTTGGAAAGGCCGCGGACGGTATCTTCGATTAACAGTACATATTCAAGGTATTGAGTATAAGCTTCCTGACGTGCACTCTCCTCATCACTGTATAGGGTAAAAATACTATCGGGCGGGGCAGGAGAACCAACAGGTAAATCCTCAAGGACTCCAAATGTCACGCCACCACCTAATAATGCTTCCAGCGAGGCAATATTGATTTTGAAACCTTCGGAATCCAGTTTTAAATCCACGCCACTGGCAGACCAGAAACGGGTTCCTTCGGTGACCAGAACATCGTAAGGGCTTTCAATAAATAACTGGTGGCGCATTTCACGCTTTTCGCTATCAAACTCAGCGCTTTCAACCCTGCCCACATTAAACCCCTGATAAGTCACGGGGTCACCTACTCGTAGTGAGTTGCCCAGCTGACTGATCAGATTAATGCGTAAACCTTGCACACCGAGAGTTGAAATAGGCGGTTGTTCAAGCACCTCAAATTCACGTTGTTCGATCTTACTTTCACCGGGTTGTAATTGAATATAGGCACCGGATAGTACTGTATTAAGGCCACTGATCCCTTCTCGACCTATACGCGGTTTTACGACCCAGAAGCGGGAGTCATCGACCAGCATCGGTTCGGCCTCTGGATTAATACGCGCAATGATTAATGTATGGGTTAAATCATCTGATAGACGCACCTGTTCAACCTGACCAATATCCACATTGCGCGTTTTGATCATGGTTTTGCCAGCTTCTATCCCCTCTGCATTTGACATCGTTAAGGTAATTCTGGGCCCTATACGACTGTAGTTGTCATATATCAGCCATAAACCAATCATGACTGCGACAATCGGCACAATCCAGATGGGGGAAAGACGAGACTGTCTGCCTGATTTTGCTCGATGCTGGTCAGTCAGATTGTCTTCATTAGAGACAGGGGAATCACTCATTCACGGTTTCCTTGGAGTGCTGTTTTTTTGCTTGTAGTAGGTGTATCCCATATCAGGCGTGGATCAAATGTCATCGCTGCTAACATGGTTAAAATAACGACAGCGCCAAATGCTAGTGCTGCCGGACCTGGGGTTATCGACATTAAGTTTCCTGCCCGAATCAATGCCACCAGTATAGCGACTACAAATAAATCTACCATGGACCAGCGACCAATAAATTCGGTAATACGATATAAATTGGTTCGGCTATTAGCGCTGAGTTGACTACTTTTACGTACCACAAATGACAGCCAGATCAACGCCAGCATCTTGCCGACAGGAACCAGAATACTGGCAAAAAAGATTACTGCTGCAATTGGCCAGGAGCCTTTTTGCCACAAATCAATGATGCCACCAATAATGGTTGCCGGCTGGGTCTGGCCCAGCACAGTCGTTGTCATAATAGGATAGGCATTTGCTGGAATGTACATCACTATTGCTGCCGCCAAAAGCGCCCAGGTACGTTGCAGGCTATGTGGTAAACGGAGATGCAGCGGTTCGCCACAGCGGCGGCAATGTCCATGACCGGACTCGGACAGTTCGTTTATCAAACCACAGGTTGAGCAACCTGCCAAACCTTGTGAAGCTGCCGTTTCGCCTGTGCGAATACCTTTTGGGGCCTGCGGTTCACCCGCAAGTGAAAACCACATCCAGTCGGCATCAATAGAGCGCGTGGTCATTAACAGTAAAATTGCAAAGGCACAAAATGCCCAGAATGAGGCACCTAATTCAATCTGTGCCATCCCAGCGATTTTTATCAAACTGACTAGGGCGGCAATGATAAATACATCCGCCATCATCCAGGGATGCATATGTGCTAGTGAACGGGCAATACCACGACTAAATGGAAATGGATCTCCCCGGAGCAAACCAAATTGCAACCAAATCACCCCTGATAGGTAAACTGCCGGCAATACAATGATCGTTAGTGCCACAATGAGTGCGACCAGGGGTTGATGGAAACCAATCATACTGGTGGCGGTTTGAGTAAGCTCAATATTGTTGCTTATGCCTCTGGCTTCAAAACTCACAAAAGGAAACGAGATTGCCAGAATCAATGCAATTAATGCACTGATTGCATAAGCCATACTGCGTTGAGCTGGTCGAAAATGTCGACGTACCAATATATGTTCGCAACGAGGGCAGGTGGCATGCTCACCAGGACGTAATGCAGGTAACACCACCACCCAATCACACTCATGACAGGCACGCATTCTTCTTAATGAAACACGGCTTTCCGGTGAATAGGGAGCAATATCATCAGGCATGTTTTCGACAGTTGCGGGTTGTTTCAATTCGTTTTTCCGTGACGTCGGCCAAGAAATGTAAGCAGAGAACTGGCATTATACGCGTTGGCAATAGATATGTTGGGCATCAGTAGAGAGAGGTTAATTCCAATTCTATTGGTATGACACGGAATTGAAAATGATGTTCATTTATTGCCAAACCAGGGCTTGTTGATCTTTTATCTTCGCCGGTTAAGAGCTGAAAAGACGTCAACTAAAGCAGTATGACAGCTGTTTGTGATACATCCATGTATCTCACCTCAGGCTCTGGAGTAAAACAAAAACTGAAAGGGATGTTGGTTGATCATCCACTTATTATTAAATGTTATGGAGAAAACTAAGTGAGAGATATCCTGTTTTTCGATTCAATGCTAACGCCTAAAATCATTACTCTGGTTTACTGGTTGTTATTAGGCGCCGCGCTGGTTTCTGGTTTAGGTATGATGTTTACGGGTGGTTTTGGCAGTTTTCTTATGGGAATCTTTACCATGCTGGCGGGAGCTGTTGGTGCGCGCATCTGGTGTGAGCTGCTGATCGTATTATTCAAAATTAATGAAAATATGAAAAAACTAGCCGATCAATAATCTCCACAAAAAAGGGCTCTAATCGAGCCCTTAAATTGCTGCAAAGATGCTGTCGAAGCGTCAGACTTTTTTCACAAACTGCGATTTAAGTTTCATCGCACCGATGCCATCAATCTTGCAATCAATATCGTGATCGCCGTCGACCAGACGGATGTTTTTGACCTTGGTGCCGACTTTTACCACCAGCGAAGAACCTTTCACTTTCAGATCCTTGATGACAGTCACGCTATCGCCATCCTGTAACACATTGCCATTGGCATCCAGGATCTCATCTGATGTTTCGACCTTGTCAGTTGCCGTATCTGCTGACCATTCATAAGAGCATTCCGGACAAATCAGAATATGATCATCTTGATAGACATATTCTGAATCACACTTCGGACAATTAGGTAAATCGCTCATTTCAAACCTCAGGCTACGTTGGCATAGCGCGCTATAGTACGCCAGCAGACAGTTTTTTGCTGATAAATGAACTGTAAAACCTTCACACCATTTTCTAAGCAAATGATGTCAGGTCATTGCCTCACAATGTTAGTTACCTCGCTGGTAGGCCTGTTCCAACTGCGAGATATCCAGTTTGTTCATGGTCAGTAATGCCGACATGACGGCCGGAGCACCCAGCTTATCCTGCAGCATTTTATCCAGCATAGCGGGCACAATCTGCCAGCAGACACCAAACTGATCCTGAACCCAGCCACATTGTAAGGTTCTGCCGCCATTTACCAGCAGTTTTTCCCAAAGTTGGTCTATTTCGGTTTGTGAATCACAATTGACCAATAATGATATTGAATGGTTAAACGGTGCTTCAGTGCCGCCATTGAGAGCGATCAGTTGCTGGCCACAGAGTTCAAACGTGATAGAAAGCACTGAACCATCAGGGCCGGGGCCTGCACTGTTGTAATAGAGCCGGTCAATTTCGCGACCACCAAAGACTGACAGATAAAAATTCACCGCCTGTTCGGCGTTTCGGTTAAACCACAGACAGGTTTGCAGTTTTTGCGTCATGGTGATGAACCTCCTTTACCGCCACTGCTATTCTGTTCAGTCTGCAATTCACGCACCGGGCGAATTTCAATACTGCCATAACGTGCTGGTGGAATATTGCCCGCCAGTTGAATAGCTTCGTTAATATCGCGCGCTTCCAATAGATAAAACCCGGCAAGTTGTTCTTTGGTTTCGGCAAAAGGTCCATCGGTCACCGTCACTTTTCCATTACGTACACGAACAGTGGTGGCCGTCTCGACCGACTGCAACGCTGAACCATCCAGCATATGACCAGTACTTTGCAGTTTTTCACCACAAGCCATACATTCCTGATTCAGACTGTCCCATTCCTGCTGAGACATTTGATTCATGATCTGTTCCTGGTAATACACCAAAGCCAGATATTTCATTTCAATCCTCCTCACCTTGTAAGCATTGACCACAATTAATCATCCACGGCGTGCCAAACCGATCCACCAGCATGCCAAATCGCCTGGCCCAGAATGTTGGCTCAAAGGGCATATGTACCATGCCGCCTTCGGCCAGTTGATTAAAGGTGATTTCAGCTTGCGGCTCGTCTTCAAAAGCAATCTGTACATGAAAACCTTGTGGTTTTTCAAACATGCCGGGTGGGCAATCTGATCCCATTAACATCCAATTGCCGACTTGGAGAGAGACATGCATAACCTTGTCAGCGAACTCGGCAGGCATGTCATCTGCCATCGGTGATTCGCCTCCGGTCATCATCATGACAATATCGCCACCTAACACCTCTGCATAAAACGCAAAAGCTTCACGGCAGTTGCCATCAAACAACAGATAAGAACTAGTAGAAAGTGGTTGTTTACGGATTTTTTGATCAAGCTCGATATGTTTTTGCAAACCCGGCCCATCAGCAAAATCACTCATTTCATAGAGTTGTCTGACTTCCAGTTCAACGTTGCCATCAGCATCTTCCACTGGCCAGCGTGTGGCCCAATCCAGAGCTTCCTGTATGGAGTTGACCTCAATAATAGTGTAACCGGCGAGTAATTCTTTGGTTTCAGTAAACGGGCCGTCAGTAATTAATGGCTTACCCTGCTGAAATTTAATGCGTGCTCCGTCACGGGTCGGTTTCAAGCCTTCCCCGGCTCTTAATATTCCAACCTTAGCCATTTGCATGTTGTAGTCGCCCATGGCCGATAATAATTGTTCACTGGGCATCACTCCTTTTTCAGTATCGGCATCGGCTTTACGTAAAATCATAAATTTCATGGTGTGCTCCTTACCAGGCTGATTCTGGTGTGAGATGAAACAGAGCGGCGCCGGATGCCATATCAAAAGGTAATGAAAAATGTTCGTGAATAATCAACCATTGGCCGTTACGTTTTTGATAAACCTGAGTACCGCGAATCCAGCCAACCTGTTCTTCACCAGTTTTTTCATCCATGCCACCACATTGATTCAGAAAAGCACATACCGCCAGCTCACCATCCTGATTGATATCAAGCTGGCCAATTTCAAATTTAGTCATCGTGCACAATTCCAAACAGTGCTGCCAATGATCTTTGTATTTTCTGCGATTGGTAAACTGTAATTCGGCAATCGCATCAAACGCTCGCACGTCTTCCGCATAAAAAGCCATGATTTGTTCGAGATCCTGGCTGATAACCGCTTTTTTCCAGTTTTCCAGTTGTTGTTCAACTTCATTTTTTACGTTCATATATTTCTCCTTGTTATAAGACTCAGAATAGTGGTCTTATCAACTAGTCGAATAAGAAAACGTAAAATCGACAGTCAGAAAAAATACAGATTTCTTTTTTCAAGCCGATAACTTAGCTAATTGTAATGTCTCGGCAAAAAGTATTAATTCAGGTTATAGCAGGTTTTTTTACCCGGTTAAACTGGCTCTGCCAGAAGGATTACAGAACACGGATTTGTGAACCAATACCATAATATAAGCAGCGTAGGTGCTAGCATTTAACGGAGTCTATCAGGGAAGATAATTCGATAATTACTAAGACAATCTAAAGAAGGATTTCCTGTGAGGCTAAAGAGGTTGAATATAACTTCACAAAAGGCAATGACGCTAATCGAACTGATGTTGGTGATTGCTGTACTTGGGGTCATCGTGACTATCGCGATACCCAGTTACCAAAACTATATTGATAAAACGAATAATGCATTGGCTGTTTCGCAAATTGTCACCATCCAATCCGTTATTGAACGTTACTATCTGCAAAATCAGCGTTATCCCGACAAACTGGATGATATTGCTGGCAGTTTACCTGACAATGGAGTTGATCCATGGGGTAACAATTACATTTATTTAAATATTGCTGATGATTGGCCACAATCAAGAGGGCCCTCCAGAAAAGATCGCAATATCAATCCAATTAATACGCAATATGATATCTACAGTATGGGAAAAGATGGTCAAACCCAAAAACAGGTATCTCAAAAACCCAGTCTGGATGACATTATATTAGCGCGCGACGGACGGTTTATAGGTTTGGCGGCTGATTTTTAGGCTTAAGAAATCATTGATGATAAAAAAAATGCCCCATCAGCGTAATAAAGTTGCTCGAAGGATTCTGTTGTCTTTTGTAGTTGCATCATTAATACCGGTCTTAGTTCTGGGCGTATTGTCTTTTCATCAAGTCAGTCAGCAGCTATATCAACAATCCTATGATGTACTGCAAAAAAGCAGTAAAGATTATGGCTTGCGATTAATTGATCGACTGGTATTGGCTGAAAGTGCCTTACGATTATTGGCAAATCGGATTGAACGCTCCAATAGAGGTTTACGCGATCAAAATTTATTTCGTGATCAGAAAATACAAAAACAGTTTAACGATTTAGCAATCATTACAGGCACTGGCCAAAGAGCCTCTTTATTGGGTGATACCCGGATGGTGCCTTATCTCACTAAGGAAGAAATCGAAGCCGTTCGCTCTGGATTAACCCTTATTAAAGCGGTTGATAGTGATGAGCTTGGAATTAAACAAATTTGGATCGCGTTAAATTTCAATGAAAAGACACCCGATGCCGGGATTTTAATGGCTGAATTACACCCCGAAGCCTTATGGGAAGTCGATAATATGGGCATCAATCAGCTTTTAGTGATGACAGAAGTAGGTGAATCCTGGTTCAGCTCATTACCAAACCAGTTAGTACCAAACCAATTATTAACCGAGCTTCTCGACAAATACAGCGGTAGTTTTAATCAAAATATTGGAGACAATGTCTACCTGGGTGGCTTCTGGCAGGCACCAATAGGCAATATGTTCGCCTCTCCAGATCTGATTATTGTGCACGCCCAACCAAAGTCTATAGCACTTAGTGCAATTGACTATTTCACCAAAGTGTATCCACCGGTTATTTTGCTGACAGTATTAATAGTCGCGTTTCTCAGCACCAAATTGATCGCCAAATACCTCTCCCCACTCTCCGCTTTAAAAAAAGCAACTGAACGTATTGCAGATGGTCAGTTTGATTATCAGGTTGAAGTAGACAGCAAAGACGAATTTGAAGCTTTGGCGGATTCATTTAATGAAATGACTCGACGACTGCGAAGCCAGTTTGAAATTCAGTCCACCATGGCAGAAATCGACAGACAGATCCTTTCTGTACTTAATGCAGATGAAATAGTGGAAACGGCTTTAAATCGTTTGCCCGGAATATTGTTCAGCGACCTGATATCGATTGCCAAATTTGATGCCGAAAACCGATTGCTCGTAGCGGTCCACACTCGTCATGAAGATCAGCATTATGATCTGGAGGAACAGTCGATTGCCATTACCGACGAAGATTTAGCTGAATTGCAGCAAAGTCAGGGGAGTGTGCTGGAAATTAACGAAAATAGGCTTTTACCGGTTTACCTGAAGATTTTAAATCTGGCCGGGAACTGGTTTTATCTGGTGATACCGGTGGTGGTGAATGGCCAGGTTGCAGCCTCCATCAGTTTTGCTTATCAGCAACCTAAAGTCATCGGCAATGAACTAAAATCGATTGCCAGAAGTTTTGGGGATCGTATTGCGGTGGCCTTATCAAATGCTGCCTGGGAAGAGAAACTTTTTCAACAAGCGCATTTTGATGGATTAACCGGCTTACCTAATCGTTTGGTATTAAATGAGCGATTGCAACAGGAAATAGCTCGGGCAGATCGTGATTCGAAACAATTAGCGGTGTTTTTCCTGGATCTGGATCGGTTTAAAAATGTAAATGATTCTCTTGGACATTCGGCCGGTGATGAACTACTGGTAAAAGTCGCCAAGCATTTATCTAACAGTATCCGCACCACTGATTTAGTGGTTCGCATGAGTGGGGATGAGTTTGTTGTATTAATAACCGATATAGACAATCCTGACCTTATCAACATGATCGCCAATAAAGTATTAAAAGCAGTGGATACAACGTCAATCGTGGCAGGTCAGTCAGTGAAATCCACTGCGAGTATGGGCATTGCGATGTATCCTGCTGATGCTGTTACTCCTGAAGATCTTCTCAAGTATGCTGATTCAGCAATGTATTATGCGAAAAATGATGGCCGGGCAAATTTTCGCTTCTATTCTGCGGATATGACCGAGAAAGCGCTGGAAAATATCAAGCTTGAACATGACTTGCGGGAAGCAATAAGTAAAGGCGAAATTGTCGTTTATTACCAACCAAAATTTGATAGTGATAAAAATATCATTGGTGCTGAAGCATTAATCCGTTGGAAGCATTCTGAATTAGGCATGATTTCGCCTGCCAAATTTATTCCTATTGCTGAGCAATCCATGTTGATTGTTGAAATTGGACGATGGGTACTTGAACAAACCTGTGAATTGATTAAATCATTTACTAACCTTGGAATTGAGCCGGTACCTATTTCAGTGAATATTTCCGGCGTTGAGTTCGATCGTCCTGACATTGTCCCCAATGTGGCCGAAATCCTTAAGCGCACACGAGTTAACCCTGATTTTATCGAACTGGAGCTGACTGAAAACGTTGCGATAGGTAATCGTGAAGCCTGCATCGAAAGAATGCATCAATTGAAAGCATTGGGCCTGCGACTGGCAATGGATGATTTTGGAACCGGTTTTTCCTCATTGTCCTATTTGCAGGATTTGCCATTGGATGTACTGAAAATTGATCAGCATTTTATTCGTGAGCTGGAAACCGGTATCAATAGCCAGGCGATTGTAAGAGCCATACTCGCTTTGGCGGATGGTTTACATATGCAGGTAATTGCTGAAGGGGTGGAGACGGAGTCACAATTAACATTCCTGCAGGACCATCAATGTAAATTCTTTCAGGGCTTTTTATTCAGCAGGCCGATTCCGGCAGCTGAGCTGGTTAAATTACTGCTAGATAAATAACACAGGATTCTTTTCGGTCTAAGAAGTTTTTACTGATAATTCAGCAAGACGTCGCTGCAAAAAACGTTGCTCCGGGCCTTGCTGAGTTAAAGCAAGCGCTTGTTGATAGGCCATTCGGGCAGCAGCAAATTGCTGCAGGCGTCGACATAAATCAGCTTTAGCCGCATAGATTAAATGATAGTTGTTGAGTTCACCTTCGGCCAGTAATTGCTCAATGGTGTCTAACCCAGCTTCCGGGCCCTGCAGCATGGCGATTGCTACAGCTCGATTCAACCTGACGACTGGGGAATCGGCATATTGCATAAGTGCATCATACAAACCCACAATCTGTAGCCAATCAGTCTGCTCGAAAGAGGGTGCCTCGGCATGCACTGCAGCAATAGCGGCTTGCAGGGTAAAAGGTCCAAAGCGTTGCGTTCGTAATGTCTGAATGACCAGTTTACAGCCCTCCCCAATTTGCTGTTGATCCCACAGCCTGCGGTCTTGTTCATCCAGGGTAATCAGATCGCCATTTGCATCCAACCGGGCAGAGCGCCTCGAATCCTGTAACAGCATTAATGCCAATAAACCGTCTACTTCCGGTTCAGGTAATAATTGGGCTAATAATCTGCCAAGACGAATCGCCTCACTGGCCAAATCATGTTTGACCAGCAACTCACCATTGCTGGCTGAATAGCCTTCATTAAAAATCAGATAGATTACCTGTAATACGGAGTGTAGCCGTTCAGCTAATTGATCAGTTTCAGGGACTTCATATGGAATACCGGCTTCACGAATTTTGTTTTTGGCGCGAACAATTCGTTGAGCAAGTGTCGTCGGTTTTTGAAGAAAAGCCCGTGCAACTTCCTCGGTTGTCATGCCACAGACTTCACGTAAGGTCAGGGCAAGTCGGGCTTCTTCAGCCAATGCTGGATGGCAACAGGTGAATATCAGACGTAATTGATCATCTTCAATCTGCTGTTCATTCGACTCATTCTCTTCAGCAACCAGCTCATTAATGACGGTATCAATGGAATAGTCAAAACGTGCCTGCCGACGCAATTGATCGATCGCTTTAAAACGTGCAGTGGATATCAGCCAGGCCCTGGGATTATCTGGAACGCCATCTATTTCCCATTTCTGCAAGGCAATCGCAAAGGCGTCATGCATGGCTTCTTCAGCCAAATCAAAATCGCCCAGTAAGCGGATTAATGTACTCAGAATCCGTCTTGATTCTGTTTGATAGATTTGATCGAGCAACAGCTTCATTTCGACATTTAATGGTTGGTCTGATTTAACCCAAGCGACCTTTAACCGATTTTATAAAAGCTTCTTGAATTGGCATGTCACCTTGATACAACTCTTCAATCTGATTAACGGTTTCTGAATGATCCAGACATTGTAAAATGCAGGCAGCGACATCGGCTCTGGAAATAACTTGTTGCTCCTGATCTGACGGGCGCACAGTGGTAATTTTCCCCGTTAACGGTCCATCAGTTAATCTGCCGGGGCGGAGAATGGTGTAGGGCAGGTGACTTTCAATAAGATGTTTATCGGCGAAATATTTGCAGATGTTATAATGCTTAATGGCCTTGGTGCCGTGTTCCGGGTCACCGGCATCCCGTGAGCTGACCATAACAAATTGTTTAATGGCATGTTGTTTTGCCTTATCAACCGCTTTACACGCACCCCATAAATCCACCAGAATAGTTTTATCGGCACCGGTTTTACCTCCGGAACCAGCCGTAAATACGACTTTATCGCAATCAGCAAAAGCGTGGTCTGGCAGATCAGCTTCGAGATCCGCTATTACAACATCAGCCCCCAATTTTTCAAATTCACCAGCCTGTTCTGGGTTACGCAGCATGACTTTCACCGGCATTTTCTGCTCGGCCATCATTTGAATTAATAGCTTACCTATTTGGCCATTGGCGCCAATGACAAGGGTCTGTTTATCTTGCATGTTTTTCTCCTGTGGCAGATTCACGGGATGATTCGGGTGAAAAGTGTCCTTCCGAATGCATATTAAAACAGAGTATGGCGGGTATTATGCAGAACTCAAGAGCCGGTATGTCTGAGTTGCAATAAACCGCCTCCCGAGATGGGAGGCGGTAAAAAGTATTTAGGCTTCTTGAGAAGCTTGATAGTTTTCTACAAAGGACTGTAGGCCTTGTTGAACTAAATCGTAGGTTTTATCGATATTGCCTGCTATATCGCCTTCCAGTACTTTCAGGCCACCAAGAATGTCGCGTGCTTCTTTAAACCCCTGATCGATTCCACCGCCAATCACTTCGACAAATGATTTCAGGGCTTCTTCAAGCGGCATATCCTGGCGGGTGCTGTAATAAGCATCAAAAAAAGCAGTACTCATTTGCACAATGCGTTCGGAAGTCGCTTCGGGTGAAACATCAACGCCTTGTTCATAAGCTTTTTGAATGGCGTTCTCGCCAAACTCAGCCTTCAGAGAGTCATTGATGCCCTCAAGAGCAGTTTTAAACAGTAATGCCATGGCACCATCACCATTGCCGTCACTGAGATTAAACGAGACCTGCAGAATGGAAAGGTTCATTTCGCTATTCGACTCAGATACTGAAAACTTTTTTTCCTGGGCCAAAACCGAAACCTGCTGACCAAAAGGGCCTTCCTGCTTATTTACAGGATCCTTTGCCATCGAACTGACGGTCTGGCCAAACGGATCAGTGTTAATTGTCATTTTCTTATCCTCGAATGGATCTACTCTAAGGCTAGCGGCGTCGAGAAGAATGACTTTAATCTTGTTTTAATGAATGATGATTTATTTTTTCAGCTTCACGAATAGGAGCTTGGGCCAGCAACCATCCCGCAAACATAAATATCAGCATGCCAAGCAGAATCGCTTCAAATTGCACACCACCGTCAATCAGGAAACCTAGTACAGCGGGTGCCAGGCCGGTTGAAAACACCATAAAAGCTGATTTGACACTACGTACACGGCCTAAATGTTCACGACCCCAAAGTACCACTAATAAACTATCTACCACCGGCGAAGACATGCCAAGTGAAATTCCGGCACCAATCATTAAAATCAAAACACCTGCATTGCCACCGACTAATACCGCCAAAATGATAGCGAATGCAAAAGGAGCCAGGTACAAGCGAGCTAGAAGCGATACCCCTAACTCATCTATCCAGCGGCCTCCAAGTAATGCGCCGGGAAAACGAGCAATGCCCATTGCCGTTAAACCCAAGGCATATGCGGTGGTGGTGGCATTTAAGTCTAGTGTCATTTGGGACTGAAAAATAAAAATACCGGTTAAAGTGACTGGCAAAGCCATAGTCAATGGAATAATCAGCCAGAAACGTTTTTCCAGCATCGGGTTGGGGCCTTTGATTTTGTTACCGCTGCTATCACGTTTGATTTCAGGAGCTTCAGGCCATTTCGCCAAAAGCAGTAACATCAACCAAATGAGAAAAATGACGGCGGCCACTGCCCACCAGATTTGCTGCCAGCTCAACCAGCCAAGTAATAATGCGATGACGGGTGCCAGAATAATCTCACCCAGTGGCATGCCGAGACTGACCAACCCCAGAGCACGACCACGATTAATAGTAAATTCGCGGCCAGCTAATGTACTGCCAAAATGGGTCATCAACCCTTGACCACATAACCGTACTAAACCCAGCCCAATTAAAGCTGGAATCAGCCATGGTGAAGTGGTCAGTAAAATCACGCCCGCCAATAACGCTGTCAGCACTAATAAGGCATAACGCCGGGGGGCAATCCAATCCAGTTTCTGGCCGAAATGTAACACCAGAAATCCGCTTGCCATTGTAAGTGCTGCATACACAGCTCCAAATTCACCTGCTGATAAATTTAACGAATGGGCAATATCAGATTGAAACAAACCAATGAAAAAGCTTTGTCCAAGATTGCCAGAGAAAAGTGCAATAAAACCAATAGCCAGTAAACCAAACTGGTTGCGGATCAAACTGAAATAACTGTTCGCTTGAGGAGAAGTCATAAATTCCAATGATTGAATAAACGAGACGGCTCTTTCCCAACAGAGAAAAAGTATATGCTCTGAATTATAGAGGAGCTGCCATTATCAGGCGAGTTTACCCAAAGTCACCGTGTGCTATTTTCAGTCGCAAGCGCAGGGCTAGGACGATTTTTTTCGACAAACCGCGTTACAAATTACTTATACAGAACAGCTAAATCTCATCATTTGCTCATTTATCGCGAAATGAACCACCAAGAGGGGTGGAGACGAAAGGAAACAAGCACTAGAGCCTTAAAAGGTTCTGAATGATTTCGTCTTCCGTTTTCCCCTTAGTGCGAAGGTTGTAATAGTACTGGCAGAGAGCTGAAAAGCTATGTGGAGTCTGTAACGTCGGAAGTTTAGTAAACCACTCTAATCTGTTAACCGCTGTTTCTTTAATGTTATGTTCAAACAGCATATCTTCCAGCTGGGCGGCACGATTGGCAATCATACGATGACTTTCATCAAATCGGTCAGCAGCATTGATGAGCAATTCTGCTGTGCGTTCAATTTCAGCTGTTTCATCGTTTATTTCTGCACGACTACGTTTGACCAGCCATTCCTGTGGTGACATTTCCACTTGGCCATCGAGCCAAAGGGGAATTTCGTTTACATCGATTATCGGCGCAGCTTCCATCTGCGGAATGTCATCATTGTTTTGATCGCATGCGGATAACGAAAAGATCAACAGTAAGCTTAAGAATAATGATGGTAAAACCTTGGGTCTCTTGTCCATATCCACTCCAGAGAAACTTGCTGATGAACAGCAATCTACCGGCATACTAGAGTGCTATGGATGAAAGCACATCAGAGATAATCCTGATATGTTAAGGAAGTTGTCACAAGTTGGCATCCAGCCATTAATCGGAGCGTTGGGATTTAGCTGGTTCAGTTTTTCTTTTTTTGATAAACAGTCTTGGGTTTTTGGCGATAAATGACCATATCCAGCGTTCGAGAAACGATTTGGCTTGTGCTTTTTTTAGGTGGCCGTAGCCGAGTAATGAAATAAACAAAGCGCCTATGGCATCAACAATCAGGTCATACATGGTGTCAGTTAAGCCTGAGTAATCACCGAACATGGGTTTTTGCATATTCAAACCCAAAATTTTATCCATGCAAAATTCAAATATCTCCCACAATGCCCCCATACCCAAAGCAAACATAAAAGCAAAAAAAGCTATAAACCCCGGCATCATCTGTAAATGGATATATTCATTTTCATTCAGTAGATAAACCAGCAGAAAGCCAATAATACCTAACAGAAAACCTGAGCCAGTGTGCAAAGCAATATCCCACCACCAGAACTTGGTGTAATAGCCATGTACTTCACCCAGAAATACCGATGCAAAGACAAAGGCAATTGCCAGAAGTTGAAATATAGCTGGCACATGAACATTGAATTTTCTGGCCAGTAATACAGGAAATAAGCTGATGATAATAATGCCGAAAGTCGCTATCGCATTGAGCCATTGTTGTTCCCAAATAGACCCGAAAAATCCGGCAAACAATATAAATTGCAACAAGAGTGTCAATTTTTTAGGCATGGAATGAGGTGTCATTTGAGCTCCAGAGACTTGATTTTTCCCTAACTTTTCTAATGCGCAGTGAACTGTTTTCTAACGTATGAATCAATAACAGCTTATTAGTAAGATTTTTTAGATAAAAAAACATGCCTTATTCATGGTAATGAAATTAATTTACTTTTGGGAATACCGAGAGGTTTAAATGCGACAGTTGCTTACAGTTTTGCGTTATGGTCTGTTTTTATCGCTGTTTTCATCAGCTTCCAGTATGGCAGATCAAGTTATTATTTTGCGCCATGCGCTAGCCCCTGGCGTCGGTGATCCAGAGGGGTTTGATTTGGCAGAATGCCAGACTCAGCGGGTATTGTCTTCTGAAGGACGTGAACAGGCGATAGAAATAGGTCAAAAACTTCGCGAATCAGGTATTACTGAGGCAGAGGTTTTCTCCAGTGAATGGTGTCGATGTTTGGAAACCGCAGAATTACTGGGGTTTGGTCCACCGCAAAAGCTGACGGCACTGAATTCTTTTTTTCACGCATCAAATCGCCATTTAAAACAACAGTTTCTGCAAGATTGGAAAGCGCATATTACTAAGGTGAAAACTGTTAATACCAAGATCTATATCACTCATCAGGTCAATATATCCGGACTTCTCGACAAGTTTGTGTTATCGGGAGAGGGCGTATTGGTGGAAGTGAATGAACAGGGACAACTGAAAATTGTATCGGTTTTGTAATGAACCCTTCCGCCTTGATAGGGTCACAGGGTCGTGTCTCTTTCCTAGCGACCTCTGTTCTGTTTGAAACATAAACAGACCCTACAACTGAAAACTACATTTGTTAAGCTGTTGATAGTAACCAATTGACGGCTTGAATCAATTATTGATTGCTACCTTCGCATCAATCTAAAGCCTTTGGGCAAATAATAAATTTAAAAAAATCAAACAAAAGGAGATCACAGTATCGTGTGGATTTTTGATATGAAATGGAAGTTAACTTCAGCTCTGCTGGTGACGTTGTTGTTAACATTCAGTTTGATAACCGAAACGGCTTGGGCCGAACCTGCTACTCCGCCCAATAATGAAAAACATTACTCAGCGCTTGCTGACACACTCGAAAATGAACAGTCCCGTGAAAAACTTATCGCAGAATTACGCGAATTGGCACAGGCGGCTGAAGCACTGGATCAAGAAGCCGCTTCAGAAGAGTTGGTTGATGAACCAACGTTTGCCAGACAGATTGCCAATACGACCCAATCCGTTGCCCAGCAGATTGTCTCAACAGTTGGGACGGGTTTTTCTGCTGTAGCTGCTATAGGTTCTGATGAAGCAGGCACATTTGATTGGCAGGACATGCTGGATGAAAGCTTCTTTCTACTGGTGGTGATTGCCAGCACGTTATTAATGTTTTATGTGCTGCGAAGTCTGGCGCGTCATGCTTTTCGTCGTGCTAATGATTGGGCTGAAGCGGAGGGTGACTATCCGGAAATTCGCAAATTCAGCGCGATTTTGCTGGCAGCTCTAGTGGATTTACTGACAGTAGCCTTAGCATGGGTAGCCGGTTATGCCGTTGCCTTGTTTGCCATTGGCAGCAATGGAGAAATGAATGTCAGTCAATCGCTATTCCTCAATGCGTTTTTGGCGATTGAAATATTTAAAGTCATACTCCGTACGATATTTGCTGGACGTGATGATGCACTGCGTTTATTACCAATATCTGCCGAAAGTGCCACTTACTGGCATATCTGGTTAGTTCGGTTAACCAACTATATTGGTTATGGCATGTTGCTGATTGTGCCATTGGTCAATCTGAATATTAATCCGGTCGTCGGCCAACTGGTCAGTGTACTGGTGGTGTTAAGTGCATTTATCTATGCAGTTGTTGTCATCATGCAAAACCGTGTATCCGTTAAACAGCGTTTGCTCTCTCATGCACAACAGTCCTCATTCAGCTTTTCAAGAGTGAGTCTGGGGATTCTGGCACGTAGCTGGCACATTCTGGGAATAGTGTATTTTGCTGTGTTAGCTGTGGCTTTATTACTGCGTCCGGAGGATGCCCTGCCAATGATGTTAAAGGCCACTTTCCAGACCATTCTCGCGCTGGTGATCGGTGGACTGCTGGCGAAGTTCCTGGCGAAAACCATTGGTCGTCCGGTAAATGTTTCAGAAGATTTGCGTTCTCGTTTTCCGATGCTGGAACAACGGGTAAACGGATTTGTACCAAATATCTATAAAACCTTAAGAATTTTGCTGGTGGTGGTTGTTGCCGCAGTCATTTTGGATGCCTGGGGAATATTCAGCCTTACCGCATGGTTAGCCTCAGAGGCGGGTATTCACACTATCGGTACATTGATTAGTGTGGCTGCAATTCTTGTTGGAGCGATGGCAGTATGGATAGTTTTGGCAAGTTGGATTGAGCACCGGCTTAATCCTGGTGATGAAACGCATTTGCCAACGGCAAGAGCCAAAACATTACTGACAATTTTCCGTAACGCGGCGGCTATTGCTCTCATCATAATGACCGTTATGATTGTGCTGGCTGAAATAGGTGTCAATATTGGACCATTATTGGCGGGTGCCGGTGTGCTTGGTTTAGCCATAGGTTTTGGTGCACAGAAACTGGTGCAAGATATTATTACCGGGGTGTTTATCCAAATGGAAAATGCCATTAATTCCGGTGATATTGTTACTGCAGGTGGCATCACTGGTACAGCTGAGAAATTGACAATCCGCTCTTTAGGTCTGCGGGACCTTTCGGGAACCTATCATCTGATTCCATTTTCATCAGTAGATACCGTGTCCAACTTTATGCGCGAATTTGCTTACCATGTGGGTGAGTATGGCGTGGCATATCGTGAAGATACCGATCAGGTGATTGTGCATCTGCGTGAAGCTTTTGCCGAGTTAATGGCAGATGCGGATCAGCGTGAGAAAATTCTGGTTGATGAGCTGGAAGTTCATGGCATTACCGCTCTGGCAGATAGTTCAGTCAATATTCGGGTACGGATTAAAACCCTTCCGGGTACGCAATGGGGTGTTGGCCGGGCTTATAACCGTCTGGTGAAACAGCATCTGGATGCAGCAGGAATTGAGATTCCATTCCCGCATATGACCATTTACTTCGGTCAGGATAAAGATGGATCGGCTCCACCTGCGCCGCTGAAAATGGTCGGAGATTCGGATTCAAATTCTGCCATTCAGTTGGAGCAAAAACCTGACAAAACAGAAAGCTCAAAATCATCAAAATCCAACCCAAAGGATAAACAGGATTTTGATGAAGAACATGAGAGCTAGATTTGCTAGTAAGCCCTAGTATCACAAGACACCCTGTTAATTTTAACAGGGTGTTTTTTTATGGCTATCCGTTCAGACGTTGCTGTATCAATCGTTGCAAACTTCGGGTGCCGGTGCAGTTATCGCATTCATCAAGTGCGGTTTGTATTGTTGATTGTGCTGACCGGTAATCCTGTATCAAATAAAGCAAGGTAGCGGTCATGAGTGATTTATTCTGGTAATTGTCCAGTAAATCATCAACGACCAATCGCAGACCTGAATCAGCACTGAAATATCGCAGATCACGGGTATCGGCAATCAATGCCAGATTTAACGCCCAGAATGCTTTATCTGATTCACCTTGCAAAGCTGTTGCCAGAGCAAAACCAATTTTGGGCAAAGATGCTTTGGGATCTTTTTGGGATTGTGCTTTAAATGCATTTATTGCTGTTGTTGACTCATAGCGCGATAACGCTTCCCAGCCATCAATATTGGAATAGTTCGAAATAGACGAAGTTGATGGCGAAGCAGGCCGGGTTGCATTGGTTGTATAGCGTCTTACCGGTTCCTCGTCACGGTAACCCTGAGAATAAATAATCGGTGCAATCAGGGTGATACTATTATTTCGAAAACCATAATAGCCTGATCGATGACGAGGCCGGATAGTATCGTAATGTCGATAATACGGTTTATAACGAGGTTGTTTAAAGTGATTTAGTCTGGGATCCAGTCCAAATGAACGGTGACCCGTGATGCCGATTGAGGGATGGCGGTAATGCCGGTTACCAGAAAAGCCATTGTGAGGTCGATTATGCAGATTCTGACCAAGTTGCACGTTCACCGACACATCGGCATAACTGTTTTGACTGGGCAAAAGCAGCATAAGCCCGCCAAGCAAGCTGGCGCTGAAAACGGAAACAAATAGGGTTTTACTGAATGACATAGCCATTACCTCACAGTTGGCTGGCTGATAATCATCAGACTGGTAACCGTGTTGATGGTTCGTTGCCCTGAATGTAAATTCAGGTAAAGCAATGTTTCAGCGAGCTTTTTGGTATCATGCCCGCTTTATTCTCTTCTTTAAAGCTCCCCATGTCTGCTACTGATTTTTCATCGTTAAATTTATCTGCCGAACAACTGACTGTCCTTGATTCACTCGGTTATAAGCAAATGACTGCTGTCCAGGCACAAAGCTTGCCGTTAATTCTGCAAGGCAAGGATTTGATAGCCCAGGCCAAAACCGGCAGTGGTAAAACCGCAGCCTTTGGTATTGGCTTATTACAAACTATTCAACCGGATTTCTTTGCTGTTCAAGCGCTGATTATTTGTCCTACTCGTGAATTAGCCGATCAGGTTGGCAAAGAGTTACGCCGTTTGGGGCGTGGCATACCCAATCTGAAACTGGTGATGTTATGCGGTGGTAAACCGTTAGGCCCGCAAATTGCCTCATTGGAATATGGTGCACATATTGTGGTTGGTACACCTGGACGGATTCAGGATCATCTTAAAAAAGCCACCTTGAAACTCAATAAAGTCAAAACCGTAGTGCTGGATGAAGCCGATCGCATGCTGGATATGGGCTTTGTCGATGCGATGCAGGAAATCATAGGACAGACACCAAGTTCCAGACAGACCTTGTTGTTTTCAGCGACGTTTCCCGACAGCATCAAACAGATTAGTCGTAGCATACAACGTGATCCGGCACGGGTAACGGTTGAATCACAGCATCAACAGGCTGTAATTGATCAGTTGTTTTATGAGATTAAAAAACATGAACGTAACAATGCCTTGATAATGTTATTCCAGCATTATCAGCCCAAAAACGCCATTGTGTTCTGCCACACCAAAATACAGTGTGATGAAGTCGCAGATATGCTGAGAAACAAAAAAATCGATGCTCAGCCGATTCATGGTGATTTGGAACAACGGGAAAGAGATCAGGTGTTGGTACGATTCGCCAACCAGAGTTGCCCGGTTTTGGTGGCCACCGATGTGGCTGCTCGGGGACTGGATATTAAGGCGATTGAAATGGTGATTAATTATGAATTGCCCCGAGATCCCGAAGTATATATCCACCGCATTGGACGAACTGGTCGGGCGGGGGAGTCTGGCCTGGCAATGAGTCTGGTTGCTGAAGCTGAAGTACCCCGCATGCTGGCGATTGAGAAATATCAGAAAAAACCTTGTCGCTGTGATGTGCTGGCTTCTCTGGATCGTGATGACAGTTTTACGCTGGAAGCCGATATGGTGACTATACAGTTGGATGCCGGGCGTAAAAATAAACTCCGTCCTGGCGATATTCTGGGCGCTTTAACTGGTGATGCCGGACTAGATGGCGCTGATATCGGCAAAATTGATATTTTTGATATGTCGAGTTATGTCGCGGTAAGTAAATCGGCATTACGACAGGCAATGAATTACCTGGCTGATGGCAAGGTTAAAGGGCGCGCTATTCGCGCCAGAAAAATACGTTAAATAAACGCACAGAAAAAAACAAAAACCTTGTTTAAATTGTGGTAATAATTACCCTGCGCTAACTGTTTTTACGAGTAGAGCCATGACCGACCTGATCAATAATGTACCCACGGAAAATGATGTCTATAAAACCCTGCTGGAATCCACTAAAGCTATTCCGTGGAAATTAGACTGGGCTTCTATGCAATTCACTTACATTGGCCCGCAAATTGAGGCTCTGTTAGGTTGGGAGCCATCAAGCTGGAAGTCTGTTGAAGATTGGGCTGCTCGGATGCATGAAGATGAACGGCAATGGGTGGTGGATTTTTGTGTTTCCCAATCCAAGTCAGGAATCGATCATGAAGCGGATTATCGCGCACTGACAAAAGATGGTAACTATGTCTGGATCCGCGATGTGGTGCATGTAGTGCGAAAGGAAAATGGTGAGGTCGAATCATTAATCGGTTTTATGTTTGATATCAGCGAGCGCAAAAAGACCGAGCAGGAACTGATAAAGCTGCAAAAGGAACTGGAAGAGCTTTCCTTCAAAGATGGCCTGACCGGTGTGGCCAACCGCCGGATGTTTGATTCCGTTATCGAAACGGAATGGCTTAAAGCCCGGCAAAATAAACAGCCATTGTCACTGATTATTATTGATATCGATTTTTTCAAGGAATATAACGATTTTTACGGGCATTTACAGGGCGATGACTGTTTAAAACAGGTAGCTGAAACACTTAATAACGTCAAAGCACGCTCGCGTGATTTCTTCGGGCGATTTGGCGGTGAAGAATTTATCATGCTATTACCTGAAGCAGATGAAAATGCCGCGTGGTCGATAGCGGAGCGTTGTCGTCAGGCTTTATTTAAAAAACAAATACCACATGAACAGTCGAAAGTGAGTCAATTACTCACCATCAGCCTGGGAGTCAGTACGATGATTCCATCGCATGATGATGAGCATAATGAATTAATCAGCAGGGCAGATAAACAGCTTTATCAGGCCAAGCAGAAAGGGCGTAACTGCATTCAATCGGCTTAAACTAGATTACCGCAGGCGCGATTAGCCGGTACTGCTACATCCATCATTTTAGGATTGGGCAAGTTCAGGTTGTCCATAATATTTTTATATTCAATAACATCCTTCACTTGCAGGCGAGGATTATTCTCGCGTTCTTCACCAATGGTACTGACCATCCAGCCTTTATAATCATGCGCCGGATAGACCCAGGTATCCTCTGGGAATTTCAATAATTTATCGAACAGACTACGGTATTGATCTGTTGCACTGCCATTTTGAAAATCTGTTCGTCCGGTGCCACGAATCAATAATGTATCACCGGTAAACAGATACTTCTGTCCGTCATGTTCCAACAGAAAGCTGTAAGAATCGTCAGTATGCCCGGGAGTGTGTAGGGCAGTGAGCGTGATTTTACCGACCACAATTTTACTGCCATCATTGAAACTATCATTGGCACAGGAAGAATTTGCCTGTTGTCCCATATAGGTTTCACAACCTGTGAGTTCCCGCAGTTTGCCAAGAGCCGTAATGTGATCAGCATGGGTATGGGTATCCATTGCCACTTTCAGTGTTAAACCAAGTTCATTTAATAAACGAATATAACCATCTGTTTCATCTATCACCGGATCAATTAATACCGCTTGTTTGGAAAGTTTATCTGCAATCAAATAAGTGTATGTAGATGAGTTTTTTTCAAAAAGTTGTCTGAATAACATGTTGATGAATGCTCCTATGTTGTTTGCACATAAAACAGTGTTACTGCCACCAGTAAAAGACCAATAGAAAAGATTTTCTGCAGATGCGCATTCGCAATTCTGTGACTGATCAGTTGTCCTGCATACATACCTGTCAATCCTCCAGCAATGAGCCACGCCAGTGACTTAAAAGGTAAATAATTGATTTCACCGAATGTGAGATGTGAAATAAAGCCGATACTGCTAACCAGCGTGATAACCACTAAAGACGTACTGACTGCCTGTACCATGCTGACCTGACTCAGTAACAGCAGTAGGGGAATGATCAAAAAGCCTCCACCTACGCCGAATAAGCCGGATAATATGCCGACCAAAAATCCACCCAGCAATAAACCACCCATGCATCTTGGACGCAGCTGAAATTTACCGTCGGGACTGAATTTACACAGAACACCCTTTGCATTATCCAGCGATAAATGACTGCTTCGCACCACTTTGCTGGCTTCCGGCATCGTTGTGGCTGTTAACCACATGCGAACAGCGATTATGACTGCCAATAAGCTAAATCCTGCCACCAGTAGCACCTCACTTAACATTGAGGCGAATATCTGCCCTAACGGCGCACCCAACATTCCGCTCCCGGCTAATAAAGCTGCAGGTTTCCATAAAATGGTTTGATTGCCCAAATTTCGGACACTGCCATACAACGTAATCGTGGCGACGGCGGCTAATGATAATGTCACCGCTTGATGAATTGAAACGTCACCCAGCAATATCAATAAGGGAACTGCAAACACCGAGCCACCGGCTCCGGTAAGGCCAAGCAGCAGGCCAATTACAATGCCAATTAACAGCAACATCTAGATTATTTATTCCATGGCATTTTTGCGAGGATCAGGCCCATTGCACAGCTATCGGTGATCCCTGAAAACATGAGTCCTGCGCCGACAAACCCCGACAGCGCAAACCAGGCTGAATGTACAACAAATCCCAGAATTACACCGCCTAACACCAAACCACCTGCAGCGATACGTACCTGACGTTCTATCGATACTGAACTACCTTGCGTGAACACCCAGTCACCATTGAGCTTTTCAACCGCTTGGATGCCGCCCTCAATAACCACTAGTGATTGGGAAACCTGGCCATCTAATTGTTTGGCGGCCGTTTCTGCTCGGCGACCTGAGTGACATAACAGTAATATCTTGTCAGGTGTTACTGTTTGTTGGTTAATTGCCTGTTGTAATGCTTCAACGGTGAGGTTTTGTAATGGCAAATGAATGGCACCCGGCAAAGATTTCGCTTTAACCTCGGCCGCTGTTCTGACATCAACAATAAAGCAATCTTTGGGTGTATTTTTGATAAACACATTCGCTGGTTTTTCGATGGAATAACTCATGATTTTTCTCCACATGAAGCAGTTTGATATTCAGGACAGTAAAGCGATTGCAACACGGCGATGATGCGTAACGCGGCATCGCCATTAAGCCGGTAGTAAACAGTTTGTGAATCTTTGCGTGTTTTGACTAATTCAGCGTGACGCAGGCTGGCAAGGTGTTGCGATAATGCCGATTGACTGAGTGGCACCAGCTGATTGATTTCACTGACAGCCAGTTCCTGATTTCCCAAAGCGCATAAAATCATTAAACGGTGTTCATTACTCATTTGCTTCAGTAAATCCGCCGCTGCTTTGGCATGAGTTTGCATCTCGTGCATTTCAGGAAAAGACAGGGGATTCGTGCTCATGGAATGTCCTTGTAAAAAATATAAGGCAAGTATATCAGTATTTTCTAAATTAGATAAATCTAAATTAACAAATGCTGATATATAGGGCTCGAACGCTGCAATTATTGGATTAAGTGGAAGAAAAAGCTGGCGATATGCTCGCCAGCTGATGAAACTTTACTCGGTTTTTACAAATTCACTGACAGGTACGGTCGACATGATTTTTTGTAAGTCTTTGGCGCTTACTGCAAGCGCATAGCCTAATACGCCACTGCCGATAATCACCTGTTCAAATTGAAATGCGCTGTTATCGGCCAACACAGTAACTGTTTCAGGCAATGCAATGGGAGGCACGGCGCCAACGACATATCCTGTTGCTTCTGAGACTTCATTAAACTCGGCCATGCGCAGTTTTTTCTCGCCAAGCTGTTTGCGAAGCGCCGCCCAATCTGCACGTCCACCACCGGCTACTGCCAGCAGGCAAAACTGACCCGAACCAGTTTTAAATAACAGACTGCGCACCACAGAGTTGGGATCTCGACCCTGACCGCTAAGTAATTCTTCCAGATTGCGGATAGGTTTTTTATCCTCACTGAGCGGAATTTCAATCACATCAAAAGGAATGGCGTTGTTTGCTAATAACTCAGTGACCGGAGAGCTGATAGTCTGGCTCATGGATGCTCCATAGATGCTGTTAAAAGTCTCTACTTTATGAAGTAATCACTGCAACTGTCAAAGCAACAATGTCATTATCCCCAGCGTCATAAATACAATTGACGCTGCATAACGTGCAGCATTCAACGGTAGTTTCTGCATCAAGCGATGTCCGAAAATAACGATTGGGACGTTGGCCAACATCATGCCAATAGTGGTACCGAGGGTTACCAGCATGAATTGCTGATATTGTGCTGCCAGAATGACCGTTGCGATTTGAGTTTTGTCACCGATTTCAGCCAGAAAAAATAACACCACAGTCGCAATAAAAGCTCCGTAACGATTGAGATTTGAAGCTACATCTTCCTCTTTATCGGGAATTAATATCCATAAGGCGACGACAATAAAACTGATACCAACAAGTAATCGGCCCATTTGCGGAGAGATAAACTCGGTGAGCCATACCCCCAGCCAGGCTGAAAGACCATGGTTAAGCAGGGTAGCGACTAAAATACCGACAATAATAGGAATGGGTTTACGGAAACGGGCTGCAAGAAATAACGAAAGAAGTTGGGTTTTATCGCCGATCTCCGCCAATGCGACGGTAGAGGTTGAAACTAGAAAAGCTTCCATGATTTAGTTACTCAGGCGGGATAAAAAACCAAAGGCAAATAGCAGCTACCCGCCTATGGAGCTGTTATTTGCCTCAGGTCTTGCCAATGCCACTCGTCAGAATGACACGAATTTGCCATGTGTCTTGAGGACACAAGTATGTTGACAGATTCACGCACTAAGGCCTGTTTATTTCTCATTGTTGATGGGAAATAAACAGGCCTTAAGATAGGTAGACTACTCCCCTAAGACAGTTGGCATTATAAGCACCTCTGCCGGGCACTGCAATAAAAGGTTCAGACTCTGAGTTGCCAGGTAGGCTGATTTTTTTCATCAATTATCTGATGCTTGATTAACCATTGCTGGGCATCTTCCGCATCCTCTTCAAACCAGGCTTCGGCACTGCCGAGGCGGAAACTGTAGCCCCAGCTGTCCATATCCAGCATCATTCGCTGTTTACCCATTTCAGGCAGAAAATCACTGAGCAGGATCTGCAGATAACATACGCCATTTTCTTCATCATAATCCCCAGCAGCATCGGTATCTAACATTATGCGACGTTGATTATCCATACAGATATAGTGGCCAGCTTCATGTAAGGCAGAGTGAACAGGCGTATCAAGACGTAACAATAATTGATTGCCTAGCAGACCGGCTTCACGTTCGCCAAAAAAACTGCCGGGAATAGTCTCATTTTCTTCAACCTGTCTGATTTCAATCCCGTAAGGTTTCAGCAGTTTTTGCAGGTGTTGTTGATAAAACGCTGTGCAGTTCACTACGTTTTGCGGATCAGACACGTCTTGCATCACCAATAATATGATTAATGACCAGCCCTGCCAGGGTTAAGCCGAATATAGAAGGCATATAACTCACCGTGCCGTTAACGGCTCGTGCCCGACCACGACTGACTGCCTCTGGAGGTAGTGGTGGTAAAGGATATTCCAGGGAATAAACAGTTTGGATTCCTTTGCCTACACCGCGTTTACGTAAATGTGAACGTAATTGTTTGGCGAGTTTGCAAATGGACGTATTCATTAAATCACCGGTACGCACTTGAGTGGGATCAAGTTTGCCGCCAGCCCCCATACTGGAGAATACCGGTAACTCATTACGCCATGCGGTTTCCAGCAGAGCTGTTTTGCTGCTCATGCTATCAATGGCATCAATGATCACGTCAAAGCCTTGATTGAGGGTGTCAGGAATCGTTTCCGGCGTTAAGAATTCAGTAACAAGGTTGAGTTCGCATTGTGGATTAATATCTGCAATACGCTCTGCCATCACTTCAACTTTCAATTTACCGAAAGTAGAGTTCAGTGCCACCAGCTGACGATTCAGATTGGACGCCGAAACCACATCATGATCCACCAGTGTCATTTTACCCACGCCCATCCGCGCCAGCGCTTCTGCGGTAAATGAACCGACACCGCCCATACCCGCCAGAAAAACATGACTGTTTTGAAGACGCTCTAAGCCGGTGTCACCCAGCAGGATATGGGTGCGTTCAAATAATGGATTGCTATGCGCCATCCGTTTCCCTCTAAACATTACCTAAGATTCACTATTTTCCGATAACGGTAAGCTAATGGCAAAAGCGCTTGAGCTATATGCAACTATCGGGATGCAATTTGCAGGTGGAAAAAGCCATCTATCGGTGTGGGCGGAAATTTTTGACTGACTCGATAAAATCATCTTCCAGAGCTTCTCCACGATAACGCAGATGCATATAACAGTAATTGATCATGGCAATCTGTTGCTGATGATGTGGAAGCGCCAGTTGAGCGCGACGGGAAAAATCTTCCGGACCTTCATGGGGCTGACGCACAACACCATGCCTCGCAAGTTTAAAACAGAATTTCTGATAAAAACGCTGGACTCGATCCTGAGGTAGGTTTTTTAATTTCAATGTTGTCCAGGCAATCCAGCCAAATATCAGCACAATGCCGATGGCCAGCCAGCGAATCATTTTTTCCCAGTCCGGCTGATGCATGCCGAGCTTTTCCAGCAACTGCAGTTGTCGATCCGGACCATAACTGACGACCCACATTTCCCAGGCACTATTCAAAGCATCCCAGTTATTCTTTGCTGATTGCCACAGTTCTACCAAGCGATCATTTTTGGCTATTGCTGCAGGAGAACGACGTTCAGCCGGCAATAAATCCCGGATCCCAAAGTCGACACGCTCACTGGAGACGGCAGCTGTTGGATCAATTCTGATCCATCCCTGTTGTGGTAGCCAGACTTCTGTCCAGGCATGGGCATCGCGCTGTCGCACCGTAAGCACCCGATCTACCGGATTGATTTCTCCGCCTTGATAACCCGTCACAATGCGAGCAGGAATACCTGCGGCGCGCATTAACACAGTAAAACTGGCGGCATAGTGCTCACAAAAGCCCTCACGACTCTCAAAAAGAAACTGATCAATGGTATCACCGCGTAATGCTGGTGGAGTCAGGCTATAACTGAAATCCTGCTGACGATAATAATTTAGTACAGCTTCAATATAGGATTGATCTGTTGGACTTTTTTCTAAAAGACTTCGTGCCAGCTGCAGACTTCTTGGATGACGATCTTCTGGCAAATTTAATCCATATTGCAGATAGGGATCATTTTGCGGGTTAAATAAATATTCAGTATGAGAACTTAACTGATATTGAGTGCGCTGTTTGATTGCGTCACTGCTAATTAACTCTCCATCCACACTGAGACGGGTCCGCATGGTTTGCGGATAGTCCGTGGGGAAATCCAGAGCAAATAACCAGCGCCTGTCATGGGGCTCCAGGGTCATACTGTATGAAAAAGGCTCTCCGGCAACATGAATTTTCGTGCCGTTTTCATAACGTTTTTGATTGTCAGTTAATGGCAACCAGCGCTTGCCATCAGTGTGCCACAACACTGGTCCACGCCAATATAAGTCCTGGCGCTCAGGAAACTGATTGTTGTCGAACCTCACCCGAAAGGCTATGGCATCGGATTGAATTAACTGACTGATATTGCCGATGGTAATATTGTCTGCCATGCCGGTCACGGCACTGTTCTGCGACGGTACTTCGCCTAAGGTCATACTGTCGGGCAGACTATCCGGAATATCCATAGCGTCATTTGGCAAGCCCCAGATAGGGCCGGAAATCCTGGGAAACAGCACAAACAATAACAGCATCAGTGGCATGGCCTGTAAAACCATCACAGTTGATTGTTTAAGCCGATGTTTAATGGAGCTGTCCGATTCATTGGCAGAAATCAGACAGCTGGTCAGCAGGATCACATTGACCAGCATCAAAATGACGATTGGAATGCTCTGATTGAAGAAAAAATGGGTAATCACCAGGAAAAAACCCATGAAGCAACTCAGATAAACATCACGCAGATTTTTAACTTCAACCATTTTGAAGGCTGCCATGGTGGTCAATAAAGCCACCCCAGCATCACGGCCGATGGTAATCCCGTAACTGTAAAGCACCAGCACAATGGTCAATATCGCGCCGACGGAATGCAGCACTTTTAACAGGTGTTTATCCGCCGGTAGTGGCCATCCATACCAGCTATTCATTAATCGCCAGCCCATCATCAACAGAAATATCGCAGCAACCCACAGTGGTTGATAGAAAAAATGCGGAATGGCGATAATCGTCAATGTCACCATTAACCAGTGAATGGACGATTTAGAAGGGATTTCAGCTGAACGTTTATTGGCCATAAAGCGCCAGACTTCGCAGACAGAAATGACGATGCTGGTCGCCGGAATCTATCGCTATCGATTGCTTTGGCAGGATTAAACCGTATTGCATACCAGCGGTATCTGCAGTCAAAATCCACTGGCATAGTTGTGATAATTTCGCTTCAGTATCCGGTAAATCGGCTACATCGTCCCAGTTGAACAACATTTTTTGTCCGGAAGGACTGCTAAATTGTTTAGTTCGTAAAATGCCATCTCGAGCCAAGGCTTTCCAGGCAATATGCTGTCTGGCATCCCCCACGCGATAGCGATGAAAACCGGCAAAATCATCAAGACCCTGTTGATGCTGCAACGCTCCGGAATCTTCCATAGCAGAAGGTGGAGGCAACGGTTTGTTGCCCATTGGTCTGGGATAAATAAGAACCCGTTGTCGGATATCAATAAAAAACCAGCTCAGCAATAATCCAATAGGGTAGACACTGGAAAGCCTCATTCGCCCTAAATCCTGCCAGCCTCTTTTATTGGTGGGTATTGGAATCAGATGCAGGCTGGTTTGTTCTGCAGCAAGCTGAGGGGCTTTATACACAGGAAGATACCGGGAAAATTGTTTTAGCGGCCACCAACCTGAACGTGAGATTGATGGCAGATAAGCGATATCTAATTGTCGGATAGGTCGTGGACTATGATTGGTCAGGTTCAGTGGCAACAAAACAGGCTGCTGGCAAAAAACCGGTTCAGCGCGGCCCAGCTGATAATCAAGCTGGCGGACATTACGATAACTGTGATGCATGGCTACATGGCCGATACCTACCAGCAGAAAACACAGTAAGTGACCGAGACTGTTGTTGTAGTTAATAGCGCCAAGCAACATCACCAAGATTAATATCGAATAACTCAATCCATAGCGGCTGGGCAAAATAAATACCCGATAGCGTTGCTGTTGACGCCAGCGCTGCCAATATTGGCGCAACATCAGGGAATCGCAACCTGCTGCAGGATCTCGGCTGCCCAGTCTGCAGATTGCAAATGTTCACGTGCTTGCAGTCGATGCTGCACAATACTGGGGAAAATCGCCTGCACATCTTCTGGAATAACAAAATCTCGTCCGTTGATCATGGCCCAGGCCCGAGCGGCCTGAATCAAACCCAATCCGGCGCGTGGGGACAGACCATTATAAAATTGACCACTATTTCGAGTGTAGGCCAATAAGGCCTGCACATAATCAATCAACGCATCACTTAATGAAATTTTACTGGCTGCTTGCTGAAGCTGGATTAATTGGGGTGGCGTAATTTCAGCTTGCAATTGCTTGAGCATTTGACGTCTGTCTTCGCCTGTCAGCAAGGCACGTTCAGCTTGTTTATCCGGATAGCCAATCTGAATACGCATCAGAAAACGATCAAGCTGTGACTCAGGCAGGGGGAAGGTACCAACCTGATGAGCGGGATTTTGGGTCGCGATAACAAAAAAAGGATCTTCCAGAGGATGGCTGTCTCCCTCAATCGTAACCTGTTGCTCTTCCATGGCTTCAAGTAACGCACTTTGTGTGCGGGGAGAGGCCCGGTTAATTTCGTCGGCTAAGAGAAGTTGAGTAAAAATGGGGCCACGATGAAAACTGAACTGATGTTTTTCGGGGTCATAAATGGATACCCCAAGAATATCTGCCGGTAACATATCACTGGTAAATTGCACCCGTTGAAAACGGAGTCCCAACGTTGTGGCCAGAGTATGAGCCAGAGTGGTTTTGCCAACACCTGGCAGATCTTCAATTAATAAATGTCCCCGCGCCAGAAGACATGCTAATGCAAGTTTGACGGGTTGCTGTTTACCAAGAATGACTGAGTTAATGGCGTGGAGTATGCGTTCAGTGCTGCCTTGCGTCATGGAAAGTCCTGAATTGATTTAGGTTATTGTTGCTATCGGGATAGACATGCTATTTTCATCCGGGTTCTATTCATACTAAGGAATTGTATATGTCAAACGAAGGTTATCATGAGCCGTTTAGCGAATTATCAGACGAAACCAAGGATATGCACCGCGCCATAGTTTCGCTTATGGAAGAATTGGAAGCGGTCGACTGGTATAACCAGCGGGTTGATGCCTGTAAAGATCCTGAGTTGAAGAAAATTCTCGAGCATAATCGTGACGAAGAGAAAGAACATGCTGCGATGGCTTTGGAATGGATTCGTCGTAAGGACAAAAAAATGGATCAACATCTGCGTGATTATTTATTTACCGAAGGTGAAATTACTGAACACCACGATTAGGTCTTGTTTATCTTTCAGCTCTCAACAAAGGCGGAGATGAGAGATAAGCAAGCCCTAGTCAGATATTGAATAGTTGTCGACAATTTGCCGTGGTGATTTCAGCAATATACTCCGCTGATTCATCACGTAATTGACTTAGTTTTTCCATGATAACCGGGATGTTTTCAGGAGTATTGCGTTCTCCCTGATGACCACAAAGTGGCATATCTGGCGCATCCGTTTCCAACACGATTTGTGAGAGCGGTAATTCAGTAAACAGGCGTTGCAGTCTCTGTGCCCGTGGATAGGTTAACGCGCCTCCAACACCCAATAAAAAATTAAGTTTGCGGTATTGTTCTGCCTGTTGGGCACTGCCGCTGAAAGCATGCACGATGCCGCCGGATAATTTTTTCTGGCGAAGTACTTTTAAAACGTCATCATGGGCTTTGCGTACATGCAGGATAACCGGCAAATCAAACTGAACAGCAATATCAATCTGTGCTTCAAATAAGATGAGTTGAGAGGGGATGTCGGCATTTGCAACATAAAAATCCAAACCAATTTCACCAATGGCAATAGGCTGATATTGTTTCACGGCTTGCTCAAGTAGCTCTGCTGCATTATCCGGATGATCATCCATAAACATCGGGTGGCAGCCTAGGGCCAGCGATAGCATCGGATTACTGTTGCATAACTCGATTTGTCTGGGCCAGCTGTTCACCGTCACGCCGGGGATGACAATTTTTTCGATACCTGACCTGGCACAGTTATGCAGAATGTCTGTTCGATCTTTGTCGAAATCGTCAAAGTCGAGATGGCAATGACTGTCAATCAGGTGCAACATGTCAAAACGGCCTTTATAAACAGAGGAACATTTTATGTCTGAAATCTACCATGATGCCAGTAAGCCACATGAGCGCTTAATGTTCAACGTGGCGATATTTCATTTCCTGGTTCCGGCGATTCTGTTTGGTACCGAAAACCTGTGGCTGATTTTCTCAATATCGCTGTTGGGCTCGCTGATGATGATTGGCTCCATAGCCTACAAAGCCTACAACTCCCATGATCAGACAGCACTGGTTCAGGCGCACTGGAAGCTGGCATGGAAGCGCAGTATGTATTTATTGGGCGCTTATCTGGTGGCCGGAGTGATATTTGGTATCGGCTCATTTTTATTGATGGCACAAGCGGATGAAAGCATGCGTTTTATTCAACGCTCAGTGCTGGGTTGGTTTGCATTAGTGCCCATTTCACTTACGTTGATTGCGTTGATTGTGTTGGAAGGCAGTGCGTTGGTTCAATCCAGAAAAGGCATCATGCCCTCTGAGATGAAACTGTAATTGTTCAGTCTCTAACGATAATCTGCTCAGTCTTTGCCATACCCTCACCGCGAGGGTCGCTGGCGGCGCTGAGTTTGCCGGTCTTTTTATTAGCCACAATGACCTGCATATTGCCAAATTGACGGTTTAACACATCCAGTTGATGACCTCGGTCTGTTAAATCCTGTTGCTCCATCTCGCTCAGACCGGGTGTTTCCATTTGCACTCGGTCTGGCAGATATTGATGGTGCAATCGCGGTGCCGCAACAATTGCTTCAGCATCTTTACCTTCCATAAAATGTAATATTCCCTGCATCACCATGGTAATAATTCTGCTGCCCCCGGGGGTGCCAATGACCAGCAATCGCTGATCATTTTCGACAAAGCTTGGTGTCATACTGGATAGTGGACGCTTGCCCGGTTCAATGGCATTGGCGGATTCACTCACCAAATCATAGGCATTGGGGCTCCCGCTTAACGCAGAAAAGTCATCCATTTCATCATTGAGTAAAACTCCGGTATTTCCAGCCACAAAGCCACTACCAAATGGGTAGTTGATGCTCAGCGTGGCGGATACCCGGTTGCCATCTTGATCAATAATCGAAAAATGTGTGGTGTCCTGGCCTTTGTTGCTGAACGCATCAGCTAATTCATCACTTTTGCTGGCGCTATCGGGATCAATGTCCTCAGCTATCTGGGCGGCATAAGCGGGATCCAGTAAATAATCCGGAACATCAATAAAATCACTGTCACCAAGATGAACGGTGCGTTCTCGATAGGCCCGACGCATGGATTCAATTAACCAATGACGCTTTTGTTGTGGGTCAGCCTGCCAGTAATTCAGTGTATTTAATTGATTCAGCATCAAAGTTATCAACTGACCGCCTGCCGAGGGTAAGGCTGCAGTGGTGATGGTATAACCTGCAATTTGAGTCGTGACTGGCTGGCGGATTTTCAGTTGATAATTCTCTAGATCCTGTTCTGTCCAGATACCGCCAGCGGCTTGTACTGATTCCACCATCTGTTTGGCAATTTCACCCTGATAAAAAGCATCCCGACCTTTTAAGGCAATGGCTTCTAAAGTGTTGGCTAAATTCTGCTGGATAATGATGGAACCTAAGGCAGGAATTTCTTCGCTGTCCAAAAATATCGCTTTAGCTTCGGCATTTAACGCCTGTTTTCTAAATCCCATATAGCGTTGATAACGTGGCGTGACAGCAAAACCTTCTCTGGCAAAACGAATTGCAGGTGCGAGGGTGATGGATAACGGTAAATTGCCATAATGTTCAGTTAAATAATCCAATGCAGCGGGGGTTCCCGGAATGGCAGCCGCCAGAGGTCCATTTAATGATAAATCACGAACCACTTCACCGTTGTTATCCAGATACATATCACGGTGTGCCTGGGAGGGGGCTGTTTCGCGGCTGTCCAGCATAATCTGCAATTGGTCGGTTTCACGGTGTAATAACCAGAATCCACCACCTCCAAGACCAGAGCCGGCAGGCTCAACAACTGCAAGCGCAGCACTTACTGCAATGGCGGCATCAAAGGCGTTGCCACCTTGTTGCAGAATTTCAAAACCGGCCTGGGTGGCTAAAGGATGTGCTGAAGCAATCGCTGCGTTTTGAGGTTGAGCAAAACCAAGTGGAATGATCAGGACATAAAAAAGCAGGGCAGTGAATAATCTCATCGATGGTGTTTTTTCATTGCAGCGAGTCGATCCTGCTCTTTACGACGGATTTTCTCCAGACGATGTAATTCAGCAGCTTCGTTGGATTCCATGCCGATATGCGCTTCACCACGTTGCAAGGCCAGCTGGATCTGTTTTTCACGCTCTGCGTAGCGGGCTTTCTGATCATCCGTGGTTTTATCAAAACAATGTGGACAGGACACACCGCGCTGATATTTTTCACTTTGCTTGTCTTCTTCGGTGATAGGTAGCCGACAGGCGTGACATTGATCATATTCGCCTTTTTCGAGACTATGATTCACGGTGACCCGTTCATCGAATACAAAACATTCACCTTCCCACAGCGATTCCTGTTCGGGCACATCTTCCAGATATTTGAGAATGCCTCCTTCCAGATGATAAACCTCCTCAAACCCCTGTTCTTTTAGATAAGCGGTGGATTTTTCACAGCGAATTCCGCCAGTACAGAACATCGCAACTTTTTTATGTTTTTGCGGATCCAGATGCTGTTTTACATATTCTGGAAATTCACGAAAACTTTCTGTGTGAGGGTTAACCGCGTTTTTGAAAGTGCCAACTTCTACCTCGTAGTCATTACGGGTATCGACCAGTAAGACTTCAGGATCACTGATTAATTTGTTCCAGTCTTTGGGTTTGATATAGGTGCCGACCGACTGTTTCGGATCAATGCCTTCGATGCCCATGGTGACGATTTCACGTTTTAATTTCACCCGGCTTCGCAGAAAAGGGGGAGTATCGGTATACGACTCTTTGTAACTTAAATCCTTTAATCTGGGATCGCCGCGTAAATAATCCAGCAATGCATCAATAGATTGTCGCGAACCAGCGACGGTGCCATTTATCCCTTCCTGTGCCAGTAATAAGGTGCCACGCACTTCATTATCCAGCATGAATTTGAGCAGCGAGGGTTTAATCGCAGCATAATCATCCAGAGTGACAAATTCATACAATGCACAGACCACAGTTTGAGCCATAGAAATATTCCGTAAAGAGTTAAAAGCCTTAGGGTCTGTTGTTCTTTCAAAGCCACCACTGCTGGAGGCTATTTTTTTCGTCCAACAAGGCGGAAATGATGCGGTGTAGTCATTCTACATAAATCATTTCCAACGCAGATGGTCGGAAAAATAGTCCCAGCCCTTCGGGTTATGATTGAAAAAACGCCATTCGGTGTTGCTCGTCATTTATTTGAAACAACCAAACCGCATTCCTCGTGGCTTGTATGACGTTTTTTCAATTCACAACAGAGGCGGCTTTGAAAAAACAACAGACCCTACATTTTACAGGGAAATTATCAGGTCGGGTATGCTCACTTGACAGTAAGCTTTAGCAAGCAGTAAATGATTGTACCAATCAACACATTGAGGTGTGAAATGGATGAATTGCAACAACTCAAAGAAGAAAGTGAACAGTGGCGGGCTGATCATCTTCGCTGGTTGGCCGATGCAGATTCCTGGACCCATCATACTCAGAGATTAATAGCCGTTCTGCACAAACTGGAAAGAAGTTTACCCGAACATACGGCCAAGCTGGATCAACATGTTGAATTAATTATGCAACATGAAAAAACCATTAACCGCTATGAATGCGGACTCGACCCGCATTGTCTGTCCAGCTGTGACAGTTATATTAATTTAGAAAAACAACGGGCGTTTCACGATAGATTGCGAAAACTGCACCATAAAATGCAACTGCATCATCAACAATTTAGCGAGCAATATAAAAATCAGATGGCCATTTTTTATCAACAGGCGCAACAGTTGATGCAGGAAATTGCCGAAGGCTAGGGCTTGTTAATCTTTCATCTCCGCCTCTGTTGTGAGCTGAAAAAACGTCAATCAAGGCACGAGGAGCGCCTTTTGTGAGATACATCCATGTATCTCACCCCATTGGGGCTTACGCTCAAAAACGCTCCCGGCGTTTTTGTAGTTGTTCTAAATAAGCGACGAGCAACGCAGAGTGGCGCTTTTTCAGTCACAACCCAAAGGGCTGGGACTATTTTTGCGACCGCCTGCGTTGTCAATCACTTATGTAGCGTGGCTACACTGCGTGCTTTCCGTCTTGTCGGACACAAAAATAGTCGCCAGCAGTGGTGGATATGAAAGATAAACAAGCCCTAGGGGCTGTTTAATGCTGTGATTTATATCGCATCAACAGCCACAGGAAAAACGGTCCGCCTAATAACGTCGTAATGACCCCGACAGGCAACTCTGCAGGGGCAATAACCAATCTGGCAAGCGTATCGCAAATCACCAGAAAGCTACCGCCAAAAAGCAATGTCGCCGGTATCAGATAGCGATGATCTTCACCGATAATCAATCGGCAGATATGTGGCACCATCATTCCGACAAAACCAATAGGACCGCATAAGGCAACAATAGCCCCCACGCACAACGAAGTAACAAAAAATAATGCGTAGCGTACGTATTTCACTGAAACGCCTCGACTTGTGGCTATTTCATCACCGGCCATTAGCAGGTTCAGTTCGCGGCTCAGATAAATAATTACTACTGCCGTCAGTGTAACGAAAGGTAATAGCTGCTTTAATTCCTGATAACCGACGACGGTTAAACTCCCCATCAACCAGCGGATAATTTGAAATGAATCAGCAACATTGCTGAGATATTGAATAAACAGAATCAGACTGGAAAAGAAGAAACTGATAGCCACACCGGTTAACAATAAGGTTTCGCCGGAAAAGCCAAAACGAAACCGACTGATACTGTAAACAAAACTGATGGCTATCAAGGCACCGGCAAAGGCGCTGAGGCTGGTGGCACTTAATCCAAATATCGTAAAACTGATGCCCGCATAGACACTGATCGCTGCGCCTAATGAGGCGCCGCTGGCAACGCCGAGGGTAAATGGAGTGGCCAGCGGATTACGAAACATTGCCTGAAATACCATGCCGCATAATGCCAGTCCACAGCCTGCGGTAAATGCAAATAACACCCTTGGGATCCGCAACTCATGGATAATCATTTGCTGGATTTCTGTCGAACCAGCCGCTGCAAAATCTACCCACGGACTGATAATTACCACCAGAACGGTAAACAGACTTAATGCGATGAGTTTACGTTTTATGCTCATGATTCATCTGCCACAGCAATCAACCGCTCATGATGTGGATGTTTGGCAAACACAAACGCTTGCTGGTAAAGCTGGTGTAAGCGCTCGGCATCTAAAAACTGTTCAGCAGGACCATGCCACAGACATTTACCTTCCAGTAAGGCCAATACATGTTTGCTATGCTGTGCGGCATGATTGATATCGTGAGTCACTTCGATAATCGTCTTCTGCAGTTGCTGATTCAGTTTGCGGATCAATTGATGTACAGCAACCTGGTGATGGGGATCCAGAAAGGCAGTTGGTTCATCCAACATCAAAACCGGCGTATCCTGCGCCAGGGCGGCGGCAATCATTACCCGTTGGCACTCTCCACCACTAAGAGTCGACATTTTACGCAAGCGAAAGGGGTGGCTGTCGGTAATAGTGAGCGCATTTTCTACGGCGTCCTGATCCTGCGATTGCCACTCTGAAAAGACATGGTGATAACTGTATCTTGCCATCCGAACAAATTCTTCAACATTGAAGCTCAGGTGGCTACCCCCGGTTTGAGGCACATAACTGATGAGTTGGGCGAGTTTTTTATGGCTGTAATGTGAGAGCGTTTCTCCATCAACGGATATTTTTCCCCCGGATGCAGGCAGAAGCGCTAATAAGGTTTTCAAAAACGTGCTTTTTCCAGAGCCGTTAGGTCCCACAATACACAGGTAATCGCCACGGGCAATATCGCAATTGATGTCTTCAATCAGTGTTTTATCGCCGATTGTTACCGAAATATTGCTGCAGCTAATCATTTTGAGATGAATCCCAATCCAGTTGTGGATGAAATATCCGAGCGAGATCCTCTGCCAGTTGGATGATTCGGGGGCCGGGTATTACGGCATAATCAGCTTGAATAATATGTAACTGTTTATTGCTGATAGCATCCATTTTATCCAGCCTCTGCCATTGCTGCCTTAGCTTGGTGAGATCGGGTGAATACACTTCTTCGCCAGGAAAAATATCGACAATAATTTGAGGGTTAAGCCGTAACAGGCCCTCTGTGGAAACCGCCGGCACTTTTATATTTGGTCCGTGAAAGACATTTTTTGCACCAACAAAAGACAATAAATCATTATAAAAATCCTGTTGTCCGGCGATATATACCTTATCCAGAAAATCTGTATGTGAACTATGGGCTATTGCCAGCAAAACAGTTGGTTCAGGCTGATCTCGGACTTTCTGTTTAATTGCTTCTAGCCGATTATCAAACTCGCTGACCAGGTGTCTGGCCGATGACACTTTATTAACTGCGGAGCCAATATCGATAATGCTGTTTCGAATGCCGGTCAGACTTGAGTTATCGATACTGAGCGTTTGTATCCCCAGTTGCTGCAGTTGCCTATTTAAGCTTTGTTGACGTTCCAGCAGGATAACTATATCGGCCTTCAAGCGAACAATCTGCTCCAGATTGGGATCCAGATAACCACCAACTTTGGGCAGTTTTTTCACTTGATTGGGGTATTGACAGTAGTCGGTTACCGCTACGACTTTATCACCCGCATCCAGTGCAAACAGCGTTTCAGTAATGCTGGGAGCAAGGCTGATAACCCGCTGAGGAGAGGATATTTCCGACGCATTAGTTTCCGATTGCGGTTTTTCAGGCTGCAGCCAGACGAAAATAAATATCGCAATAAACAGCAGAATCGGCCAAAAACGTGCCATTTTGGCTTTCCTGTAATCAAAACAGCCTATTATACTGCCTGATGTTAATAGCGATAGGTGAAGTAAATGAAGCAGATAATGCCCGAAGCAGAGTGTTTATTTACTCTGCAGGCGATTGATGAAAGTCTTGAACAACTGGCCATGCAGTTGAACAGGGATTATCTCGACAAAAATCCTGTGCTGCTTTGCGTAATGAACGGTGCGGTGATGACCATGGGGCATTTATTACCGAAACTGCAGTTTACGCTTGAAACAGACTATATTCATGCGACACGTTACGGTGATAAAACAGTGGGCGGCGAACTGAATTGGCGGGCCAAGCCTAATATTGATCTTAATAACAGGTATGTGTTGTTAGTGGATGATATTTACGATGAGGGCATTACCTTAGATGCCTTGCGTAACTTTTGTCAGCAGGCTGGCGCGACTTCTGTAAAAGCAGTGGTATTGGCAGATAAACAACACAGCAATAAATATGGCGTTCAACCGGAATATATTGGCTTACAAATTCCTGATCGCTATGTTTTCGGTTTCGGTATGGATTACAAAGGCTATTTACGAAATGCGCCTGGCATCTTTGCCGTCAAGGAGAATGCATCATGATTGGATTAATTGGAGGCAGTGGGTTAAGCCAGCTGGAGGGATTGGTCCTGGAACAGCAAATGCAGCGGGAAACGCCTTTTGGAGAGCCTTCCGCACCATTAATGATTGGTCGTTATGCCAACAAAACGGTGGCTTTTCTGCCCAGACATGGCGAACATCATACGATTCCACCACATCTAATTAATTATCGGGCGAATATCTGGGCGTTTCATCAGTTAGGGGTAGAACAAATACTTGCTGTTGCTTCGGTGGGTGGTATTACGGAGCCCTATATGCCGGGAACAATCGCATTACCGGACCAGTTGATTGATTACAGTTGGGGGCGGGATTCTAGTTTTGCCAGTGAGGATTTTTCAGCCGATAAGCATATTGATTTTACCTACCCATTTGATGAAACACTGCGTCAGCAAATACTGCTTGCGGCTAATAGTGAAGAAATGACAGTTATCGATGGCGGAACTTATGCGGTAACACAGGGACCGAGACTGGAAACAGCGGCAGAGATCCAGAGATTAAAAAATGATGGTGCTGACATGGTGGGCATGACCGCCATGCCAGAAGCAGCGCTGGCACGGGAATTAAATATTGCCTATGCCAGCATTGCTGTTGTGGCTAATCAGGCCGCTGGTTTAAGTTCACACCCACTGACGATAGAAGCCATACTGGATACCATGGAAGAGTCGATGGGGCAGGTAAGGCGATTATTGAAAGGTGTTATTCCGCTGTTGTAGCTTCACCTTCAGACGGCAGGGAATAGGTTTCTGGCTCGGTCATATTGCTGAGCACTTGATCCGGTGTTGCTACCGGTATCAGTTGCAGAATAGCGCCAAACCGCGGGTGATCGAAATAATGCACCTGCTTGCTACGGATACGGCGCAATTCCACTAAACGTGGTTGATGCAAAGTATGATATGAATCACTTTCCACTGAGCGCACACCATCCTGTAACCATAGATCCAGGCTCGCGTGTAAATAGGTAGCGATATGAAAACGTACTTGTCCTTGAACCCGATCAGAGTCTATCGCCACAGCTTGTGCCCGACTGCGACTGCCAACAGCCTGTTGCCAGGTTTGATGGCTGATGACCCGATAACCGGCTGAATTACGCAGCCGTTGTGAAATATCTGTCAGGTTTTTATTACCGGCTGGCTGAATGACTTTGTTGGCCATTCCCACTTTCAGAGGGGCAGGGTCTTGCAAGGTAAACACCGGCGACTGTTCGTTATCGGATGGATTGAGTACTTCAAAAACGATCAGTTCAACGTGATACCACTGTTGAGCATGTGCTAAGGCTCCAAAACTCATTAAAGCGACAAAAAGCATGCTACGAATTAGACTCAAAGATTTCATATAAAACGGTTCCGAATGATCATGTTGTCTATTGTCTAACGCTGACCCCAAAATGTCCAAGATCTAAGGGCTTATTGATTGTTCATAGCCACCACTGCTGATGGCAAATCTAGTCCCAGCTCTTTGGGGTGTGGCTATGAACAATCAATCGGCCCTAATAATTCTCTTTGCTGGTATCATCCAGTGAACATTAAAAGTCGCAATGGAGCAGAGTAATGGAAGGTTTTTCGCTATTTGTTATCGTGGTGCTGGTACTGGCCATTGTCCTTGTTTTAATGGGCGTCAAGTCAGTAGACCAGGGCTGGGAATATACGGTCGAACGGTTTGGCCGCTATACCAAAACTTTGCGTCCAGGCTTGAATCTGATTGTACCGGTGATTGATAAGGTTGGCGCACGCATCAACATGATGGAACAGGTTTTGGATGTTCCTTCTCAGGGTATTATCACCAAGGATAATGCGATGGTACGCGTTGATGGTGTGGTGTTTTATCAGGTGATCCATGCTGCAAAAGCAGCCTATGAAGTCAGTGGTCTGGATAATGCCATTCTGAATTTAACCATGACCAATGTGCGGACAGTGATGGGGTCAATGGATTTGGATGAGTTGCTATCCAAACGTGATGAAATCAATACACGTCTGCTAACAGTTGTCGATGATGCAACAACCCCATGGGGCATAAAAGTTACCCGGATTGAAATTAAGGATATCGAACCACCTGCTGATCTGATTGAGGCCATGGGCCGTCAGATGAAAGCGGAGCGGATTAAGCGTGCCAATATTCTCGAAGCTGAAGGACATCGTCAATCTGAAATTTTGCGGGCAGAGGGTGAGAAACAGGCTGCAGTACTGGATGCTGAAGGTCGTCGTGAAGCGGCTTTTCGAGATGCGGAAGCACGTGAGCGCCTGGCAGAGGCAGAAGCCAAAGCTACTACCATGGTTTCTGAAGCGATTGCTCAGGGTGATGTGCAGGCAGTAAACTATTTCGTTGCCCAAAAATATATTGAAGCGCTTAAAGACATGGCCAGTGCCGATAATCACAAAATCATTATGATGCCGCTGGAAGCTGGAAGTGTTATCGGTTCACTGGCAGGTATTACCGAACTGGCTAAAGAAGCCTTCGTACGTAAAGAGAACTGATATGCCTTTCATTATCGACTTCTGGCACTGGTGGGTATTAGCGGTAGTGTTGATTACACTGGAAATTATTCTGCCCAGTTTTTTTGCTTTGTGGCTGGGAATCGCGGCCTTTCTCACCGGTCTGGTGTTGCTGCTGTTTCCTGAGATTAACTGGCAGTTTCAATGGTTGATGTTTGCGATATTGTCGGTCCTCAGTATTGTGTTGTGGCGCCGCTATTACACTAAACATCCCATCGCCACGGATGAACCTTTATTAAACCGGCGCGGTGAACAACATGTTGGCCGTATTATCACCTTGACTAACCCTATTGTGAATGGACAGGGGAAAGTCATTCTCGACGATTCAACCTGGAAAGTGCACGGGCCCGATTGTCCTACGGGAACTCGAGTCCAGGTCACAGCGGTGGATAACGTCATTCTCAAAGTTGAAATTATTGGTTAACAATGGCTTTAGTGATCGATTTGATGCGTCATGGAGAACCCCAGGGCGGAATGCGCTATCGTGGGCAACTGGATGATCCTTTAAGTGAGTTAGGGTGGAAGCAGATGCGCTGTGCAACTGAAAATAAACAGCCCTGGCAAAAAATAGTCAGTTCCACATTAATTCGTTGCGCTGATTTTGCCAAAGAACTTTCTGATAAACATGCAATTTCATTGCAATGTGATGCGGGATTTATAGAAATCGGCTTTGGTGACTGGGAAGGTAAAACGGCCAATGAATTGGAGCAACAGAACAAAAAAGAGTTTTATGCCTTTTATGATGACCCGATAAATAACACACCAGCCAATGCCGAACCATTATTAGCGTTTCAGCGGCGTATTCATAAAGCCTGGCAAACCCTGGTGCAATCGCATACCGATAATCATATTTTGCTGATTGCTCATGCAGGGGTTATTCGCGTTATTCTCGCCGAGGTGTTAGCAATGCCGCTGGAGGCAATGTTTCGCATTCAAGTGCCTTACGCCGCCATTAGTCGCGTTGTTATTCACAATGAAGGCCCAAGGCTTTACCCCCAGTTACAGTTTCATGCAGCAAGCTTATGACAGCGTTTTTTAATACCGGTTTGACTCAGCAGCAGTTTCTCGATGAATACTGGCAAAAGAAACCGTTAGTGATTCGTCAGGCATTTCCGCTGCCCGTCAGTGATCTGACGCAAGAGGATTTAGCGGCGTTTGCAGGTGAAATAGAAATCGAATCACGTTTGATTCAAGAGTTTGGTGAGAGGCCCTGGCAGCTGCAACATGGTCCTTTTGATGAAGATGATTTTGCCGCTTTACCGGAAACTCACTGGACGTTACTGGTCCAGGATATGGATAAACATTATCCACCGTTACAGAAGCTGCTAATAGACTTTGATTTTATTGCCGACTGGCGTCGGGATGATGTAATGATTAGTTACGCACCGGAGGGAGGTTCAGTTGGACCGCATACCGATAGCTACGATGTATTTTTACTGCAGGCGCAGGGAACCAGACATTGGCAGATCAGTGATAAACCGTTAGCCAATGCGGTTTTCAGAGATGATACCGATTTACGTATATTGCAGCAGTTTTCAGCGGATCAGCAATGGGATTTGCATCCTGGAGATATGCTCTATTTACCACCGCACTATGCTCATCATGGAGTGGCATTAAATCCATGCCTGACGTTTTCAGTAGGTTTTAGGGCCCCATCGCAGTTACAGTTGCTCGATGTCTTCAGTCATACACTGCAAGAGCAGGATATTGCAGAACAACTTTATGCTGATGCCGATATAAGCACAGTGTCTTCCTCAACGGAAATTGATGACAGTGCAGTAAAGCGGTTTCAGAATTTATTGCTGAAAACCATCAATGAAAACTCTGGCTTTATGGCTTTAGCGGCAGGGCGCCTGGTCACGGAAACCAAATCGACCTTACAGGAGCTGGCCGACGAATTTATCACCGATAAACCGACGCTGGTGGAACTGGATGGACGGTTTAACAACGGCGAGTATTTGCAACGCAATGGGTATTTGCGCTTTGCCTGGCATAATGATGCTGCTACGGCATATTTATTTGTTGCTGGTGAAGCTTATTTTGTTGAGTTGGCTGCAGGGGAAACGCTGTCATGGCTAACCACCAAATCTCAACTCGACCAAAAGGATTGGCAGCAATTACGCAAATACCCAGCATTAGCTGATGTCTGTTGCGAATTGGTTGCAGAAGGTGCTTTCTATTGGCCGGAAGATTTTATTTAAAGCTTATTTTGAATAGCGCCTGAATTCCGTGTGGTGACATTTCGGGCAAGGAGGGATTCGACCTGTTTTCTTGAAGTGCATTTGTGTACCGCATGAATCACAGAATAAAGTGCCTATACCGGTAATTTCTCCGGTGTGATATTGCTGTGCCATTTGCGCCTGACTGGCCAGCTGGCCGAGTTCAAGGCGGGTGCGGTCTGCGACAGAGGCAAATAATTCATATAGTCGCGCTTCAACGAGCTGCAAATCAAAATTAAACCAGGTGGAAAATTCCTTGCCTGTTGTTTCCAGATATTCCGCAGCATCATGTAAATCGCGCTCAACATAATAGGCAATTTTGTCGGCTTCTTCTGCGGTGACTTCCCGTAACTCTATAGCGCGTAATTTTGCCAGTTCAATGCGTTGTTTCAGGGTAGGAACAGCATTGGTTTCAGATTCCTCAAAAAAATGCTGAATACGTTCCATCATTTTGTCATAGGCTGCTGTGAACTTTTCTTCGAAGTTATTTTCTGACATGACTTAACCCTTTATCTGATGCGGTTTTTAGGTTAACTTAGCACAAATTAATCCAATGGAGGAAACCGTTTTGATCACCACACGCAAGCTATTGTTTGGCGGATTTTTATTTTGTTTCAGCTTATTTGTGGCTGCTCTCTATATGCAGCATGTAATGGAATTGGAGCCTTGTCCGCTGTGCATTTTGCAACGTGTATTGGTAATGGTTACCGGGATATTTTTTCTGATAGCAGCGATACATAATCCTGCCAAAACAGGTACTAAAATTTATGCGGGTCTGATTGGTTTAACGGCATTACTCGGTGCGGCCGTTTCAGCACGACATGTCTGGTTGCAGAGTTTGCCTGCCGATCAGGTACCCAGTTGCGGCCCCGGAATGGGTTTTATTATGGAAAACTTTCCGTTGACCGATGCGTTGTCCATGGTGCTGAGCGGTTCAGGAGAATGTGCGGAAATATCCTGGACATTTCTGACCCTCAGTATACCTGCCTGGACGTTGCTGACCTTTGTGGGGATGTTAGGTTTGGCAATTGCAGCTGCCTGGCGACAGCATTAAAAACGGAGTTTAACAACAACTTTTAGTGACAGCAGTTGTTACTTTTAGCGGTTAGCGGGCGCGATAAACAATGCGGCCTTTGCTTAAATCGTACGGGGTCAGCTGCACAGTCACTTTATCTCCGGTCAGAATGCGGATGTAGTTTTTACGCATTTTTCCCGAAATATGTGCTGTAACAACATGTCCATTTTCCAGTTCAACACGGAAAGTGGTATTGGGCATGGTGTCAATGACAGTGCCTTCGAATTCAATATGATCTTCTTTTGCCATACAGGTCTGATTTTACCTAACTATTAAAAGATCCATTTTGCCGTAATATTACTGATTATTCAAAGCTTTTTTATCAAACTCGCGCCATTGGCCATCAAATTGCTGTAATGCAGAGAAATGGCTCTTGTATCGCATTTTAGGGCTATCACCAATCCAGTAGCCTAAATACAACCAGGATAAATTCTGTTGTTGCGCTAATTCAATCTGTTTGAGAATAGCAAAGGTACCTAAACTTCTGTCCGAATATTCAGGGTCAAAAAACGTATAGAACGCTGAAGCAGCGTCGTTTACAAAATCGGTAATCGCTACAGCCAGCAGTTTTTCCGGTGTTCTGAATTCTATAAATGCCGTATCACTCCAACTGCTGGTGAGGAACTGAAGATAGGTGTCTTTGCTTGGATTATCCATTCCCCCGCCAGCATGGCGATGCGCCAGGTAGCGTTGATAAAGATCATAGTGTTCATCATCAAACACTGCGGGCCGGATGCTTAGACTGACGTCATCATTTTTTTTCAGGCAGCGTCGTTGGCTGCGGTTAGGACGGAAATGGTTAACCGATATTCTGACCGGAACACAGGCATTGCATGATTGACAAAATGGACGATAAACATGTTCTCCACTGCGGCGGAATCCGTGCTGAATCAATTGGCTGTATAAGGCATTTGTCAGCGGCCGCATTGGGTCGGGATAAATATTTCGCGCCTGCCGGTCTTCAAGATATGAGCAGGCATGCGGACGATCCTGGTAAAAATCAAGGCTCATAGGAAAAAGGAAGTGTTGTGGTTTGCCAATAGCCAGTCTGGCCGGGCAGTGCGCAAAGCATTTGTACTTGTTGCACAAAAATTTCTCTTGGCAGAGTGACTGCGCCAAGACGAGATAGGTGTTCGGAATATACCTGACAATCAATCAAAGGATAACCCCATTGTTTTAGCTGCTGAGCCAGAGCTACTAAAGCAATTTTTGAGGCATTGGTTTTAAAGCTGAACATGGATTCACCAAAAAACATCTTCCCAATTGCGACACCGTAAACTCCTCCAACGAGCTCTCCCTGCTGCCAGCATTCCACACTGTGAGCATATCCGGCATGGTGCAGTTCCATATAAGCCGAAATCATTTCATTATGGATCCAGGTTTCATGTTGCTCAACAGGCAACTTTAATAGTCTGGGCGCAGCACAGGCATGCATAACCCCTTTAAAATCCTGATCAAATGTAATATCGAATGGTTTTTGTCGTAATACTTTTTTTAAGCTTTTGCTGATATGCATTTTATCGGTATTAAATACCATTCGCGGATCAGGGCTCCACCATAAAATCGGATCATATGCGTTAAACCAGGGGAAAATGCCATGACGATAGGCATTGAGAAGGCGGGTGATGGATAAATCTCCACCGGCCGCTAGCAAACCATGGGATGTCGCCTGATCGACTGGTGGAAAAGGGCTATCCTCAGGAGTTGCTAACCAGCTTATAGCCATTAATCGTTTAGCTGGAGATTTAACTCTTTAGCCCAGTAAAGTGCATCCAGATACGCAGATAATAAGGCATCAGAACTCGCCACTGAATAATCAATTGCAGACCAATTACCGCGCTCATAATTCAGTACCTGATTCAGAGCATTACCTGCCGGGCCTTCTTTGTGTAAAAGCGCTGAGTGCAGTTCTTCGCTTAATGGCAGGTCCTGCAACAGTACTTCAAGCGGTTTATCCATTAACGCATCGAGTGTGGAAAACAAACCCGCGGCGAAAAATACATCGGCATGGCCTTTATAATGTTTCGCCAGTAATTCACACATCCGCCCTCTAATCATCGCGGTGGTACGAAGTTCATTGGGTTTATCATCGAGTCCGGAGAGGCATAACAGACTTGCCCATGTTTTAATTTTGTTCTGACCCAGCATCACGATCGCCTGACGGGTACTGCCAACTTCACGGGGAAGGCCAAAAAAAGCTGAGTTAATCAGACGCAGCAATTTATAACTTAATGCCACATCCTGATTAATAATTTCCGCCAGTTCATCAACCTCTACTTCAGGATCCTGCAACTTGACCAGAAGCTCCATCAGCGTTTGTGCAGCAGGAGCGATTTTCTTATCAATACTGTTATCGGGCAGAGTGTAGAAAAATCCCTGAAGTAAATCGATATCATGTAACTGACAGAGACTGAACTGTGAGAAGGCATTGACGTTTAAAGCACACAACACGGGATGTTGCTGGCGCCATTTTGGCAGATTTTCAGATATCTCATTTTCAGAGAACTCTTCCAGATCAATTAGCAGGGTCCGACCATTACCGACATTACTCTTGGCATTTTCCGCATAACTGACATGTGAACTGGCCGGTTTCGTTATTGAACGATCATTGGCTTCAATGATCAGATCAATTCCAGGCATTTCATACTCAAAAAGTGCTTTTTGCCATGATCCGGGAATGGTTAATAAGGTTTTTTGATTATGATTTATTGCCTTTAATATGGCTGAAAGCTGCGATAGAAAATCAGGTACGGGCGCGTCTTCACCCAGAGGATTACCTTCGGTATCCAGAAATGTCAGGTGGTAACTGTCGACATCAAGTTTTTTGGAAATAAACAACGGCTGGCGGTGAATGAGACCGTTAAAGTTTTTTAATGAGTCGTATGCCGTATAGATTTCCGTCATGTAAATCCGCTCTAATATTGTTTGGTTCGGTTAATATTTTTCTCGCCCAGCAAATGCATGAGACAGTGTACCACTGTCAACATACTCAAGTTCACCCCCCAATGGTATACCATGTGCCAACCGTGTTACATGTATGTCTCTTGAACGCGCTATTTCACTAATATAATGCGCTGTAGCCTGGCCTTCAACCGTTGGATTGGTTGCCAGAATGACTTCAGTAACGATTTTCTGATCAAAGCGCTCAATGAGATCGGGGATGCCTAATGCTTCAGGCCCTATACCATCTAATGGTGATAAATGACCGGTCAGCACGAAATACTGTCCTTGATAATGCGTTGCCTGTTCAATAGCAATCACATCACTGGGCATTTCCACAATACACAGTTGATCTTCACGACGTGAACTGTCGTTACAGCGACTGCAAATATCTTCTTCACTTAAAATACGACAGCGCTGACAATGTTTTACATTAGTCAGCGCTTTGCTCAGCATTTCTGCAAGATGTTCTCCACCGCTGCGATCGCGTTCCAGTAAATGAAACGTCATTCGCTGAGCTGATTTTGGCCCCACGCCGGGTAAACAGCGTAAAGCCTGGATCAATTGATCAATGCTGGGACCGAGAGTAGCCATATTTGAATTAGAAAGGTAATTTCATGCCTGGAGGCATCATGCCGGCCATGCGTTCCTGGGTGGTTTTCTCGACTTGTTTTACTGCATCATTAACAGCTGCTGCAATCAAATCTTCCAGCATCTCTTTATCATCCTGAAACAGGCTGTCTTCAATGCTCACACGTTTAACATCGTGTTTGCCGGTCATGATGATTTTCACCATGCCGCCACCAGCCTGGCCAGTGACTTCGACGTTGGCCAGTTCTTCCTGAGCCTTCTGCATATTGGCCTGCATTTCCTGGGCCTGTTTCATCAGATTACCTAATCCACCTTTCATAGGAGATCCTCTTTAAAGTTATAAGGGTTTAATTGTTGTATCGATTATACGGGCATTAAATGCATTTTTGATCTGTTCAACCACAGGATCATTGTGAATGGCATCAACTGCGTTTTGTTGAAGTTCTGCGGCCTGTTGTGCACGCTCAGCAGCTAATGTCGGGACATTTTCCGTATCAGTTGTTTCGGTGAACACTAATGTGACTTCAAACTGTAGCTGTTTACTGACAGCTGCTTGCAGTTTTGCAACCGATTTATCATTTGCCAGATGCTGTAATTCAGATGCGACGGAAAGATAAATTTTATTTTTATCCGAGCGGAGATAGGCACAGTGATCCGCCAATTGCCTGGCAAATGCGGACAGTTTTAATTGTGCAATCAACGCGGTCCAGTTTGCTGTGGTCAAATTGAGCAGCTGTGATGCATCGTCAGAGTTAGAATGTGCAGTTTCTTTGGGCTGAACTTCGGTTGAAGTATTAGTGACCACTATCGAATGCGATTCAGGCTCGACCGGCGGTGGTTCCTTTACCTCAAGTTTTGCTGGTGCACTTGGCGGTGGTTCTGCGGACTCAGGCTCAGCTTTTGTAGAATGGGTAACCGTTGAACCTGATGGAGGAGAATACGTTGCAGCTGGTTCAACGGATGAACTTACCGCTGCCGAAACAGGCGCTGATTCACTATTGGCTTGCGACTTTTTTACGGGGGGCTGCCCCGCGTTAAAAGTTACTGCCTGAGGTTGAAAACTCAACATCCGCAACAAGGTCATTTCAAAACCGCTACGTGGGTCAGCTGCATAAGGCATATCGCGCTTGCCATGCAAGGCAATCTGGTAAAGCAGTTGTACTGTTTCAGCGGAGAAAACATTGGCTAAATTCTGTAATGCCGCATCATCCTGTTGATCTAGTGATTCTGTGTCGGCAATTAATTGAATTGTAGCAATGCGTTGCAGACTGGTCATCAAACCATCCAGTACCACCACAAAGTCACGGCCTAAAGAGGCCAATTCATCAATATGTATCAAGAGTGATTTGGCATCTTTAGCAGCTAACGCTTCAAGCAATTGGACTAATTGCTGTTGGGAAACACTGCCCAGCATCTGACTGACAATTTCCGTTGTCACTTTGCCGCCGGAAAAGGCTATTGCCTGATCCAGCAGGCTCAGAGCATCCCGCATACTGCCATCAGCAGCAAAGGCAATCTGATTTAAAGCCTCGGCTTCAAAATCTATATTTTCTTGCTGCAGAATAAACGCCAGATGATCGGAAATTTGTTTGATATCTAATCGACGCAGATTAAATTGCAGGCAACGAGATAAAATCGTGACTGGTAACTTCTGCGGATCCGTTGTAGCAAACAGGAATTTGACGTGAGGAGGGGGTTCTTCCAGTGTTTTTAGTAACGCATTAAAACTGCTGGTGGACAGCATATGGACTTCGTCGATCAAATAAACTTTGTAGCGTCCGCGACTGGGCGCATATTGAACATTATCCAGCAGCTCACGGGTATCATCGACCTTGGTACGCGACGCGGCATCAACTTCAATCAAATCAACAAAACGACCGTTGTCGACTTCAACACAGCTATTACACTCGCCACAGGGAGTAGAGCTGATGCCTTGTTCACAATTGAGAGATTTGGCAAATATTCTAGCCAATGTGGTTTTACCCACTCCGCGGGTGCCGGCAAACAAAAAAGCATGATGTAAGCGGTCTTGGTCAAGACCATTGATCAGCGCACGTAATACGTGCTGCTGGCCGACAACTTCGGCAAATTTTTTGGGGCGCCACTTGCGGGCTAGTACCAGATAACTCATGCAGCTTGTCAGATACCCAATGTGGTATAAGGGTGGTGACCCAAACCAGCCCAATCTCGGCGCCCGAGTCCGATGGCTGCGCTGCTCCCTTCCGGGCCTGACGTGGTAACCAACATATCGTCGCGAGGAGACCGGCTGGGCCACCATAGAGTTGGCTATTCTATGCTTTTTTTGATTTGAGTGCCATGCATAGCGGTAATAAAAATAAAGAAATTTATTATTGTCTGTTCATTCAGACAGTTCGGCCAAGGGGAAGCAAAAACTGGGTTCAATAAGATGAAGCTGGTTTCTGTATTCTGAAAATGCTTAATATCCATGCGCAAGATCAACCATTACTTTTAAAAATCCGATAAAGCGATGGGTGGAGAATGACCAATGGAGATCAACAAGCCGTAGTGTAAGAAATTAATTTGGCGGAGAACGAGGGATTCGAACCCTCGATAGGCTATTAACCTATACACACTTTCCAGGCGTGCGCCTTCAACCACTCGGCCAGTTCTCCTTAAGGGTGCGAAAGCTTATCTCAGTTCGCGTTTTCTGGCAATGCTGTTGAGTCTTCTATCGGGGTTTCATCCGAGTTGGACTCAATCTGTTTCATCGGTTTATTTTTATTGCGTTGATTGTTTTGTCTGGCGTATTGCGCCAAACCTTTCAGCACTAAATCAGGTTCGTGGATTAGTGGCTGGGGCATGAGTGGAATTAATTCCTCAGCATCACCTCCGGTAATTAAAAATCGAACCTCATCTGTGAAATTCTGTTGCAGATCATTGATGAGATTTTCCAGGGTAGCCGTAACCATGTACAACGTACCCGCCTGAATAGCGCTATGAGTGTTGGTTGCCAATAAGTTAAATTCATTTTCTTGTGTCACATTGCTGAGCGCATCGGTGTTATCGGTCAACATTTTTTTCATCAGTGACAATCCGGGGACAATCAAACCGCCCTGATGCTGTCCTTTTTCAGTCACGATATCCACGGTGATAGCTGTGCCACAATCAATGATGCAGGTAACCTGTCGTGCATGCTGGCGACCGGCGACAATGGCTAACCAGCGATCCACACCCAGTGTTTCAGGTTGTTCGTAAGCATTGGTCACACCAAACCTTCTTTTCTCACCTTGCACAAATACCGGTGTCAGTTTCCATTGTTTGTCGATCCATTCGGTCAGTTGTGCGGCAATCTTGTCGCCGGCAACGTTACTGACAAAAACAGCCTCGATATCTTCAAGTGATTTCCACGCTTTATTCAAAGCTGCTTTGATACCGGTCTTTGGCCTGCTGAAATGTTGTGAGTCCGCCAACACCTTGGACTTTATCGTGGTCCATTTAATCTGACTGTTTCCAATATCGACTAATAAGATCATGAGGCAAACCTGATACTGAGATGGCTGTTAGATAAGTATGCTACTTGCTGGTCACGCATGTACCGTAATTCACCTTGTTCGTTGATACCACAGGCGAGAGCGGTAAATTGTCCGTTTTCGCTGATGATATTGATAGCCTGATTATGCAGGGCATCATATTGTGGCCATAATGGCAGAAAGTCACTAAGACCACGATGAGAAAAGAGTTCTAGGGTTTCAATCATATTTTGAATTATTTTGGCTGCCAGCCGATTGCGACATGGGAGCGGATTACAAAGTTGCTCAAGGCTGATAACGGGCTGAGGGATGGCAGTATGTAAATTATCCGGTAGTGAAAGGTTCAAGCCGATACCGATGGTAACGTAGTTTTGGCTTCCGTAACGTGATTCTACAAGAATTCCTGCAAGTTTACGTCGCTTATATAAAACATCATTGGGCCATTTTAATTGCAAACCTTCTATTCCCTCTGTCCGAAGGGTATTTATCAAGGCGATGCCGATGGCAATGCTCAGGCCATTACGGACATCTTCAATGTTTAATGACCGCATTAAAGAAAGATAAATATTGCCACTGGCGGGTGAAACCCACTGACCACCACGACGACCACGGCCAGCGGTCTGCATTTCTGCAAGACATACTGCTGTGCCCGAGATACCCGTTTGGGCTTTTTTCCAGAGAATATCGTTGGTTGAAGTCACCTCAGAAAAAACCTGAAGGCTGTCAAGTTGAGAGATAATTTCGGGATTCAGTGCTGCACGGATAATGTTTTCGTCAAGTGCGACGTATGGGGATAAACTCAAAATAGGGCTTCGTAGTCAGTAACGACTATAGTGTAGCGTCAAATACCTTTTTGTTGCCAGTATTTACGAGTTAAGAAGAATGAAAATTTTTTCAGACTTTGATATCAAGCAGGGAGCCAAGTGTATCAGAGCTGATTTGCAGAGCTTTTGCTGAAGCCTGTACCTGTAGCTTGTCGCTATTCATCTCGACCATAGGCGTGACGAAGTCACCACCTTTAGTTGATTCACTTGCCACAGCGAAAGCATTTTTGTTCAAGCTTTGCATGCCATTTTGAATGCCTTGATACGCTGATTGAATGGCAGGAATGGTACTCATAGGTAACTCCAATAAATAGTCACGGATATTGGAACATTATCAATATATTAAGTCTGTGATTTTTTTCGCAATTTTGCAGAGGCACGAACATATAAATTCGCTGCTACAAAAAAACTGCTGCTGAATATCACTTCCAGTAATGGATACCAGATAACAGCATCTCTGCTATATAACTCGCCGATTCCATGAGCAATGTAAAACAACATCAAAAAACTGGCCCAGGCATGAGTATAGGTTTTTCCATACAGAACACCTCTCATTGGAAATAATAATGGCACCACGCCTATGATCAGCCACGCCGCTACAGGAAAGTTTTCACTGTGTTCTGCGATTAAAATCCAAAGCAGTAAGCTGATCATCAGTCCAAAAAAACTGATTAACGAAATAATTCGGAGTGAGTGCACAAACTTCATCTGGCAAGCCTAATGGCAAGCTCAGCAACCCGCAACCCTAGCGCCTGACACAGATCAATTTCTTCCTGACTCATAGTCCGTTTATTATCTGCTCCGGCAAAATGGCTGGCACCATAAGGTGTGCCGCCAGTTTGCGTGGTCATCAAAGCGGCTTCTGTATAAGGTAAGCCGGCAATCACCATACCGTGATGTAATAACGGCAGCATCATGGATAACAAGGTGGTTTCCTGACCTCCATGCAGACTTCCAGTGGAGGTAAATACAGCAGCAGGCTTGCCATTCAGGGTGCCGGATAACCAATCATCACTGGTACCATCGATAAAATATTTAAGTGCAGCTGCCATATTGCCAAAACGGGTAGGGCTACCCAGAATAAGCCCTGCACATTCCTGCAAGTCAGCCGATGTGGCATAAAGGTGACCGGAGGCGGGAATCTCTTGTTCGGTTTTTTCACAAACGGTGGAAACCCTGGGCACCGTTCTAATTCTTGCCGTGCAATGAGTATGTTTTTCCACACCACGCGCAATTTGTTCAGCCATAGCTTTGACCTGCCCGGACTGGCTGTAATAAAGGATCAAAATCTCATTCATAGTGGGGTCTCAGAGAATATTCAGCACCGCTTCAGGTGGTCTGCCAATAATGGCTTGATTGTTTTTAATGACGATGGGGCGTTCAATCAGTTTCGGGTTGTCACACATGGCTCTGATGAGTTCTTGATCAGATAAATCTTTATTATCTAACTGTAATTCCTTGTATAGCGTTTCTTTAGTACGTAACAACTGTCTTGGTTGCATATCAAGCTGCTGCAGGATATCGGATAATTCTTCCGCTGTCGGGGGAGTCTTAAGATATTCCACAATCTCAATATCCTGCTGCTGATTTTCCAGTAAAAGCAGGGTTTCGCGTGATTTACTACAGCGAGGGTTATGATAAATTCGGATTTTATTCATGAAGGTGGATCCAGTAATTTTTCCAAAGCAGTAAGATGAATTTCAGTGGGGCGAACCGTGCCCCAGCTGGCACAACCAGGACACAGCCAGTGCATGGTTTTGCCTGAGAAACCACAGTTTTTGCAGGTGTAACGATCACCTTTTTCTACCATGGTTCTGGTAATGCGCTCAATCAAAGGGATAAGCGCAATTTGATTGTTTTCACCCAGTTTAATCAAGGTATGCAAACCTTCTACCGAGGGATGGTGATGTAATTGTTCGTAAAGCATTTGCTGGGCGGCTTTATTGTTTTCCAGTTCAGCCACGATATGGGTCAACATAATACGGGCAGAAGTCAGATGTGGATGACGGCTGATAAGCTGGGTTAACTGGTTGCGTAATGCCGGTAAATCTCCCAATTGCTGATATGCTTCATGCCAGAAAGGTAAAGCTTCTGACAAAAATTTAGGATTTTGCTGTTCGATAGTCTGCAACGCACTAAGCGCTTTTCTGGGCTGCTTTATACTCAAAAACAGTCGGGCTTCCAGCAGGCTGGCTCTCACGCAATTTTCATCATGATACAAGGCTTGCTTGAGCATATTGAATGCTTCGTGGCGATCGTGGTCGGTATATTGTTCGGCAAGTTCACAATAAAACTGAGCAATTAAGGGTTTCACCTGTGCAGTTTTACTGGCATCAATCTGTTTGCCCATTTCAATTGCCTGCGCCCATTTTTTTTCCTGTTGGTATATGCGCATTAATTGCTTTGCTGCTTCCGGATGAGGCTGCGGTTGCTGCAGTAATTCAAGAAACAGGTGTTCTGCACGATCCAATACACCCGCATGCATATAATCCAGGCCCAGTTCCACCATGGCTTGCAGACGTTGTTCGCCGTGCAGACTTGGTCGGGCTATCAAGTTCTGATGAATACGAATGGCGCGTTCGGTTTCGCCACGGCGACGGAAAAGGTTCGCCAGAGCCAAATGGGTTTCGACCGTTTCACTATTTACTTCTAGAAGTCCGATAAAGACATCAATTGCTTTATCGGGCTGTTCATTGAGAAGATAATTCAAGCCTTTGAAATATTCCGGATTAAAGGCTTTAGCATGTCTTTGTGGCTGTTTTTTATAATGCCGCATGGCCAGAAACCAACCTGACAGTGCTGCGACGGGTAACAGGAAAAAAAGCCATTGCATCATGATTGGGCCTAGTGGCTATTTCGTACTGGTAAAATACGCAGGCTGTTCAGTTCTTGCTCGGCACTTTGTAATTTATTTTCCAAGCGATGATTGTCATAGCGGATTCGAAGCGTGCTCAAAGCAATAATCGTGGCGCCGATTATCAATCCCAATAATAAAAAGGCGATTAATAAAACGGCCAATGGCAGTTGCCATTGTACAAAAAACAGATCAAGAGAAACGGTTTGCATATTGAACACAGCAAATGCAGTACTGATCAGAAAAAAACTGATAAATACGGCTAGGATTAGAATTTTTCTTATCATCGGGTCATCCTGTTTTCAGACGGGTAATCTTCAGAGCAAAGTTGATCATACCGTATTTATCATCATTGCCCAGAACGTTGGTAAATCATGTAGAATATCGAACATTCTGACAGGTCTGGCCTGTAAAAATTGTATTTGTGGAGATTTCACCATGACCTTTGTTGTCACTGAAAACTGTATTAAATGTAAATATACTGATTGTGTTGATGTCTGCCCAGTAGACTGTTTTCACGAAGGTCCTAACTTTTTGGTTATTGATCCTGACGAATGTATAGATTGCACACTTTGCGAACCCGAATGTCCAGCAGAAGCTATTTTTTCTGAAGATGATTTACCGGATGAACAAATGGAATTCTTGCAGATTAATGCGGAATTATCACAAGTCTGGCCTGTATTATCTGAGAAAAAAGATCCTTTGGATGATGCAGAAGAGTGGGACGGTAAACCTAACAAAACACCTTTGCTTGAACGGTAAGCATGGGTAAAAAAAAGCCCGCTTACCGAAAGGTCAGCGGGCTTTTTTATGGTTGCTATTAATCCATTAGCTGGCGAAGTTTTTTCATCGCATTATTTTCAATCTGTCGAATCCGCTCAGCGGAGACCTGATATTGATCGGCCAATGTATGCAAGGTGGCTTTATCGTCATCATGCAACCAGCGTTTACTGATAATATCGCGACTACGTTCATCCAGTGTTGCTAATGCATTGACCAGCTTCTGCTGTTGAAAGTCAGCATAATCTTCATTTTCCAGTTGTTTCGATGGGTCACTGTTATCAGGCGCTTTTAAATAAGCTGCTGGTGAATAGCTGGACTCATCATCGTCATTATCAACCGGCAAATCAAATGATGTATCCGGTTGAGCCAGACGGCGCTCCATATCGATGACATTGGCGGCTGTAACACCAAGATCATCAGCAACGGCTTCAATTTCATCCTGATTCAGCCAACCCAGACGTTGTTTGGCACTACGTAAATTAAAGAATAATTTTCGCTGTGCTTTGGTAGTGGCAATTTTCACGATCCGCCAGTTGCGAATGACATACTCGTGAATCTCTGCGCGGATCCAGTGAACAGCAAATGAAACCAGTCGGACACCTTTTTCCGGGTCAAAGCGTTTGACCGCTTTCATCAGACCAATATTACCTTCCTGAATCAGGTCGGCAACCGGAAGACCATAACCACTGTAGCCTTTGGCAATACGAACCACAAAACGCAAATGCGACAATACCAGTCGCTGTGCCGCTTCCAGATCGCCATTTTGTTGCAGGCGTGTCGCTAGATCGTGCTCTTCTTCAGCCGTTAAAACGGGAATTTGATGCACGAGATTGGTGTATGCATCCAGGTTGCCAATTGGTGCTGTGGCAAGTTGATATTGGGCTGCATGCGTTGTCATGTGTGCGTTCTCCCTATGAAAACCTATCGCTTTATTTTAGCAAAAAGCATTTTAAAATATATCCATTAGAATGGTAAATGCGTGAAAAGTTTCTTTATTACCATTAGCTTGGCTCAATTGCATTCAAATGTCTACTCACGGCAAGCCATGCCCCCATGACTCCCAGTAATAGCCCGCAGATTGGTAATGCAAATAACATTTGACCGCCAAACCACTTTAAGGTGAACTGGCTGTCATACAAGGCCGCCAATTCATCAATCGGTCCACTGATAATCAGCAGACTAATCAGTAACGCTATCCAGGCTAATACACCACCCAGAAAGCCATACCACATACCAGTGTATAAAAAAGGTCTTCTGACAAATGTATTGGTACCGCCAACCAGTTTGATTACGCGTATTTCCGTCTGACGGTTAAGAATGGCCAGTCGGATAGTATTACCAATAACCAGCAATACACTCAGTGATAACAAGATAGCCAGAATGCTAATGCCGCGTTGGCCTGTTTCGTTGATGCTGCGCAATCGTTGTAGCCATTGCATATCGAGTTGTGCCAAATCGACTTCCGGTAAGGCATCGAGTCTTTTTAATAATGCCTCAATTGCTTCCTGCTGTTGCTCTTCTTCGGGTTCGATGATGATCACCGCAGGCAACGGATTTTCAGGTAATGTATCCAACAGGCTTTCCAGTCCCGATATTTCCCGAAATTCATTTAACGACTGCTGCGCAGATTGAAATGAAACATCGACAATATCGGGCCAGGTCTTGAGTTGCTCAGCCAATTGCTCGCCACGTTTGTCGCTTATTTCATCTTGCAGGAACAGCGAAATACGATTGGCATGCTGCCATTCTCCACTGACCTGTTCGACATTTTTCAGGATGACAAACAAACCTGCAGGTAATAACAAGGCAATACCGATCACCAATAAGGTCATTGAAGTCGCGACGGGTTGACGCCATAACTCACCCAGACTGGAGAGCATGACCTGAACATGACGCAGCAGGTAATTATGAATATTCAGTAGTTTCATGAATGGTTTTCTGCAAGCCTTCCCTGTTGCAGGGTAATGTGGCGGTAAGGTAACTGGCTGATTAAATCCTGGTCATGACTTGCAATAAATACCGTCACGCCAACCTGATTGAACTGTTCAAATAAATGCATGATTTCGCGGGATAATTCGGGATCCAGGTTTCCTGTTGGTTCATCGGCCAGCAGAACCGGCGGACGATTAACCACCGCGCGGGCAATACCTACCCGTTGCTGTTCACCACCTGACAAGGCAATAGGTAAGTTGCGTTCTTTGCCCAGCAAGCCGACTTTATCGAGAGCTGCTCGCACCCGCCGACCAATTTCACGATGGTTTTCACCTGCAATAATCAATGGCAGAGCAACATTATCAAACACCGTACGATCGTGTAACAGATTGTGATCCTGAAACACCAGGCCAATTTTTCGACGGTAATAGGGGATCTTCCACTTCGGCAGTCGGCTCAGATTTTGATTATTGACGATCACCTGACCATGAGAGCAACGTTCGATCAGTGCTATCAGTTTTAATAAGGTACTTTTACCGGCACCTGAGTGACCGGTCAAAAAAGCCATTTCTCCTGAGAGCAGTTCAAAGCTAAGACCTGACAGGGCTTCCTGCTGGCCTTCATAACGTTTATAAACCTGTTCAAATCGGATCATTGTTGTGTTTCACGGCCCAGTAATGCATCGACAAAATCCTCTGCTTCAAAGGTTCTTAAATCATCGATCTTTTCACCCACCCCAATATAACGAATGGGTAAGCCGATTTTTTTAGCGATGGCAAAAATAATACCGCCTTTTGCCGTACCATCAAGTTTCGTCAGGGTAATACCGGTTAATCCTATCGCCTGATGAAATTGTTCAGCCTGGGACAAAGCATTTTGTCCAGTGCCGGCATCCAGCACCAGCATGACTTCATGTGGCGCATTGCCATCCAGTTTGGCCATAACGCGTTTTACTTTTTTCAGCTCTTCCATCAGATTGGATTGGGTATGTAGACGACCCGCCGTATCAGCAATCAGAATATCCATCTGCCGGGCTTTGGCCGCTTGTAAGGCATCAAAGATAACCGAGGCAGAATCAGCACCATTTTGTTGGGCAATCACAGGGATCTGATTACGTTCTCCCCAGACCTGAAGTTGTTCAACAGCTGCAGCACGAAATGTATCACCGGCCGCCAGCATCACTTTTTTGCCTTGCAGCTGAAACTGTTTGGCCAGTTTGCCAATGGTTGTCGTTTTTCCCACACCGTTAATACCCACCATCAGGATCACAAAAGGACTGGCAGATGATGGAATCTGCAGCGGTCGGGAAACTGGTTTGAGGATGTCCACCATATCAGCGTGCATTGCTGCAAACAGGGCTTCCGGGTCATTAAGCTGCTTACGGGCAACACGTTGTGTTAAGTCGTTAATGATGGTCTGTGTAGCTTCTATCCCTAAATCTGCACTGAGCAGTTGGGTTTCCAGTTCTTCAAGCAAATCATCATCAATAGTTTTTCTGCCTAGTACCAAATCGGCAAAGCCTTCGGTCAATTTGGTGCTGCTGCGACTCAGTCCCTGTTTGAGGCGTCCAAAAAATCCTGGGGTCTCTGAAACATTGCTGGCTTGAGTATCTGCGGTATTTTCCGCATCATGTGCGGCTGACTGCTGTTCAGTGAGGAGTTGCTCCTCACTGCTGTTTTCGCTGGGTTTGGCTTTTTTTCTGAGGAAACTAAACATATTCTCGGTTTGTCGTTAGTGTTCGATTATTAATCTTATCATGTGATCAATTGTGAGATGCAGATGCACACCTTAAAAAAACTTGTTTGGGCACTGCTGATAGTGCCTGTTATTGGCTTTGCGCAAGTCAGTGAATATCAGCTGGACAATGGTCTTAAATTACTGGTCAAACCGGATAACCGGGCACCGGTTGTGGTTTCCCAGGTCTGGTACAAAGTCGGTTCAAGCTATGAGCACAATGGCATTACCGGTATATCACATATTCTTGAACATATGATGTTCAAGGGCACGGAAAACCTTGGACCAAATGAGTTTTCCCGCATTATTGCCGAAAATGGTGGCTCTCAAAACGCCTTTACCGGACGTGATTACACGGCCTATTTTCAAACACTGGAAAAAGAGCGTTTGGAAATCAGTTTTCGCCTTGAAGCCGAGCGAATGCGCAACTTGATTATTGATGATGCCGAGTTACTCAAAGAACGAGAGGTGGTTGCTGAAGAGCGGCGCATGCGTACTGATGATAATCCACGTTCGTTATTACGTGAAGCAATGAATGCCATGGCGTTTATGAATAGCCCTTATCATCACCCGGTTATTGGCTGGATGAATGATATTAATCATTATGATCCAGAAGACCTGCGTGAGTGGTACCAAATGTGGTATGCCCCAAATAACGCAACCGTTGTGGTGGTCGGCGATGTTAAGCCCGACGAGGTTTACCAGTTAGCACAGAAATATTTTGGCCCATTGAAACCAGAAGAACTGGCAACGGTTAAACCTCAGATTGAAGTTGTTCAGCGTGGCAAGCGTACTTTGGAGTTAAAAGCGCCTGCAGAACTGCCTTATTTGATGATGGGCTGGAAAGTGCCGGTGGTTAAAACTGCTGAGCAAGATTGGGAACCCTATGCCTTAGATGTTCTGGCAGGCATTCTTGATGGTGGTGCAAGTAGCCGGTTCTCTCGTGAATTGATTCGTGAACAGCAGGTAGCTGCCGGAATAAGTGCTTATAACAGTGCGTTTTCCCGTTTGGATGATGTATTTACCATTGCTGGTACACCTGCTCAAGGTAAGTCTGTCGAGGACGTCAAGCACGCTGTGTTGAATCAACTTGATAAAATTAAAGCTGAACTCGTTACCGAGGCAGAGTTACAACGCGTCAAAACTCAGGTGATTGCCAGCTCTGTCTATCAGCTTGATAGTGTTTTCTACCAGGCCATGCAGTTAGGCATGCTGGAAACAGTTGGCCTCGATTGGCGTCTGGTTGACAGTTATCCCGATAAAATCAGTGCAATTACTGCTGAACAGGTTCAACAGGTTGCACAAAAATATTTTATTGATGAAGGACTTACCGTCGCAGAACTGATTCCAATGCCCACAGACAATACTACTCCACGTCCTACTTCGGGAGATCCACATGCTCGCTAAGTTCTCTTTTTTATTCACTGGATTATTACTGGCCTTTAGCGTTTCTGCCAGTCCGCAAATAGAAAATTGGCAAACTGCCAATGGCACCCAGGTATATTTTGTCAAAGCCCAGGAATTGCCCATATTGGACATTCGTCTGGTATTTGATGCTGGCGCCGCGAGAGATCCGAAAGGCGGGGTGGCATTACTGACGAGCTCAATGCTCAATCAAGGTACCAAAAACAAAGACACCGATGCTATTGCTACTGCATTTGATGATGTCGGTGCCGAATTCAGCTCTGAGTCTGAGCGCGATATGGCGGTGTTGAGTTTGCGGACTTTATCCAAAGCAGATGCTTTAAAACCTGCTATCGATACGTTTGTAGAAGTTATCAGTCAACCGTCCTTTCCGGAAAGGTCTTTTGATCGTCTTATTAATCAAGTTAAAACCAGTTTGCAAAGCGAAAAACAATCGCCTTCTGCTATAGCTGATCGCGCTTTTTATCAGCAGCTGTACGATGACCATCCGTATTCATCCATGCCAATAGGCACCGAAGCTTCAATAGATGAAATCAGCATTGCCGATTTGCAACAGTTTTATCAGCAATTTTATGTGGCGAACAATGCTGTACTGGTCATTGTAGGTGATGTGGATATTAAACAGGCAAAAGCCTTGTCAGAAAAAATTTCCGGTAGCCTTCCCGCGGGAAAAAAGGCTGCGGCCTTACCTGAAGTTGAACCACTTGAAACTGCCCAACAAAAGAATTTGCCTTATCCATCGAGTCAAACCACGATTTTGATGGGGCAACCTGGTTTAACCCGCGATGATCCAGATTTTTTCCCGCTGTATGTGGGTAATCATGTTTTAGGTGGCAGTGGACTGGTGTCCATTATCAGTGATGAAATTCGTGAAAAACGTGGCTTATCCTATAGTGCTTATAGTTATTTCAGACCAATGCGGGAGGCCGGCCCTTACCAGTTTGGTCTGCAAACCCGTAATGATCAGGCAGAACTGGCATTGGATGTACTGAATCAGACGTTAGTGGATTTTGTTGAGCAGGGCCCCACTAAAGAACAACTCACAGCCGCACAGAAAAATATTACCGGTGGATTTGCCTTGCGCCTGGATAGCAATAGTAAAATTGCCGATTATCTGGCGATGATGGGCTTTTATCAGTTGCCGCTGGATCATCTGGAAACCTTTAATTCAAGAGTGAACGCAGTGACGGTTGATCAAATAAAAGCCGCTTATCAAAAACGTATCCATCCCCAAAAAATGGTCACAATACTGGTGGGTGGCGACGCTGAATAAAACATCACGTCAATCTGTTCGAATTATCGGCGGCCAATGGGGTGGGAGAAGATTATCATTCCCTGCCGTGGAAGGATTGAGACCGACCTCTGATCGTATCCGCGAGACACTGTTTAACTGGTTACAACCGCATTTACCAGAAGCCGTTTGTATTGATCTATTCAGTGGTAGCGGTGCTTTGGGTTTTGAGGCAGCCTCAAGGGGCGCTGCAAAAGTTGATATGGTTGAACTGGATCTGCAGGCTTATAAACAGTTGCAGGCCAATAAAACAATGTTAGCTGCAGAGCAATGTGCATTGTTCAGGCAAACCGCACAGCAGTTTTTAAATCAATGCAGCACCCCTTACGATATTATTTTTCTGGATCCGCCTTTTGGTGCGGATTTATGGTCTGAAATAGCCGGTTTATTAACTCAGCGAAATTTATTGCATAAAAATAGTCTGGTTTATCTGGAATGTAATAAACATCAAAATCTGACTGGGTTACCAGATACCTGGCATTTATTTAAAGATAAACAGGCAGGTGATGTAAGATATTGTTTATTTAAAATGCAATAAGGTTTTGGCATGTCAATCACCGCCATCTATCCAGGTACATTTGATCCGATTACCCACGGGCATACAGATTTGGTTCAACGTGCCAGCCGTTTATTTGAAAAAGTGATTGTTGCTGTCGCTGCGGACACCGGTAAAAAACCGGTATTTTCAATTGAGCAACGTTTGGCATTAGCCAAACAAACCCTGGATGATTTACCCAATATCGAAATTACATCCTTCGATGGTTTATTGGTGAATTATGCAATGCAGCGAAATGCCTCAGTCATTATTCGTGGACTTCGTGCTGTTTCAGATTTTGAATACGAAGTTCAACTTGCCGCAATGAATCGCCGTTTACAGTGGGAAGTTGAAACACTATTTCTGGCTCCGGCAGAACAATTTACGTTTATTTCATCAAGCCTGATCAGACAAATAGCGGCTTTGGGTGGAGATGTTTCCCAATTTGTTGCGCCCTGCGTACAACAGGCATTACAGCAGCAACTGGCAGACAAAAAACAGTCGAGTTAAAATTTATCGGTTTAATTACCGTTTTATAAAGAGTTATCGGAGTAAACCATGTCTCTGTTTATTACTGACGAATGCATTAATTGTGATGTATGCGAACCGGAATGTCCTAATGGCGCAATTTCGCAAGGTGAGGAAATTTATGTAATTGATCCTGACCTGTGTACGGAATGTGTAGGCCATTTTGATACCCCACAATGCGTAGAAGTCTGTCCGGTGGATTGCATACCTAAAGATCCAGATAATGTTGAATCTCATGATCAACTTTATGCAAAATACAAAGTACTGGTGTCTGCTGGGAATTAAAAAGTTTTCAAATAGACAAAGTTAATAATACTGATATTATTTGTTTTTATAAGTTTTAGATAAAAGGTAATGCGATGAGTAATTTATCTGCTTTGCAACTGGAAAAACTCTCAGAACAAGAGCTGCAAAAATTGATTAGTCAGTCAAAAAAACAAATTAAAAAATTGAAAACTAAAAAAGTGACAGAACTCAATAGTAAAGATAGCGATGTTGTTGCTGTGGCTGATGCGGTAAGAGCCCTGGCAAAAGAAAAAAAAGTTACTCCTGCAGAAGCCCTGACGGCTGTGGCTAAAAATATGCGAGTGGGTTTATCAGGTGCACGCAAACCTCGTGCTGAAAGTGCTGACAAATACCGTCATCCGCAAGATCCGCAAAAAACCTGGAAAGGGTTTGGTAAACGTCCTTTATGGTTAGTTGAAGAACTGAATCGTGGACGTAAGTTAGAAGAATTCAGAATCTAGATAAAACTTCACAGTGCAGTATCTTCTGCTGCACTGTTTCTGATTGCATAGCCGATAGAAATTACCCTCTGATGAGTCAATAAACTATTCGGTGCTTTCGGCATTTCTGTCGCTGAGGTATCCTTCCACCTTTCCTGCACCGTATTCACAAAGAGAACCCATGCAAGCTGATTATCGCCCAGATGTGATCGAAACTGCTGCCCAAACCTGGTGGCAGCAGCATCAAACTTTCCGTGCTACCGAAGACACCAGTAAAGAAAAATTCTATTGCCTGTCGATGTTTCCCTATCCCAGCGGTCAGCTGCATATGGGGCATGTGCGTAATTACACCATTGGTGATGTTATTTCACGTTATCAGCGCATGCTGGGCAAAAATGTGTTGCAACCAATGGGGTGGGATGCCTTTGGTTTACCTGCTGAAAATGCTGCATTAAAACATCAGGTGCCACCTGCCGAATGGACCTACAAAAACATCGATTATATGCGTGCTCAGTTACAGCGTCTGGGTCTCGCGTATGACTGGGATCGAGAAATCGCCACCTGTAAACCGGACTATTACCGTTGGGAACAATGGCTGTTTGTACGCTTATTCAAAAAAGGTCTGGTTTATAACAAAACCGCTGCTGTTAACTGGGATCCGGTCGATCAAACGGTATTGGCCAATGAGCAGGTTATAGATGGACGTGGTTGGCGATCAGGTGCATTAGTTGAGCGTCGTGAAATACCGCAATGGTTTATGAAAATCACAGATTACGCAGAAGATCTGCGTAATGATCTGCAACAGTTATCTGGCTGGCCGGATCAGGTCAAAACCATGCAGGCCAATTGGATTGGTCGTTCCGAAGGTGTACAAATCACCTTTGTTGTGGCAGACAGTGATGAGGATCTAGCTGTTTACACCACACGTCCAGATACTCTGATGGGGGTCAGTTATCTGGCCATTGCAGCAGAACATCCGTTAGCTTTGCGTATGGCTGAGACCAATGTGCAGTTACAGCAGTTTATCGAAGAATGTAAGAAAACTGACACCACCGAAGCAGCAATGGAAACCGCTGAGAAAAAAGGCATGGCGACCGGTATATCGGTCATTCATCCAGTCAGTGGTGAACGTATTCCAGTTTGGGTTGCTAACTTTGTATTGATGGGCTATGGCACCGGCGCGGTTATGTCTGTACCTGCCCACGATCAGCGTGATTTTGAATTTGCGCAAAAATATGATTTACCTATTCGTCAGGTTATTGCACCAACGGACGACAGTGAAATTGACCTGCAACAGAATGCCTTTACTGAAAAAGGTCGCTTGGTAAACTCGTCGCAGTTTACGGGACTGACTTCAGCAGAAGCTTTTGACGCGATTGCCGATGAATTAACCAAACAGAATAAAGGCGAACGCCAGGTCAACTATCGTTTACGTGACTGGGGTGTTTCACGACAGCGTTATTGGGGCACGCCGATCCCGATAATCTACTGTGATCACTGTGGTGCAGTTCCCGTGCCGGAAACCGATTTACCTGTGTTATTGCCGGAAGATGTTGTGGTCGATGGCTCGGGCTCACCGATCAAATCCATGCCCGAGTTTTATCAATGTGATTGTCCGGAGTGTGGCAAACCGGCTCGCCGAGAAACCGATACCTTTGATACGTTCTTTGAATCATCCTGGTATTACGCACGATTTACCAGTGCCGATAATCACGAAGCGATGCTGGATCAACGGGCTGATTACTGGTTACCGGTTGATCAATATATTGGTGGCATCGAACACGCTGTTTTGCATTTACTGTATGCCCGGTTCTTCCATAAATTATTACGTGATGAAGGTCTTGTCAGTGGTGATGAGCCATTCAAGAACCTGTTAACTCAGGGTATGGTACTGAAAGATGGTGCCAAAATGTCCAAGTCAAAAGGTAACACTGTTGATCCACAGGCATTAATCGATGAATACGGTGCCGATACTGCGCGCCTGTTTATGATGTTTGCCGCGCCACCCGAAATGTCACTGGAATGGTCAGATAACGCAGTGGAGGGTGCTAACCGTTTTCTTAAACGGTTATGGCGCAGTGTTCATGAGCACACTGAAAAAGGTGTAGTGAAAGACAAAAACCTTACCGACCTGTCCGAAGCCGCGACAGACTTGCGCCGTCTGGCCCACCAGACACTGACAAAAGTGAGCGATGATTTGGGGCGTCGTCATACGTTTAATACGGCTATTGCAGCAGTGATGGAGTTGATGAACGGCTTAAGCAAATTTACCGAACAAGATACTCAGGCGCGGGCAGTTCGCCAGGAAGTACTTGAATTAGTGGTGTTGATGTTGGCACCTATTACGCCGCATATCTGTCATGCATTATGGTCTCAGCTGGGTTATGACAAAGCCGTGATTGACGCTCAGTGGCCTCAAGTCGATGCCGAGGCGCTAAAACAGGACAAAACCGAGCTGATGATTCAGGTCAATGGTAAGCTACGTTCGAAATTGATGGTCGATGTAAATGCCCAGCAAGCGGATATCGAGCCACTGGCTATCGCAGATGAAAATGTTCAGCGTTATATTGATGGTAAAACCATCCGCAAGATTATTCTGGTGCCAGGAAGACTGATTAATATTGTTGTCGGCTGATAAACAAAGGAAACAGTAATGTTGAAGAAACTGATAATTGCAGTTTTTTGTATGACGGTAGCGGCTTGCGGTTTCCAGTTGCGTGGTGCCGCAGATTTACCTGAAAGCATACAGACATTGCATATTCAGGGGATCAGTATGCGTCAGGGACTCGGCTTGGAACTGAAACGCACCTTGAGACGTAACGGTATTAATGTGGTTGACGACTATATGGAAGGCGCGGCGGTATTAAGCTTCCTGGAAAATCGCTATGAGCGACATGTATTGTCAGTGGGGGGTAATGCCAAGGTCAGTGAATATGAATTGATATTGGAAGTCGCATTTCAACTGACAGACAATCAGCAAAATAAACTAATCGATAATGAACGATTTGAAGCCCAGCGAGATTATCAGTTTGACCAGGAACAGGTATTAGGACGTGATGGTGAAGAAAGTTTGTTGCGTGAAGAAATGGAAAAACAAATCAGTCAGGCAATAGTTCGCCGTTTATCCGCTTTGGATTAGATTTGATGCGAGTTAAAGCAGAACAGCTCAGCTCACAGATACAACGTAGTTTTCCTGTCACCAGTGTGCTGTATGGTGATGAGCCTCTGCTAGTGGAAGAAGCTGCGGATACGATCCGTCAGCAAGCCAAAGTTCAGGGTATTACCGAACGGCAGGTTTGGCATGCCGATGCCCGTTTTGACTGGTCCAAACTTAGATTTGCTGACGATAGTCTTTCCCTGTTTGCTTCGCAGAAACTGGTCGAGATCAGGTTGCCTTCAGGGGCCCCCGGTAAAGAAGGCGGAGCGTTTCTGAGAGAATTTGCCGAGCAACCTGCACCCGATACGTTTTTATTACTGATCACTGGCAAGCTGACGCCCCAGCAACAAAAAGCAAAGTGGTTTACTGCATTGGAAAGTGCAGGCATCAGTGTTCCGCTCTGGCCGGTCAGTATTGAAATGCTTCCCCGCTGGATCCAGCAGCGCATGCAACAGAAAGGCTTGCAGGCAAACTTCTCTGTCGCCACCATGCTGGCAGAAAGAACAGAAGGCAATTTATTCGCTGCCGCTCAGGAAATCGATAAACTGGTATTACTTAGCCCTGATGGTAATGTGGATGAACCCTTATTAATGGAAAGCGTTGCTGACAGTGCCCGATTTGAAGCATTTTCACTGATGGATGCTGTCTATTCTGGTCAGTCTGCCAAGATTCCGCGTATGTTAAGAATGTTACAGGCGGAAGGTAATGATGTATTGGCCGTGTTTTCGGCAGTATCCTGGTCTTTACATCGAATGGTTGATATGGCCGATCAATTGGACAAAGGTGCTGCACCGGCCCAGGTTTTCAGCAGTCAGAAACCTCCCGTTTGGGATAAGGCGAGACCGTTGATTCAAACAGGATTACGTCGCCATGCTGCAGCAAAATGGCGAACATTTTTACCGCAAATGGCGGCAATTGATCGCGCTGCAAAAGGTGGCGGTAATGATAATGCATGGCGGATGCTGACCACCCTGTGTCTACAGGTTGCTGGTGTGCCAATGCAATTACAGCAAACATGAAAGCAGAGAAATTAAAAGAGGAGAGTGCTGTGGAAGTCGCAGCCTACATGCAGAAACTGGGTCAACAGGCCCGCGAAGCCAGCCGGGTATTAGCACGCGCAACGACCAATAATAAAAATGCGGCGCTATTGGCGATTGCCACGGCGATCCGCAGTCAGGCTGATGGCTTGAAAACTGCCAATCAACAGGATTTGCAGGCTGGCAAAGCCAAAGGACTGGATGCTGCGATGCTGGATCGTTTGACATTGACCGATGACCGGATTGAGTCAATGGCACAAGGTCTGGAACAAATTGCGGCATTATCTGATCCTATCGGCGAAATCAGTGATATGCGGTATCGGCCTTCCGGTATTCAATTGGGCCAGATGCGGGTACCGCTGGGCGTTATTGGCATTATTTATGAATCACGGCCAAATGTGACCGCGGATGCTGCAGGATTATGTCTGAAATCCGGTAATGCAACTATTCTGCGTGGTGGCAGCGAAGCAATACATTCGAATCAGGCTATTGCAGACTGCATCCATCAGGGATTGCAGCAGGCCGGTTTACCAATTACTGCGGTTCAGGTCGTTGAAATCACGGATCGTGAAGTAGTAGGTCAACTGATTACCATGCCTGAATATGTCGATGTCATAGTGCCACGCGGTGGGAAGAGTCTGATAGAACGTATCAGTCATGACGCTCGAGTGCCTGTTATCAAGCATCTTGATGGCATCTGTCATGTATATGTCGATGTGGAAGCTGATTTGAGCATGGCGCAAGAGATTGCCTTTAATGCCAAATGTCACCGTTATGGTGTATGCAATGCAATGGAAACGCTGCTGGTACATGCTGATATTGCCAGCGAGTTTTTGCCTGCTATGGCCAAGCGTTTTATCAATGAAGGCGTTGAATTACGAGGCTGCAATGAAACCTTACATATTCTGCCGGATATCACCGTGGCAACGGACGCCGATTGGGATACTGAATATCTTGCCCCCATTCTGTCGATAAAAATTGTCAAAGATGTAGACGATGCGATGCTGCATATTTATCAGCATAGTTCTGCCCATACCGAAAGTATCGTGACGCAAAATTATGACACCGCTAGACGCTTTCTGCAGGAAGTAGACTCCAGTTCAGTGTTGGTAAATGCATCGACACGTTTTGCTGATGGTTTTGAATATGGTCTGGGTGCTGAAATCGGTATTTCTACCGATAAATTGCATGCTCGTGGTCCGGTGGGTTTAAATGGTTTGACGTCACAAAAATGGATAGTGTTTGGTAGTGGTCAAATCAGAACATAAAACCGAGACAATAGGCATTCTTGGCGGTACCTTTGATCCGGTGCATTTCGGGCATTTGCGCTCGGCTCTGGAAGTCTGTCAGCAGCTGGAGTTAAATCATGTCCGGCTGATTCCGTGTGCGATACCGCCGCATCGCCAGCCCACCATGGCCAGTGCTGATGCACGGCGGTTGATGCTGGAAATCGCAGTAAAATATGTTCCCCAATTAACTGTTGACGATCGAGAACTGCATCGTGAAGGGCCCTCTTTTTCGGTGGATACCTTACTCAGTCTGCGCGAACAATTTGTTAATAACCCATTATTTCTTATTCTGGGTACCGATGCTTTTCGTAACATTAGCAGCTGGTCCCGCTGGCAACAGATTTTGCAATTAGCGCATATCGTGGTGGTGCAAAGACCTGATGAAACATTGGATATGCATGAAGAACTAGAGGTCTGGTATCACCAGAATCTGGCTCAGGCAGAAGATCGACAACTCTCATCAGGCAAGATATGGCCATTGAATGTAACGCCAATGGCGATTTCCGCCACGCAAATCCGTGATGAATTGTCGGCGGGAAACCCGGTCAATTTTTTGTTACCGGATTCGGTTATTGCTGTGATAGAGCAATTAGAACTCTACCAGTCGAAAAAACAGTAACGTTTAATGGAACAAGTATTTTTTGTACTATCAAAATTGGCTTGGGCATTGCTCAGTCCGTTTATGATGCTTAATCTGTTCCTGGTATTTGGCACGCTATTTTTATTGTTCGGTTACCGAACAATCGCGTTAAGATTTCTGTTGCCAGCGCTGGTGTTCAGTTTGAGTCTGATGATATTTCCAATTGGCGACTGGTTAATTCATCCACTGGAAGCCCGTATCAGCCAACCCCAGCAGCTGCCAGAAAATATTGATGGCATCATTGTTCTGGGGGGCGGTGAAGATATAAAAACCACCATCAGTTGGCAACAGCCTCAGGTCGGCCAGGCCAGTGACCGTTATTTTGGGGCTGCATTGTTAGCCAAAAAGTACCCTGACAGTCCAATCATTTTTACCGGTGGTAGCAATTTACTGCGCTTTGATGCCGGGGCAACGCCTGCCGAGCTTAGCCATCAATTATTGACCATGGTGGGAATTGATGAAGAGCGACTGATCATTGAATCTCAGTCACGTAATACCTACGAAAATTTCCAACGGCTAAAAACAGTCATACCCAAAAGAAATGGCCAGTATCTTTTGGTGACATCGGCTTATCATATGCCGCGGTCAGTAGGCATTGCTGAAAAACAGGGTATAAAGGTATTACCCTATCCGGTGGATTATCGCAGTCAGACGGGAGAGTCCCGTCAGTTGGACTTTGCGGTTTTTGAACAACTGGAAAAACTTGAGCCTGCCTGGCGCGAGTGGGTCGGACTGACCGCCTATTTCATTACCAGAAAAACCAGCCAGTGGTTTCCGGAGGGGCCGAGTGACCGCTTCGTCGAAACCACCACAGACGCACAGGCTGACATACGTTAAACTTAACAACGAAATTTATTATTTGGAGTGCCCATGAAGGCAGAACAATTGAAATTATTAGTGATAGACGCACTGGAAGACATTAAAGCAGAGGATATTACCGTGCTGGATGTAACCGGTATGACCGATGTTACGGATGTGATGATCATCGCTACTGGTAAATCCAACAGACAGGTTAAAGCATTGGCGAATGAAGTTTCTTCGCAGGCAAAAGCGGCTGGCGTCCAACCTCTCGGCATGGAAGGTGAAGATATTGGCGAATGGGCTTTGGTGGATTTAGGTGACGTAATTGCACATATTATGACACCGCAAACCAGAGCGACTTACAATCTGGAAAAATTATGGTCTGTCGCTGAAGTTACGCAAAGTGCTTCGGCAGATAGTGAATGAAACTGAATCTGCTTGCTGTCGGCCAGAAAATGCCGCAGTGGGTTATCGAAGGTTATAACGAATACGCACGGCGTATGCCGAGGGAATGTCAGCTTAATCTGCAGGAAATTGCTCCGTCAAAGCGAGGTAAATCAGGCAGTTCAGGACAATGGATGCAGGAAGAGGGCAAACGGATCATGACCGCTTTACCGCAAAATGATTATGTGGTCGCGCTGGAAGTCGGTGGTCGTAACTGGTCGACGGAACAGCTGGCGGAGCAATTAAAAAACTGGCAGGCATCCGGTCGGGATGTCAGTCTGTTGATTGGTGGACCGGATGGCTTATCCGATGAGTGCCAGCAACGTGCCGATCAAAAATGGTCATTATCCAATCTGACCTTGCCACATCCGTTGGTTCGAATTGTGGTTGCAGAACAGTTATATCGTGCCTGGACGGTTCTGCAGAATCATCCCTACCATCGCGCATGAAATTTCCCAAAGTTTATCTGGCCTCTGCTTCACCGCGACGGCGTGAACTCCTGACTCAAATCGGAGTCGATTTTTCTGTATTAAACGTTGCCGTTGATGAATCTGTTTTAGCGGCAGAAACGCCGTCCGATTATGCCAAGCGTATTGCATTAGCCAAAGCTCAGGCAGGCTGGGAAACTCTAAAGACAGACTATCGACCGGTCATAGGCGCCGATACTGCTGTGGTTTTGCCTTCACAGCAAATTCTTGGCAAGCCGGAAAACCTGCAACAGGCAGAAGCTTTTTTGCTGCAATTATCTGCTAGCAGACATCAGGTGCTCAGCGCAGTGGCGATTGTCTGGCAACAGCAACATTGGCTAAGCTTGCAAATCAGTGACGTACAATTCAAAAAGCTGAGTTCAGCCGAAATTGACTGGTATCTTGCCACTGGAGAAGGAAAAGATAAGGCTGGAGGATATGCGGTACAGGGCTTAGCTGCTATGTTTATTGAAAATATCAAAGGCAGTTACTCCGGTGTGATGGGCCTGCCATTATTTGAAACCAGTCAGATTTTACAACAGGTAAATATCGTCAATGAGCAGTGAAATTCTGATTAATGTCACGCCCAGTGAAACCCGTGCTGCAGTGGTGGAAAACGGTGTGTTGCAGGAAATTTTCATTGAGCGCAGTGAACATCGTGGATTAGTTGGCAACATATACAAAGGAAAAGTCTGTCGGGTATTACCTGGGATGCAGGCTGCCTTTGTTGAGATCGGCTTATCCCGTGCAGCCTTTCTGCACGCTTCGGATATTTCGATTCCCAAAGGACAGTCTGGTGATTTAAAAGAAGCCCCGCGAATTACACCGCCGATTACCAGCCTGCTACGCGAGGGTGATGAGTTATTGGTTCAGGTGATCAAGGATCCGATGGGCAGTAAAGGCGCAAGATTGACCACGCAGTTGTCAGCTTCATCCCGTTATCTGGTGTATATGCCCGAAGCGGAAGGCATCGGCATCTCATTGAAAATTGAGGGTGAAGCTGAGCGCGAGCGACTGAAAATCTGTTTGTCGGAGCTGTTGGGAGAGCAACAGGGGGGATACATTTTACGTACAGCAGCAGAAGGTGTCAGCGATGCCGAATTACGCGCCGATCTGGATTTTTTGCATCGCTTGTGGGAAAAATTGCGTCAACGCGTCACTTCTACCCAATGCGGGGAGGCTTTATATCAGGATTTGCCCTTAACCTTACGTGCTTTGCGGGATTTGTTTTCTCCAGAGATTGATCGCATTCGCATTGATGCTGCTGAAACCTTTAAAGAAGCTCAGCAGTTTGCTGAAGGATTTATGCCGGAATGTGCTGCCCGACTGGAACATTATCGGGGGGATCGACCATTATTTGATTTATTTGGTGTGGAAGACGAAATTCAGAAAGCACTGGATCGTAAGGTGCCACTGAAATCAGGTGGATATGTGATTTTTGATCAGACCGAAGCTATGACCACCGTCGACGTAAACACCGGTGGCTTTGTCGGCCATAAAAATCTCGAAGAAACCATTTTCAAAACCAATCTTGAAGCTGCACAGGCCATAGCACGCCAGCTGCGAGTGCGAAACCTTGGCGGCATTATCATTATTGATTTTATTGATATGGAAGAACTCAGTCACCGTGAACAGGTTTTGCGGACGCTGGAAAAAGCCATGTTGCTGGATCGAGCCAAACATAATATCTGTGCGGTTTCCGAACTGGGGCTGGTGGAAATGACCCGTAAACGCACGCGTGAAAGCCTGGGGCATATCCTTTGTGAGCCCTGTCCCTGCTGTGATGGTCGAGGCTATACCAAAAATGTTGAAACGGTCTGTTATGAGATTTTCCGAGAAATTCTGCGTGAATCGCGTCAATACGAATCGAAACAGTTTCTGGTGTTGGCCTCTCAGGACGTGATTGATCGTCTTAATGATGAAGATTCCACGAAAGTGGCTGAGTTAGAGCAATTTATTAGTAAACCGATTCTGTTTCAGTGTGAGCCTCAATATGGCCGTGAACAATTTAATGTGGTGCTGATGTAGTTATGTCGCTTATGCATCGCAGCCTGCACATTGCAGGAAGACAAGTTACCAATATTGTGGTTATGACTGCGGTGATCATGCTGGTCTGTGTTGGACTGGCGTACTGGTTTTCCAATGCCATTGCCGAACGAAAAGATGAAATTGCTGCATGGGCAACTGAAAAAACCGGTTATCCGATTCAAATTGGTGAAGCAGGTCTTTACTGGTTTGATTTGTTTCCAAAATTAATGGTGACCGATATTTCGGTGATGCAGGCAGAGCCAGATATTGGTGAACTGTTTACCGCAGAAGAGCTTTATATCGGTGTCGATCTGATTGCCAGTTTGCAGCAAAGAGCGTTGGTGGTTGATACGGCACGTATCTCTGGTCTGCAATTGGGCATAAAACGTTCTGCTGATGGTGATATCAGCCTTATCGGTCTGCAGGGAAAGTCTGTTGATCAAAAGTTTGATGACACACAGATTGACTGGGCCGAGCAGATCCGCTCATGGCGTGGCATCGAACTATTGTCGGCCCAAATCCAATTCGATGACCAAATGCAACCTCAGTTCAGTGGTCTTTATGAAGTAAATGAACTGGCCTTATTGCAGGGCAAACAATCCACATTGATAGGTGATATTCAATTACCTCACCATCTGGGGCAGCAACTAAGTTTCACAGTAGACGCAATGTTAACGTCATCAGGAATCTCAAATTGGCGGGTTGAGCAGCTGGACGCCAGACAATTGCAATTGGCCACAATTTTTCAGAATCAACAAATGCAAGATGTGTCTGTGACACGTGGCCGTGCTGATGTCAGTGTTGGTATTGGTTCAAACTTGAATAAACAATGGCAAGGGCAAATTCAGCTTTTAGATGTTGCACTGGAAAACCTGAGTCATCCAGATCGTGGATCAGTCACTATAAATTCTTTGTCAGGAGAATTTAACTGGCAGGGAGATGGAACTGCATGGCAATTAGCTGCCGAGCCGATCCAGCTAACTATTGATGATGACAGTTGGCCTCAGTCCACATTAAATCTACAGTTTTCAGAAACTGATGGCTGGTTTGCAGAAACCAGTTTTGTTCGTCTCAGCGATCTGACAGCGTTAGCATTATTAAGTGATAAAGCACCAGCCCTACTGACACAGTATCAGCCTGCTGGAGATATCCGAGACATACAACTATCACTGAACAGTAATAATGAACTTCAGTCTGCAAAGATGATTGTGGATGAGTTTGCCAGTCAACCGGTTGATCAAGTGCCAGGGGTGACTGGACTTAGTATGGAGGTTGAATGGGAACCGGCTTCCGCCCATGCACTGATCAGCAGCCGTAACCTGACGATGTATGCACCCACCTGGTTGCCTGAAGCAATTTATTTCGATATGGCCGAAGCTAATCTGGACTGGAACACTGCTGAAACGAACTGGCAGATGCAGCTGACAGATTTGAATATCTGGAACAATGATATGACCCTGCGCGGTGAAGTTGGTCTTGAACATCAATCCAATACCACGTTTGCCGATATAGATCTGCAGATGCTGGATGTGGCAATTGCAAATTGGTTGAGTTATGTGCCGCGTTCAATTCTGGATCCGGATTATCTAAAGTGGGCAGAAAAGGCTTATACCGGCGGCCAGATTGAAACAGGAAGCCTCAAATTAAAAGGCAATTTGGCAGAGTTTCCGTTTACTGGCGAGAATAGCGAAAACGAATTTGAAGCTACGCTTAATGTCATTAACGTAGGCCTGGATTATGGTAAAGGCTGGCCGGTATTGGAAAATATTAGTGGCCAAGTTCTGAGCAGCGGCAACAAATTAGATATTTTGCCTAAAGCCGGCAGAATTGCCGGGTTTGATTTTGTAAATGTCAGTGCTGAAATCAACAATATCTACGCTGGCAAACCGGTGTTGGATCTGACCGGGTTGTTATCAGGAAATACAGAGGATGCCTTGAATTTTTTACAAGCAAGCCCGCTCAGTTCGCGGTATGGCGATATCACCGATTGGGTAAAAGCTGAAGGCAAAAGCAATATTGCCCTTAACTTGAAAATTCCATTACTTGATCCAAATGCCACTGATGCCGATGGTCATGTCAGTTTTGAAACCAGTCAGCTCACGGTTACCGCCATGCCGGATATGCCGATTCAAAATATCAACGGCCAGTTATTTTTCAGTAATGATGGAGTAAACGCAGAGGCGATTACCGCCACTTTTTTAGACAGGCCTATGAAGATTGATGTCCTACCTGGAACGGAGTCGACATTGGTGACTGCAAAAGGTGAGATATCCAGCCAGCAGCTGGCGCAGTTATGGCAGGGCAAAATGCCTGGCTTTGTAAAAGGTACGACACAATATCAAGCCGATGTGGAAGTGAGTGAAAAGTCATTAGGCGAATTTGATACCGATATTCGGGTGATTTCTGAACTGGCCGGGCTGACAATTGATGCTCCGGAACCGTTGGGAAAAACTGCCGCTGATAAACGTTTATTAGATATTAAATTGAGTAAAGATGACGAACAGCGATCATTACTGCAATTAAATTATGCTGATATAGCAAGCGCTGTCTGGCTGATTCAGGATTCTGCTCGCGGTGAAATTACTATTGGTATTCCAGAGCCTGAGCTACCGGCAAGCGGTATTCGATTAAGAGGGCGTCTGAACGAGTTGTCCATTTCAGAGTGGATGCAATGGCAACAAACCTGGCTGGCAGACAGCATCACTGAACAAAACTTCGATAATTGGCCAGCGGTTGATATTGAAATGGCAGTGGACAATCTGCGGTTTAATCAGTGGGTGCTTAACGACGTTCAAACCAAAGCTTTTCAACGTAACCAAATCTGGCAAATGGATATTCAATCGCGGCAGCTAAGAGGTGATATTCGTTGGCCCGTTGAATCAGATTCACTGCCAACATTGCACTTTGACTTCGTCGATCTGCAGTTACCCGCATCGAACAATCAGTCAAATGGACGCAAAAAATTCAAATCCGAGTTATGGCCAAGTTTTCAGTTAAATATTGATAGTTTGACAGTTGATGGTATGCAACTGGGACGTGTACAGGCCCGGGCGCTTCAGCAAGGGAATAGCTGGTTGTTGCAAAGTGCCAGTATGCAATCGGCAGTTTTACAAGCGGAACTGGATGGCGTCTGGCAAAAAAACGACCTTGCGGACAGCAGTCAACTAAATTTAAAACTCACCAGTAATGATCTTGCCGGTTTGTTTGAGGATTTGGGTTATCAAGCCGCCATTCATTCTAATCAGGTTGGGGTTACCGGACAGTTTAGCTGGCCAGACGAACCGTTGAATCTTTCAATGGCCAACCTGCAAGGCAATTTGAATCTGCAAATCGATGATGGTCAATTGGTGGACGTTGAGCCAGGTGCAGCAGGACGCATATTTGGTTTAATGAGTTTTGCTGCTATTCCACGGCGGTTGGCACTGGATTTCAGTGATTTTTTTGGTAAAGGTTTTTCGTTCCGGGAAATCAGTGGCGATTTTCAATTTGCCAATGGTCAGGCGGTTACTGATAACTTGAACATGCGTGGCGACAGCGCCAGTATTGATGTTACCGGACCGATTAATATTGTTGATAGAACCTATCACCAAACAGTTGTTGTCACGCCAAATGTATCATCCACCCTGCCACTTGCCGGTGCAGTTGCCGGCGGGCCAGTTGGTCTGGGAGTTGGAACAGCGATCTATCTGGTTGATCGAATTGCCGGTCGATTATTTGATCGGGATCTGGTCGATATGATTAGCTATCGTTATCGACTCACCGGTCCTTGGGATGACCCGGATTTATCGCTGAAGACACCTGAAAATCCTTGAGGTCTGTCGAGATCAGTAGGATGTGTTTAGAAAATAATATCAATGTTCATGTTCTGTACGATATCTTCCCGCCATTCCAGGTTTCTGGAAGAGCCTGTTAGCAATATTGTAGGCGTCGCTCGCAAAATGCCGGGATAACTGAATGCGTATCATAAATTTTACTTGCCATACTCCAGGTTTAATTGTTGTCAGTCACAACAGAGTCGGTTAGTAATGTTTGATCTGCTAAGATAGTCAATTTATCGCGTAGTTCAAAAGTAATGACAAATCCTATATTTGACCAACTGGAACAACAGATCCTTATGCCTGCAGAGTTGCAGTCACAGGATATCGAACAGGCTTTATCAAGCGCCATGCGTCCTGGTGTTGATTTTGCTGATTTGTATTTTCAGCGTTCGCGTGGCGAAAACTGGTTGATGGATGACGGCATTATAAAAGATGGTGGCTATCATCTTGAGCAGGGCGTTGGGGTAAGGGCTTGCAGCGGTGAAAAAACCGGCTTTGCCTACTCCGATGATCTGAGTTTGAAGTCATTGTTGGAGGCGACCAGCGCGGCCAGTGCTGTGGTAAAACATGGTCAGCAAAAACAGATTGATGCTCGGAAAAACGTTCATGCCTCGCCCTTTTATTCTGACCTTGATCCCATATTGGGCATGGACACTCAGACAAAATTAAACCTGTTGCGGGAAGCTGATGCATATGCCCGCGCAGCCGATCCCCGTGTTACTCAGGTGACAGTCAGTTTAGCCGGTAGTCTCGAACATATTCTAATCGCTGCCAGTGATGGTACCTATGCCGCTGATATTCGGCCGTTAATACGGATGAATGTCAGTGTTATCGTTGAATCTAATGGACGGCGTGAGCGTGGCAGTGCCGGTGGCGGTCGGCGTCTGGACTATCAGTATTTTATTGATAATGATTTAGCAGTAGGTTTTGCCAAAGAAGCTGTGCGGCAGGCTCTGGTTAATCTGGAAGCCGTTGATGCTCCTGCTGGAACAATGCCTGTAGTGTTAGCTTCAGGTTGGCCTGGCGTATTATTGCATGAAGCTGTGGGACATGGCTTGGAAGGCGACTTCAATCGCCGGGATACCTCAGCCTTCTCTGGCAAAATCGGTGAACAAGTAGCATCACCCTTATGTACCGTGGTGGATGATGGCACATTAATGGATCGACGTGGTTCATTGACGATTGATGATGAAGGTACGCCAACCGAATTCACCACCTTGATAGAAAACGGCCGACTCACAGGCTATATGCAGGACAAATTAAATGCCCGGTTGATGGGAATGCGCAGTACCGGAAATGGCCGCCGTGAATCCTATGCACATCTGCCGATGCCACGTATGACCAATACCTATATGCTGGCTGGACAACACAAAGCAGAAGAAATTATAGCCAGTGTTGAAAAGGGTATTTATGCGGTTAATTTTGGTGGCGGTCAGGTTGATATTACCTCCGGCAAATTTGTATTTTCCAGCAGTGAAGCCTATCTGATTGAAAATGGCAAAGTGACTCGTCCCGTTAAAGGCGCCACATTGATTGGCAACGGTCCTGAAGTCATGAATCGTATCAGCATGGTGGCTGATGATCTTGAATTGGATTCGGGCATTGGTAACTGCGGTAAAGAAGGACAGAGCGTGCCAGTTGGCGTCGGCCAGCCGACATTGAAAATTGATGCTTTGACAGTTGGAGGCACAGCGTAATGAGTTCAGTGCACAAAGCCGTCGCTTTGATTTCAGGCGGTCTGGATTCCATGCTTGCGGTGCGGGTACTTCAGGAACAGGGAATTGAAGTAGAAGGCATCAACTTTTTTACCGGTTTCTGCGTTGAAGGGCATACCCATGCAATTCGAAATCAGCATAAAGACAAGCAGAAACGCAATAATGCATTATGGGTCGCGGAACAGCTGGGAATCAAATTACATATCATTGATGTGATTGAAGAATACAAAGACGTGTTGCTCAATCCAAAACATGGCTATGGCGCGAATATGAACCCTTGTCTGGACTGTAAAATCTTTATGGTCAAAAAAGCGGTTGAATGGGTGAAAGAAAATCATATGCAGGGTTTTGATTTTATTATTACCGGCGAAGTCATTGGCCAGCGTCCCAAATCTCAATTAAAGCGCACTATGCCGATTGTGGCAGCTGAATCAGGCGCTGAGGATTTACTGTTACGTCCGTTATGTGCCAAAAACCTCCAACCAACCAGACCAGAACGTGAAGGATGGGTAGACCGCGATAAGCTTTATGATTTTCATGGACGCAACCGTAAGCCGCAGATTGCATTGGCAAAACAGTTTGGCTTTGATGATTTTGCCACCCCTGCCGGAGGATGCTGTTTCCTGACCGATGAAAGTTATTCAAGTAAGTTAGTCGATTTATGGACAGCCAGAAACAGCCGTGAATATGAGTTGGATGATATTATGTTATTGAAAGTTGGCCGGCATATTCGGCCAAAAGCGGATTTTAAAATGATCATTGCCCGCGATGCTGGAGAGAGCAAATTCCTCGAAGGTTATCGCAAACAGTTTACCAGCCTGTATTCAACCAGCCATAATGGACCAATGGCCATTATTGATGGTGATATTGAACAACAGGATTTTCCGCTGGCGGCATCCATCGTGGCGCGTTATGGTCAGGGGCGACATGCTGATGAAGTTGAAGTAGAAATTACGGTACCGGATAAACCACCGAGGCATATTCAGGCACGCCCGATTAACGTTGAGCAGGTTCCACAGGAGTGGTACGTGTGAAACAGATTGAATTAGATGCAAGAAGATTGTTATGTCCCTTGCCAGTCATCAAAACGCAGAATAAAGTAGCGGAATTGTCTTCTGGAGATATTCTCACAGTAATTTGCACCGATCCCGGTGCGTTAAGTGATATTCCTGCATGGGCCAGAATCCATGGACATCAGATTGTAAAGTCGGTTGAAAAGGATGATGAGATCATTATTACGGTCTGTGTTGGTGCGTAGCACTTTAATGGTGCGTTTTAGGTGTTGAGTGCACCAATAGTGATCATTGGTGGCTGGTGTCTGCACTCAAATGGTTGATTTTATGGGGCTGTTGAGTTGGCAAGGTTTGTGCTGTAACAGCAAGTGAGTTTTTTTGCACCAAGGTGTGCAGTTTTTTAATTTGGAGATTATAAATGTCAGTCGAAAATGTGCTTCAGATAATTAAGGACGAGGACGTTAAATTCCTTGATTTCCGTTTCACCGACACGCGTGGTAAAGAGCAACACGTTTCTTACCCAGCGCATTCAATTGATGAAGATACCTTCTCTGAAGGGGTCATGTTTGATGGTTCATCAGTTGCCGGTTGGAAAGGTATTAACGAATCGGACATGATTCTGATGCCGGATGCTTCGACTGCTGTTCTCGATCCGTTTATGGACGATACAACGCTGATCGTTCGTTGCGATATCGTTGAACCGGCTACCATGCAGGGATATGAGCGTGACCCACGCAGTGTGGCAAAACGTGCAGAAGCCTACCTGGCATCTACTGGTTTGGCAGACACTGCTTTCTTTGGTCCTGAACCAGAATTTTTCATCCTTGATGATGTTCGTTGGGGCAGTGATATCTCTGGCTCGTTTTATAAAATCGACTCTGACGAATCTTCCTGGAATACTGAAAAAGTCTTCCCTGACGGTAACAAAGGTCACCGTCCAAGCATTAAAGGTGGTTATTTTCCAGTACCGCCGGTTGATTCATTACAGGACATTCGTTCAGCCATGTGTTTAACCATGGAAGAAATGGGTCTGGTAACTGAAGTTCATCACCATGAAGTTGCTACAGCTGGTCAGTGTGAAATTGGTACCAAGTTCAACACGTTGGTAAAAAAAGCCGACGAAGTTCAAACACTGAAATATGTTGTGCATAATGTTGCTCATGCTTACGGTAAAACGGCCACATTCATGCCAAAACCATTGGTAGGTGATAACGGTAGTGGTATGCATGTTCATCAGTCGCTGGCTAAAGATGGCGACAACCTGTTCTCCGGAAACAAATATGGCGGTTTATCAGAAACTGCTTTGTTTTACATCGGTGGCATTATCAAACATGCCCGTGCGTTGAACGCCTTTACCAATTCTTCAACAAACAGTTACAAACGTCTGGTTCCTGGCTTTGAAGCTCCGGTTATGCTGGCTTACTCTGCACGTAATCGTAGTGCGTCTATCCGTATTCCTTTTGTCAGCAATCCAAAAGGCCGCCGTATTGAAGTACGTTTTCCTGACCCATCAGCAAACCCATATCTTGCATTCAGTGCAATGATGATGGCGGGTCTGGATGGAATCAAAAACAAAATCCACCCTGGCGATGCGATGGACAAGGATTTATATGACTTGCCACCAGAAGAAGATGCAGCGATTCCAAAAGTTTGTCATGCATTGGATCAAGCATTAGCAGAGCTGGATAAGGATCGTGCTTTCTTAACAGAAGGCGGTGTTTTCACTGATGATATGATCGATGGCTATATTGATCTGAAGATGGAAGAAGTTACTCGTCTGCGTATGGAGACACATCCTGCAGAGTTTGATTTGTACTACAGTGTTTAAGCTTTTTTGATTGATGTCACAAAACGCCTCCCATGTGGAGGCGTTTTTTTATGTTTCGCAGTTGCACATTGGTGATGGCTGACCTATATTCATAGGCATGAAATTGATTCTTGTCATGTTGTTTGGTCTCGGCACAGCTGTTGCGGCTGAGGATATCTATCGCTGGGTTGATGACAATGGCAATCAGGTGTATTCAGATCAGCCTGGTGAGAATGCTGAAAAGGTTGAATTACAACAGCCTATGACTTATTCACCAGTACAAATCCCTGAAGAAACAGCCTCCGCTAACGTTGAACAACAGGAAAATGCTGATGAGCCTGAAGCTGCCCCAAATTATAAGGTAGCTATTGTTGCGCCCGAAAATGATGCCGGGATTCGTGTTAATAACGGCAATGTCACAGTCAATCTGCAAGTGTTTCCAGCATTAAATCCTGAACGGGGCGATTTGATTCAGTTATACCTAGACGGCTTACCGGCAGGCATGCCAATGCCTCAACTGAGTTTTATGCTGGAAAATCTGGACAGGGGAACACATACCTTGTCAGCAAATGTACTGAACGCTTCCGGGGAAGTTTTAGCTCAAAGTGAAACGATTACCTTTTATTTACAACGCACCAGTCTACAACAACCAGGCCGTCAAAACGGTCAACCAAGTCCCGGACCCGGTGCACCCAGTATTCCCGGCTTTCCTACTACTCCTGGTATCCCGACCTTTCCTCAAACACCTTGATAGTCGCACCAAAATGATGCGTGCAAGAGTGTAAATACACTTTTCATACTGCTTGAAGTGGTTGGTTTATTTAAACTCTTCCATACTCAAATATATTATTACCATTGGAATCATAATCTTAAATATGATGTGACATTTGGTGCTTACAAATGGAGCGTTTTTTGCAGATGGCAGGCCATGAACTTAAACGACAAACTGATTAATGTTGAACAGTTTTCCAGCGATGATGTACTGGAGAGTTTAACGACTGCGATATTAGTACTCGACATGAATTTACGGGTTTGTTACATCAATACTTCAACGGAAGTCATGTTTGAAATCAGCCAACGTCAGGCTGAACATATTCCCTTTCAGACTTTGTTACCGGGTGAAACACATCTGTTGAATTCATTACGCCGGGTTATCAGTAATGGACAGGCGCTAATAGAACGTGAAATTCAGTTATTTCTGCCTGCTGCAGGCGAAATAGTTGTGGATTGTTCAATCCAAATGCTGGACGTTGCTGAGCCCCATCTCCTGGTAGAGTTGGCACAGCTGGATTATCAACAGCGCGTCAATCGTGATGAAAATTTACATACCCAGCAACAGGTAGTTCGTGGTCTGGCGCACGAAATTAAAAATCCGCTGGGAGGGTTGAGAGGTGCTGCACAGTTATTGGAACGTCAGCTGGATTCGGATGATTTGAAAGAATATACCCGAATCATCATTAATGAAGCTGACCGGTTGCAAAACCTGATGACTCGAATGCTGGGGCCTTATCAGCAATCCGAAAAGCAGTTTTTGAATATTCATGAAGTTTTACAACGAGTTCGCCAGCTTGTAGATATTGAAGTCGACGAGCGGCTTCAGTTTATAGCTGACTATGATCCCAGTATCCCGGATTTACACGCTGATTTTGATCAGTTGATTCAGATTATTTTAAATATTGTGCGTAATGCAGTTCAGGCAATGCATGGCATTGGCATTATTCGGCTGAAAACTCGCATCCAACGTAATCTGACCATTGAAAAACGTTTTTATAAATTAGGCGTGCTGATTGAAGTAGAAGATAACGGCCCGGGTATTCCAAAACAATTACAGGACAGTTTGTTCTATCCCCTGGTGACTGGGAGAGCTGATGGCACAGGGCTAGGATTATATCTGGTACAGAATCTAGTGCAGCGAAATGCTGGCACAGTCAGTTGTATCAGCCATGCAGGCCAAACCATATTTTCAATTATTTTTCCCCTGGAGTTAAACCGTGAGCGCTAAAGCAATAGCATGGATTGTTGATGATGACCGATCGATTCGATGGGTATTACAAAAGGCATTGGAAGCCGTAGATATCACTGTCAAAGCCTTTGAGAGTGGTGATCTGGTGTTGGAGCAATTAAAACGAGGTACAGATACCCCGCCAGATGTGCTGGTCAGCGATATCCGTATGCCAGGCCTGGATGGGCTGCAATTACTGGCAGAAATTCAGCGTAAGCAACCTGATCTACCGGTCATTATTATGACCGCTTATTCGGATCTGGACAGTGCTGTATCTGTATACGAAGGTGGTGCTTTTGAATACCTGCCAAAACCCTTTGATGTTGATGAAGCGGTTGATTTAGTACAGCGAGCGATTACTCACCATCATCAACAGCATAGTAATCCTGCTGGCGAAATGAATATTGGCAGTGAAATTATTGGTGAAGCACCCGCCATGCAGGAGGTGTTTCGTGCCATTGGACGGCTCGCACGTTCCAATATCACTGTATTAATTAATGGTGAGTCGGGCACTGGTAAAGAACTGGTCGCCCATGCTTTACACAAACATAGTCCGCGCAGGCAAAACCCGTTTATTGCTCTGAATATGGCTGCTATTCCCAGAGAATTGTTGGAGTCTGAATTATTTGGTCATGAAAAGGGGGCTTTTACCGGTGCACACGTGCAGCGTAAGGGAAGATTTGAGCAGGCAGATGGTGGCACCTTATTTCTGGATGAAATCGGTGATATGCCGTTGGAACTGCAAACACGACTGTTAAGAGTCTTATCAGACGGTGAGTTTTTCCGTGTTGGTGGGCATAGTGCTGTAAAAGCGGATGTGAGAATTATTGCTGCTACGCATCAGAACCTTGAACAGCAGGTTGAGCGTGGCGATTTCCGTGAGGATTTGTTTCACCGTTTAAATGTTATTCGTATCCATATTCCTTCCTTGCGTGAACGTCGGGAAGACATTCCGGCGCTGGTAGCCTACTTTCTCAACAAAGCGGCGCGCGAGCTTAATATGGGAGTAAAAAGTGTCTCACCTGAAGTTGAACGTTACTTATCGCAATTACCCTGGCCCGGCAACGTAAGACAATTAGAGAATACTTCTCGCTGGCTTACTGTGATGTCTCCGGGGCAGGTTGTGCAAATGGATGATTTGCCAATGGAGCTGACGGCTGACGGTGGTGTGGAAACAGCTCGTAGCGGTGGTGACTGGCAACAAATGTTTCGCCAGTGGGCTGCAAACAAGGCCCTGAGCGGACAGGAAGGCGTGTTGGCTGATGTTGTACCGATGATAGAACACCTGCTAATGGAGGTTGCTTTAGAGAAAACAGCCGGCAAACGTCAAGAAGCCGCAAAATTATTGGGCTGGGGCCGAAATACACTTACCCGTAAACTGAAAGAGAATTGATAATCGGGCTTGCTAGCATGTAGGGCTTTGTGTATAGTATGCGACTTAGTCAGGTGCGGGGTGGAGCAGCCTGGTAGCTCGTCGGGCTCATAACCCGAAGGTCGTTGGTTCAAATCCAGCCCCCGCTACCAATAATAATGTTAAGACAGGACCCCTGATTGGGGTTTTTGTTTTTGTGGAGTTAAAATTGGGCCGATGGCCCTTTTTTTTTATTTGTTGCCTATGGCCGTATCTGATCAGATTGAAAAATTAATTGAAGCGCCGATTGAATCGCTGGGGTACCAGCTTGTCGGTGTGGAATACATTCAGGGTGGACAAAATCCACTCCTAAGAATCTATATTGATGCAGATCAAGGTATTGGTATTGAAGACTGTGAACGTGTCAGTCATCAGGTCAGCGGCATTCTCGATGTCGAAGACCCCATCAAAAAAGCCTATTCACTGGAAATTTCCTCACCCGGATTTGATCGTCCCTTATTTAAGGAGCGTGATTTCATCCGTTTTACTGGTTCCTCAGCAAAAATTACCACTAAATTACCAGTGGAAGGCAGACGGAATTTTACCGGTGTGTTGCAGGGCTTTGAGAATGGTGAAGTATTAATTGAAGTGGATGGTGAGGTCTACGCCTTACCATTGGCAAAGTTGGCTAAAGCGCGACTGGTTGCCTGAAAAAGCGTACTATTTGCTGTTAATGAAAAAACTTAGTTTTGGATCAATTGCTTGCATCGATCCACTGGGGGCGTGATGAATAATAAAGAAATTTTGCTGGTTGTTGATGCCATGTCTAATGAAAAAGGCGTGGGTAAAGAAGTTATATTTCAGGCGATCGAAGCGGCGTTGGCAATGGCCACCCGTAAACGTTATGAAATGGAAATAGATGCCCATGTTGCGATTGATCGCCAGACTGGCAACTATGAAACTTTCCGTCAGTGGTTAATTGTCGATGATAACGACGAAAACTTCGAATCTTCAGAGTTGCAAATTAAATTGTCTGATGCGCTGGCCAAACAGTCAGATGCCAAAGTAGGCGATTACATTCGTGAGCCAATGGAATCAGTTGAATTTGGTCGAATTGCTGCTCAAACAGCCAAACAGGTTATCGTTCAAAAAGTACGCGAAGCAGAACGTGCTCAAGTAGTTGATATGTATCGCGAGAAAGTCGGCCAGATGATTCATGGCACGGTTAAACGTGTAGAACGCGGCAACGTGACTTTGGATCTCGGCGGAAATGCTGAGGCTCTTCTGCCCCGTGAAGAAATGATTCCACGTGAGAATTTCCGTAGCGGTGATCGAATCCGTGGTTATTTGAAAGAAATTCGTTCAGAAGCGCGCGGGCCACAATTAGTCGTCAGTCGTGTCGCGCCAGAATTACTGATTGAACTGTTCAGTCTTGAAGTCCCGGAAATCGGCGATGGCATGATTGAAATCAAAGGTGCTGCACGTGATCCTGGTTTACGAGCCAAAATTGCGGTTTTAGCACATGAACCACGAATTGATCCGGTGGGTGCCTGTGTCGGGATGCGTGGTTCACGTGTTCAGGCAGTCACTAATGAATTGGCCGGTGAGCGCGTCGACATTATCCTGTGGGATGAAGAACCGGCACGATTTGCTATTAACGCCATGGCACCGGCAGAAGTATTATCTATTGTTGTTGATGAAGACGCTCACAGCATGGATATTGCTGTTGAAGACGGCCAGCTGTCACAGGCAATCGGTCGTGGTGGTCAGAATGTACGGCTTGCCAGCCAGTTAACCGGTTGGGAGTTGAATGTTATGTCAGCTTCTGATGCTGACCAAAAGGCCGAAACCGAAATCAGTTCATTGATTAAGACATTTATGGCTGATTTGGACGTTGATGAAGACGTTGCATTGATTCTGGCTCAGGAAGGTTTTTCTTCACTTGAAGAAGTTGCCTATGTGCCGGAACAGGAAATGCTTGATATTGAAGAATTTGATACTGATATAGTTAATGAATTACGTTCACGTGCCAGAGACGTACTGCTGACACGCGCCATTGCTAGTGAAGAGCAAATTGAAAGTGCATCTCCTGCTGAAACAATCCAGGATTTGCCCGGTATGACCGCTGAATTAGCTGCTAAGTTAACCAGTCAGGGTGTTATCACTATTGATGACCTTGCAGATCAGTCCGTGGATGAATTGGTTGAGGCGGGTGGCATTGATGAAAAACAAGCTGCCGCATTTATCATGAAAGCACGTGAGTCATGGTTTGCAGACGAACAAACAGAAACAGGGGAGTAACCAATGAGTGACATGAAGGTTAAGGACCTGGCCGACACTGTCGGTATCACACCTGAACGTTTAGTTGATCAGCTTAATGAGGCCGGTATTAAAGTCTCAAAGCCGGATGATCTGATTACGGAAGACCAAAAGCAAAGTCTGTTGCAATTTTTACAGCAAAGACATGGCAAATCAGCCAGTGAAAACGATGCATCACCTAAAAAAATCACACTGAAACGTAAATCAGTCAGTGAAATTAAATTAGGTGGAGGCACATCTCGTCAAGCCGGTAAAAGTGTCAGTGTTGAAGTTCGTAAAAAACGCACTTTTGTCAAACGGTCTGATGCCGAACCTAACACTGCCAGTGCGCCTGCTGAAGAACCTGTAATTGCATCTCAAGCACAGGCACACGCCGAAGAAGTTGCCCGTCAGGAGCAGCTTCGACAGCAGGAAATAGCACGCAAACAGCAAGAACAAACCAGCCTGCAGAAAGAAGAGTCTGAACGTGAAGCTGCAGCAGTTGCCGCAGCAATCGAAGCCGAAAGGCTGGCAGATGAAGAGGCACGTTTAGCTGCAGAAGAAGAGCAAAAGGCACTCGCCGAAGAAGCGAAACTCAAAGAAGAAAAAAAATCTGTCGCTGCCAAAAAACAAGCGGCAAAACCGGAATTGACGGCTTCTCAATTAGCACATAAAAAGCTGGAAGAAGCCGATGCCAAGCGTCGTGCTGCCAACCTTGCCCGTATCGAAGCTGAAAAAGCGCTTGAAGCGCGGAAAAAGGCTCGTGAAGAAGAGGAAGCTTTAGAAAAGGCCAAGGAAGAGGCGCGTCTTGCAGCCGCGGAAGCACAAGCCAAAGAACAGAAACCGGATCGTAAAGAAGCCGATGCAAAACACGTTGCGAATAAAGATAAACCCGCACGTCGTGGTCGGTTCCAACGTGATGATGAATTTGAACGTAAAGAACTTCATGTCAGCGAAGGCAAAGGTCGCCGCAAGAAGAAGAAAGGCGTCTCACAAAAAACTGCGACTGTTGAAACCACAACAGAACATGGTTTTTCCCGTCCAACCGCTCCGGTTGTTCGTGAAGTCAGTGTTCCCGATACCATTTCAGTTTCTGACTTAGCGCAGCGTATGTCGGTTAAAGCGGCCGAAGTAATCAAAGCGTTGATGGGTATGGGCACAATGGCCACTATCAATCAGGTCCTGGATCAGGATACCGCTGTTATTCTGGTTGAAGAAATGGGCCATGTTGCCAAGCCGGTTCAGGAAAACGAAGTTGAACAAGCCCTGGAAGCATCTATTGAAGTTACCGGCGAAGCGGTTCCAAGAGCACCTGTTGTTACTGTAATGGGCCATGTTGACCATGGTAAAACCTCTCTACTGGATTATATCCGTCGTACCAAGGTTACATCAGGCGAAGCGGGTGGTATTACCCAGCATATCGGTGCCTATAAAGTAGAAACCAGCCGTGGTGAAGTGACCTTTTTGGATACACCGGGCCATGCTGCGTTTACCGAAATGCGTTCACGTGGTGCCAAGGTTACCGATATCGTAGTCTTGGTGGTCGCGGCAGATGATGGTGTTATGCCGCAAACAATCGAGGCTGTTCAGCACGCTAAAGCTGCCGGCTCAACGCTGATTGTTGCCGTAAACAAAATGGATAAACCAGATGCCACGCCGGATCGGGTTAAACAGGAATTAACGAATCATGAAGTCGTCCCTGAAGATTGGGGTGGTGATGTTCAGTTTGTACCGGTTTCAGCTCTGACTGGGCTTGGTGTTGATGAGTTACTTGATGCGATTTCACTGCAAGCTGAAGTGATGGAATTGACCGCACCAGTTAAAGGTCCTGCTCACGGTACTGTTGTTGAATCACGTCTCGATAAAGGACGCGGTACGGTGGTAACTGTTCTGGTCCAACGTGGTACGTTGAGAAAAGGTGACATTGTCGTTGTTGGCCAGGAATTTGGTCGCGTTCGCGCCTTGTTCAATGAGAATGGTCAGGCAATGGATGAAGCCGGTCCTTCAACCCCCGTTGAATTATTGGGTCTGTCAGGTACGCCAGCATCAGGTGACGAATTGCAGGTAGCTCCGGACGATCGCACGGCAAGAGAGATTGCCAGTTTCCGTCAGACCAAAGCACGTGAAATGAAAATGGCCCAGCAGCAGGCAGCCAAGTTGGATGATATGTTCAACAAAATGGAAGCCGGCGATCTGAAAACGTTGAATGTGGTCATCAAAGGTGACGTTCATGGTTCAGTTGAAGCGGTTAGCCAGGGTCTGCAGAAGTTGTCGACCGATATGGTTCAGGTCCGGGTTGTTGGTTCAGGTGTTGGTGGTATTAATGAAACTGACGCACAACTTGCTGCTGCGTCTGATGCGATTTTGATCGGCTTTAATGTTCGTGCAGACAACACAGCACGTAAAGTGATTGCCGAAAAAGGTCTGGATGTTCAATACTTCAGTATCATTTATGATTTGCTGGATGTGGTCACCAAAGCGATGACCGGGATGCTGGAACCCGTCTACAAAGACGAAATCATTGGTTTGGCTCGTGTTGATGATGTATTCAGCTCACCGAAATTCGGCGACATTGCCGGTTGTCTGGTGCTGGAAGGCAGTGTTAAACGTAACAATCCAATTCGTGTTCTACGTGATAACGTTGTTATCTATGAAGGTGAACTGGAATCGCTGCGTCGTTTCAAAGATGATGTTAACGAAGTGAATGCCGGTACCGAATGTGGTATTGGTGTGAAAAACTATAAAGACGTTAAACCGGGCGATCAAATTGAAGTATTTGAACGTGTATTAATGAAACCGAGTCTTTAATGGCAAGAGAATTTAGTCGCACAAATCGAATCAGCGAGGTCATGATGCGTGAATTGGCTTTGCTGATTCAGCATGATCTGGCCGATCCGCGTGTAAGTATGGTCACGGTGTCACATGTTGATGTGACATCTGATCTGAAATATGCGCGTATTTATGTCACTCGGCTTAGTGGGTTTGATTCAGAAGAAGCCGCTAAAGAATGTCTGGCTGGTTTGAATAATGCCGCTGGCTTCTTACGTCGGGCGCTGGCCAAACGCGTGAAGTTACGCATCATGCCTGAACTGCAGTTTCGTTATGACACGACTTTGGAGCACGGCTTTTATATGGATGAGCTGATTTCCAAAGCTAATGCTGATATCAAAGACGAACAGGATCCTGATCCCGAAACTGATAAAGATTGAGTTTCGCCAATGGCAAAACGCAATAAAAAAGGTCGAGATATTACGGGTATCGTGATTATCGACAAGCCAACCGGATTAAGCTCAAATCATGTTTTGCAACGCGTTAAACGATTATTTAATGCAAACAAGGCAGGACATACCGGCAGTCTCGACCCCTTAGCCACCGGGGTATTACCAGTCTGCCTGGGCGAAGCGACTAAACTTTCCACCTATTTACTGGATGCTGACAAACAATACCAAGTGCGTTGTCAGTTGGGCATTCTTACCGATAGCGGTGATAGTGATGGCGAGGTGATAGCACAACAAGCCATTCCAGAATATTCCCCTGAACAGCTGCAGCAGGTTTTGCTGGATTTTGTCGGAGAGCAACAGCAGATCCCGCCTATGTTTTCTGCGTTAAAACATCAGGGCCAGCCATTATATAAATTGGCACGACAGGGTATTGAAATTGAACGAAAGTCACGCCTTATTACCATCTACAGTATTGAATTACTGGCATGCGATGCCGAGAGTTTTACCTTGCAGGTTGCCTGTAGCAAAGGAACCTATATTCGTACGCTGGTGCAGGATATTGCTGCCGCTTTAGGCAGCTGCGGACATGTCAAAATGCTGAGACGTACTGATGCGGCAGGCTATGATTTAACCCAGGCATTAAGTCTGGAAGCATTAGGGGAGTTGGCCGAGCAGCAAGGATTGGCAGGACTTGATAGTCAGTTACTTCCAGCCCATGAAGCTTTGCCGGACTGGCCCCACATCAAACTGGATTCGGCAATGTCTGATGATATGCGATACGGTCGGGCAGTCAAAACTGATGTTCAGGGACAAAGCGCAAAAGTCCGTTTATTTGATTATCAGGATCAATTTATCGGTCTGGGGGAATTGGCCGTGGACGGCACAGTTTCAGCAAAACGTTTGTTTGTTACCGGTGATACGGTTTAACTCGCTTGTGAATAGCGGATAAAACCGGTAAAATTCGCCACTCTTAAAAGGTTGGGTAATTCGGTTCAACGGGCTGGATTATTTCAGAATTTAACTCATAGCTAAAGGCTATAAAAAGTTGGAGTTTTTATGTCAATTACTGCAGAACAAAAGCAAGAAATCATTAAAAAATACGGTCGTACCGAAGGCGATACCGGCTCAGCTGAAGTTCAGGTAGCGTTGCTGACAGCACGTATTACAAATCTTTCAGACCATTTTAAAACTAACATCCATGATCATCACTCACGTCAAGGTCTTTTAAAAATGGTTAGTGGTCGTCGTAAAATGCTCGATTACCTGAAAAAAACGGATATTAACCGTTACCGTGATTTAATTGCTGACTTAGGTCTGCGTCGCTAAATTACTCGACGTGGTCTGTAAAACATCTCATCGAGCCTCCGCCAATATCATTGGCATTAGGCTGGTGCGTTGACTGATATGCCCCTGAAATCCCCCGCGGTTTCAGGGGCATATTCATTTATGCGTTTATCGTTTTTTAAATCAGTTATGAAAAGGTTCATGGCTGATGTAGTCAAGAGAAGGAAATACTAGTGAATTCAGTAAAAAAGACAGTTCAGTTCGGTGAGCACATTCTCAGCTTGGAAACCGGAAAAATCGCCCGTCAGGCCGGTGGCTCCATTATTGCCAGTCTGGGTGAGACATCAGTGCTTGTAACTGTAGTCGGAAAGAAGAATGTAAATCCTGGCCAGGATTTCTTTCCGTTAACCGTAAATTATCAAGAACGTACTTATGCTGCAGGTAAAATACCGGGTGGTTTCTTCAAACGTGAAGGCCGTCCTTCCGAGAAAGAAACACTGACCTCCCGTCTGATCGATCGTCCACTGCGTCCATTGTTTCCTAAAGGTTTCATTAACGAAGTACAGGTTATTGCCACCGTAATGGCATTGGATCCTGAAATCGATCCTGATATCCCGGCAATGATTGGTGCTTCTGCTGCCCTGGCAATTTCCGGAATCCCGTTTAATGGCCCATTAGGTGCTGCACGGGTAGGCTATGTTGATGGTAACTACATCCTCAACCCCTCCAAAAAACAATTGGCGACCAGTTCACTGGACTTGGTTGTTGCCGGTACTGAAAGTGCTGTATTGATGGTGGAATCCGAAGCATCTGAATTGCCTGAAGAGGTGATGTTAGGTTCTGTTATGTATGGTCATCAGCAAATACAGACAGCGATCAAACTGATTGATGAATTGAAAGCAGAAACCGCTAAAACAGCCTGGGATTGGACTGCTCCGGAAAAAGATGATCGTTTGTATAACGCTGTTAAAGATCAAGCGTTTGAAGGTATTAAAAATGCCTATGCTATCAGTGACAAAATGCAGCGTCAGGATCAACTGGCTGAAATTCGCCAGGCAGCAGTTGCTGAATTAGTCAGTGAAGATGGCGAATGGTCTGAAGATGACGTAAAAGGCGTGTTTGGCAAACTGGAAAAAGAACTGGTTCGTGGCCGCATTATTGCCGGTGAACCACGTATCGATGGTCGTGATACCAAAACGGTACGTCCAGTTTTCGTTGAAACCACTGTACTACCGCGTGTTCATGGTTCTGCATTGTTCACCCGTGGTGAAACTCAGGCTATTGTTGTGGCAACATTGGGTGCTGAACGTGATGCACAGATGATTGATGCTGTTGAAGGTGAATACCGTGACCGCTTCATGCTGCATTACAACTTTCCGCCATTCTGTGTCGGTGAAACCGGTTTTGTCGGTTCACCAAAACGCCGTGAAATCGGCCATGGTAAATTGGCTAAACGTGGTATCCAGGCCGTTATGCCATCCGCTGAAGAGTTCCCATATGTGGTTCGTGTGGTTTCTGAAATCACCGAGTCCAATGGTTCAAGTTCAATGGCGTCTGTGTGTGGAACATCATTGGCGTTAATGGATGCCGGTGTACCAATTAAAGCACCAGTAGCCGGTATTGCGATGGGTCTGATTAAAGAAGCGGATGGTTACGCCGTATTGACTGATATTCTGGGTGATGAAGATCACCTGGGTGATATGGACTTTAAAGTGGCCGGTACCGAGAAAGGTGTTACCGCACTGCAAATGGATATCAAAATTGAAGGTATCAACGAAGAAATCATGCGTACCGCATTGGCGCAAGCCCGTGATGGGCGTCTGCATATTCTGGAAAAAATGAATGCAGTGATTTCAACGCACCGTCAGGAAATGTCTGAATTTGCTCCACGTATTATCACTGTGAAAATTCATGCTGATAAAATCCGTGATGTAATCGGTAAAGGTGGTGCGACCATTCGTGCAATCACCGAAGAAACCGGTGCGACCATTGATATTCAGGATGATGGCACCGTGATGATTTTCTCTTCAGATTTCAATGCCGGTCAGGATGCTCTGCACCGTATTGAGCAAATCACTGCAGAAGTTGAAGTCGGCAAGGTCTATCAGGGCCGTGTTGCCAAGCTGATGGATTTCGGTGCGTTTGTTACTATTCTGCCGGGTAAAGATGGTCTGGTACATATTTCACAAATCTCTGATGAGCGTGTGGAAAATGTCAGCGATAAACTGTCTGAAGGTGACATGATTGACGTTAAGGTACTGGAAGTTGATCGCCAGGGCCGTATTCGTCTGAGCATGAAAGCTGTTAACGAAGTTACTGCAGACTAACGCAGTCAGTTACGTTAGACTTAAAAGCCCCGCACTGCGGGGCTTTTTTTTGGAATGAATAATGCGAAACAAGTTCATTAAACCCTTTTTGGCTATGTTGCTGCTAGTCTCCATGGGGGCGAGCGCAGATACACTCAGAGTGGCCGCGGCTGCCAATTTGCGGTTTGTTTTACCTGAATTGATACGTGAATATGAACACTCTTCTCACCATAAGATTAATGTAACTTACGGCGCGTCAGGAAATCTGGCGACACAGATAATTCATGGTGCGCCTTATGATGTATTTTTTTCAGCAAATCCGTTGTTTATTGATATTTTAATGGAACAGCAAAAACATCGTGGGCAACGTATCAACTATGCGCACAGTGAAATAGTGTTATTTGCTAATCAGTACTCATCATTAAACCTGGATAATCAGCTGCAAGGTCTAAAACAGGCTATTGAACAGAATCAGCTGGAAAAATTTGCGATTGCCAATCCTAAACATGCGCCATACGGCAAACTCGCACAACACCTGTTGATGGAAGCGGATATTTGGCAGACGATTCAACCACAGCTGTTACTGGCAGAAAGTGCTTCACAGACGCTGCAGTTTGCCCTGACCAGTAATGTCGATGCAGCCATATTGCCGTATCCGTATATGACTCAGGAGAAAATCAAACAGCAGGGGCGTTATATTAAATTACCTGGTGAGTTGTCCCAACAGCTGATCATCACCAAAGATGCGTCATTGCTTGCTGAACCGTTTATTAAGTTCATTACCAGCGAAGCGGCCGGCAAAATTTTTATCAAACATGGTTATCTTCCCATTACCGGGAATCCCTGAACGATGGATTGGCAGGCCCTTGAAGTATCAATTAAGCTGGCGCTAGCCACTAGCTTGAGTCTGTTACCAATAGGGTTGATATTGGCTTACAGCCTGGCCAGAGGCAGGTTTCGCGGGAAATATCTGGCTGAAGCATTGATTACCTTACCATTAGTCCTGCCACCGACCGTATTGGGCTATTTCCTGTTAGTGGGAATGGATAGTAACAGTGCGGCAGGAAAACTTTTTTATAGCATTACCGGCGACAATCTTGCCTTTTCGTTTAGCGGATTGTGGTTTGCTTCGATAATTTACAGTTTACCGTTTGCTGTACAGCCAATGCTCAGAGCGCTGGAAAATATTGCTCCTGAATTACGTGAAGCAGCATGGTGTAGTGGATTATCTCGCTGGAAAACCTTTATCAAAATTGAATTACCGTTAGCCTGGCCGGGGATTTTAACCGGATTGATTCTGAGTTTTTGTCATACGCTGGGCGAATTTGGCGTGGTGTTGATGATAGGTGGCAATATAGCCGGGGAGACTCGAACCCTGTCGATTGCAATTTATGACAGTGTGTTGGCATTTGATCAGCAACAGGCCATGCAGATGTCATTAATCTTACTGGCAATTGCTGTTATAACGGTCACGGCAATTTACCGATTTAACCACCGATTAATGCGGGTCTAGTATGCTTGAAGCCACCATTAAGCAGCAACAGCCAATTCCACTGGAAGTACAACTAGAATGTGCCGCCGGAGAAATGCTGGCGTTAGTTGGACCTTCCGGTTCGGGCAAGACTACGGTGCTACGTTGTATAGCAGGTTTACATAAACCCCAACAAGGACTTATCCGCTCTCAAACAATCTGGTTCGATAGCAACCATGAACTTAACTACTCGCCACAACAGCGACGCGTGGGCATGGTGTTTCAAAATTATGCGTTATTTCCGCATTTGACCGTTATGCAGAATATTATGCTGGCCATGCAAACACCTCAGGAACATAAGGTAAGAGCGCTGCTGGAACAGGTGCATTTAAGTGGGTTGGAATCTCGTTTTCCTTCACAGTTATCCGGTGGACAGCAACAGCGGGTGGCATTAGCCAGAGCTTTGGCACGCGATCCGGAAGTTTTATTACTGGATGAGCCGTTTTCGGCAGTTGATAAAGTTACTCGTCGCAAACTCTATCTGGAGTTACATGCTTTACGCCGGCAATTATCGATGCCGATTATTCTGGTGACACATGATCTGGATGAAGCAGCGATGCTGGCCGATCAGATGTGTGTCATTCATCAGGGAAAAACCCTGCAGCAGGGTACGGTTGAAGATGTATTGAATCGGCCACAAAGCCTGAATGTGGCCAGATTGACCGATGCCCGTAATGTGTTTGAAGGGAAAATAGTGCTGGTCGAAGGTCAGAAAAAACTGCAATGGTGTGAGCAGTTGCTGGAGATAGCCGATACCGATTTCGCTGTGGGCAGCAACGTTTATTGGATTATTGCACCGAGTAAAATTCTGCTACATCAACGTCGTCGTCCTTCCCGGGGTGAGCAGGAGAATCCGGTGCAGGCGATAATTGACGATATGATTACCTTGCGCGGCATTACCACCGTGTTGATGAAAGTTACCGGACACAACCCGCTGTTGATACAGATGGATATTCCTGAGCATGTGGTAGAACGCAATCAATTACAACGTGGTGAACATATCGGACTGTCATTACTGCGGAATGCTATCCATTTGATAGAACAGTAAAAATATCGCGCCGGGTCGAAGATTTCTTTGCAAAGCTTAATGATAACTATTATCATTAATGCTGTTTTAATCAAAGGAACTTGTCGATGTTGGTAACTGCTATGACGTCTGTCCGGGGTCTGCTGCGTGATAAATGAGGTTGAAACACCATCTTTCTTGAAGTTGTTGCAGCAATTACTGGAAATTGGTGGCCCCGTTGTCTGGATTTTATTGGGGTTTTCGGTCATCGCGGTCAGCATTGTGTTAATCAAAATCTGGCAAATAATGTTGTTATCGCCAGAATCTACGACAACGGCCAAAAAAGCCATTTTGCTGTGGAAACAAAATGAACCGGAACAGGCACTCTCGCTGCTGAAAATCTCCAAGCCGCTGGATGAACTACTGGCACTTAGTATGGAAGGTCTTAGACAGGCCGAAATTCCTAAGGAGCTGCTGAAAGAAGAGTTACAGCGTGTTGCCAGTTTACGCATCAATCAACTACGCAGTTATCTGCGACCGCTGGAAGTGATTGCCAGTTTGAGTCCGTTATTAGGGTTGTTCGGAACTGTGCTCGGCATGATCCTGGCATTTCAGCAGATGGAACTGGCAGGCAGTCAGATCGATCCTTCGGTACTTTCCGGAGGTATATGGCAGGCGTTATTAACTACTGCAGTAGGGCTTGGAGTGGCGATACCAGCTGTTGTTGCCCATAACTGGCTGGATCGTAAAACAGAACGTGTCGCCGTTTTGATTAATGATGGTGTCACTCAGGTTTTTACCCATGCACCATTGATAAACACCTCAACAACAAAACCCGTTAACCACTATAAAAATGTTGCTTGAACAACCCCTGGCTGCAAAACGCCGGTTAATTAGCCTGACACCCTTAATTGATGTGGTATTCATCCTGTTACTGTTTTTTATGTTGTCTTCAGGATTTACCCATTGGCAGCAGCTGGATATTACAGCGGCCAGCGAATCCTACGATACCGATAAAATACTTACTCAGCACTCTCTACTGTTAACGGCCGCTGGTGAGTATGAGTACGATAATCGACGCTATCCTGTATCAGAGCTCACACCGATAAAACAGCAACTTGCTGAAGATCCTTCCGGGATTTTTGTTGTGTCAGTTGCTGAAGCCGTAACAACACAACAAATGATTGATTTTATCGATCAGTTAAAAGCCATCGGAATCGACAAAGTCAGTCTGGCAGGGTTAGCTATATGACCCTTATTCCCATCCGTAGAGCCCCAGGCAATCAGCTTGATGACAATATGATCCCATTGATTAATATTGTGTTCCTGATGTTGATTTTTTTTATGATCGCGGGTCAATTAAGCAGCAGTGAACTGCTGAAAATCCAACCTCCAACATCTCATCAGCAATCAGCTCTGCAAGAACACGATGCCATTTTGTTCGTGTCAGCTAAAGGCCCGTTGGCGATGGATGATGTGTTTTTGGAAGTCAGTGCGTTAACTGAAATCTTAAAGCAGAAAATAGCCGAAACTAACGATATCCAGTCTTTTAAATTACTGGTGAAAGCTGATGCAGCCGTGCCGGCCATTGAGTTAACAGATTTACTTAAACAAGTGCGTGCCGCCGGAGTATTGAAAGTTTCTTTGGCCACCCAAACTCAGACCAGCCGAAATGATTAAATTTCGTTACTGGTTTCTGGCTATTTTAAGTGCCATGTCGATTCATGTGTTTGCTTTTGGTATGTATACAATTAAATATCCTCACCAGCTGCAACCTGTTGCGCCGGTTGATGAAGTCGGTATTGAAATTGATATCAGCATGCTTGAACCCACCACCATGGAAAAACAACAGGCCACCGCGGTAGCAGAAAAAAAGACAGTTATTGAAGAAAAATCGGCAATTAGCCAGGTTCAGGAACCTGATACTGCTCCCGTTCCAGTGGAACACAAAACCAGTAGAACAGAAGTGGTAAAACCATTACAGCAAACCGACATAAAAAAGGCAGTCAACTCTGCGCCACCGGAGGATAAACTTGAACTCAAGCAGAATACATCAGAAATCCTTGCCGCTACGTCTGACCCAGCCCAAATAAATACAGCTAATTCTGAAAAACAGCTGGAGAAAACGCAAATTGCCGATCAGGGCGAAGCTGCCGAGAGCAGTTCAATATTGAGTCAGGCTGACGCTGCGTTGCAACAAGCCGCACAACAGACCTATTTCAATTTGCTGGCCAGAACGCTGGCAGAACAAAAACGTTATCCTGGTATTTCCAGACGCCGTGGTGAACAGGGTGTCGTGCAGTTATTCTTTGTGGTCACCCGCAATGGCCACATTAGAGAATCGCGTATTGAGGCCAGTTCGGGATATCAGCGGCTGGATCGGGCGGTGCTGGAAATGTTGGAAAAAGCTCAGCCGTTACCGGCTTTTCCAGATGAGATGTCGCAACAGCAACTGGAAGTGAAAGTGCCGATCGCATTTGAATTAAGCAGTTGACGTGAATCCAACCAAGATAACATCATAGCGTTTAGTTTGACCACAGGAAGATAGTAGATGAATAACCTGGATTGGCATCAAATACATGCTGCCGTTTGGCGTGCGCACAGCCAAAAACTTAAAGCTATTACCCGTTTGGATCCTGTTCAACTGGATCAGCTCATCGGTATTGAGCAGCAAAAGCAGCAACTGGTGGAAAATACCCGTCGTTTTGTTGAGGGAGAAACCAGTAATCATGCTCTGTTATGGGGGGCACGGGGGACAGGTAAATCATCACTGATTAAAGCGGTGTTAAACCAGTTTGCCGATCAGGGATTACGTATTCTGCAGATTGATAAAGCTGAACTTAACTGGTTACCGGAAATTCTGGATGATTTGGAAGACAGACCTTTTCGCTTTGTGATCTTCTGTGATGATTTGTCATTTGAACAGGGTGATGAGGGCTTCAAACCGCTTAAAAGTCTGCTGGAAGGTGGATTGGAATTACCGCCAGAACATGTACGGATTTATGCCACGTCAAATCGTCGACATCTGATGCCCGAGCAGCAATCTGAGAACCAGGCGAGTCGTGTGGTTGATGGTGAGGTTCACTATACTGACAGCCTTGAAGACAAACTAGCCTTATCAGACCGCTTTGGTCTGTGGCTGTCGTTTTATCCACCTAGTTGGGATACCTACCTGGACATGGTTGACAGCCTGTTTGTGAATATCACTGTTGATCGGGATTTATTGCATGAACAGGCCAAGCAATTTGCCATGCGTCGGGCCAGCCATAGTGGACGCACGGCAATACAGTTTTATCGTCAGTTTGTCAGTAAAAGCTAATTGGTATCCGGTGGTGTGATATCGAGTATCACATTGTGGCCATTTTCATTGGCAATATTCTGATAAGACCAGCCGAGTTTTTCGGTTAATTGAGCAGTGAGTTGCAGGCCGAGACCAAAGCCCAGTTCAGTCGGTGCTACATCAATATCAGCATTGAACTGTCGATTTACAATACTGATCTGGGAGCCCTGTTGGCTGATAATTACCTCACCTTCCCAGGTATGCTGAAATGCATTGCGTATCAGATTCCCTAAGACAATTCGTGCTGCCACGGCACTGATTGAACATTGATAGGGGTGGGTTTCCACAATAAGTTCAACGGTTTTATCGCGCAACAGATAACGCATTTCTGCGGTGATTTCCAACAACAGCTTATCAATCTCTACTACTGATTCAGGTAGTTTTTCATGGTCTTCGCGGCTTAACCATAGCAAGGTTTCGGTGAGATGCTGCATGGTAATACTGGCACGATCAATCCGATCGGCAATATCCCTTTGCATCGGGTTCAAACTGGAAGCGGTCTGTTGTAATACTTTGTACTGCAACTCGATATTATTACGAATAACGCTGATAGGCGTACGCAGTTCATGGCTTGTATAACGCAGGAAGCGGTGCTCACGATCCAGGCTACGCTGAACTGATGACAGACTGTTCTGGATTAATCTGGCCATTTGATTGAGTTCCGGATACAGAAAGTCCGGTGGCGGCTGGGAAAGATTCTCCGGGGTTAATGATTGTGTCCAGTTATTCAGCCGGGCTACTGGTGTCGAGATACTCCGCATCAATAGCCAGGTGATCAGCATTAGCGTCAAGGCAATTAATGCACTGACGCCTAATAATAAACGCATGCTATCGGCCATATTACGACCTACCAGGCTGGATACATTCTCCCGGGAGAGCGTTCTGCTGATATAAACCGACTGGTTTTCCAAATCGACTTTGAGGGCAAAATAGACTTTGTCCGGGCGTTCAAACCAGTGAGAATCATCTCGCTTGATTAATTCACCACTGCGCGTTGGGGGATCAGTAAACACCTGTCGAATGTCTGCAGGTTGTGCCTCCCATCGTCTGGATAACTGACTACCGCGAAAATTAACCAGTTCATTTTCCGCCAGGGGTTTGTTACTGGCAAGATAGGTCAGCGCAGCGTTTTCCATCCCGCCTGTCACAATATTATCCATGCCACGAATAAAAAAATGGGCGCTTAATAATGAATAACCGAGCACAATGGTGCCGCCAAATAATAAAAAGCTTAAGGTTATTAGTCGTTTAAGACTTATTTTAGCTTTCATTATCAGCCCTGATGGCAATGCCAATACCCGGGATAGTCTGAAGTAATCCTGTATCAAAGCCTCCATCAATCGTTTTACGTAAATGATGCAGATGCACTTTCAGACTGTCACTGTCCGGCACTTCCTCACCCCATATTGCTATCTCCAGTCGTTGCCGGCTGACCACATTGGGTGATTCCCGTAGCAGCAACTCCAGAATTCGCCAGCCGATAGGGGATAGATGCAGGTTGATATCGGCTCTGCTGAGTTGGCGTTGCTGTAAATTCATTTGCAGATCGCCACAACGCAATAATTGTGTCTGACCACTGCGTCTGCGTGATAATGCCTGAATACGCATTACCAGCTCTTTTAGTTCAAACGGTTTAACCAGATAATCGTCGGTACCGGCGGCAAAACCTGCCTGTTTATCAATAAGCTGATCGCGGGCAGTGAGCATTAAAACGGGGATATCTGAACCTTCACTACGCAGACGCTCACACACTGTCAAACCATCAATACGTGGCAGATTCAGATCCAGCAACAGCACATCATAATAATTCTGTTCTAATAAATTCAGACCTGCAGCGCCATTACTGGCATGATCGCAGCTGATGGTCTCCAGTTGCAGATAATCCATCACGGTTTGCGCCAGATCGAGATCATCTTCAATAAGTAATACACTAATCATGATGCCGGTCCTTGTTCTGTTGCGGGTAATACCACTTTGCTACCACGATGAAAATATTGCGCCACATCATGCTGAATCATCAATAACAACGGAATCAATATCAAGGTAATCACGGTGGCGAACATAATGCCATAGGCCAATGATACCGCCGCTGGAATAAGGAACTGTGCCTGCCTGGACGTTTCGCCTAATAATGGCATCAGTCCGGCAAAGGTGGTGAAAGAGGTCAGTAATACCGCTCTCAAACGATCTCTGGCCGATAACATAATGGCCTGACGTATATCGGTATATTCCTGTTTTAAATCATTAAATCTTGAGACCAATAACAGACTGTCATTCACCACAACACCACTCAGAGCGATAATACCGTTGAGCGATAATATTCCCAATGACAGATCATTCATCCAGTGCCCGAGTAAAGCGCCGACAATACCAAACGGTATAGCGGTCATGATTAAAAGCGGTTGAATATAGGATTTCAATGGTATAGCCAACAGCATATAAATGCCCAGCATGGCCAGTAAAAACAAATTTAACATTGAAGATTGTGTTTCTTCCTGTTCCGCCGCTTCACCGGCAAAATAGATGGTCAGACCTGGATATTTGGCTTCCAGCTGGGGTACAACATCCCGTTTTAACTGAGCAACAAATTCGGTGATGGAGAGTAAATCCTTATCTACATCAGCGGATAGATAGATGGCTCGCTTGGCATCAATCCGGGTAATGCTGTCACGGGTAAAGCCATAACTGACATCAGCCACACTGGATAACGGAATAACCGTGCCATCCTCCAGTCTGACTCTGGATTTCAACACATCAGCGGGGTTTTGTCGGTCTGCTTCCGGGTAACGGACTTTGACTTCAATTTCATCGCTGTTTCGCTGGTAACGCTGCACGACCTGTCCGCTAAAGCCCTGCAGGATCTGTCTGGCAAGTTCATCGGTACTGAGACCCAATGCACGGCCCTGCTGATTGAGTTTAAGTTGTAACTGAGGTTGACCGGGTTGCAGATTATCTTCCAAACCAATAATACCCGGCATTGGTTCCAGTAATTTATACAATTCTGCGCCTGCCAGCGTCAGAACATCATCATCGTTGGAACGTAACTCCACCCGCAATGCATCATCTGCCTGGCGGCCACTCTGGATCCGTAAACTGCGTACAGCTTCCGGCATTCCAACCCGCTTTTCCCATTCTCTGCGAAACTCAACCAAATCATAAGGTGAATTTTCGGCCAACTCTACCGTGACGCCACCACTGTGATCCGCCTGGGATATCAGTTGCAGATTGGCTATACCGGTAGTGTTTGCATCCTTATCAGCTTGCAGAGCCTTATCGGTTTCATAGGCTGTGCGTTCCATCATCAGCAGGGTTTCGTGGGTGCGACCAAAGCTGACATCTTTATGCATGGCAATGCTGGCCCGTACTGTATCGCCCGGAATGGATGGAAAGAAACTCATTCGGATATTGCCATTAAACGGCATTGAAAACACGATGATAAATATCATCATGAAGACCATTATTACGCCATAGCGAAACCGCAAACCAAACTCAATGGCCGGTTGATAGATTTTTTCAGCAAACCACTGTAGACCGCCATCAGCCCCTTGCTGAACTTTTCGCCATCCAGTGGCCAGTATGTTTTGTGAAGGTTTTTTATGAGTGTTTAAATGCGCCAGATGCGCGGGTAGAATTAATTTCGACTCAACCAACGACATCATCAGGGCAATGGCAACTACCGCTGCAAACTGCGAATAGAGTTCGCCGAGCCGACCTTCAATTTGTGATAATGCAAAAAAAGCCACCACCGTGGTAAAAACGCCAAACATTGTGGGTACGGCAACTCTCATCGTACCTTTAATGGTATTACGTAACGTGTCACCTTCCCGGGATCGAACGCTATAAATACTTTCACCGACCACCACCGCATCATCGACAATAATGCCCAGAGCCATCAAAAAGCCGAAAGTGGTAAAGGAGTTGAGCGATAAACCGGCATAAGAGTCGCCCATAAAAAATAAGGTGCCGAGAAATACAAATGGCAGTCCCATTGCTACCCAGAAGGCGACAGTCAGGTTTAAAAATACTGCAAGCAACACAAACACCAGCACGATGCCGGTCAGTGCATTTTTAATCAATAAACTCAGACGATCCATAATGCTGGTACTTCGGTCATACCAGGTGGCCAGTTCGACCTGAGCCGGCAATTTATTACTGTTTTGCCAGACTTCCACCACATCATAGGCATCGGCTACAGAGTCGGCGATATCATCCAGTCCGGTGGTCACCACCTGAACCCCGATACTTTCTTTAGCCTGAAATCTCGACAATATGGAGGTATCATCATCAAAGCTATCAAGAATATCGGCTACATCACCTAGCAGGATTTGCTGTCCGTTATCGCCGGTCAGTAACGGGATATTGGCAAAATCCTCCTTTAAATACGCCTGTTCGGAAGCATTAAGCTGCAGATAAATACTTTCATTACGTAATACCGCTGTTAGTGGGGTGGACGAATTGGTGTTAATCGCATTTTCAACATCCGTTAATGACAGACCGTAGGATTGCAAACGGCCATCATCAATTTCGATCATCATCATCGGATCCAGCCAACCGGAGATGGTCACCCGGTTGATGGTTGACTTGGTGAGTAGATCGGCTTTAAGAGATTCGGCAAGTTGCTGCAGGGTATGGCGATCGGTATCACCGTAGAGTTGCAGCCAGATAGCATGTTCTTCACGTTCAGCTTTGCTGATAACAGGATTTTTAGCCTCTGTCGGAAAGGTCGATATGGCATCCACCTGCGCTTTTACATCACGCATCAGGATGTCGAGATCATAACCACTCTGCATTTCCACCGTGACGGTGACCCCACTGCGAGTCGACTCACTGGTAATGGTTTTAATCCCGATGATGCCTTCCAGCTGCTCTTCAATTTTGATTGCCAGACCTTCCTCGGACAGTTTCGCCGAACCGCTGTCGTAGGAAATAGAAATAGTCAGGCTGTCCGGTTCGCTGCTGGGAAAAGCCTCCTTACGCAGATCACCCACCGACATTAAGCCGAGGATAATCACCACTAACATTAATAAATTGGCGGCGACCGGATTGGTGGCAAACCAGCCGATAATACCGCTACGGCCGATGAGCTTACTCATTATTTACTATCTCAATCGGGGCCACGGCCATGCCTTCTACATAACTGCTGATAGGCTGTAACAAAATCTGTTGGGGAAAATCAGCCAGTTGTTGCGGTGGGCGTATATAAATGTAGTTTTCATCACTGAAAACAGGCGAGGTGGGGAATTTTGCAAGAATATTGTCGGCCGTTACGTACCATATCTCGCCCCGTTGACTAAGACTGGTCGTTGGGACCTGCCATAGATTATCCATCTGACGTCCTGCCAGACTGACTTCAACAAATACCCCCGGATAAAGAGCAGGTTGCTGATCCAACGGTTTATCTACCCCGACAATCAACGAACGTTGTCGAGTAGTACCATCCAGATGTTGTTCAATCCGCAGAACTTTTCCCTGCCAGGTAGCTGCACCTTCAACCGCCTGCAGAATCACCGGCCAATCACCTGTGGTTAAAGTACTGGCATCCGGCAGACTCTGCCATTCACGATCCGACAGCGAGACTTTTACTTCAACCCAGTCAGTGCTGTAGAGGGATGCCACCTGGGTTCCGGTTTGCAGATAACTGCCAGGTGAGACATCGCGGCTGATCACTAATGCATCAAACGGGGCTTTGATCAGGCTTTGCTGTATGTCTTTTTCAGCGCTGGTTAATAATGCTTCAGCATTGGCAACACTTGCCGCTGCACTGGCTAATTGAGGAATACGTAATACCAGTTCCGAATCAGGATCTCCTTCCAAACCGGAAGCCAGCCATTCTGCCTTTGCTTGCAAGCCTTGCCGTTCTTCCTGTAGATAAGCGAGCCGTGCTTCCGCCAGTTGTTGTTTGGCTGCGGCCACCGCTGCACGGTAATCACTGTTTTCCAGACGCAGCATCTGTTCGCCTTTTTTCAGGCGGTAGCCGGTTTCAAACTGTGGCGATATCTGTTCGACTTGTCCGGCAACCTGCGTGGTCAGATTTATTGTGTAATGGGGTTCTGTGGCACCAAAGGCACTGACACGTGATCGATGCGTAGCCGGCTCAACCGTTTTTACAGAGACTTCAGGTCGTATTTCTGGGACTTCACGGACAGGTAACGAACGGTTGGCAAAACGATTAATTTGATATTGACTCAGAAAATAAACACCAACTAATACAAGCAGTGCACCCAGAAACACCAGCCATTGAACAAATTTGGTCATGCTCTAACCTCCAGCCCCAAAGCCAGTCCCAGTGAGATACGATTTAATAAACGCTGGTAAATCAGATCATCAAGTTGTGCCTGCAAGTCATAGGTCTGCTGTTGCACGGTTAACAGATCCAGAATAGTAAATAAGCCACTACGATAATTAGCCTGATACTGTTGCAGATTATTTTCCGCACTCGCCAAAGCGGTTTCGATATGTTGCTGGCGTTTAAGCAAAGCCTGTTCCTGACTTAAAGCCTGCTCAATTTCTGTTACTGCATTAAGCAAAGTGTCACGATATTGCTGATAGGCAATTGCTGTATCCAATTCGCTAATTTCTGCCTCAGCACGTAACTGTCCGCCCTGATATAACGGTGCGGTTAACTGGCCCAGTAAACTCCATACCGGGGAAGTAAATAAACTGGCGCGTGGAGAGCTGCTGACATCTTCTAACACTGCCTGCAGATTCAGACTGGGTAACAAGTCTTTATAGGCAACCTCGGTCCGGGCACTGGCCGCTTGAATGGCCGCATAAGCCGCTAACAGATCCGGCCGACGATTCAATGATTGTTGGGGCAGATCAATTTCCGGAATGGCTACTTCGGGATAATTAATGGGGAGAGTAAACTGTGGATTATCTACCTGCCCAATAAGGGTTTTCAGCTGAATAGATTGCTGGCGATAGTTTTCAGTTAAGCTCTCCACACTGGCTGAAGAGGTGGCGACCGCGCTACGAGCAAGATCCAGGTCTTCAAGCGTGCCCAGCCCTTGGCGATAACGTTGCAAAATAAAGCTTTCGGTTTGCTGCAGACTGTCATTGCGTTGCTGTTCAATATTAATCGCTCGTTGCTGGGCAATCAGTGTTAGCCAGACCTGCATGACTTCAGCAGCCAGCGTGTCACGTGCTGACTGATAAAGCAGGTTTTGTTCGGTGATATCAAGCTCTGCCGCACGTTCATTATCGGCCAGTTTTCCCCATAAATCGGCTTGCCAGCTGACACTGAGATCAGCACCAAAACTGGCATCAGTATCACTACTGTTCAGTGCCGAAAATCCGCTGCTGATAATTGGGCGCTTTTCGGCTGAAGCTTGAGTCAGTTGTGATTGACGGATCTGTAAGGTGAGCAAGGTTTGTTGCAGACTGGGATTGGATTTCATTGCTGTTTGCAATAATCTGTCAAACATATCGGTATCGATCAAATCATTCAGATAAGCGACGTCGGTTTGTTGCGGAAAATTCTGCCATTTTTCAACGCGTTGCTGCTCTGCAGATATTAACGCTGCATAATCCGGTTGCTCTGGAGTGATACTGCATGCAGTAAGCATCAGTAATGGCAGAAAAACCAGTTTTTTTAAATAATGTTGTCGGCTGTTAACGTTCACCTGATAACGCGCTCCCTAGAGATGAGTGTCAATATGACAGTCAATCTAGTTGTTTGAGGGTTAATGCAACGTTAACAGCCGTTTTTTATTTGCGAATTATTACGACAGCTACGCAAAATCAATGTTTTAAGAGTGAGTCCTGAAACTGCACAGCCGGTCATGACGGTAATCATTGGCCAAAGACTGCCATCACCCAGGGAACTGACCAGTAAGCCACTGGCTGCACCCGATAAAAAACCAAACGAGCCCAGCACAGCAGTGGCGGTAGCACTGCTGCGTGGAAAGAATTCCACAGTACTGGCGATGGCATTGGAGACGATAAGCGCCTGCGATCCAATAAATATCATGATGCCAAAAACTATCATGCTTAATGACGGATCTGGACTGATCAGAATATACATGAGCATCAATACGCCGGTAATGACCTGGATAATTTGTCCAAGTCTTAACAGGCAGGGCGGATCGTAAAAAAATAATAATCTGACGTTAATGCGATTGACTACAATCATCATCACCACATTAATGCCAAACAAGAACGGATAGACCGAAGCTGAAACACCAAAATAGACCATATATACCGATGGTGAGGCGGTAATAAAACTAAATAGACCTCCATAGGTAAAACTTTGTGCTGCAAGATAGGCCAATGCTTTCCGGTGCGACAATACTTCGATATAGCGTCGTAACGCTGATGTCTTGTGGGTACTGATTTGTCGGGTTTCTGGCAAAAGGCGATGCAATAGCAGTCCGATGAGCAATGCATAGACAAATAACACAATAAAAATAGAATGCCAGCCAGCGAGATAAAGACAAAGGGTGCCGATTAGCGGGGCAATCAATGGGGCAATCATCATAATAATGGCCATATGTGAGAGATAGCGTGCGCTGTCCCGACCACTGCTGATATCACGAATTACAGCCGAGGAGTTAACGATTGCCATACCACCACCAATGGCCTGAATGACTCGCCATATCCATAATCCATAAAGGGTATGGCTGAGCACAATGCCCATGCTGGCAATGCAGAACAAGGTGAGACCAACAAAGATGACACGACGCCGACCAAAGTGATCGGACAAAGGCCCGCCGGTCAACTGACCGACAGCAAAACCGGCCAGAAATAAACTCAGTGAAAGTTCAATATCGTGAATGCTGACAGCGAATTCAGATGCCATCAATGGCATTGCTGGCAGATAGGCATCAATTGCCAATGGGGCAATAGCCGTTAATCCGGCCAAAAGCAGAATAAGCTGAGCTACGTTATGTTTATCGGTGGAAAGATTTCTATCCATTTTTAATCAGTCAGCTTTCTCTGATGTAGCAACCGGGCGAATTAAGTCAATAATGATTTAATCTTGTTTTTTTGGGGCGTCTCCCAAAGCTGGACTGACTGAAGGATCCTGCTGAGGCAATGGCTGTGGTCTAAGTTCACGCATATCAAAGCCACTAGGTTGCTGAAACACCCGTAAACCAAATTCCGGCATAATTGCCAACAGATGGTCAAAAATATCTGATGCAATGCCTTCGTATTCAATCCAGTTGGTGGTATTGGTAAAACAGTAAATCTCTAACGGCAGACCATTGGCCGTTGGTTCAAGTTGCCTGGACATCAATGTATAGTTCTGATGAATGCTGGGATGATTCTTCAGATAATTGGCGACATAAGCCCGGAAACTGCCAATATTGGTAATTCTTCGGGTATTAACGGGTTCTTTACCCCATTCCGCTAATTGTTGATTCCATTCATCAATATCTTTCTGTTTCTGCTTTAAATAGTCGTTCATCAGGCTGAAACGGTGTAGTTTTTTGCATTCATCCTCTGACAGAAAATGAATACTTTGCTGATCAATCAAAAGACTGCGTTTAATCCTGCGCCCACCAGCTTCCTGCATACCACGCCAGTTTTTAAACGGATCGGTCAGAAACCGTTTGGTGGGGATGACGCTGATGGTTTTATCCCAGTTCTGCACTTTAACAGTATGTAGCGCGATATCGATAACATCGCCGTCAGCATTGAGCGGGGCCATTTCAATCCAGTCACCAACCCGGATCAAATCATTTGAACTGATTTGCACACTGGCAACCAGTGACAGCAATGTGTCCTGAAAGATCAACAGTAATACCGCGGCCATTGCACCCAAACCGGATAACAATATTAATGGCGAACGGTCAATCAGGGAGGCAATCATCAGAATCGCCGCAATCGCATAAATAGCGATTTTGAGTACCTGGATATAACCTTTAATCGGTTTCAAGTGTGCATCAGGGCGTTTGTTATACGCCTCATTGACAATGGTCAGTAAACTGCCAATACCAAGCGCAATGGTTAATACAATAAATGCTGTAGTGACATTCTGTACTACTGCCACGGCGACGGGCGAAATGTTCGGAATGATGACGATCCCGGCGGAGAGGATAAGCGCCGGTACAATATTCGCCATGCGCCGGATAAAAGAGGAATCCGCTAGAGAAGAATAACGGCCTAACTCACTGTTTTTGAGAATGCGATAGACGCCGCGAACCAGAATACGCTTGACCAGCCAGTTAGCGACCCATGAGATCAGGATCAACAAGCTCAGGCCAATCAACGTGTAGAGATGAGGGTAGTTCTCCAGCCATTCAGTTATAAGAGTGTAGCTTTCCACTTTGTGCTCCGCAGCTTTGCATCAGGGGCAGATTGTAGCATTCAAACGGCCCAGAAATCTGGGGCATAAGGCGTTGTTTAAGTTGGCAAGGTTTCCGTAAAGTTTTGAAGGCCCAGTAAATTACTGTATATTGGCGTGTTTTCCAAACAAGCCCAATTATTGACGTGAAGCGTAATCCACCCTAGCGTATTACTTCCCCCTGGACCTTTCTGGTCCGTGATGTTTAACACATCGTCTCCGCCAAAAATGCGGTTGTGCAGGTCATAACCACAGTTTAATGAAAGCTGCCGAAATCATAATGTCACGCAGCTTGGCAATAATTTGTTATCTGAAAAAAAATCTTTTGAACGCAGGAAACTGAATTAATGTTGCAAAACCTTAAACGAGATTGGTTTTCCAATGTCCGTGCCGATTTGATCGCCGGTATTGTTGTTGCTTTGGCGCTTATCCCTGAAGCCATCGCCTTTTCTATTATTGCTGGTGTTGATCCCAAAGTGGGTTTGTACGCTTCCTTTTGTATTGCAGTCATTATTTCCATCGTGGGTGGACGTCCAGGAATGATCTCTGCTGCCACTGCGGCGATGGCGGTATTAATGGTGACATTGGTTAAAGAGCATGGTTTGGAATACCTGTTGGCAGCCACTTTGCTTACCGGGATTATCCAGATAGTAATGGGCTATTTAAAACTGGGAAATTTAATGCGGTTTGTTTCACGCTCAGTGGTGACAGGCTTTGTTAACGCGCTGGCTATTTTGATTTTTATGGCGCAATTACCAGAGTTGACGAATGTTACCTGGCACGTTTATGTCATGACAGCTGCTGGGCTGGGCATTATTTATCTCTTTCCCTATATTCCTACAATTGGCCGTTTATTACCTTCTCCATTAGTCACTATTATCGTGCTGACTGTTGTTGCAGTTGTGTTTAATATCGATATCCGCACGGTAGGTGATATGGGCGATTTACCCGATACTTTGCCTATTTTTCTATGGCCCGATGTACCATTAACTTTTGAAACACTGGCTATTATTTTCCCTTATGCGATGGCCTTAGCTGTCGTTGGTTTATTGGAATCAATGATGACGGCCACCATTGTTGATGATTTAACCGATACCTCCAGTGATAAAAACCGAGAATGTAAAGGTCAGGGTGTTGCGAATATCGGTTCAGGGCTTTTGGGTGGTATGGCTGGCTGTGCGATGATTGGTCAGTCAATTATCAATATCAAGTCAGGTGGGCGAGGACGATTGTCAACGATGACCGCCGGTCTGTTTTTATTGTTTATGGTTTTGGTTCTGGACGATCTGCTGGTTCAGATTCCCATGGCTGCTTTGGTAGCGGTAATGATCATGGTTTCGATTGGTACCTTTTCATGGGCATCAATACGAGACCTGAAAAAACATCCGCTTTCAACCAATATCGTCATGGTGGTCACGGTAATGGTTGTTGTTGCAACACATAACCTGGCCATTGGGGTGTTTGTTGGTGTGTTACTGGCTGCCTTGTTTTTTGCCAACAAAGTTGCTCACTTTATGGTGGTCAAAAGCGATCTCAGTGAACAGGATACTAAGCGACGCTATGAAATCAGAGGTCAGATCTTCTTTGCATCATCGGATAAATTTGCTGCGGCTTTTGATTTTAAAGAAGCACTGGATACCGTCGAGATTGATTTGAGCCATGCCCACTTTTGGGATATCACCGCTGTTTCTGCACTGGATAAGGTAGTGCTCAAATTCCGTCGTGAAGGTACTGAAGTGGAGCTGGTTGGCATGAATGAAGCCACCGCGACGATTGTCGACAGATTTGGTGTGCACGATAAGCCAGAAGAAGTCGAAAAAATACTCGCCGGTCACTAATAAGTAGAGGATTGAGAGAGATGACAAAAATAATTGCCTGTATTGATGGCTCGATAACTTCGCCCTCAGTTTGTAAAGCGTCAGCCTGGGTGAGTGCTAAGTTGCAAGCACCATTGGATTTATTGCATGTTTTGGATAAGACCGAATATCCCAAACCTGAAAACAGTAAAAATCTGTCTGGCAATATTGGGTTAGGCAGTCGGGAACATTTGCTTGAAGAATTAGTGAAGCTTGACGAGAAGCGTGGTCGGCTGGCTTTGGAGCATGGCAAAAATATTTTGCAGGATGCCAGAGCATTAGCTCAACAACATGGTGCCGTTGAAGTGACCACGCATCAACGTCACGGCGGTTTGATGGAAACCTTGTCTGATCTGCAGGATGACACTCGGGTGCTGGTGTTAGGTCGTCAGGGCCAGGCTCATGAAAATGAAACACATAGTCTGGGCAGTCATCTGGAAAATGTTATCCGTGCATTGAATAAACCGATTCTGATTACCTTGCCTGACTTCAAAACTCCACAAAATTTTATGATTGCTTATGATGGCAGTGAAACGGCTACCAAAGCATTGGAAAAGGTTGCTAAAAGTGACTTGCTTAAGGAGATGCCAGCACACATTGTTATGGTGGCTGAAGATGATAATAACCATCAAGCCCAGTTAAATTCAGCCGTACAGCGCCTGACTGGGGTTGGGTTTGATGTCACTGCAGCATTAATTCAAGGCGCAGTAGAACCCGCCTTGCATCAGTATCAACGTGATAATGATATTGATTTGCTGGTAATGGGCGCATATGGTCATTCGCGTATTCGCCAGTTTTTGGTCGGCAGCAATACCGCCAAGATGGTCAGGATGAGTGATATCCCAATCCTGTTGCTTCGTTAATGGAAGTACTTTTCCTTAATCCAATGAATATTGTGCAGTTGGAAAATTATCGACAACGATTATTTTTACTCAAACAGGAAGTGGAACAATCACTTACTGAAGATTCACATCAGGTGGTTGAGCTTGATCAATCGCGAATGGGCCGTTTGTCACGTATTGATGAGTTGCAGGATCAACAGCTTGCCACTGAAGTCCAGTTAAGGCTTAAACGCAAACTGCAAGCTATAGAAGGCGCTTTAAACCGCATAAATAACGATGATTTTGGTTTTTGTTATCTTTGTGATGAGGCCATTACAGAGGCCAGATTAACTTTTGATCCCACGGTTACCTGGTGTCTGCAATGCGCGGATAAGATCTCCGATTAATATTCTGATTTTTAATTGTTTTGAGCCTACAATTATTTTAGCAGTACAGGGCTTCAATCGTTTGTTGGAGAAGATTCTGTGGAAAGCACTTTTGAAGAACAACATCATCCAGAGATTATGATTGAAGGTATCCAGCCCTTCGGTTGTTTAATCCGTTTTGATGCTGATTTACAGAAAGTTTTCCAGGTCAGTGCCAATTTACAGAATATATTGGGTGTTTCAATAGATGCAGCCCTGATGTCGTCACCAAGAGATATTCTGGGGGGCAAATTACAACACCGCTTGCAGCAGGCGCTCACTAAAAACTCACGTCTTTCCGCGCCATTCACTATTAATCGTCAGGTAAATGGATCATATCAGCGGTTTCATGTGATGGCTTACCACTATGATGGCTCCATCATCGTGGAATTTGAGCCGCTTTCCCGTTCCGGAGAACAGCGTTTATTGCCAATCGTTAATGAATGGCTGAGTCGTTTGGCAAAGGTTCAGCAAATTGGTCAGTTACAACAAATGCTAGTGCAAAGTGTGCAGGCCGTGACGGGCTATGATCGCGTGTTGTTATGTCAGTTTGATTCGCACTGGCAACGCATAGCAATTGCGGAAGAATGCAGTGACCCTGCCAGAAGTTTATTGAATTACCGGTTTCCTGCCAGTGATATTCCCAGCATAGTAAGAAATCGGTATGCGACCAATCCTTTGCGTCACGTACCGGATGTTAGTGCCAAGGTCGTGCCATTGGTGCCGACTTCAGACTCAATCAGTTTGCCAACACCGGATTTAACGGCCGGTGTACTCAGAGCATTATCTCCATTTCACTACCAGTATCTGTGCGAGATAAATATAGGTGCTTCATTATCCATTGCGATAACAGATGAACAACGGCTATGGGGCATTCTGACCTGTCATCATTTCGCTGCGAGTGATATCTCGGCAGCGGAACGCGATGCTGCCTTTAATCTTGTGCAAATGGCATCTCAACGATTATTTTTATTGCAAGCCCGACAACAGGCCCAGTTTCTGGAGCAGGTCTTAAATAGCCGTGAACTGCTCTCAGCGGAACGTGACAAAGTTGTCCAGCCCACAACATTACTCGATAAATATGCCAAGAACTGGATGAAGCTGTTTAATTGCAGCGGTATCGCTTTGTTATACCAGGAGCAAGTGCGATGTGCCGGAGAAACCCTGGATAACTTTGAGCTGGACCTTGTCGGTAAATGGCTTACAGAAAATATCGGCCATAAGACCTGCTGGGCGTGTGACCATCTGTCAAAGAGTGCCTTGAATACCCTGGTTAACCTACGAAAACGGGCAGGTCTACTAGCCGTGCCTTTACCAATCGAACACAACCAATCTGGATGGCTTTTGTTGTTTCGTGACGCTGAGAAAATGCAATGCAGTTGGGTGGGAAAAAAACAGATAATAGAAGCTGAGACATCGAATCCACTGCATCGTGTTGAAGAGCGTGGTCATGAAATTTGGGTAGAAACCATTGAGAGTGAAGCTCAACGCTGGTCAGCAAGTCAACAGCATGCAGCGCAGGATTTAGCTGAAGATTTGGCAGTAGCGATTACGGTGCACCAAATCAACCGACTCAACAAAGAATTACAACGTGCTAATAAACAGCTTAAAGAGATTGCGCATACGGATACGTTGACCCGAATCTGGAATCGCTATCGAATGGAATTGGCCATTGATGCCGAATTGGCCGCCGTCGAACGTTATGGACACCCATGCTCGGTATTACTGTTTGATGTAGACCACTTTAAATCGGTCAATGATACCTATGGTCATGATATGGGCGATCAGGTTTTAACCCGGCTTGCAGAGGAAGTGCAATCAAAACTGCGGGTCAGTGACCATTTAGGTCGTTGGGGTGGTGAAGAATTTATTGTACTGGCATCGCATAACACATTGGATGAAGCCATGGCGCTGGCAGAACGTCTGCGTCAACATATTGAAATGGTTGAGTTCGAAACTGTCGGCAAAATTACCGTCAGTATCGGTGTCGCTCAAGCAATAACAGGCGCTGAAAGTCGCAGGCGTTTGTTAGAAAGAGCCGATCAGGCTATGTATCGTGCCAAGCAATCTGGTCGTAATCGTGTTGAAGCGGCAAGTGCCGAATTGTCTACATCCTGATTTTCATCCAAAATACGCGGTTTATTGCGCGTGCTGCCAAGTTTGCTTGGCCTATCTAATTTAAAACTGAGTCAATATGTCCGAAAGCCTGTTACAGAAACAAGTCTCAAAACGACGCACCTTTGCCATTATCTCCCACCCTGATGCCACCCAGCCTTTCAACGCTTAAAACCACCTTTCATTGCACACCACAATCACATCTCTACGTACTGAATTTAAAGGCTTTTTGTCTTTTTCTCGTTTCTTTGCTTTTCAATGATGTTCAAGCGTAACCTCGGAAAGTGTGTACAAACTTGAGTACAAATTCCGTTTTAGAGGCCTTTGGCGAAAATTTCATGACACAAATCTGGCTGTAGGCCTTGTGATTACTGGGTTTGATGAAGAAAGTACCTCTTGCTTTTGGTACTTTGGTTTCGATATCACAAAAGCGGAAAAAATGCGATCATCTCTAGTTTTTTGTTTATAAGCTTATGAATTTAAAGGGTTCGTCATTGTGGTTTTTGGTGTGTCATCGTTGCGAGTGTACAAACAGTGTGTACAAATTTTTCTCGTTAGGCGTGTTGATTGCTATTCATGACACAAACCGCCTTGTAGCCCTTGTTATTCATAGGTTTGAGCTGAAAAGTACCTAATAGCAACATTTGTGTTTTGATAAGGCTAATCTTCTGAACAAATCATGCATCTTTCTGACCATCAACAAGTGATGAATCAGGCGATGATAGCTTTACATTGATTTTCAGGAGAATGCAGATGACAGCAGTAGCGCACCAGGTAACCCCTTTTCTAACGTCTTACGAAGTGATGGCTCGTTACCACATTAGCTATACGACGCTCTGGCGAAGAATAAAAGATGGCAGCTTGCCGCAACCTCGTATCAACCGAAATACACGAAACAAGCTGTGGCACATTGAAGACTTGGAGGAGTATGAGAAGAAAGAGGACTGAGCCTCTTTCTTTTATTTTACTGTCCGAAACGCCAGTTGAATGGAAAGCCTGTCGGCTCGATGATGGTTTCTAGCTGTTGATACCAAACGTCGTAAGCATGACGCATTTCACCCAGGTACTGATATTGGTTGTAGATAGCATCCAACCCTTTTTTGCTGTGGCCAATCATCAACTCGGCAACTTCTTGCGTGGTGATGGCTGACATTCGCGTTCGCATCGTTCTGCGAAGATCATGCATAGACCAATGTTCCATCTCAACACCAAGCGATCTGCGAGCCCAGATTTTCACATTATTAGGAATAGTGGTATCAAAGCCATTTGTGGCAAGTTCTTCTTGTCCGTTCGCGGGAAACAAGTAGGTTGATTTGCTCATCTGCATCGCCAGTTCAATCAGCTCAATAGCTGGCTTAATCAATGGCCGCATGATCGGCGCTCCAATTTTCTCACCTTGTTTGCGGATCTCTATGGGCACTGTCCACATTGCAGATTGCAAGTCAAAGTGATGCTTTTCAGCTTGAATGAGTTCTCCCTTACGGCCTCCCAATAACAGAAGCAATTTTATGTAGATGCGATTCTTCTCAGTGATTTTTGACTCATGCAAATAGCGCCAAAGTATCCTGATCTCGTTGTCATTTAGCACCCGAGTTCGTTTGCCTTTCTTACCGCCAACCTTCTTTGCTGTGATCCCAGCAGCAGCGTTAATTTCCAAGATCTGTTCATCAATCAGCCAGTCATAGAACTTATGCAGCACAGACACTAGACGTTCTGTGTTTGAAGGAGACGACTCCGAAACCTCACGAAGACAGTTTCTTAAGGACAATTCATTGATGTCAGTTAATGGATACTTGCCAAGTCGAGGCAGCAAATATATTTCACTGCTGCGTTTTTGGAAGTGCCACGTTTTCTCCTTTAGCCCTTGCTTACCGGCAGAGTCTATCCAGTCTCGAAAAATCGATTCGAAACTTTGGTTGGCAGAATACTTGGCCCGTTCCTGCTGAAGGTAGAGCTTGGGATTTCTGCCCTGATCAAGTACTGCCCTTAACCTATCCAGCTCATTCCTGGCTTCAGCAAGCTTGATTAGTGGGTAAGTACCTATGTCTACCCGCTGTTGCTTGCCATCGAAGCGATAACGAAACTGAAAAACAATTTTGCCCTTGGGCGATACCCGAGCACTTAACCCATCTCGGTCGGCTTTTACTACGGTTTCTTTTGCTTCTTTATTTAACCTGGCATCGAGCCAGCTAACTGATAACGCCATGTTATAAGCCCAGCCCTAGTTTTGATTTTAATGATTGTTTACGTGATTCTGCTTTGGGTTCTGGCGCTGTACTCACAGAAGTAATTTCAACTTCTGGAGCATGGCCATCCACCGGTACATATGCCGTGGATAGATTGGGTTGGCTCATGTGAATTAACCCAAAGGTGGCCAGCATCCGCAGACGCTCAGCGCGTTCCCGTGGCGGCGTCTTTTCCAATTCTTTGAGTAGTTCTGGGTGGCTCCCTGGGGGAATGTTGACGACAACTCTCATAATCAGGCCCCATAAAACCAGAAGCCTCGGACGTTCGCCAAAACAGACTGCTCAGGCACGATGATCTTGCTTCGTGAAAAAATCTCCTTGGCCGCTTCCTTATAAGCCAAGGCTCCACCTCCGGCGATCAATACCAAGTCCGCATTAATGCTTTCGTCGCGCATAGATTGACGCATGGCTGTAAGCGCAACAGGCGCTACCTTTTTCATGGCAGCATTCAGATAAGGTGAAATATCGACTTTTTCTCCAAATAGCAGCACCTGTAAGTCGCCTGTTCTCATGGCTTTTTCAAGTCGATCCATACCCACTTTGGCACCATGATCTTCCGAAATCAGCTTATCAATCGTTTCCAGTAGCACGGACATTGCCTGAAGACTGGTTCCTGATGAGCTGTAGCGAATTTCTCCGGCCTCAAGGGCAACCCAGTCAACTGAAAAGAAGCCAGGGTCTATGACGACGACGCGACCTTCTTCAATCAAGCCCAAATCACCACCTGTTTGAACTAGATCCATGTAGGCACCGGCAGGCTGTGGTAGTACTTTGACGTCATGAACGGTGATGCTGCGCTTAGGCGTCACTTGATGGACACCTTTTAAACGCTTCACAAGGTCAGACTTACGTTGTGGTTCATGAAACTGGGAAACCGGTAATCCAGTGACAACCAAATCGATGGATTCTGTTTCAGCCATTAACAAGGCGGCATGAAAAAGCGCCTTATAGGTTTTTGTGGTGGGATATTCCGGGTGAAGCTCTCGTTCCCAGCCTTGAAGGCGTCCAGCAGGCACACCAGCCGCCCAACGCTCATTATCGACAGACACATACAAACAAGTTTCATCATCGCCTCCACCGATACGCTCCGGCATACGATCCGCAGGACCGGCACCCGCTGGCAGAATAATGGTTTTCGGTTCACTGCCTGATTGGCCAATTGCCAGCTTCAGGTTTGAGTAACCGATATCTACGCCTAGTACAAACATACTTATCTCCTGTGCACTCAAAGTGCTCTAACGGTTTTCAATCAACCGCGCTGGTCACGCTTGGGCATGTCCAAGTGCTCTGGCGGTTCACTCAAATGTCATTATCAGGATTCGGTGCACTGGCGGTGGGCAGAAAGGTGACAAATCCTTTCATCTATCTGCCTATTGCATTTTCGCAAAAGTATGAGAATAGGCTCTGTTTGGCGGCGGATGACTGAGCCAAAAAAATCGAGACGCCAAACGTCGTTTGCATTCTGGCCTGAACTCGCCAAACGGTTTGTATCTTCATGGCGATACGTCATTTCAGGCATTCTTAAGTGAAATCGGCCTGTATCCCTTGTCAGGTATGGGATTGAGCGAGTCGATTTATATCGAGACGCCAAACAGCGATTGTTACGGCAGTTTTACGTTTGGCGTTTCGATCCAAAAGCCAAACGGATAGTGGTTTTGGCTTTTGGGGTTAATTGGGTGAGGAAATTGGTTTGGTAGAAATCGTCAATGAACAATGGAAAGCAGATGTATCAAATTTACTTCAGCAAGAAACGGACAGACTAAAAGCGCTGGCACGAGCTGAAGTTGATGACTTTTGGGTTACCCATTACAAGGTTCGTGAGAATGCGTCCTTTAAAGACTGGGGTCTGCTTGGTGTCCGTATCAGAGACTTTAAGTATGGCTTTGGCATCGAGTGGTACATCAACAGTTTTCACGGTCAACGAGGCAAGCGCGTGGTCTTTAGTAAAGGACTGCGTATTTCAAAGACGAAGCTGAGATACTCATTTTTGGACTGCCAAGGTTTGGCCAAAGAGTGGGAGTTAGCGCTGGCCATGGAGAAAGAGGAATTTTTCAGTGATATTCGACGCCAAGTTGATAAGCTCAACATGCTGCGTCGCAGAGTGAATGCCTACTGAATTATCGGCGCTATTTCACTCGCGGTAACTGGTCCCAGCGTGTTGTATAAGCGGGAGACAAATGCTCTCGCTTCATCGACCAATCTTTCTTCGTACCTTGTCCAGCAAAGAAAACCTTTCCGGCACCGCTTTGGTTGATGGTGTCCAATACAGACATTAACTGCTGGCTATTAGAGCGGGTCGATACGTCATCGAATAGTCCTGGTTGAAACATGCCTGGATCGTAAAAGTCAGACAGCATGACGCCCGCTTTGGCATAACGAAATCCATCCTTCCAAATCCGCTTGAGTAAGTGATTGGCCAGCTCAATAAAATCCCGCGTATCACAACTGGGTATCAACAACTCGCCCGATGCAGAGTTGCTGTATTGCGGCTCGTTGTCCTTAAAGGGGCTGGTACGTATGAACACGGTCATCACTTTGGCTTGCTGCTGTTCTTTGCGTAGCTTCTCAGTGGCGCGGGTTGCGTATTCACATACGGCCTCACGTAACAATTCAAATTGCGTTACTTTTGCGCCAAATGAACGGCTACAGACGATTTGTTTCTTAGTTGGCGGGATCTCTTCAAGTTCAATGCACGACTCACCATTGAGCTCTCTGACGGTTCTCTCTAAAACCACTGAAAACTGGTCTCTGATGGCTCTAGGAGAGGCATTGGCGAGATCTAAGGCTGTGGTGATACCCAACGCATTTAAACGCTTAGTAAGCCGTCTACCAACGCCCCAAACATCATCAACAGGGACTAATGCGAGCAATCGACGTTGCCGATCTGGATTGGTCAGGTCTACAACTCCTTGAGTAGCAGGATATTTCTTGGCGGCATGGTTAGCCAGCTTGGCGAGTGTTTTAGTCGGTGCAATGCCTACACAGACGGTGATCCCAATCCAGTGGCCTATACGCTCTCGCACTTGTTGTCCGAACTCGAAAAGGGATATGGCAGACTCAATACCGGTTAAGTCCAAAAACGCTTCGTCAATGGAGTAAACCTCTACTCGTGGTGCCATCTCTTCCAAAGTGCGCATCACTCGACTGCTTAAATCTGCATACAGCGCATAGTTAGAGGAGAATGCCAAAATGCCATGGCGCTGCATTTCGGCTTTGATCTGAAAGACGGGTACGCCCATTTTAATACCGAGTAACTTAGCTTCACGCGAGCGTGCAACCACGCAGCCGTCATTGTTGGACAGCACCACAACCGGCGTATCTTTTAAATCAGGACGAAACAGCTTCTCACAACTGGCGTAAAAGTTGTTGCAGTCCACCAAGGCAAATACAGGCATGGGACAGTCACGACTTACGGCGCATGTTTCGCACCACATTGGTGACCACACCAAATATCTCTAACTCTGCCCCTTCAGGAATATGAATGGGCTCATACGCCTGGTTTCTTGGGATCAGCTTGACGCACGGCCTTAGTTGAAGCTCCTTTACCGTGAGTTCACCATGGATGCCAGCGATGACAATGTCACCGTGTTCTGCTTGAACAGAACGATCAACCACCAAAATATCATCTGGGTGAATCCCAGCATCAATCATTGAATCACCTTCAACACGCACAAAGAACGTTGCAGCCGGTCGCTTGATGCACAGCTCGTTGAGGTCGAGCGTTTGCTCAACATAATCCTGCGCTGGTGAGGGAAAACCAGCAGAAACACGTTCCATGAACAATGGAATACGAAGGCGCTTGGCTTTGATGAAGGCAAGTGCGCCGCTACGGCCTATCAGCGAGACACTCATGACGAACCTCGAAAAAATAGAATTAATACTGTTTGTTTATACAGTATCTAATGCTATGCTGATTTCTACAAGTAAAATTGTAGGTAAAACTGTAGTTGTTCGAGTAAGACGTTGTGTCGTGGGTGATTTCTTTTTTGTGTTGAAAAGCTTGATGTGGGGATTGCTCGCCCTCGTCAAAGCCTGCAAGGCTTGGACAATACTGCTTCTGCCTACTGCTCTTGTTTCTGTTACTGATCCTGTTACTGCTACTGCTACTGGTTAACGCATGGGTCAAGTAACCGTCAAACAAGGCTTGTTGAACCCTTTGCAAAGGGTTTAAAAACAGTTAGTAAAATTCTGCTTCGTATTGAATTTACTGGCTTAAAGCGAAGTCAGGAGCATCATTAAAATGCTCAGTCGAACTCAGTTCAAGCCTTTTTCAACCGTTTGAAAAAGGGTTGGCTAAGCCATACCTAAAGGGTATCGGTAAGGGTTACCTAAAGGGTTTAGCTAAGGCTTTCTGAAAGGCTTAGCCAAAGCCTTCATACATGGGTTCACCCAGTAGAAAGATTAAAAAAACGCTGAGGTATCCAAGGTGCATTTAGAAAAACCTGTGGCACAGTGAAATCACCTAAAGCGAACAATAGAATTGAAGAGGAACCATCAATGACAAGAGCCCCTGCACCATTTCCGCTAGAGCGCCTCGCGGATATCCCAGAAAGACCAGAAGATTTTAGATTGCTGGAGCGTATTCCATTAACGCGTGAGCCGCAGTCCTGGCCACTTGAACTTTCTCCTATGGTTGGTGATGAACAGCCAATGGTGCTGCTCGATACAGAGACAACCGGACTGTCTGCCGAGGACGAGTCCATTATTGAGCTTGGTATGGTTAAGGTGCTTTACAGCCCCTCTGCTCAGCGGATTGTGTCGATTGTTGATGTGATCAGCTTGTATGAAGATCCCGGCAAGCCAATCCCCGAGCTGATTACCGACTTAACCGGTATCACCGATGATATGGTGCAAGGCCAGCACATTGATGATTCACTGGTAGCGAGTTGGTTATCAGATGATCCGCTGGTGGTTGCACACAATGCGCAGTTTGATCGTCCTTTCTTTGAAAAGCGGTTTGCTGCATTAGGCCATCTATCTTGGGCCTGTTCAGCTAGCGGCATAGATTGGAAAGCACTGGGCTTTGAAAGTCGGAAACTTGAGTACCTGCTGCTTCGCTTAGGTTGGTTCTATGAAGGACACCGAGCTGCAACCGATTGTTTGGCGATGTCCTGGTTGTTTCAATTGTTGCCCGAGTCCGTTGCAAACTTGTTGTCTGAAGCAGACAGGCGAACTGTGTTAGTTCGTGCGTTTGGTGCGCCGTTTGACGTAAAGGACTATTTAAAAGAGCGTGGTTACCGCTGGCATGACGGTGTTAAAGGTGCCAACAAACATTGGTGGCGCGAAATCAGCGAAGACGAGTTGCCGCAGGAACAAACTTACCTGGATGATTTGTATCATCGTGGCTCAGAACATGCCCACTATGACTACAAAGATGCCCGCAATAGATTTAAAGCTTTGTAGCTCTCTACAAGGTAAGCCTTGCATATTTGAAAACCTCTGGAAAATGGAAAGTGAACTCATGGTTTAACCAATAAGAGGAATCTTTCCATGTACCAAGACACCTACATTGAATACTGGGGCGAAATCTTCGTCTCTGCCCGCATCATTGAATTTGGCATCACGTTCGAGCGCTTTCTTAAAGATCCATGGAAGCATTTGATGTCCTGTGGCCAAGAGTCTGCCCCAGAGGCGATTGCTGAAGGGATGCTGCCATTGCTACCAGCCCAGGCAGAAGTTGCCAGGCGCATTCGGGAGAGTGAGCAACGGGCTCTGCTGTCTACAGAGTCGGACAAAGGGGTATCTCATCGCAGTAAAATCGTGGTGCCACTGGTTCGGGTAGCGCATTGATAGCGGCTATCATCAATGGTATGAAACAATGTCTTCACGCCCATACCTGAGCGGCAATTGCAATCCAGATCAAAAAGTTGCCGCTTAGTCTTCCCTACAAAATAATTTGTGATAGGATGATACCTAATAAAATTAATTAGGTTGAAGCCTATTCAGTGTTTTATGGCCATCTGTCCAGCTTCAACCGGTAGAGATTGCTAAGTCATTGCGAATGAAGAGCAGCATTGAGTGATGCTTTTCAATGTGATTACGCGATGTCGGTCCTTACTGTATAAACAGAGTTTTAAGAAACTGGTTGAATTGGATAAACAAGACGCATGACAAATGATGGTCTGAAACAAACAGTAGTGGCGAAGTCAGATAGGCTTTTGCAGATAGCGCAGTTGCCACAAGCAACCAGGGATCGCATTGCCCACATCGATTTCACCTTATTGTTTAAGGGAGAAGCGGTACGGGCGGACTTAGTCGATCGCTTCAGCATAGCCGCTGCACAGGCAACGAAAGACTTCACAATGTACAGAGAGCTCGCGCCAGGCAACATTGAGTATGACCAAAAGCTCAAGTTGCATAAGCGTGGTGAAGCTTTTGAACCCTTGTTCGACTACGACGTTGTGAGAACACTGGCAACCATTAGCCAAGGGTACGGAGATGGCTTCACTGGAAAGGTAAAACCACCACTGGCGTGTGAAGCGCCTTATCACTTAAACAAGCCAAGCCTATCTATAGTGGCGAAAGTCACCGAGGCCATACACAAAGGCAAAGCCTTGAGTATCACCTATGTGTCGTTATCGAGCGGTGAAACCACGCGTGAAATTGTACCGCATACGCTGGTGGACAATGGCCTGCGTTGGCATGTTCGTGGTTTTGACCGCAAGCATGGTGAGTTCCGTGACTTTGTATTGACCCGCATTAAAGCAGCGGTTGTGCTTGAAGACTCTACGTTGTCTGAAACGGAGCTCGAAACCCAAGATCGGCAATGGAATCGATTTGTAGAGCTAGAGTTAGTGCCGCACCCACGTATTGAGCACAGCGAAGCGATAGAGCTGGACTATGGCATGACGGGGGGCGTGATGAAGGTTGAGATTAGAGCTGCAACCGCTGGGTATTTGCTTCGCCAATGGCATGTTGATTGTTCTACGGAACACTCATTAATGGGCTTTGAGTATCAGCTTTGGTTGCGTAACAGCCAGGCACTTTATGGTGTCACAAACTTAAGCATTGCGCCTGGCAGAACAAGTTAATCGAATGATGTAGCGACCATTGAGGCGTTACAGAAAGAACAGAATTTTAAATTTATAGTGAAGCCGTTGCAGCAACCTAGTGGGATGCAACCAACACTGAACAGGAAAAGAAAATGGATCATAGTGTACATAACAAGCTCATCTCATTTATTTGGAACATTGCCGACGACTGTTTACGTGATGTGTACGTTCGCGGTAAGTACCGCGATGTGATTTTACCTATGGTGGTATTACGACGTTTAGATACGTTACTAGAACCTACCAAAGAAGCCGTGCTTGAAGAGGTAAAGTTCCAAAAAGAAGAGATGCAAGCCACGGAGCTTGATGATGAACCATTAAAGGCGGCCAGTGGTTATGTCTTTTACAATACATCTAAATGGACTCTGAAATCCCTGTTCAACACCGCGACAAATAACCAACAGATATTACTCGCCAACTTTGAAGAGTACCTGCTTGGCTTTAGCGATAATGTTAAAGAGATCATTGAATGCTTTAACCTCAAATCGCAAATTCGTCACATGGCCTCCAAGCAAGTCCTTCTTGATGTCGTCGAAAAGTTTGTTTCCCCTTACATCAACCTAACTCATGAAACGGTCGAAGACCCAGATGGCAACAAGATGCCAGCCCTTACTAACCTGGGTATGGGGTACGTGTTCGAAGAGTTGATCCGCAAGTTCAACGAAGAAAACAATGAAGAAGCAGGTGAACACTTTACGCCACGTGAAGTGATTGAATTGATGACGCACCTGGTGTTCGACCCAGTGAAAGACCAGTTACCGCTTACCATGACAGTGTATGACCCTGCGTGTGGTAGCGGTGGTATGTTGACTGAATCTCAAAACTTCATTGAAGAGAAATATCCAAACGACAGCCGAGATGTTTACCTTTACGGCAAAGAGATCAACGACGAGACCTACGCGATTTGTAAATCGGACATGATGATCAAAGGTAACAACCCTGAGAACATCAAAGTAGGCTCAACCTTGTCTACTGACGAGTTTGCGGCTTCACGCTTTGACTTTATGTTGTCTAACCCGCCATATGGTAAGAGTTGGGCGTCTGAACAGAAGCACATTAAAGACGGCAGTGATGTGATTGACCCACGTTTTAAGGTTAGCCTGAAAGACTATTGGGGAAATCTCGAAGTGGTGGATGCCACGCCACGTTCAAGTGATGGCCAGCTGCTCTTCTTAATGGAAATGGTCAACAAGATGAAAGATCCGAGTGTAAGCCCATTAGGCAGCCGGATTGCTTCTGTTCATAACGGCTCATCGCTCTTTACCGGTGATGCGGGCGGTGGCGAAAGTAACATTCGTCGCTTCATCATTGAAAACGACATGCTAGATGCCATCGTTCAGTTACCTAATAACCTGTTCTACAACACCGGCATTACCACTTACATTTGGGTGTTGAACAACAATAAACCTGAGGCACGTAAAGGTAAGGTGCAACTGATTGATGCCAGCTTGCTATACCGTAAGTTGCGTAAGAACTTAGGTAACAAAAACTGCGAATTTGCACCTGAGCACATTACGGAAATCACCGATACTTACCTCGCGTGTGTGGACGTTGAAAGAGCGCTTGATGTAAACAATGATCCTATCGGTATCGCCAGTAAGGTGTTTAGTAATGACGACTTTGGCTACTACAAAGTCACTATCGAGCGCCCAGACCGCCGAAGAGCCAAGTTCACTCAAGACGCAATAGCCCCACTGCGTTTTGATAAGCAGCTTAGTGAAGTGATGGAGTACGTGTACGCAGAGCACGGCGAACGTGTTTACGAAAAAACTGGCTATGGTACTGAAAAGAAAAAGAGCTTCTTAAAATCCATTGAGAAGGACATTCTTTCTTGGTGTGAAGAGAACGACATCAGTCTCAATGCCAAGGCTAAGGCCAAACTGCTTGATGTGAAACACTGGCTGGCGCTTAAAGCATTGCTTGAAACGGCACAAACGCTGATGGCTGATATCGGTAGCATTGAATTTGATGACTTTAATAGCTTTAAAACCCAAGTTGATAAATCGTTAAAAGCCCATGCTATTAAGCTTTCAGCACCTGAGAAAAATGCCATCCTGAACGCGGTGAGCTGGTATGACGAAACCGCCAAGAAAGTGGTTAAAAAGGTAGTTAAATTAACGGGTGATAAATTAGACGACCTTCTGGAGCGCTATGAGTGTGAAGTCTCTGACCTGCCCGATTTTGGTTATTACCCCGTTCCTACCACAGAAGGCGGTAAAAAGGGCGAGTTCATCACTTACGAGACCAACTCAGACCTGCGAGACACAGAATCTGTTCCCCTACGTAAAGACGGAGAGCTGCAAAGCATTTACCAGTACTTCCTAGACGAAGTGAAGCCACATGTTGATGAGGCATGGATAAACCTAGATACAGTAAAAATTGGCTATGAAATCAGCTTCAATAAGTATTTCTACCGTCATAAACCTCTGCGTAGTTTAGAAGAGGTCGCAACCGATATCATCAACCTAGAACAAAAAGCCGAAGGCCTTATTGCGCAAATCCTTGGAATAGAGAGTTTGGGTGTGAACGTAGCGGAAGTTCAGGGAGAAGCTTAATGGAAAGTTTAGCGTTGATGCCGAAATATGAGGCATATAAAGATTCATATTCAGATTACTCTGGCTTAATCCCTTGTGAATGGAAGTTAATTCCTATCCGCGCAATTTTTGAGGAAAGAAACGAGAAAAATACAGGGCCAAAAACAGACCATATTTTATCTGTGACAAGGGATAGAGGTGTTATTCCTTATGATGAAAAAGGTGCAATAGGCAATAATAAATCCGAAGATATAGAGCGATATAAACTTGTTTATGAAAATGATCTTGTTATAAACAAGATGAATGTCGTGATTGGTTCGCTTGGCTTGAGTAAATACTTTGGAGCGCTTAGCCAAGTCTATATAGTTCTTAGACCTAAAACGAAAAGCTTTAATATTAGGTACTATGCCTACTTATTTCATAATGAGCCTTTCTACAAATCACTAATAAGGTATTGTACAGGCATTATGGAGTTAAGGGAGAGCCTTAATAAGGAGCAATTCAAGCAACTATATCTGCCTTTTCCGACTTTCGAAGAGCAAACCCTAATAGCCAATTTTCTCGACAAGAAAACCGCTCAGATCGACGAAGCGATTGCTATCAAAGAGCAGCAAATTAACCTGCTCAAAGAGCGTAAGCAGATCATCATCCAACAGGCGGTGACCCAAGGGCTTGATCCCAATGTTCCAATGAAAGATTCCGGCGTGGATTGGATTGGGGAGATACCGGAGCATTGGGAAGTGAAAAAAATGAAGACCTTTGCGCGAATAAAGAATGGCATAGATTATAAGCATGTGGAAAGTGATTCTGGTTATTCTGTTTACGGTTCTGGAGGCCAGTTTACTTTTGCCAATAGGTTTTTATACAAAGGTGAAGCCGTTTTATTAGGAAGAAAGGGAACCATTGATAAGCCATTATATGTTAATGAGGCTTTTTGGACTGTTGACACGATGTTTTATGCTGTCTGCAATACCCGTGTGGTAACCAAGTACTTATATTTTTGCGCAACAACTATTCCATTTGGTTTTTATTCGACAGCAACAGCTTTACCTAGACGATCCTGAAAAACTAATAACAGCTTGATAAGTAAGGAAATACTCTCTGTTACAGGCTATAATTTCGACCAGTTTTGGAGGTTTTTCCTCTGTTTCCTGGTCGAAATTGATAGGGTTCTGAATGATAAAGTCGTCTCCCAGTGACAAGCAGATGAGCTTTATGGCGCCGAGCTTGCTGGATCAATTGAATCCAAAGCATCCGTTGCTTCAATTGGCCAAGACGATACCTTGGTCGTATTTTGAAGAAGAATTTTCGCCACTGTATTCAACCAAAGGGCGTCCCGCAAAGCCGATCAGATTGATGGTCGGGCTTTGCATTTTGAAGCACCTGGAAGACAAAAGTGATGAATCTTTGATTCGCCACTGGGTTCAAAATCCGTACTGGCAGGCTTTTTGTGGTGAGGTTGAATTCCAGTGGCAATTTCCCTGCGACCCAACGGACTTGATTTATTTTCGAAAACGCATTGGGGAAGAAGGATTTAATAAGATACTGGCGGTCTCGATTGTGATTCATGGAGAATCAGCACGGGAAGAGGAAGTTTGTATTGATACCACGGTGCAGGAAAAGAACATTACTTTCCCGACCGATGCCAAGCTGTATCGGAAGATTATCGTTCGGTGTAAGAAAATAGCGAAACGCTCCGGGATAAAGCAGCGGCGTTCTTACGCGAAAGAGATCAAGCAACACAAACTTGCATGTCGATTCTCTGGTCACCCACGGAATCGAGCCAAAGCCCGCAAGGCAGTGAAACGGTTAAAAACCATCGCAGGCTGTTTACTCCGTGAATTACAGCGTAAATTGCCTGCTGATATCCTGCAAAACTTTGCCGAAGAATTTGCACTGTTTGACAAAGGCCTTTGCCAAAAGCGAGGCGACAAAAACAAGCTATACAGCCTGCACGAGCCCCATGTTTATTGCATGAGTAAGGGCAAAGAGCACAAACGATACGAATTTGGAACAAAGGTTTCCATTGCGGCAACCCGTGATTCAAAGATTATTGTTGGCGCCATGGCCTTTGACAAGAACAAATACGATGGCCACACATTGCCGAAAGTATTGTTGCAAGTGGAAAAGTTGTGTGGTCAGGCACCGAAATATGGATTGTGTGACAGAGGTTATAAAGGTCGTAAAAAATTTCACAACACTCGAATTTTGATTCCGGGTGTGAATGCCAGAAATGCCGACAAGTCTCACACGGAATTAATGCGAAAGCGGTTTAGAAAGCGAGCAGGTATCGAGCCGGTGATTGGCCACCTGAAATCAGACCATCGGCTAAACAGAAACAGGCTGAAAGGATTTATAGGCGATCAGATTAATGTTCTGATGGCGGCAGCTGCGTTCAACTTCAGGAAATGGATGAGGCTGCTTTTTTTGGCTATAAAATTTGGTTCGTGGGACAGGATTTTGGAATTATGGATTGACAGGAATGTTGGCAGCCTGAGTTTGGTGACTGCCAGATAAAGAGTTTTTCAGGATCGACTACCTAGTATGACTCAGACGGACTTATTGAATCATAAATTTGCTGTGCCAAGTGTTAGTGAGCAATTGGATATAATCGCCTTTATCGAAGATAAGGAGTTCGAAATTGAGGAATGTATTAAGTTACAACACCAACAGATAAGTAAGCTCAAAGAATACAAAACCACCCTGATCAACAGCGCCGTGACAGGAAAAATCAAGATCACTCCAGAAATGGTCGAGCAATAGGATGCGATTATGTTCACGGTAAATCATCAAACCAACAGGATTAGTCCGGTTAAGACGAAGAGATTCACTGAGTTGGGCTTTACTGAGCGCAAGCATCTTCAGCTTTTTACCCGCTCAGGGCTGCGCTTGGCACACGAGCCTTCCGCACTGGGTGAAGAGCTACTGATTATTCAAAAGGAGTTTGATGGCTTTGTGCTTTTTCCTTTTGTGCTGGACGCAGGCCGTGAACGCTTAGATTTACTGGCGCTGGATAGCGCGGTAGAGGCGTTAAATAAAAAGAATTTTTATTAAGGTGGGGTATGACGGTTTATAAAATATTCTGTGATGAAAGCTGCCATCTGGAACATGATGGTGCCGACATTATGGTGCTAGGTGGAATACGTTGCAGTGAAGAGAAAGCTCTTGCTCTAAACAAACACATTAAATGGTTGCGTCACCGACACAATTACCATACGGAGCTAAAGTGGACGAAATTAGTTAATAAACAGTTTGATTTCTATGCCGCCTTGATAGATTTGATTGTTGACGACGTGGACGTGTGGTTCAAAGCGACGGTTGTACAGCACAAAGAACGCCTTGCACATTCTCATTTCAACGAGGGTTCACATAATATTTTCTATTACAAGATGTATTACTACACGCTTAAAGACTTTCTTGAAGCTGGGCACGAATACAGAATTTACTTGGACTATATGGATACCTTGGGCGGGGAAAAAACTAAAAAACTATGTGAGGTTTTAAGGACGGAAGGTCGTGAAGAATTAAATGTAAAACCCTACATTATTCAGTCGTATGAGTCGCAGTTAATTCAGGCATGTGATCTGATTATTGGCGCAATCAGCTATAAAAACCGAAGTGATATTGAAAAGAGCAGTCTCATCAAAACCAAGATTGTTGACTATCTTGAGAAGAAGTTAGGGCACGCGCTTGACTATGGCACCCCACCATGGGAGCGTAATTTCAATATATTTCGCTTTGCCCCAGCGAATGTTAGAGGTGGTTGAATGTTAAGCCGCCCAATAGATTTATCTTCATTTAGTGAACAGCAAGCTTTTGATCACCTTTACCCGCTCTTTCAACGCGATTTTATCACTCAAAGAACGTTACTTGCGACCAGTATTTACGTTGATCCCAATGGGCAAGGTATGAGAGATGGGCGAGAGGAAGTCTTTTGGCATGTAACGACAAGGGAAAGGAAAAAGCGAGTTAAACTGGGGAAAACTTATACTCAAATAGTCACTCGACCATTAGATCCTGATAGAGCAAGCCGAATTGAATGGATTCGTCCGATTCTCTTGAATCATGATCATGCTGATATTCGCAGGTTTTATCGAAAAGAGACCAAGGGCAAAAAGCCAATTCGCCTCTATTTATGGGCGTATAAGGAAGACTTTGTGGTTATAGTGCAGAAACTAGGGGCCTCGGATGCCTTTTTAGTGACAAGTTTTTATATAACGGAAGCTTACAAAAGAGCTAGCTACCAAAAATGGTTTAACGAATATAGCGCTGGTTCTATACCAGAGTTACACGCTTGTGAGTGGTTTTAGAAGAAAGGAATGGTCGCCTATTGTGGACCGGGCGATTAGCGGTCACCTCTATCTACGCATTGGTAGGTGAGCGATTGGAAGTTTGAACTAATTTAGGGTGTTCTGTCAATGGTAATGATAGACCTTTTTTCGTGTTACATGGGTTGCAACGGCAGGTTTAGGGAATAAGTATGGTTAGTCAAACTAATGAGCAAGCATTAGAGTCGGCGATTGAGAAGTGTTTAACGGGTACAACTCTGGAAGAGCTCAAAGCAGGCGTGAAAGAAATTGCACCTGATTTTCACAATAGGTTTTATCAGGTTGGTTTCGCATCAGACTTCAATATGCAATATGCCATTGATGAGCGTTTTTTCTGGCAATTTCTGCAAAAGACACAAGAAGTAGAGCTGGCCAAACTGCAAAAGAACAACCCCTCAGATTGGCAGCGTAAGTTACTCGAACGATTTGACCGACTGATTAAAAAGCATGGCATTCTGCATTTACTTAAGAAAGGGCTAAGCGTAGACGATGCTCACTTCAATTTGCTCTATCCAGCCCCTTTGGCAAGCAGTAGTGAGAAGGTAAAGCAAAACTTTGCAGACAACGTGTTTAGCTGTACTCGCCAAGTGCGCTATTCCATAGCAAATCCCCTACAAGAAATCGACATGGTATTGTTTATCAACGGAATACCCTTGATAACGCTGGAGTTGAAGAACGCATGGACGGGGCAAACAGCACGTTATCACGGCCAAAAGCAGTATCGAGATGATCGGGATGCAACTCAGCCATTACTGACCTTTGGTCGCTGCCTAGTGCATATGGCGGTCGATACCGACGAAGTGTATATGACCACCAAGTTATCAGGTGGCAGTACCTTCTTCTTGCCGTTCAATAAAGGTCACAATCTTGGACAAGGCAATCCACCGAACCCAACTGGCCATAAAACGGCATACCTATGGCAAGAAGTATTCACCAAAGAAAGCTTGGCGAATATTATTCAGCATTTTGTGCGTCTGGATGGGTCAAGCAAAGATCCATTACCAAAGCGAACCCTGTTCTTTCCTCGATACCACCAATTGGATGTGGTGAGAAAATTGGTGGACCATGCCGCCCAGCACGGTGTCGGTCAGACTTACTTAATTCAACACTCTGCCGGTTCAGGTAAGTCTAATTCTATTACCTGGGCTGCTTATCAGTTAATTGAAACCTATCCTGCTTCGTCTGATGTAGCTGGCGGAAAAAGCTTGGAGCAGCCGTTGTTTGACTCTGTGATTGTGGTCACCGATAGACGCCTATTGGACAAGCAGCTACGGGATAACATTAAAGAGTTTTCTGAAGTAAAGAACATTATTGCCCCGGCGAACAAATCATCTGAGCTCAAGCAGGCGCTCGAAAATGGCAAAAAGATCATCATAACGACGATTCAGAAATTTCCGTTCATTATTGATGGTATCGCCGATCTTAGTGACAAGCGCTTTGCGGTGATCATCGATGAAGCACACAGCTCACAGTCTGGTTCGGCGCATGACAATATGAACCGAGCGATGGGCAAGTCTGAAATCGAAGAGGCAGAGGATGCACAGGATAAAATCCTTCAGGCGATGAAATCGCGCAAGATGCGCGGGAATGCGTCGTACCTGGCATTTACAGCGACACCAAAAAACAGCACTTTGGAGAAATTTGGCCAGCGCCAAGAAGATGGCTCTTTCAAGCCGTTTCACTTGTATTCGATGAAACAAGCCATTGAAGAAGGTTTCATCTTGGATGTGCTGGCAAATTATACGACATACAAAAGTTATTATGAGATTGAGAAATCAATCGCTGATAACCCTGAGTTTGATACCAAAAAGGCGCAGAAAAAACTCAGAGCTTATGTAGAGCGAAGCCAGCAAACGATTGATACCAAAGCAGAGATTATGCTGGAACATTTTGTTCCACATGTTGTGAATGCGAAAAAGCTCAAAGGTAAAGGCAAAGGAATGGTGGTCACTCAAAATATTGATACGGCCATTCGATACTACAAAGCGATAAGGCGGATACTTGAGGAGCAAGGGAACCCCTTTAAAGTTGCCATTGCTTTCTCAGGAACCAAAGAAGTTGATGGTATTGAATATACCGAAGCAGATATTAATGGTTTTGCAGAGTCAGATACCAAAGATATGTTTGATACCGATGAGTATCGACTTTTAGTGGTTGCGAACAAGTATCTGACTGGCTTTGACCAGCCTAAGCTTTGCGCCATGTATGTAGATAAGAAGCTCGCCAGTGTATTGTGTGTTCAGGCGCTATCTAGGCTAAATCGCAGTGCACCTAAGCTAGGGAAGAAAACAGAAGACTTGTTTGTTTTAGACTTTTTCAACTCAACTGAAGATATTCAGTCAGCATTCGATCCTTTCTATACCGCAACGTCATTGTCCCAGGCTACAGATATAAACGTACTGCACGAGTTGAAAGATGAAATGGACGATGTCGGTGTGTACGAGTGGTTTGAAGTTGAAGACTTTGTGACGCGTTATTTTAACAATGAAGACGCCCAAACACTCAGCCCAATCATTGATGTTGCAGCAGCCCGGTTTGACCATGAGCTGGAGCTTGAAGCTGAAGCTAAAGTGGACTTTAAGATTAAAGCCAAACAGTTCGTTAAAATCTATGGGCAGATGGCTTCTATCATGCCTTATGAAATGGTCAGCTGGGAAAAACTGTTTTGGTTCCTTAAGTTTTTAATACCGAAATTGAAAGTGGAAGATCCCGATGCTGATGCTATTGATGAGCTTCTCGATTCTGTCGATCTTAGTTCATACGGTTTGCAACGTGTGAAGCTTAACCACAGCATTAAACTTAGCGACCAAGAAGCGGAGCTTGATCCTCAAAATCCAAACCCACGTGGGGCGCATGGCGGTGAAAAAGAAACTGACCCGCTGGATGAAATCATTCGCACATTTAATGAACGATGGTTCCAAGGCTGGAGTGCCACACCTGAAGAGCAAAAGGTTAAGTTTGTGAACATCGCTGAGAGTATCCGCAATCACCCAGATTTCGAATCTAAATACAAAAACAACCCAGATCCTCATAATCGAGATTTGGCCTTCGAAAAAATGCTCAAGGAAATTATGCTGCAACGCCGTAAAGATGAACTTGAGCTCTACAAGTTGTTCGCAGGAGATTCAGCATTTAAAGCGTCATGGACGCAAAGTATGCAGCGAATGGTAGGTATGTAGCTAGAAAGGAGTGATGGTTTGCTGAAGGCAATCTCAGAGTTATTAGATGGGTCACCAGGCCTGAAAGGACGTCAAATTGCCAAGGAGCTGGGGCTGGATAAGTCTCAAGTGAACTCGTTTCTTCACAAAAACCAGGATACGTTTGTGAAAAACTCAAATCATGAATGGTGCTTGATACGGGCTCAGCATGTGGAAATTGATTTCGGTACAGGTTGGATTGATGAGAAAGCCTTTGAAAGTGCTATCGGTAAGCTTGCGTACCAAAAAGATGCAACAAAGGTAACATTTAAATTTGGCATCGATTGTAAGTTTTTGCTGATAGCATTAGCCCGTTTCCTTGCTCTGGCGAATCAGCTTACTGCGAATGGGAAGGATGTGGTGATAGATACTACAGCATGTCCTAATACACACAGTTTTTTTAGCAGAAATGGCTTCTTTGATTATCTTAATCAAAGTGTAACTTGTTTCCCTGAAAGGCCCGCGATGTCAGCTGCTAAAACTTATCGGGATAATAGCGATACCTTGGTCGAACTAGGAGAGATTGCACAGCCAACCCAAAACAAAGAGCTTGTAATTCGTTTGGGCGACAGGTTTGTAGAGCATTCTTCAGCCAGCTATTTCTTAGCGGCTAAGACTGTTTTTTCAGAGCTTGTAGGCAACGTTACTGATCACAGTGAATCCAAAATACCTGGACTAGCAGGTCTGCAAGTGTATCGACCGTATAATAAACCAAAGCATATTCAAACAGTCATATCCGACTCTGGTTTAGGTATTGCCGCTACCTTGAGAACAACATTACAAAGTGAACATCCGAAGTTGTACGCACAGTTTTCAGCGGAAACTGTTGAGAATGACATTGCGCTTGTTCAAAAAGCATTTACATCTGGTGAGGTTAGTCGCTTTGGTAAAGGCCGGGGGCTAGGCTTTAAGAGTAGTCGAGAGCACGCTAGCAAAGAGAAAGTTATCATTGTAATTAGGCAGCTAACTTTCTCATTGGCTTTGGAATACTCGAAGGGTCAACTCATCAATGTTTCTGAAGATCGAGGGTTGGTCCCTATCACAGGAACCCATATCTGTTTTGACTTCTATGTTGACAATTTCTGATAAATAGTGTCAACTTAAGCAGATGAAACAGTTAACTCATAAAATTCTTCTTTCAGAAGTCGTAGGTTCTGACCATGCCTTTGGTAACGATGAAGGTAGTGAAGCCTATGTGAAGATTAAAAAGATCGTTGATGGTCACCCATCATGCGATATTTTTGCTATCAGCTTGGAAGGGATTCGATTCACTGATGCTTCATTTCCTCGTGAAAGTATAATCTCGTTGGCTAAAGCATTAAAAGGAGAAAAAGGTTTTTACCTTTCTAATGTACCGAGTCGTGACCTTCTGGACAATTGGTCTTATGGCGCTACAGCCAAGGATCAACCTCTTCTAGTCAAGAGCGATAGCGGTTACGAAGTGCTTGGTGTAAAACTCAGTGCGACCGTCAAAGAGCTTCTAGATTTTGTTATTGCAAAAAAGACAGTGACTTCGTCACATGTATCTAAGCACTTTGACATTTCAGCACAGAATGCCAGTGGTCGATTAAAGAAGCTTCATGCTACAGGTCTTGTGTTAGGGCAAAAAGAAGTGGCAGAGTCAGGTGGACTGGAATTTGTCTACCGATCAATTGTGTAGTTTTTTTTGGTTTTCTGGTTAATCTGCTTGCGTTAATCAGAATTGAAATTTATTATTTGATCAGATCCTTTGGATCTTTTTTATTAATATCTGATAAATGTGATTAAGTTAAGCAGAATAGGAGGTTTTATGGCTACAAATCCCCCATCAGGTGACGGACACAGAAACGGTGCCGTTAAAGGTAGATCTCAGACTCAGACGCCAAGCGGACATTGGGTAAAGCGAGATGCTGATACTGGTCGATTCATGGATGTAAAGACATCCGACAAAACACCTTTTAAAGGTGTCAGGAAGGAGAAATAGTTTGGCTAATGGTAAAACCCATTTGGCCGTCGGGGCTGCGGTTGGTTTAACCGTTGCCTTGGCGGACAACAAAAAACAAGCTGTCAGTCACCATCCTGTAACTGCCATTACGGTTGGCTCTCTATTTGGCAAGCTTCCAGATATTTTGGAACCCTCTTTGGGTAACCCTCACCATCGCCAGTTTTGCCACAGTCTATTGGTGTTAACTGCACTAGGTGTTGGTCTCAAACATTTGTATGAGTGGCAACCGGAAGAGGCAATTGATAAGTGTCTTCGCGGGCTGGGGCTAATAGCCGGATGTGCTTATGTGAGCCATTTGCTCTGTGATGCGACAACACCGCGCTCACTTCCGTTAATTGGCAAACTATAGGAGTTTTGAATGGTCGTTGAAGTCACGAGGCACATTAAACGCCCTGTTGAGCGAGAACTTTGGGCTCGTGCCGCTGCGCGTTGTCAGTTTAGCGGGTGTAATAAGTTGCTATACAAATCAGCGGTGACCCAGGAATCGGTCAATGTCTCTCAAAATGCTCATATTTACGCATTTTCTGAGAATGGGCCTCGTGGTTGGGGACTCTTTAAAACTAAGCCAACCAGCTTGAATGACGTCAGCAACCTCATGTTGATGTGCTATGACTGTCACAAAAAAATTGATCAGAAAGGCAGCGAGGATAGGTATCCAGCCGATCTCTTGATTAGTTGGAAAATGCAGCATGAGCAACGTATAGAAATACTCACAGGCATTGATCCTGATCGCAAATCAAATGTTGTTTTATATGGTTCCAATATTGGAACTGAAAGATCACCGATTAATTATCACGGTTGTGTTGAGGCAATGTTTCCGAATTGGTATCCGGCAACTGAAAAGCCAGTGACCCTATCCATGGTATCAGAGCTGAAGGATCACTCTGAACAATATTGGCAAGCAGAGTCGCAACACCTAACGAAGCGTTTTCAAAGTAAAATTTCATCGATTATCGAAGAGGATTCTTGTAAGCATTTTTCATTGTTCGCGTTAGCTCCTCAACCATTGTTAATAAAACTTGGCGCTTTGCTCACCGACAAAATTGACGTCGAGACTTATCAGCTGCATCGAGAGCCTAAAGGCTGGTTTTGGCAAGACTGTTCAGATGATTTTGAGTACATCATCAACAGACCTCAAAATATGGAGGGAAAGCCAGCCCTGGTGCTTTCTTTGAGTGACCATGTGTCGCATGAGCGAATTACTCGGGTTATAGGGCCAGATACATCGATTTGGGAAGTGACTATAAAGCAGCCTCATAATGATTTCATGCAGTCAAAGCAGCAGCTCTCCTTGTTCAGAAAGTGCATAAGAAAGCTGATTGTTGAAATCAAAAATACACACGGGGATGCGACGCCACTGCAAATTTTTCCTGTGATGCCAGTATCGTGTGCCGTCGAATTAGGACGGGCCAGAATGCCTAAGGCTGATATGCCATGGCTTATTTATGACCACGACATAAAAACACAACAATTTGTAATGGCAATCGAGCTTCGAGGAGATCTATATGAGTAATAGCAAAAGTAACGATGTTCTAAACACAATTCTCGAAAAAATTGAGCTACCTGACAGTGCTTATGAAAAGGCTGAAAAACGCTATAAGGATCTAGGCGATTGGTTACATCGCCCAGAGTCAACATGCGTGAATTTTGATCCCCACGTGTTTTCTCAAGGTTCCTTTCGTCTAGGTACGGCGATTAGGCCCGATTCAGAAGAACAGTATGACCTAGACATGGGGTGCAATCTTCGGCGTGGCCTGGATAAAACGTCTATCACTCAAAAGCAACTAAAGCACCTAGTCGGTCATGAATTAGAGCTTTATCGAAACGCCAGAGGCATTAAGGAAGAGCTAGCCGAGAAGAAACGCTGTTGGCGCTTAGAGTATGCCGATGGGCTTAGCTTTCACATGGACATAGTTCCGTGTGTGCCAGAGAGTGATACAGGAAGAGGCCTGTTGAAAAAGCGGATGGTCGAAAACTCTAAGTTTGATGAAAGCTTGGCTCAAAACGTGTCTCAGCTTGCAGTTTCGATTACCGATAACACAGATTTCACTTATGCAGTTGTGAATGAAAACTGGCGTATCAGCAATCCTGAAGGATATGCTCGATGGTTTGAAACGCGCATGAAGACGGCACGGTTAGTAATAAATGAACGTGAAATGCGATTTAAAGCCAGTATAGATAGTCTGCCATATTATCAATGGAAGACACCCTTACAGCAGGTTATCCAATTATTGAAGCGTCATCGTGACACTATGTTTAAAAACAATGAGGATAGTAAGCCAATATCGGTAATCATCACTACATTGGCTGCTAAATCATATAAAGGTGAAAGTGATTTGGCTTCAGCGTTGAATACGGTGCTCTCCGAGATGGATGACCATATTTCTGCACAAGCGCCAATGATTCCGAACCCAGTCAACCCAGCCGAAGATTTTGCAGACAAGTGGTATGACGAAAAATCTGCTCAATACCGATTACAAGAAAACTTTTATAAATGGCTGTATCAAGCTAGAGCTGATTTTAGTGCTCTTTGCTCAAGTGATGATACGCAACGAATAGTAAATGCGGCGCAAAATGGTTTGGATTTGAAGCTTGATTCAAGTTCGGTAGCACGTCTCTTGGGTATTCCTGCGGTGACAGCAAAACCAACTTTCGCAATTCAATCATCTGATCCAAAGCCATGGTTTAAGCAATAGATGAAGCACTGGAAGGCTGTAGGCCTAGAGGCTTTTCTCTCGGCCTATCCGAACATTAGATTAGTAGATGTCCATGCAGATAAGGTTGAGTTGCAGGGAGAGTATCAGTTAAAAGCACAGCTAGCTGGAAGTCGGTTTATAGAGCGAACATTTTCTCTAAGGATTGTATGCCCAAGTGATTATCCTAGGGCTTTACCAGTGGTGTTTGATACCGCTGGTTACTTTCCTCGTAATCAGGACTTCCATACTTACTCTGATGGATCATTTTGTCTTGGCTCAGTCCTGAAAATTAAGTCAATTTTGAAAACCGACTCGTCATTGACAACCTTTTTCGAAAAGATTGTTGTCAGGTTTCTTTATTCGGTGTCCCATAGGGTTGAATTTGGCAACTTTCCCTATGGCGAACTGGAGCATGGTGAGAAAGGCCTGATTGATGATTATTCTCAGTTGTTCAATGTTAATGGTAAAGCATCGGTTCTACGGGCACTGAAAGCGTTAGGTTTGCGCAAGCGTGAGGCAAATAAATTACCTTGTCCATGTGGCTGTGGTGATCGTCTTGGCTCGTGTGACTATCGGTTTGTCTTGAACGAGTTTCGTCAAGTTGAGCGCCGCCGATGGTTTCGCCATCACCTACAAGAAGCTTTTACACCGATTGAAAAACCCAAAAGGAGAGTTGGGAAAAAAACTAAAAGTCCAAGTAGAAATACGCCTTAGCTTAATAAGCTCCCTCGGGCATTTATGGCATATGTGTTAATACATATCGGATTTTTGAGTCTAATCAACCGGCAACGCCAGATTGAACCTTCACACTATCGTGTCGGAGGTTCACTATGTTCAAAAACCTATTTTTTCAAACAAAAGCACTACCAGAGCTGTCATCGCAACTGGATACGGAAATCCCACGCTACCCGCCATTCCTGAAGGGGTTGCCAGCTGCATCACCTGAAGATTTGCAGTCCACACAAGACGAGCTAATTGCCAAACTTCGCCAGGTACTTGGCTTTAACCAGCGTGAGTTTCAAAGGCTGATTCAGCCCTGCATTGATCATCTGGCTGCTTATGTTCATTTGTTGCCAGCTTCTGAGCATCATCATCACAGTGGTGCTGGTGGTTTATTACGTCACTCGTTGGAAGTTGCTTTCTGGGCGGCACAAGCTGCTGAGGGGATCATCTTTGTTGCCAGTGGCACCCCGGTTGAGAAAAAAGAGCTGGAACCAAGGTGGCGTGTTGCGGCGGCATTAGGCGGTTTGTTCCATGATATTGGTAAGCCAGTTTCAGATCTGTCCATCACAGACGAAGATGGACGCTATCAGTGGAACCCTTTTTTAGAAACCTTATCCCAGTGGACCACAAATAACAGCATTGAACGCTATTTCATTCGCTGGCGCGACGGACGGTGCAAGCGGCACGAGCAATTTTCAATTCTGGTTTTAAACCGGGTGATGACACCTGAGTTGCTCGCCTGGTTAACCCAGCCGGGCCCTGAGATTTTGCAGGCCATGCTGGAAGCGATTGGCAATACCGATCCCGAGCATGTCCTGTCTAAATTGGTTATTGAAGCTGACCAAACCAGTGTCCAGCGAGACCTGAAAGCGCAACGAATTTCCGTTGACGACAATGCCCTTGGTGTCCCAGTCGAACGCTATCTACTTGATGCCATGAGGCGATTGCTTGCCAGTTCCCAGTGGTTAGTCAATCAGCGAGACGCCAGAGTCTGGTTACGACAATCGAATCAATCAACCCATCTTTGCCTGGTTTGGAAAAGCGCGGCTAAGGACATCATTGAGCTATTGGCCAAAGACAAGATACCGGGCATCCCAAGAGATCCCGATACCCTTGCGGACATCCTCATTGAGCGAGGATTGGCCACTAAATCCGCCTCAAATGAGCGATATGAAAGCCTTGCCCCTGAAGTGCTGATCAAAGACGACAAGCCAATCTGGTTACCCATGCTGCATATTTCTGAGGCCGATTTATTGTTCAGCTCGAATGTACCAAGTGGTGTGACACTGTTTAGTAAACCTGAGTGGGAAGCAACACAGCAAACACAAGCAGAGCCTCAGAGTCGTTCCTGTGAGCAGCCAGGCTTGTCTGAAGCGTCATCATCAATCGATCATAGCAGTTCGGCTGAGTCGCCATCGACAAAATCGTCCGAACAAGATGATGAACTTCGTCATGCCAGTGATGTTAATAACCCCCAGGCAACTGAAAATGCTCCAGGTGATGAATGTGAAAAGCCTAACAATTCATATGATGGCGCTATCTCAAATAACGTAAACCAGCACGATACAGAAGCATTGAATCTCCCTGAATCTTTGGCGTGGCTCCCAGAGGCCAGCAGTGCGTTGGTTATGGTTGGTGAACAGATACTGATCCGCTATCCCGATGCCGTAAGACCTTGGTGTGCCCCCCGAAAACTGCTTGCTGAACTCAGTCGATTAGATTGGCTTGAACTAGATCCGGCAAACCCGACACGTAAGGCCAGAACTGTGACAACGAAAGATGGCGTTCAGGAGCAAGGGTTACTGCTTAAGGTATCGATTTCTAAAGGGCTAACTGCACTGATAGACCTCTCCAAACAAGACGCAGAAGCGGCGGTAGCAATTCAGAACGAAGAGGCTGCACAGCGTCCGAGTCGAACTGAGACAACCAATGCCCAAGCAAAAGAGCCCGTCACAAAAGCGGAGCGTAAGCAAAAGCCGATTGCGGCCAATGCGAACTCAAGTACAGACCCCAAACACGCGCAGCGCCAACAGATGGTTAATTTTGTGAAAGATTTGCCCATCTTACTGACCGATGGCGATTACCCAGACGTGGATCATAGTGCCGATGGTATTCGCGTCACGATTCAAATCTTACGCCAAGTCGCCAATGAGCATGGCATTCCAGCCGGACAACTGCTTCGGGGGATCTCGGCCAGTGACGAATGCCAGTTTGATGAGGGGGAAACGGTTCTGTTTACCGCTCACGCTAAACGTTAATCCATTTGAAATTAAGCGGATTGCAAACGGTTATCTGCGGAGCATGAATGAAAGAAAACGCATATGAGATGCCTTGGCGCACGAATTATGAAGCCATGGCAGCAGCAGGTTGGCTGGTAGGGGCCACTGGGGCAATAGCCGCAGAAATGCTGACTGAGCTACCACCTGAGCCATTTTGGTGGATGACGGGGATTTCCTCGGGCATGGCGTTGTACCGCCTGCCCGAGGCTTACCGTCTTCATAAGTTACAGAAGGGACTAAAAGGCAAACCTTTGGCTTTTATGGAGCTGTCGCATTTACAAAAGGTGATGGCAAAACATCCTGATGAATTGTGGTTAGGGTATGGCTTTGAGTGGGACCAACGTCATGCTCAACGCGCTTATGAAATCTTAAAGCGGGATAAGCAAACCTTGCTTAACCAAGGTCACGGCAAACAAATGGGTTCAACCTGGATTCATGGTGTTGAGCCCAAAGAAGAAGATGTGTACCAGCCAGTTGGTCACACAGAAGGCCATACCTTAATTGTCGGCACAACCGGTGCCGGAAAAACCCGATGCTTTGATGCGATGATCACTCAGGCCATTTTGCGTAATGAAGCCGTGATTATTATTGACCCCAAGGGAGACAAGGAACTTAAGGATAATGCGCAGCGAGCCTGTATTGCCGCCGGTAGTCCTGAGCGCTTTGTGTATTTTCATCCGGGTTTTCCAGAGCATTCAGTACGTCTTAATCCCCTGAGAAACTTTAACCGGGGCACTGAAATTGCCAGCCGTATTGCGGCACTAATCCCATCCGAAACCGGGGCTGATCCATTTAAAGCCTTTGGCCAAATGGCACTGAATAACATCGTTCAAGGTCTGCTGCTTACTTCACAACGTCCTGATCTGAAAACACTGAGACGATTCTTGGAAGGTGGCCCAGAAGGTTTGGTAGTAAAAGCCGTCACAGCCTGGGGGGAGCAGGTGTATCCGAACTTTAGTGTGGAGATTAAACGCTTTACTGAAAAGGCCAATACCTTGGCTAAACAAGCCATGGCGATGCTGCTTTTCTACTACGAACGCATTCAGCCCGTTGCCGCCAATACCGATTTAGAGGGGCTATTGAGTATGTTTGAGCATGACAGAACCCACTATTCCAAGATGGTGGCCTCACTGATGCCGGTACTCAATATGCTCACATCAAGTGAACTAGGTCCATTGCTATCACCGATTGCAAACGATGTGGATGACAGCCGGTTAATTACGGATTCTGGCCGTATTATCAACAATGCCCAAGTGGCCTATATCGGGTTGGATTCATTGACCGACGCCATGGTTGGCAGCGCCATTGGTTCGTTGCTTTTATCCGATCTCACCGCCGTGGCCGGTGACCGCTATAACTATGGTGTTGAAAATCGTCCCGTAAATATCTTCATCGATGAGGCGGCTGAAGTCGTCAACGATCCCTTCATTCAACTGCTCAACAAAGGCCGTGGCGCAAAAATGCGTTGTGTGATTGCTACTCAGACCTTTGCTGATTTTTCAGCTCGTACAGGCAGTGAAGCTAAAGCTCGCCAGGTGTTAGGTAACATCAACAACTTGATAGCCCTTCGGGTGATGGACGCCGAAACGCAGCAGTACATTACCGACAATCTGCCTAAGACTCGGTTGCAGTACATTATGCAAACTCAAGGTATGTCGTCCAACTCGGACAGCCCCGCATTGTTTACCGGCAATCATGGCGAACGCTTGATGGAGGAAGAAGGCGATATGTTTCCACCGCAGTTATTAGGCCAGCTCCCCAACCTAGAGTACATCGCCAAGCTTTCAGGTGGCCGCGTGATCAAAGGCCGCATTCCTATTTTAACCAGCTCTACACAGGCAGCATAAGGAGTCTGTATGCATCATTCTGTCTGTTTGAAAATGACAACACTTACCAGTAAAGAAATGCTTGCTCAGTGGCAGCAACATAACCCTCAGTTCAAGGAAGCTTTAAGACTGCTTGAAACCGATTGGCCTCATGCTTTGGCTTCAGTGCACTGTTTGGCGGACTATTTAACGGATGCGTTCACGTTAGATGGCCATTCCATCTTTGATTTGTGTCTGTGTAATGGCTTGGGCAGTTATGAAGAAGTCAGTTGTGATGATGACAGTGTACGACTGTGGCATTTCATTGAGGCACTGACCTGGACTGCCGCCAGTGCTTTAACGGGGATTCGGCTGCGTGATCCTGACCATTTCGAGTGGGCCGCTGTGGATGGTGTCTATTTCCACACCTGGATGCGTAATCGTCCAAATCGGATGGCGTATCTGGCTGAAGGACGCCTCGAAGTGCGTTATGAAAGTGGTCATACGACGACAAAGCGGCTTCAACAAGTGATTAAAGCCCGGATTATGACGCCAACCGTTGCAGCCATGCTGGCCCGAGTAGAAGAGGATGTTTGGCATGAGCAAGCATAAGTCGGTTTGGCTGCTGTGTCTGGCACTGATGCTGGAGATTATTGCCATTGGCGTGTTAGTGCCCGGTGATTGGACTGGCCGAGTGATTAGTAAAGAGAAGCAGATGATCCAAAACCAATTGGGCGCACAAACAAGCTATTGGATTGGTCAAACTAGCCATCGCTGGTATCAGTCATGGATTGTGGATACGCAGATGGAGCAATCTGTGCGTGATTTTTTAATCCCCACAGAAGAACAACGACTTCGTTCTAAAGGGATGGAGAACATGGGAGGCTTTTGGTTCGTCTGGGTAGAAGACCGTATTCAGGCATTTTTTGATGTGTTGTACCAAGTGTTCACTCGATTTGCTTTGCTGATGGTCTGGTTGCCCTTTGCGCTTATTCTCATGTTACCAGCGTTGTGGGATGGCTTAATGACCTGGAAGATTAAGAAGACAACCTTTGATTTTTCGAGCCCTATCATTCACCGCTACAGTATGATTATCCTGGGCTCAGGTGTCATTTTGCTGTTTATGGGATTGTTCGCTCCGCTGGCTATTCCTCCTGTGGTGTTACCGTCGCTGATCATCGGTTTGGCATTGATGGCGGGGTTGGCGTTAAGTCACTTGCAGAAGAAGATATGAGGCCCATCAGGCCTCATCTTGTAGAGCTAAAACCTTACGCCTACGGTATTGCCGTTCTCGTCTTCAGCAGGTAAATGGTAAGTATCAATAAGGTGGCCTTGAAGCCAAATATATTGAGGCATCCAAAAAGAGTACTGTCGTATAAGAGCCAATACTTCTTTCAGTGGTTTGTTTGCATGAGGCTCGGCAAGACGAAAGTACATGAATGAGCAATCATCTCGAAAGTACTCCTGAAGCTCTGAATCCGATAGCGTTTCTTTTAGCGGCCTGTTTTGTTCGTCGTCCTCATCAGGGGAATTGGCATAAATTTCAAATAGCTGCTTTTCAGTAAGCATCTCCAATAAGTGGTCTTCAATTAAAACACCATCACTGGTATCGACATCCATACCATCTTTGTCATCAAAAACCATGACACATCCAGAAGATAATGCCACTTCTGATGGTTTCAGTACGTCATTAGCTTGTACAACCTGATGCCAATGATTAAAACCAACAGAGATTGCAATTTCATCGAGTGCTTGAGTGTGTGTAATGGATTTTTCACGCTTAAGCTTTCGTGCTTTTTGCTTTAAACGTTCAACCGTGGCAGAGGAAATGATTTTAGTAATTTGCATTGAGTTTCTCCTATTAGCGAATACGGTGCCCACTGCCGAGGTCGCAGAAAAAACCTAAGCAAAAAATAAATTTGATATGCATGTCGTCCCGTCCGGGTTTGCTAAAGTGGGCAGCTGGTCTCGACACGACCAATATCCCCATCATATCAACCGCATCAAAAAGATCAATTGTTAGTATTGTCTGAGTAGAACCCTCAAAACCTTCAAGAATTCGGCATCTAGCTGACCACTGAACCTGCCAATCCCAAGGCATCCTTCACTTCTCAATTCAAACAACGAGGAGTGACTATGGAACCTGTGAGTATTCCGTCCTATATCGATGATCCGCCGCACTTCCTGCTTTGGAGTGCCGATGAGATGGCTCCCATTCTGTTGGGGCTAGTGATCGGCATTTTTACCGGTAATGCCTTGGTTTTATGCCTGTTGGGGTTGGTGACAACCAAGCTCTATCGGCGTTTTCGTGATGGTCGCCCAGATGGTTTTATTCTTCACGCCATCTACTGGGCCGGACTGTTGCCAACCAAAGCCAAGACGATCCCTAACCCATTTATCAGGAGCTATCTGCCGTGAAGTTCGACGTGTTTTTAAAATCATGGCAAGGCACGCAATTAGAGAACCGATGGCAGCGGTTCCTGATTGCAGTGCTGGTGCTATCTAATTTGCTGCTTGCGGTAGCGGCATTTTCTCGCAATACCGTGGTGGCCATTCAACCACCAACCTTGTCTGAAACGGCTGAAGTGTCACGAAACCAGGCCACTCAGCCTTACCTGGAATCTTGGGGACTCTACCTGGCTGAGCTTATGGGCAACGTGACGCCGGGCAATGTGTCCTTTATCCGGGTTGCTATCGAGCCGCTACTTTCACCTGCGGTGTACCAGCAAGTGGTCGATGCACTGGAAATTCAGGCAAGGCAAATCCGAGAAGACCGAGTCACGCTCAAATTCCAACCCAGACAGGTGGAGTATGAGTATGAAACCGGCCATGTCTTTGTGACCGGTTATTCCTTGGTCTCTGGACCATCTGGAGATGAACAGCGCCAAACTCGCACCTATGAGTTTGACATCGATATTGAGCAATACCGTCCAAAGCTCAGTTGGATGGATACGTATGAGGGGCAAGCTAGAACGAAGCGCGTTCGTGAAAAGTTGACCCAAGAGCAAAACCGGAGGGTGAATGATGCGAACCAAAATTAATCGATGGATAACACCAAACTTAATCGCAATGAGCTTGAGTGGCGTCCTGTTATCTCAAGCGTCGTATGCAGACGTGGAATTGCCGATTGTGCCAGCTAGTGTGATGAAGCAGCCCGCTACAGCAAATTCGCCGGTTCAAACCAATACGGTTTCAACGGATGTGCCAACAACGTTACTGATGACACCGGGGGTTAATGAACTGATCCCTGTAGCACTTGGTCATCTGAATCGGATTGTGACGCCGTTTGAATCGCCTCAGGTGAGAACAACCAGTGATGCTCAGACGCAAATCAAGGGGAATGTTGTATATGTGGCCACGGACAAAGAATCACCGGTTTCACTTTACATCACACCGCCTGGTCAGGAAGCGCCCGCATTATCAGTCACCTTAGTACCTCGTCGTATTCCACCGCGTGAAATCACCTTAGCGATTGATGGTCAGCAGTGGCCCATTAAGGGCGTCGTGAACCGAAAAGCCGCCACTTGGGAAACGGCTCAGCCATACGTCGATAGCTTACGTGATTTACTCAGACGCCTTGCACTAAATGAGTTACAACAAGGCTATGACATCCGTTTAGCTGGCCAAACTGACACAAGCCCGAAATGTTTTCAGCCGGGCTTAAAGTTTGGTTTTAAGCAGGGGCAAATTGTGACAGGCCATTATTTCACCGTCTATGTAGGACTGGTTGAAAGCTTTGCCGATGGGCCGATAGAAGCCAGTGAAATAGCCTGTCATGCACCAGATATAGTGGCAAGCGCCTACTGGCCTCGCAATATCTTGTTGCCGGGTGAAAAGACTGAGTTGTATGTGGTTGTTCGCAATCATCGTGAAGAAGCGGTGGAAAGTCAGCGACCTTCGCTTCTTGTGGGAGGTGAATAACGATGAAAGCACAATGGGAACAAATGAGCCCGAACATGAAGCGGGGCCTATCGGTTGCTGGTATTGCTGGTGGTCTCATCCTTATGGTGATGGTGTTTTCACCTAATCCTGACGATGACTCAAGTAGTCGGAACCGACAGGAAACGATCCGGCACATTCTTACGGATACCAATACTCGTGATGTTGGGGTCGATAGTTTGGCTGCGAACGTAAAACTACTCAGTGAGCGCAATGAACAGTTACGTCGTGAAGTTGAGCGCTTGCGTCGTGACGTCGATTCAGGACGGCTAAGCCCAGGTTCGCCTTCTATACCAAGTGAAGTCAATGCGGAGCTGGCCCGCCTTAGAGCGGAACTTGATGATGTTCGCGCTGGAGGTGATGCAGCAGTTGAAGGCACAAATAGCCGCTTTGAAGTACCTTTATCTGCCATGGAATTGCCTGAAGAAGAAAAGCCATTGCCGTCTAACCCAGACGACTATTTTGCCAATGCGCCACTTCCTGATCCGCTCTATCAGCAGCCAGCCAATGGCCAAGGTACACGAGCTCGGGATGTTCCATTGCCGCCAATCACGATTCGTATGATTGAGCCTGAAGTGGTTGCTGAACCAGAGGTTGTTGTGCAAGAAGCGCCGCCTTTGTATTTACCGGCGGGCAGCATCATCTCAGGTACTTTGATCACAGGTTTGGATGCACCTACTCACGAGTCCGCAAGACGCGAACCTTTTCCTGCATTGCTGAGGATTCAAAAGGAAGCCATTTTACCCAACCGATTTAGAGCGGATATCAAAGAGTGTTTCTTGATCGCCGCAGGTTACGGTGATTTGAGCTCTGAGCGTGCTTATTTGCGAGGCGAGACCATTTCATGTGTGAGAGAAGACGGTGGCGTCATTGAAACACGACTGGATTCTTATGCTGTAGGTGAAGACGGCAAAGCCGGCATTCGTGGCCGATTGGTGTCGAAACAAGGCCAGCTGGTGGCCAAGTCGATGATGGCCGGATTCCTTCAGGGCTTGGCTGGCGCATTTGATGTAAATCCTGTTCCGACGATTCAGACGGGTAATGCCGGTGATACTCAGCTGTACCAGCAAGTCATGAGCCAAGAAGCATTACAAGGCGCTGCGATTAAAGGCACAGGTAAAGCATTGGATAGAGTGGCCAAGTTCTATTTGGACATGGCTGAAAATATGTTCCCAGTCATAGAGGTAGACGCTGCAAGGAAAATTGAAGTCATAGTCACTCGTGGTGCCTCGTTGTCGTTGGCCACTTCTCAAGGGGGTGGTGCAAGAAGATGAAAAAATCCTGCATGTTGCTAACCGATCGAAGTCCGTTTCAGACAATAAGATGTGTATCCAGAGGAGAGTTAACCATGACGACATCAATGCAGAACAACCCAAAGCACCAGTCAAAACAGTGGTCTAAAGCTGGATTACTTTTATTGGCAGTCGGCTCAACCTTATTGTCTGGCTGTAGTTCATTGGGTCTTGGGAGTAGTGAATATGGATGCCCAGGTATGCCTGACGGTGTGCGCTGTTTATCTGCTCGTGAAGTCTATGAGCTTACCAGTTATGGCGCTGCACCCAAGACGATTGATGCTGTGGCGACTCGAATTGGTTCTCCCTCTGGGTATTCACAATCTGATTTAGAGACAGGACTGCTGAGCCATCCAGCATTACCCGAGACGCAGCAATCTGCACCTATTCGCATTCCTTCAAGGGTAATGCGGATTTGGATTGCGCCTTGGGAGGATGACCGTGGAGATCTGAATTTATCCAGCTACGTGTTTACCGAAATTGAACCGCGCCGGTGGGATATTGGGGTGTCAGCACCTCGAACGGTTTCGCCAGTGCTACGTCCACTTCAGACTCAAAGCGATTCAGCCTCAGCGGGAGCTGATGGTAAGCGCGATAACTTGAGTATCTACGGAGAAACTAACGAATGACAAATGCAGTTCGCAGCATTCAGACTCAGCGCCTAATGACCATTGGTGCGCTTGGTTTAATGGCGTTAATGATTTCGGAGCCCTCATTTGCAGGCACCGGTGGTGATGCTTTCACCGATGTGTGGGATACCCTAAAAGATTGGACCCAAGGTACTTTGGGACGGATCGTAGCGGGAGCCATGGTTCTGGTGGGTATTGTGGGCGGTATCGCTCGCCAAAGCTTGATGGCCTTTGCCTTGGGCATTGGTGGCGGTATGGGTCTCTACAACACACCAACAGTCGTTGAAAGTGTCATGTCTGCAACTTTACCTGTTGTTGCTAGCACTCAAGAAGTCATTGGCACAACAATTCCAGCAATCAGCGCCGTTTTACTGGGCACCTTATAACAATAAAAAACGCCCAAGCGGCCAGATTTCTGACGGCTTGGGCGTCATCCCACCCCGTCCCCGATTACCATGACGGCGTTTCAGTTAATAGGTTTCCCATTCACTTAGCTTGATTACAAGCAGCGGCCATGAATACCGAAAAGAATGCTAGCGCCGCCACTGCAAAAGGCAGTTAGCGGGGCTTTTCTTGAGGGAGCACATTCAAACAGGCTACTAGCCTGATATTTTGAGATTTAGGCGCTCGTTTCTTTTGAGTTAGAGTTACACACTACCAAACAGCTGGATGAATATCAGGAATGATGGCGCTTCATTTGTTGTGTTCATGAGGTTAAAAATAATACGCTTGACCTTCCCATCATGGTAAGCCCTAGACTGTTTAATATCTGAACCAACAATGAGAAATACATCATGAGCATTCATAAAAACCAGCTCTCCAGCAATGCTGAAGCCCGGGTTAGCTTACCTATTGAGGGTATGACCTGTGCAAGTTGTGTAGGACGAGTTGAAGCAGCTTTAAACAAAGTTGAAGGCGTCGTAAACGCAAGTGTCAATCTTGCGACTGAGCTGGCGGATATTCATCTTAAAGCTCCTGTTGATCGACTGAAGTTAATCGAAGCAATTGAAAAGGTAGGATATGAAGTTCCTGTAACATCCGTTGAACTTTCAGTGCAAGGTATGACATGTGCTTCGTGTGTTGGCCGTGTTGAAAAGGCACTCTTAGCGGTTGATGGTGTAAAGGCGGCAACGGTTAACCTTGCAACTGAGAGGGCAACTATTCGCGGAGTGGCTGGCATAGACGATCTCATATCTGCTATTCAAAAAGTTGGCTATGAAGCCCGTGTCATCGATACCCAAAATCAGGTCAGTAATGAGTCTGAAGTAAGAAAGGACGCAGAGAAGGCTTTATTAAAGAAAGATTTAGTTATTGCAACAGCACTGGCTCTGCCGGTATTTGTTCTCGAAATGGGATCTCACATGATTCCAAGAATGCAACACTGGGTGATGAATACCATTGGGATCCAGGAAAGCTGGTACGTCCAGTTTGTATTGACATTGTTAGTCTTAGTGGTTCCAGGTCGTCGATTCTACATGAAAGGCATTCCTGCTCTTACGCGGCTTGCTCCTGACATGAATTCACTGGTCTCTGTCGGGACTATTGCTGCTTTTGGTTATTCTGTGGTTGCTACGTTTGTACCATACCTTTTGCCTGAGGGTACCGTTAATGTGTACTACGAAGCTGCTGCAGTGATTGTCGCTCTCATTCTTTTGGGACGATTTATGGAGGCGAGAGCTAAGGGGAGAACGTCTGAGGCTATCAAACGCTTAGTAGGCTTGCAGGCTAAGGAGGCGCACGTGCTCCGTAATGGCGTAATGAATGATATTCCTGTCAAAGACGTTGTGCTTGGAGACATTATCGAAGTTCGCCCGGGAGAAAGGATTCCGGTCGATGGAGAGGTAAGTGAAGGTACCAGTTTTATAGATGAATCGATGATAACTGGTGAGCCTATACCAGTGGAAAAAATCGTTGGCAGTGGAGTTGTCGGAGGGACTGTGAACCAGAAAGGAGCACTGAGGTTGCGTGCTACTGCGGTTGGTGGTCAGACAATGCTGTCACAAATCATACGGATGGTAGAACAGGCCCAGGGGTCAAAGTTACCTATACAAGCTGTTGTGGACAGAGTGACATTGTGGTTTGTTCCAGCTGTGATGTTGGCAGCACTTTTTACATTCCTGATTTGGTTAGTATTTGGTCCATCACCAGCCCTGTCTTTCGCATTGGTTAATGCTGTGGCAGTGCTAATCATTGCATGTCCATGTGCAATGGGACTCGCGACACCGACATCTATCATGGTTGGTACAGGTCGTGGTGCAGAAATGGGAATTTTATTCCGCAAGGGAGAAGCCCTACAGTTACTCAAAGATGCCAAAGTTGTTGCTGTAGACAAAACCGGAACTCTGACTGAAGGTCGTCCAGTCATGACAGATCTGGAACTAGCTCAGGGTTTTGAACGTAATGAGGTATTAGCAAAAGTTGCCGCAGTTGAATCACGTTCTGAGCACCCTATTGCTCGCGCTATTGTTGAGTCGGCAGAAGGAGACGGCATTTTACTGCCAGAGCTTACTGAGTTTGATTCAATCACTGGTATGGGAGTACGAGCGACTGTTGAAGGGAGCCTTGTAGAAGTAGGCGCTGATCGATTTATGCGTGAGTTAGCATTGGAGGTAACGTATTTTTCCCGGATTTCTGAACGCCTCGGGAATGAGGGGAAATCACCTCTCTATGTTGCTATAGATGGTCGGTTGGCTGCAATTATTGCTGTAGCTGACCCTATTAAATCAAGTACTCCAGTAGCTATAAAGGCATTACATCAGCTTGGTCTCAAGGTCGCCATGATTACCGGTGACAATGCGAATACAGCTCAGGCTATTGCTAAACAATTAGATATTGATGAAGTGGTTGCGGAAGTGTTACCTGAAGGCAAAGTTGAAGCGGTGCGTCGACTGCAAGAAAATTACGGTAAAGTTGCTTTTGTCGGCGATGGGATAAACGATGCCCCGGCACTTGCAGTTGCAGATATTGGACTTGCAATTGGTACAGGAACAGATATAGCCGTGGAGTCAGCTGATGTTGTCTTAATGTCAGGAAACTTGCAGGGAGTTCCTAATGCTATTGGATTGTCTAAGGCAACAATCGGTAACATCAGACAAAATCTCTTTTGGGCATTTGCTTACAATGCAGCATTGATTCCAGTGGCTGCAGGACTGCTATACCCAGCTTATGGAATACTGCTCTCTCCAATTTTTGCAGCAGGGGCGATGGCGCTATCAAGCGTGTTCGTTCTGGGAAACTCATTGCGTCTGCGTCGGTTCCAGCCTCCTTTGGTTGAGGACGCTGAGCATTAACGCTGAGCATTAACAAGGTGGGCTTATGAATATCGGAGAAGCATCGCGTAAATCAGGAATATCCACCAAGATGATTCGTTATTACGAGCAAATTGGATTAATCCCTGCCTCCGAGCGTACGGAGTCAGGTTATCGTAAGTATGCTCTCAATGATGTTCATAGATTGGTTTTTATTCGTAGTGCCCGAGATCTCGGGTTCTCTCTGGAAGATATAGAAGGCTTGCTTACGTTATGGAATGACAAATCTCGCCAGAGCATTGATGTTAAACGCCTGGCTCAGGAGAACATTGCTGACTTAGAACGACGTATGGAAAGTATACGTCAAATGACTGAGAAACTACGAGTTTTAATCCGGAGTTGTGCTGGGGATGAGCGGTCAGAATGTCCTATTCTTAGGACATTAACCAATGCTTCGGGCAAAGCCCGCACCGTAAACCGAGGAGGAGCGGTACAGCGCCGCTCTGGAGATAAGCTGAGCGGCAAAATGTAGTACTTTAAATTGGCCCATAATGGTGTAAGACTACGCAGTTTTAACACCATCACATTTTTTTCATTTTAAACAAGCGCGTGGCATCACTAATGCCCCCCTAAATGGTTGGTTGGTGCGGTTAAGGAAAGATCGCTATCACTTTCATCAGCTGTCAATTTTTGGACTATGCAACATTTATCTATGCTGCGGTCAGCGCTACAAAAAGCATTCAGCTCCTTACGTTGCTCTTCTAACGCTACTAATTCTTTGATTCGATGCTGAATGTGAATTAGGTGGGCGTTGATGATTGCATCTATCGGGCCACATTCTTTACCCTGATTATTGATTGCTAACAGCAAAGCGCGAATTTCCTCATGGGTCATATCGAGAGAACGGCAGCGGCGGATGAATAGTAGTTTTTCAAGACGGGTTTTGTCGTAGTGACGATAATTATTTCCTATGTCTCGTAAAGGTGCCTGCAGTGGACCTTCTTTCTAGTAGTAACGAATCGTTTCTACCGGACAGCCTGCTTTACGCGCCAACTCACCAATTTTCATATATCCCTCGTTTGAACTTGACTCTGTAGTTAGATTAGGGTCTTCAGTAGTCAGTATAGTAAACATATTGGGCAAGTGGTCCCGCAAAAAAGTAAAACTCTAGTAGGAAGGAAGCTGCTAGTTGTATTTAAAAATTAAGCTTGGTTGTGGGAGGCAAGATTCAGAAATCAGGCGAATTGAACAAGGCGAATGGTCATTTGTATGTTCATAATGATTGCAACCATTCGCATGTTGAAAAAGACCTAAATCATGATAAGCCTACTTACAAAGGTTGTGGCCATGACCATGACCAGAAATCGCATGATCAAGATGATCATGGCCTTAGTGGAGACTGTTGCGCGGCTGCGCCTACAAAGATTAAATAATCTGGGGGGGGCGAACTGAAATCCGCATTATGCAAATGGATTGTCCTGTAGAGGAAAAACTGATTAAAAAGAAATAAGGGGATGTATATGGCAGTTATGGGCCTTAATTCTAGACAGTGGCCAGATATTGAACGACAATTAACTTGTCCGGTCGGCGACAACTATGTTGGCCGGTTGATCTGATACCGTCCGTCACGGATTCCATTAGGAGATAACCGTGTCGGGCAAACCCATCACAGATCAACAAATCAGGTTATATATGAATGAACGTAAACAAGGTCAAACCCAGCTTGCCGCTTCGGCAAAGTCTGGTTTATCAGAGCGATCAGGTCGCCGCATAGACAGCGGTGAACTGAACACAGAACCAACCCCCAAGCGTCAATGGCGCACTCGCAAAGACCCGCTTGCTGAGGTCTGGTCATCGGTGCTGGTACCACTACTCGAAGCGAACCCTGAACTATTGCCGCTCACGTTGTTTGAATACCTTCACGACAACTACCCCAATCAGTATGACAACACCGTACTGCGCACGTTGCAGCGACGTGTCAAAGCATGGAAGGTCAAACATGGCCCCGCAAAGGAAGTCATGTTCCGCCAAACTAAAGTGCCTGGGCGTTTGGGTTTATCGGACTTCACGCTCTTGAAAGGGGTTACGATTACAATACTTGGGCAGGTATTTTGCCATTTGCTATACCACTATCGCCTTGCCTTTAGCGGCTGGACGTACGCCAAAGTCATTTGCGGTGGTGAAAGCTATACCGCCTTGTCTACAGGGCTTCAGAATGCCTTATGGCGCAGTGGTGGCGCACCCCTTGAACACCGCACCGACAGCTTGAGTGCCGCCTTTAACAATCTGGCCGAGAAGGAACAGCTTACCGTTCGGTACGACGCCTTATGCCACCACTATCAACTCAAAGGCAGTCGTAACAACCCCGGCAAGAGCCATGAGAACGGTACAATAGAAGCGGCACACGGGCATTTAAAGCGACGTATGACTCAGGCCTTGCTGCTGCGAGGCGATACTGATTTTACGTCCCTTGAGGCCTATCAAGCCTTCGTGGATGGTATTGTCACCAAGATTAACCAGCAATGCCGCACCCGCTTTGAACAAGAGCGGCCGTTATTGCAGACACTGCCAAAACGGCGCACTCATGATTATGCGGAGCACAGTGTTCTGATTAGCAGCAGTAGCAGCTTTGACCTCAAACGGGTGACCTATACCGTACCGTCTCGCTTTATCGGCGAGCGGCTGTATGTTCAGCTGTATGACGAGCGCTTGGATCTGTTCAGTGGGCATGAGCAGATACTCAGCTTACCGCGTGTTTATGCCACCACAACCCAGCGCGGACGCAGTGTCGATTATCGCCATGTTATCGACTCCTTGGTTAAAAAGCCGGGGGCCTTCCGTTACTCGCAGCTGCGCGATGACTTATTACCCACCCCGGACTACCACCGTATCTGGCAGTATGTTGACGGCACACTGAATCCCCATGATGCCTGCCGTTACATCGTGCGCCTGCTGCACTTGGCCGCGACAGCTCAGTGCCAAGATAGCCTTGGTCGTTACGTACTCAAAAGCATTGAGGGGGGTGAATTACCCAGCAACTTACAGTGCAATAAGCGCTTTAGTACAGACACGGCCGTGATTCCACTCATTACGGCAAAGCAGCACCTGCTGGCTGATTACGATCAGCTGTTATGTGTGGAGGTGCAACATGGCTGATCTTGCCTCCCTCCCGATTCTCTTGAAGGAATTAAAGTTAAGTAGCTTCGCCCAGCACTGGGAAGGCCTTGCACAAAAGGCGCTGGATGAACAATGGTTACCGCAAACCTACCTTGCGGCTTTGTGTGAACACGAAGTGGGTGAGCGTCATCACAAGCGTTTACAACGCTATACCCGCGAAGCACAACTGCCACCGGGTAAGCCGTTGAGCCAATTTGATTTTAGTGTGGTAGAGGGGATTAATAAAAATCAGCTTATTGCCCTGGCGGATCAACAGCAGTGGGTTAATCAAGCCGAGAACGTGTTGTTGTTTGGTGCCAGTGGTGTGGGTAAAACCCATCTTGCCTGTGGTATTGGCTATGCCTTGTTGGCGCAAGGGGTGCGAGTAAAGTTCACTAGCGCTACCCATCTTGCTCAAAGCCTTCAGCAAGCAAAAGCGGCGTTGGTATTGACTGACGTGCTGGCTCGCATGGACAAATATACGGTGCTCATCATTGATGATATTGGCTACGTCAAAAAAAGCAGCCAAGAAACACAGGTATTGTTTGAATTGATTGCGCACCGCTATGAAACGGGCAGTTTGATTATCACCTCAAATCAGCCTTTTAGTGGGTGGGATCAGATCTTCGACGACAACATGATGACGGTGGCGGCGATTGATCGGTTAGTGCATCACGCCACTATTTTAGAGATAGGTGGCGAAAGCTACCGTAAAAAGGCGTCAATGATGAGAAAGGAGATGCCTATCGCTAACGACAATTAAACATCGTCAACCGGACAAGTTAATTGACGCGAACCGGACAAGGTAGTTGACGTTCAATAAATGAATTTGACTCTCAAAACTGCAATGGTCCAACTATCAGTATGAACGATGACACCTTGAGGCTGCCCTCGCCAGAACAGCGCCATGGTCAGCACATCGCATATGATGATGATTTGGTTAAAGCAATGGTTCAATGGGTAGATAATTTTTTGAACACTAGATGATCAGTGGAGTCAGATGAATTAAGTCGGCATTTATTTTTGAACTTTAAGAATTATTTATTATTAAACCATGTGGGAAATCTAAACGATCAAGATTTTAATATCATACAAAAAATCTATCGACTTCTCTTGACCTTCCGGTTAGGGGAAGGTTTAACCTGAAGTTAGGTGGGGGCTGGTGAGATTTTTGGGAACAGGTTAATGGTTACTTGGTTCAATGGATTAGGAAATTTCCTTCAATAAATGTTACCCGAAACTATGTTACTTAAAGCTAACTACAGTATTAGTAAAAATCATTTGGGAGGTGAAGATGAACATTGGTGATGCAGCCCGCTTATCGGGAGTTTCGGCGAAAATGATTCGTTACTATGAGGAGGTTGGGCTAATACCATCAGTCTCCAGAACAGAGGCTGGTTATCGGATCTACAAAGATGCCGATGTTTATAAGTTACATTTTATACGTCGATGTCGAGATCTCGGTTTTTCTCTGTCACAGGCAGGAGAGTTACTTTCTCTTTGGGGAAATCATTCGCGTCAGAGTGCAGATGTTAAAAGTATAGTTGAATCTCATATTAATGATTTAACCTTAAAAATTGAAGAATTTCAACGTATGGCATCAATTCTTACCACACTCTCTGCTTGCTGCGCGGGAAATGAAAAACCCGACTGCCCAATACTGAAGGCTCTCTACCTCGCGGATACTTCCCATCTGCAGGACATAGAAAGCTGCCCTTAAACTTTCGACTCCCTTCAATGTTATTAGGTGATCGCCATGGGTGGGAATACGCAGTTTAGCTCGAAAGCTAGACCTTTGTCGTCAGGATGAGGTCGCATGCGGCCTGATTTTTAATTTATTAAAATTCATATGATTAAAGTCAACTTTATTTAATCAGTGCTAACAAGTAAGTTTGTGAGTGATTGGAAGCTGCTGTGGTCAAAAGTCGAAAAGAAAAAAGTACCGAAGCGAACTCCAAGTGTTTATTGGGTTTGTATAAGTCTCGGAAAATTAGTGGGTTGGTTTGATTCAAAAAGGACGGGACGAGTCGGCAGGGAGCGGTTATGGGAAGGATAGTTTTACCACAAACCATCCTTGAAGGTTACCTGTTAGCCAAGTCTCTTGATCAATGAGATGTGATCAAGAGACAGGCACCTTGGTCAGGGCGCACTCGATTCGGACGATGCAGCTCGTGCAGGTCATGCCCTCGATGGGCAGGCTGATCGCTGCTACGGTGGCACGACCAGCACTTGTTAATGGCATGCTCAAGGTGTCTTCTCAAAATTGAAATTAGACATACAGGGTACTTGAGGGTTACTATGTTGTAAGGTTAAGCCCTATTTTGAGCGCTGCTGGTTTGGACGATTTCGCTGCGCATAGACGCGGCGCGCCTTGGCTCGCAGGCTGTCTCCTGATCTTTGTCGGCGAGTGCGATCAAATTATCGCAGCCTCGTTAATTCTGAACGGCATGAGTAGCTGTTCGAGAGTTGGAATTTTTGAGAAATGACTTTACGCAAACAAGTTAACGCGCCCCGCGGTGCAAGCGACGATCTGGCTTCTTTGTCACAGAATGACGTTACGATCCTGGCCGAGACCTTCCGCCTACTGGGCGACCCGTCTCGGTTGAGAATAATGCTGTGCTGCATGAAGGGTTCCTCCTCGGTTGGGGACATCGCGGAATCCCTCGAGCTTTCGCAGTCGCTGGTCAGTCACCACCTGCGGCTGCTGCGTGGAGCCCGCCTTGTGAAGGGGGTGCGCCAGGCCAAGCAAATTTTCTATGAGGTGGACGACAAGCATGTGAACCAAGTGCTGCTGGACATGTCCACTCACATCGTCGAAGAGCACAACGACGATTAGCCGCGGGCGAAGCGCTCGTTGCGATGCGGATTGCGATCTATTACAAGCTGGGGCCGTATGACCGCCCGCGGCTACACTCAATGAGATGAATGCGGGTCCAATTCTGATCAATCAGAAGTTCAGCGCGCTTATCGACCGCAAGTGAGGCCTTATTGAATGCCATCGCGATGACCGCCTCAGCCACAAGTTCGCTGATCTGCGGGCCGACTACATGTACGCCGAGGATTTCGTCTGTCGTAGGATTTGCGATCACCTTGACGAGACCCGCTGTCTCGCTCAATGCACGCGCGCGACCGTTAGCCATGAACGGAAATGTACAGCTACGATATGCTGCGCCCGCGTATTTGAGCTGCTGCTCGGTGCGACCTACCCAGGCGATTTCCGGGCTGGTGTAGATGACGTTGGGGATCGTGTTGAAATCGACATGACCGCGATGGCCTGCAATGCGCTCGACCACAGCGACACCTTCTGCGCTCGACCACAGCGACACCTTCTTCCTCTGCCATGTGCGCTAGCATCAGGCCGCGCACCACATCGGCGATGGCCCAGATACTGGGCACGCTGGTGCGCCATTCGCCGTTCACCACGACGGCTCCGCGCCCATCCAGTTCAAGGCCGACGGCGGCCCGAGTCATAAACGCCAGACCGTTTAAGAACTGCACCTTGTTTTTTCGGAACAGATAGAGTTTGCCTTCGTTGCTCGACTTCACGACCTGATTCTTGCGCTCCAGCATCACAGCCACGTCCATGCGTAGCTCGCCCGTGGACATGATGCCGAGCGCGCCGAAGTGGTGCTTGGCTTGGTCTAAGTTTTTGGACGACTGCAGCAGCGCCTTTGACGGGATGCACCCGATGTTGTTGCATGTACCGTCTTGGGTAGGCTTGCCTTCCTTGGTTTTCCAGGCATCGACGCAGGCGACATTCATGCCTAACTGCTCGGCGCGAATCGCTGCGATGTCGCCACCAGGCCCGGCGCCAATGACGATGACGATGACGATGACGTCGAAGTTCGTGTCCATGATTGAAATCTCCTAGATGTTTTCAGGCGCTTTCCTGCGTGGTGCTCGCGCTGCGGTTTTGGCCAGCCAGCGCCCCGTCCGATCTGGCTCACGACCATCCGAACCTTCCGGCGGGTCATCCTCTATCTGCGTCAGCACTTGGATCTGGGCCAACATCATCACGACCTGATTGTGGACGACCTGCACAGGGTGTGGCCAAGAGGATAGGCGTACTAAATAGCCGCATCGCCGCCACTCATCTTTCGCAGTCCTTAGTATGGTTTGCTAAAAATACATTGCATAAACATATGTTCATGTATTATATTTTACGTACAGTCAACCACCTAATTTCTGCGCGAGGCCCTGATGTCCCAATCGCACGATGAACATGGTCACGACCATGACCACACTCCAAAAGTGACCGGCGCTAACGAACGCAAGGTCTTGCTGTCCTTCTTCCTGATCTTCGGCTTCATGATCGTGGAGGCTGTCGGCGGCGTGCTGTCGGGCTCGCTGGCCCTTCTGGCCGATGCGGGCCACATGCTGACCGATGCAGCAGCGCTGGCTCTGGCATACGCGGCATTCCGGTTCGGGCGCCGACCAGCTGACAGCAAGCGCACCTTTGGCTACCTTCGGTTCGAGGTCATCGCCGGCTTCCTGAACGCTGTGACGCTCTTTGTGATCGTGGCATGGATCGCCTATGAAGCATGGGAGCGACTGCAAGCTCCGCCCGCCATCCTTGCCGGCCCGATGATGATCGTCGCCGTGCTTGGATTGTTGGTAAACGTTCTGGTGTTGTGGATCATGACCCGCGGAGAGACCGATCACGTCAACGTGAAGGGGGCCATCCTGCACGTGATGGGCGACCTGCTGGGCTCGGTCGGTGCCATCGTCGCTGCAGTGGTCATCTATCTCATTGGTTGGACGCCAATTGACCCCATCCTGTCGGTGCTGGTGGCAGCCCTGATCCTGCGCAGCGCCTGGAAGCTCCTGGCGAAATCGATCCACATTTTGCTCGAAGGTGCGCCCGAGGACGCTTCTCCGGAGCAGGTGGAACAAGGCCTGATGGGCGCGGTGCCTGGCTTGGCGGCCGTCAGTCATGTGCATGTATGGCAGCTTACCTCTGGTCGCACGATGGCCACGCTGCACGTTCGCCCTAGTGTGGCTGAGGAAGCGCGCACCGTGGTCAAGTGCGTAGAGGTGGTGCTTCGAGAGCAATTTGGCATCGAGCACGTGACGGTCGGGATCGAATGGAACTCTCCTGGTGAAAAGAACCTTTGCAGCTTGCAGCCGACAGGTGGGCCGCAAGGGCACACCCCACATGAGCATGACACTAGCCACAGCCATGAAAAGGGTCATAAGCACGACCATTCCGTCCCGGGTCATCAACACTGATGCTGCAGCCAGCGTAGTGCTGGCAGCTCAGGGACAAGAAATCCATGACTTCTCGAAAACACGCCAATGGCGACAATGCTCAGAATTGCGCCACCAATGCTCAGCGTTCGGCCCCAGAGCTCTTGGCGCTCTCTCATAGTGACGTCGCTGTTCTCGCTGAGACTTTTCTCCTGTTAGGAGATCAATCGCGCCTGAAGATCCTGCTACAGTGCATGCGCGGATCAGTCGCGGTGGGCGACATCGCAGAAACGCTCGATCTATCCCAATTCTTGGTCAGTCATCATCTGCGGCTCCTGCGTGGAGCTCGACTTGTGCGTGGATAACGTCAGGCGAAACATATCTTCTACGGCATCGCGGATGAGCACATCAGTCAAGTGTTTCAGGACATGGTCTGTCACTTCTCTGAGGAATGATTGCGAATTGCGTCGAACGCAAAGATGCCTACTTTTTGCTGGGCATTTTCGCGATTGCGCAAGAGAGGTGCCAGCCCGTCAGCAACTGTAATGCGCCATCCCAGTCCTGAGTAAGCGCGACTTCGCCCATGCGTGATGTTTGGGTGACGGTTGTATGAATCTGACCGCACTCAATCCCCTGGGCCTCATCAGCCGACGCCAGCTTTCACTCCCCCCCATCGTGAGCGTAGAAATTAACCATGCTAACTTCATGAATTAAATAATTGAACATATCTTCATATGTGTGCTAAAATTCAATCTGCATTTTGAAAATGTGTCGAAACTGTAAGCACGTGCGCCGCACGCCGCACGCCACAACCACAGACGATCGTAAACAGAAGGACAACAGCCTTCTTTTTTAATGATTAACACATGGATGTATGTTCATGTGTTTGTTATATTTAAGCAGTATGTGCGGCGTGCGGCGAACCTAACTTGCAAAGTGTTCAGAGAACTTGGAGGTAGATATGACAAGGGAAATAACGGAGTACCAGGACAAGGCTAGGGAGCAGCTGAGCTTCCGTGTGGAGGGCATGGATTGCGCGAGCTGCGTCGGCAAAATCGAGAAGGCCCTTTCCCGAATGGATGGGCTGACGGACGTGCAAGTCAATTTTTCTAGTGAAACGCTGACGTTGACTCGCAATCTGAAAAGCCGCTTCACTGCTCGCGATGTAGCTAAGAAAATCAAAACTTTGGGGTTCGGTGTGGAAGAACTGCCAGTGTCGTCGCTCTCGATTGCGGCCGTATCGCGCCAATCGGTCCATGCACATGACCACAGCGAAGATCACAAGGATGGTCACGCTTGCGGCGGTGATCATGGGCACGGCCACACGCAAAAGACAAACGGCGGGCATGAACACGGCTCCTGCAGTGGACATGATCACACCTCACACGCTCGCCGCGAGCCCCCTGGTAACCCACCCAACGTTTCGATGCACGTGGAAGGCATGGACTGCGCGAGCTGCGTTGGCAAGATTGAAACGGCTCTTGCTCGCATGGCGGGCGTATCAGATGCCCGCATCAACTTCACGGCAGAAACGCTTGAGCTGACGCTCGCGTCTGGAAGTCCTACACATATTGGCGACATCGAGAAGACCATCAAAAGCCTGGGTTTCGGCGTCTCCGACGTGCGCCGCCTTGATGGATCCTCGCCTGCCGCGCCTGCCCGCGTGCCCTCAGCTATCACTCAACGCTGGTGGCAGACGAAGAAGGGTAAGCATGTGCAGGGCCTAGCAGCTCTCATGGGCTCGGCCTATGCAGTTGCTCAATTTATCCCCGGCTATGCCGAATGGATCTTCGCCGCTGCCGTGATCGCTGGCGTACTCCCGTTCGCGCGCAAAGCCTTCGCGCTGGCCATATCTGGCTCCCCGTTCTCCATCGAAACACTGATGGTTGTCGCCTCGCTGGGCGCGCTCGTGATTGGCGAGGCCGAGGAGGCCGCTGCTGTGGTGTTCCTGTTCGCGGTCGGCGAGCTGCTTGAAAGTGTGGCCGCTGGCCGCGCCCGCGCCGGCATTAAAGCGCTGGCTTCTCTGGTGCCTAAAACTGCTGTCTTGCTCGACGCCAATGGTGGGCAGCGCGAAGTGCCCGCTGCCTCCCTGAGCGTGAACGACCGGGTTTTGGTGCGCCCGGGTGATCGAGTGCCCGCTGACGGCAAGATCTTCCGCGGCGAAAGCAGTCTCGATGAATCTCCGATCACAGGGGAGTCCGTGCCGCGTCAAAAGGCCGGTGGCGATGACGTATTTGCCGGCTCGATCAACGTCGACGGTGTGCTTGAAGTTCTGGTTGAGAAGGCTGCATCGGACAACACCATCTCGCGCATCATCCAGCTCGTCGAGCAAGCTCAATCCTCCAAGGCGCCGACGGCACGCTTCATCGAAAAGTTCAGCCGTTACTACACCCCGGCCGTGATGGCCATCGCGGCGCTGATCGTCGTGGTTCCCCCGCTTACCATGGGTGGTGATTGGGGCACTTGGCTGTACCGTGGTCTTGCTTTGCTGCTAATCGCGTGCCCGTGCGCCTTGGTTTTGTCAACGCCGGCGGCCATTGCCTCGGGACTGGCTGTTGCTACTCGCCGAGGTTTGCTGATTAAAGGTGGCAACGCCTTGGAAACCATTGGTCGCGTTCGCACAGTCGCCTTCGATAAGACTGGCACGCTGACAGAGGGCAAGCCGCGCATCACTGAAGTCGTGCCTTTCGGGCAATCCAAGCAGCAACAGGTACTGGCGCTCGCCGCCGCCGTCGAGTCTGGATCGAATCACCCGTTGGCGAAGGCAATCGTTGCCCACGCCAAGAGCCTCGATGTGGAGGTTCCACAAGCCACCGAAGCATTCGCTATCCCGGGCAAGGCAGTTCGCGCTACCGTGAACGGCAGCAAGCTAGCCGTGGGATCGCCCGTCCATGCAGGGCAGATGGCCACGCTGACCCTCGCGCACCAGCAGGAAATCGCCAAGCTGGAAGATGGTGGCAAGACGGTGGTGGTTCTGTTCGACGAAGCAAGCAAGAATGTCATGGGCCTGTTGGCCTTGCGTGACGAACCTCGCCGTGACGCCCGCGAAGGCGTGGCCCAGCTCAAGGCGATGGGTGTGCGCTCGGTCATGCTCACCGGTGACAATCGGAGAACTGCGCAGGCCATCGCCGGCAAGCTGGATATCGAGTGGGAGAGTGAGTTGCTTCCGCAAGACAAGTTGCGCCTGGTCAACGACTTGAAGCGCGACGCGAAGGTGGCGATGGTCGGCGACGGCATCAACGACGCGCCGGCCTTGGCGACCGCCGATGTAGGGATCGCCATGGGCGGCGGCACCGACGTGGCCCTAGAGACCGCAGACGCTGCTCTGCTCAAGAGCCGCGTCACGGACGTTGCGCACCTGGTGGCGCTGTCCCGCGCGACGATGGCCAACATCCACCAGAACGTAGTGTTCGCCATTGGCCTCAAGGGCCTGTTCCTAGTCACCAGTGTGCTGGGTATCACTGGCCTTTGGGTTGCTGTGCTGGCCGACACCGGTGCCACCGCTTTGGTCACGCTCAATGCGCTGCGCCTACTCCGCTTTAAGGGTGCCCAAGAGCCAGCCGATGGCCAGAACGGAGGTCATCAAAGCTCTGTGTCCGTACAGGATGCCCATTGAGGTATTGCAGAGGGCTTGAACTGCCGTTGTTGCGGCGCCAAGCCCTTCCATATCTTCATCTGTAAATCGATCTCCGAAAACATCGATGTTAGGCGATAAACGAATGCCTTTAGAACAACGAGTTTAAATAGATGGGATGATCGGACGTGGATAATGGGCTCAGATGCGTCCCTTTCGGCCGTAACTGCATCTCATGCGTTCACCGGGAGGCCGGAAGGTTCCAGAGCTTGTAGTCCAGTCCCATGCTCGTCATGGTCATCGAAAAAGGCTTGACCTTGACGTGGTTGTAAGGGCTAGCCTTTAGAAACATATGCGAACCGCTTCGGATGGACCGAAGCCCCGTAATAAAAAAGGTAACTTCCATGCATAAAAAAATCAGGATCATTTTGGTAGCTAGCGTCATCGCGGCCGTCGGGGGGATAGCGGTGGCTGCCCGAGATGGCAAGGATGAAAGTAAACCAGCAGCACCACCAGCTGGCGCACCGATGGCACCGCAGGTGCCTGTGGCTGAGGCCATCACGCGCACAATCACGCCGTCAACTGAGTTCACCGGCTTTTTGGCCGCACCGAAGGTGGTCGAGTTGCGCTCGCGTGTGGGGGGGCCGTCGACGCGGTGAGCGTGCCCGAGGGAAGTCTGGTACGCAAGGGGCAATTGTTGTTCCAGATTGACCCACGGCCTTTCCAAGTCGCGCTCGACACCGCCACGGCGCAGTTGCGGCAGGCTGAGGTGCTGTCCAGTCAGGCTCAGGCCGACTTTGATCGTGCCGAGCGGCTTGTTGCCACTGGCGCCCTGTCTCGGAAGACCTATGACGATGCAGTCTCCGCACGCAATGCGCGTCAGGCGCAGGTACAGGCGGCAAAGGCCACAGTCGCAGCGGCGCAGCTCGACCTGTCCTACGCGCGGGTATCGGCACCAATTGCCGGGCGCGTGGACCGAGTGCTGGTGACCGAGGGCAACCTGGTCAGCGGCGGCGGTGCAGGAGCAGCCACGCTACTTACCACGATCGTGTCCATCGATCCTGTGCACGTCTATTTCGACATCGATGAGGCAACCTACGTCAATGTGGTGAGCCGCTCGAGACCTGGTTCAGGGACTCATGCTTCGTTGCCCGTTCAAGTAGGCTTGAGCACTGACAGAAACTTTCCGTACAAGGGCGTGCTCGACTTCGTCGGCAATGCGATTGATAGAAGTACCGGCACGATCCGCGCTCGCGCGGTCGTCCCCAACCCTGATGGACGGCTGACGCCTGGGCTGTTTGCGAGGGCCAAGCTCTCCACCGCAAGCTCTCGGCAGGCCGTCCTCATCGACGACCAAGCGGTTGGCACCGATCAAGGCCGAAACTATGTTCTGGTCGTGGGTGAAAACAACCAAGCTCAGTATCGTCCGATTGAGCTGGGTCCCGTAGTCGACGGTCTGCGCGTTATAAACGGTGGCCTGCAGGGTGGCGAAAAAATCATAATCAAAGGCCTCGTACGACCTGGTATGACTGTCACGCCGCGCATGGTGCCCATGCAGGGGCCGGCAGCACCGGCCGCCGGCGCTCCCGACGCGACTAAGACTGCGGCTAGTGCCCCGGCAGTCCCTGCGGAGTCTGCCAAGGCCGCTGGGGCGGCTGGGGCCGATCAGGTCAAGGCTGACAGCGCAGCTGGCTCAGCGGAGGCTCGCAAATGAATTTCCCCCGTTTCTTCATCAACCGCCCTATCTTCGCAATCGTCCTTTCGGTGCTGATGCTGATCGCGGGCGCGATCAGCTACTTCCAGTTGCCACTGAGCGAGTACCCTCAGGTTACCCCCCCAACGGTACAGGTCACGGCGAGCTATCCCGGCGCCAATCCGCAAGTGATTGCCGACACCGTGGCATCGCCGCTAGAGCAAGCCATCAACGGCGTGGAAGGCATGATGTACATGCAGTCCCAGATGTCCACGGACGGAAAGATGGTGCTCACCATCTCTTTCGAGCAACACATCAACGCCGATATCGCGCAAATCCAGGTGCAGAACCGGGTGTCGCGTGCGCTACCCCGGTTGCCACCCGAGGTCCAACGCATCGGCGTTGTGACTGAGAAGACCGCGCCCGACATCCTGATGGTTGTGAACATGCTATCGCCAGGGGATCGTTACGACCCGCTGTATGTGTCCAACTACGCGATGCTCAACGTCCGTGACGAACTGGCACGCCTGCCGGGCATCGCCAACGTGTTGCTTGGTGGTGAGGGTGAGTACGCGATGCGGGTCTGGCTCGACCCCGAAAAGGTTGCGTCTCGTGGCATGACCGCTAGCGATGTGGTCGCCGCCATTCGGGAGCAGAACGTGCAGGTTGCGGCCGGCTCTATCGGTCAGCAGCCTAACGCCTCGTCTGCCTTTCAGGTCACCGTCAACGCACTCGGGCGTCTCACCACCGAAGAGCAATTCGGCGATATCGTCATCAAGGCTGGCACCCACGGCCAGGTTACACGCTTGCGCGACGTGGCACGTGTGGAGTTAGGTGCGGAGAACTACACCATGCGCGCCCAACTTGATGGCGGCAACACGGTTGGCATTCAGATCCTGATGACGCCTGGCTCCAATGCACTAGATGTGTCTAGCGCGGTACGCGCGACGATGGATCGTCTACAAGCAAGCTTTCCAGAGGGCATCGAGTACAAGATCGCCTACGATCCTACGGTCTTCGTGCGGGCCTCGCTTCAGTCTGTAGCGGTCACGCTGCTAGAGGCGATTCTGCTGGTGGTGATCGTGGTGGTGCTGTTCCTGCAATCCTGGAGAGCGTCGATCATCCCGCTGATCGCCGTGCCGGTCTCGCTGGTCGGCACCTTCGCCGTAATGCACATGTTCGGCTTCTCGTTGAACACACTGTCATTGTTCGGCCTCGTACTCTCAATCGGCATTGTTGTGGACGACGCCATCGTCGTGGTAGAAAACGTGGAGCGCCACATGGCACTTGGCGAGTCGCCCAAGGACGCAGCGCTCAAAGCCATGGACGAGGTTACTGGCCCGATCCTGGCCATCACCTCGGTGCTGGCGGCGGTCTTCATTCCCTCGGCGTTCCTGTCTGGGCTGCAAGGCGAGTTCTATCGCCAGTTCGCGCTGACCATCGCGTTCTCGACCATCCTATCGGCGATCAATTCGCTCACACTGTCGCCCGCGCTGGCCGCCATCCTGCTCAAGCCGCATCATGGCGCGGCCCAGCCCGATCGAGTCACGCGCCTCATCGACGGCCTGTTTGGTGGCTTCTTCCGCCGCTTCAACCGCTTCTTTGACAGCGCCTCGAATGCTTATGTCGGAGGCGTGCGCCGCGCAGTTCGCGGAAGTGCTGTGGTGCTGCTGCTCTATGTCGGTTTCCTGGGGTTGACGTGGCTGGGCTTTCATAAGGTACCTGCCGGCTTTGTGCCCGCACAGGACAAGTATTACCTCGTGGGCATCGCCCAGCTTCCGACTGGTGCCTCGCTGGACCGCACCGACGCGGTTGTCAAGGAAATGAGCAAGATCGCGCTTGCCGAGCCTGGCGTCGAAAGCGTGATGGCATTCCCCGGCTTCTCCTTCAACGGCCCAGTGAATCAGCCCAACACCGCGCTGGTGTTCGCCATGCTCAAGCCCTTCAACGAACGAAAGGACCCGTCGTTGTCGGCGTTCGCCATTCAAGGCAGGCTCATGGGCAAATTCAGTCAAATACCGGACGGCTTCGTCGGGATTTTTCCTCCGCCACCGGTGCCTGGCCTGGGTTCAATGGGCGGCTTCAAGTTGCAGATCGAAGACCGTGCGGGCCTGGGGCCAGACGCACTTGCACAGGCCCAAGGTCAGATCATGGGCAAAGCCATGCAAGCGCCTGAGCTGGCCAACATGTTGGCCAGCTTCCAGGCCAATGCTCCACAGTTGCAGGTGGACATCGACCGCGTAAAGGCCAAGTCGCAAGGTGTGTCGCTGACCGAAGTTTTTGACACGCTGCAGATCAATCTGGGCTCGCTTTATGTCAATGACTTCAATCGATTTGGCCGAACTTACCGAGTGATGACGCAGGCCGATGCGAAGTTCCGTATGCAGGCTGAAGACATTGGCATGCTGAAGGTGCGGAACGCTTCGGGGGACATGATCCCGTTGAGCGCGATCGCGACGATCTCACGTAGCTCCGGTCCCGATCGAGTGATGCACTACAACGGGTTCCCATCAGCTGACATCAGCGGCGGACCAGCACCGGGCTATTCGTCTGGCCAGGCTACTGCCGCGATCGAGAAGATCGTGAGCGAATCGCTGCCGGACGGCATGACCTACGAATGGACTGACTTGACGTTCCAAGAAAAGCGGGTTGGCAACACCTCCATCTACATTTTTGCGTTGGCAGTGCTGTTGGCATTCTTGTTCCTGGCAGCTCAGTACAACAGTTGGTCGCTTCCATTCGCTGTTCTGTTGATCGCGCCCATGGCGTTGCTTTCGGCGATCGCCGGTGTTTGGCTTACGGGCGGCGACAACAATATCTTCACGCAAATTGGCTTCGTGGTGCTCGTAGGCCTGGCAGCCAAGAATGCAATTCTGATCGTGGAGTTTGCCCGTGCCAAGGAGAGTGAAGGTGTCGATCCGTTGGCGGCCGTGCTTGAAGCGGCGCGGCTGCGGCTGCGCCCGATTCTGATGACGTCACTGGCTTTTATCGCTGGCGTGATACCGCTGGTGCTCGCGAGTGGAGCGGGTGCCGAGATGCGTCACGCAATGGGTATCGCTGTGTTCGCCGGCATGTTGGGCGTGACGGCATTCGGTCTGGTGCTCACGCCGGTGTTCTACGTCGTAGTGCGCAAGCTGGCGTTGCGTCGTGAAGCCAGTCAAGCCCGCGTCGGTATGAGCGACAAGCATAACGGCCAGGAGGAATTTTGAGATGAAGAAACCTTTCGCACTCACACAACCTGCCAAGAGCTTGGCACCGGTAGCTTTCGCGATAGCGTTAGCCGGTTGTTCCATGGCACCCAAGTACGATCGGCCGCCAGCGCCGATTGATATAGTATATCCTTCGGGCGCGGCCTATGCAGAACCGGCGAAAGCGACGCCAGAGGCCCCAGTCACGGACGCGGCCGATATCGGCTGGCGAGATTTCTTCCGCGACCCGCTGTTGCAACAATTGATCGGTATCGCGCTGGAGAGCAACCGCGACATGCGCAAAGCTGCGCTCAACGTTGAGGCGGCGCAGGCACTGTACCGCATTCAGCGCGCTGAGGTGCTCCCGAACTTGGGGGTATCCGGCAGAGGGGCCGCAGAACGACTGCCAGCCGATCTCAGCAACACCGGCGCTGCCGACGTCGTGCGTCGTTACGAGGTTGCTGGGGTGACCGCTGCCTGGGAACTGGACGTCTGGGGCCGTATCCGCAGCCTCAGCAACCAAGCGCTGGCTTCCTACTTGGCTATGGACGAGACTCGCATAGCGACGCAGATGAGTTTGATCTCTGAGGTTGCTAACGCCTATCTCACGTTGCGGGCTGACCAGGAGTTACTGCAGTTAACAGGCGAGACGCTCGGCACGCAAAAGCGTTCGCATGAACTTACTGCCCAACTGTTCGAGGCTGGCAATGCCACGCAACTTGACGTGCGCCGCTCGGAAATTGTACTGCGTACAGCCGAGGCCAACTTCGCGGACTACACACGTCAAACGGCCAAAGACCGAAACGCGCTAGTGCTACTGCTCGGCCAGCCGCTGACGCTTGAGCTGTCGCAGCAACTTGACAAAGCCATAGTGCTGCCGGATGGCATCGTGCCGACCGAACTGCCCAGTGGCCTACCTTCTGAGTTGCTCGTGCGCCGACCGGATGTGCGCGCGGCCGAGCAGGTACTTCTGGGTGCCAACGCCAGTATCGGAGCAGCGCGAGCCGCTTTCTTCCCCACCATCAGCTTGACGGGTTCGGCGGGGACGGCAAGCGCATCGCTTGATGGGCTCTTCGAATCGGGTTCGCGCGCCTGGAGCTTCTTGCCGCAGATTACGGTGCCTATTTTCCGGGGTGGCGCGTTGCGCGCCAATCTGGATGTGGCGCACGTAAAAAAGCGCATCGAGATCGCCAACTACGAGAAGTCCATTCAAGTTGCTTTTAGTGAAGTGGCTGATGGCCTTGCCGGCAAGCGAACACTTGATGAGCAGATTCGTTCAGAGCAATTCCTGGTTGCTGCTAGTCAGGGCATGTATGACCTGGCCGAGCAACGTTTCAGGGAAGGTGTGGACGATAACCTCACCTTGCTTGACGCGCAGCGTACGCTGTACAGCGCGCAGCAGACGTTGGTGCGTACGCGTCTGGCTCGGTTGAGCAACCTTATCGCGCTCTACAAGGCTCTGGGAGGCGGGTGGACAGAGAGCACACCAAGTGGTGTGGCGCAAGCGAGTCGATAGTTAGTTTTTCCCTACTGGCACTGGTATTGGATATTCGTACCAAGAAATGACGCATGGTGGCAGTCGCCTCCATGCGTGTGTAGATGAGTATGAAAACCGGCGAGCTTGCAAAGCTAACGAGGACTCCCTGGGTTCTACGAGGCTCAGGGTCTTTTACCTGCTCCTGATCGTTATAGCAACAACTAAAGGCAATAAAGGCAGGAGCAAGTTGAGCGGTTGCAGCTTATACTAAGTTGCAAAGTATTAGGTATCAGTCTGGAGCAGATCCGGACTATCTCAGGGGGTAGCTTTGACCGACATTTTTGATGTATTACAGGTAAATTTGGGATCGCTTTACGTCAATGATTTTAATGGATTTGGCCGTACCTACCGTGTAATAACTCAAGCTGATGCCCCATTCCGTATGCAGGCAGACGATATTGGATTATTGAAAGTCAGGAATTCTGCTGGTGATATGATCCCTTTATAAGTATTGATCAATATCAAACTAACTTCAGATCCTGATCGCGTTATGAGATACAACGGCTATCCATCCGCTGATATTACGGGAGGTACTGCATCAGGATATTCTTTTGGTCAGGCTACAGATGCTATTGAGAAAATAGTTAAGGAAAATCTACCTGAAGGTATGGCGTACGAATGGACTGATCTGACCTATCAGGAAAAATTAGCGGGCAATTCCGCACTGTATATTTTCCCATTGGCGGTATTCTTTGCATTCTTGATTCTTGCCGCTCAGTACAACAGTTGGTCGCTTCCATTTGCTGTGCTGCTTATTGCACCAATGGCACTCCTTTCTGCAATTGGCGGTATATGGATCTAAACGGTGATAATAACATCTATACTCAAATTGGCTTCGTTGTTTTAGTCGGGCTGGCCGCAAAAAATGCCATTTTAATCGTTGATTTTGCAAGGACTCAGGAGAATTAGTGACGATCACCGCTTGGGGCCGTACTCGAGGCAGCGTACTTACGTTTGCGTCCTATTTTGATGACTTCTCTTGTATTTATTGCTGGTGTGATATCTCTTGTACTAGCTAGTGGTGCTGGAGCAGAAATGCGTCACGCCATGGGTATTGCAGTGTTTGCCGGTATGCTTGGTGTAACCTTCTTTGGATTACTACTTACGCCGGTGTTTTACGTTATAGTAAGAAATCTGTCATTAAGAAAAAACGCAGAAAGTATAGTCAATCTTTAGTGAAAAGATATCAGAGTGAAATGAGTTTAGACCTTGACCTTACAACAGTGGAAAGCCCTACAATCAGAAGTACTCAAACCAAACTGGAGGTATATAAATGCAATTTCATTTAGAAAATATGACATGTGGGGGCTGCGCCCGGACGGTAACTAAAGCAATTAAGGATATAGACCCAGAGGCTACAGTTTTAACTGATCCTCCGACTCGTAAGGTGACGGTAAAAACTTCATTATCAGTTGAAAAGGTCTCCTATGCTCTAATTGAAGCAGGCTTCCCTCCTCGGGATTAGTATTTTCCTTTTACGGTTGCCTCCTGAATGAGGCAACTTTAAATTTCGCATTCAGGGCATTCATTCATAGACTGGACCTTAAGAATTAAGCCCATGCAGTATCCCATCTAACGTGATGTTTTGTTTGTCTTTTGACTGTTGGGCTTTTTGGGCGTTCTTCGTTATATAACGGGTCGCCCAATCTATCCTCTCCGCTATTTCTGACCATGCGTGCTGGCTGATGCTTTCAAGATCGGCAACAGCCAAATTTCCACATTTTTGGCGGCCTTGAATAGCTAGACTGATGGCATGATTTGAAGAAAGACGCTTCGCCGAATGATCAGAGCGAGCAGGCTTGACCATACCAAACCATCTACAATCGCTTTCTGTGCCGCCATAAATTTCTGCAAGTTTGTATGGGATTTCAACTCTTTGAATCGCAACTTCACCTGCCAGCGACAACGATAGATTGCCATAACATCATCCGCTTAGTAGGTTTCCCGCGGGAGGTTGATAAGCCAGATGCAAAATCGTATTTCTCCGGCAAAACAGAGCCTTATTACTCTGAATATCTGCTTTCCTCGACGAACTTGCAAATCGAGCGTAAGCGCCTCATAAACCGCGCATTCTAATCACCTAACACGCAGAATAAGATCAAGTCTCCAACCATAAGGAGATTTAAAATGGCAAACGATGCACCAACCAATAATGGCAAACGCTAATCAAGCAATCTGAATCGAGTTCATTATCAACACTCACATTTTGTAAGCTCAATCAACTCAATCCCTCAACGTTCTCTGCCAAGCGCCAGCAACTCAACAACACTGGCGCATCTCAAGGTTTTGTTAGAGCAGAAGTCGTTGAAAAGATAACTCAGTATCAGGCCCAAGTGGCAACCGCCAACATGACACTCTTCGTCAATGATATCGAACTGCGCAATCCCCAATGCACGCCAGTAAGTAACCTGGCTGAACTCATCGGTGCGCTATCATGAAAGGCATGCTGAGCTCACTAGAGATTTATCTGTATCGTGAAAGTGTCGATTTTAGAAAGTCCATCAACGGCCTTGCCGCGATTATCGAAAGTGACACCGATTTACCGTTAGTAAGTGGCGCATTATTCCTGTTCACCAAAAACAGCGCGATAAAATCAAAGTGTTGTGCTGGCGTGTGCCACGAACAAAAGGTTAATACCTTTTGGATCTGTATTTCTGATGAGAGAAGGCCTCTCGAAATCTACCTGTAGGGGGCGGTTTCAAAACCACCAAGTGCTTCTGTAAAGTGCGGTTTGGAGACTTATCTGATCGCTCATTCAACACTGAGTTCACCTTCGCAGGTGATCTACACTTCGGAGCAGCTATTTAGTAAGGTATTCAATTCTTCAATCTATCTAACCGAGTCCACATAGGACAACTGCATAGACTGGAGCCTCGATTTACATTAACGAGGACTCCTCATGCGAAAACTATCTCCATTTATTCTGGCGCTTGCGCTGTCTCCTTTTGTTCAAGCTGAACCTGTGTCTGAAGTGTCGCCCGTTGGCAAAATTGACGGCATGGTTTCTTTACCTGTCACGGGTATGAAAGCGGTCGAAAGCAATAACCGTATTATTTTTATGTCAGACAGTGGCCGGTTCGTCATTGATGGCACGCTCTATGATGCCTGGTCCAAAAAGCCGCTTACCAGCCTTGAAGAAATTCGAGAAGCGGGAAACACGCTGGACTTAAGTCGCCTTGGCTTAAAAATGGCTGATTTGAACCCACTGACTTTAGGCGAAGGCAAAAAGAAAGTGGTGGTCTTTGTTGACCCTCGGTGCCCACATTGCCATGAGCTTTTGAAACAAGCCCTGCCGTTAACCAAAGAATACACCTTCCAAATTCTCCCTGTGCCAGTGCTTGGTCCAGATTCAGAGCGTCAGGTTCGCCAGCTTGGCTGTGCGCGTGACAAGAAAGCGGCCACCGATGCATTGCTGAATGGCCGGATTGGTAACCTAGAACAGGATGATGCCTGCAACTTAGAACCAATGCAGCGTACCTTGGTGACGGCTCAAATTCTGGGCATTCAAGGTGTGCCTTTCATTGTCGCCAATGATGGTCGCATCAGCCGAGGTCGTCCTTATGACCTTTCTGCTTGGTTGGAGGGGCGTTAATGAAAGCCTCTTTGTATTCAGGACAACGCGCTTCAGAGCTATTGCCAGTATTGGCCTATTCAGACGATGAGCAACTGTTTTTCATGGAAGACCAAAGTGTTGGCTTTGGTTTTCTATGTGACCCATTGCCGGGTGGTGATGAGTCTGTTGCAGACAGGGTTAATGTTCTACTCAACAACGACTGGCCAAAAGACACTTTGCTGCAATTTGGCCTTTACGCCTCGCCTGATATTCAAACCGACCTTCAGCGCATGATGGGCTTACGGCATCGTCAATCTGATCCATTGCTTAGGGCGTCGATACGCAAACGTGCGGATTTCCTCGATGGGGGCACGGTTCAATCGATAGAAGAATCGACCCAGACTCAGGTACGCAACTTTCAACTGATCGTCACCTGCAAATTGCCTTTGGAAAGTCCTATTCCGACGGAGCGTGAGTTGAGTCGAGCATCCGCGCTTCGGGCTTCTTTCTCGCAAGCGCTGGCAACGGTTGGTTTTCGCGTCACTGAGATGACTGACCGAAACTGGCTCGCGGCAATAAGTGCTCAGCTTAACTGGGGAAAAGATGCTTCCTGGCGTAATCCATCACCAATCCGCAGTGAGGCAGATAAACCACTTCGGGAGCAAGTGTTGGATTATGACCGAGCTATCAAGGTGGATAGCCAAGGTCTGATGCTGGGCGATTACCGAGTTAAAACCTTATCGTTTAAACGCTTGCCTGAGCGGATCTGGTTTGGTCATGCCGCAAGTTTTGCGGGCGATATGATGACGGGCAGTCGCGGTTTACGCGGCAGCTTTTTGCTAAATGTCACCATTCACTTTCCCTCAGCTGAGGCGATGCGATCTCGTTTAGAGACGAAGCGTCAGTGGGCGGTCAATCAGGCCTATGGCCCGATGCTCAAGTTTGTGCCGGTGCTTGCAGCCAAGAAAAAGAGATTTGATGTTCTTTTTGAAGCTTTGCAAGAAGGTGATCGTCCTATTCGGGCAAATATGACTTTGACGCTGTTTTCCCCAACGGAAGAAGCGTCCATCAGTTCTGTTTCAAATGCTCGAACCTATTTCAAAGAACTCGGATTTGAGCTGATGGAAGACAAGTACTTCTGTTTGCCCATTTTTCTGAATGCCCTGCCATTTGGTGCCGACCGCCAGGCGATGAACGACTTGTTTCGATTCAAGACCATGGCGACACGGCATGTGATCCCTCTGTTGCCTTTGTTTGCGGATTGGAAAGGCACTGGCACGCCGGTGATTAACTTTGTTTCCCGTAATGGCCAGATCATGAGTGTGTCCCTTTATGACTCGGGCAGTAATTACAATTGTTGCATCGCGGCGCAATCGGGATCGGGTAAGTCATTCCTGGTGAACGAAATCATCTCCTCCTACCTATCAGAAGGCGGGCAATGCTGGGTGATTGATGTTGGCCGCTCTTATGAAAAGCTGTGTGAAGTCTATGACGGTGAGTTCTTACAGTTCGGGCGAGACAGTGGCATTTGCTTAAATCCGTTTGAAATCGTTGAGGACTATGACGAAGAAGCGGATGTGTTGGTTGGGTTATTGGCCGCAATGGCCGCACCTACGCAGTCATTAACCGATTTTCAGATGGCAAACCTAAAGCGTCAGACCCGTGAACTGTGGGAGAAAAAAGGTCGTGCCATGTTGGTTGATGATGTGGCAGAGGCTTTAAAAAATCATGAAGACCGACGTGTGCAAGACGTGGGTGAGCAGCTCTATCCGTTTACGACACAGGGCGAATATGGCCGATTCTTTAATGGCCACAACAATATTCGCTTCAAAAACCGTTTCACCGTTCTGGAGTTAGAAGAGCTTAAGGGGCGTAAGCATCTACAACAAGTAGTGTTGCTTCAGCTTATCTACCAAATCCAACAAGAGATGTACTTAGGTGAGCGGGATCGTCGCAAGATTGTGTTCATTGATGAAGCTTGGGATCTGCTGACTCAAGGTGATGTCGGTAAGTTCATTGAGACGGGTTACCGTCGATTTCGAAAATATGGCGGCAGTGCTGTAACGGTAACGCAGTCGGTCAACGATTTGTATGACAGCCCAACAGGTAAAGCCATCGCTGAAAACTCGGCCAATATGTACCTGCTTGGCCAAAAAGCTGAAACCATCAACGCGCTCAAAAAAGAAGGCCGCTTGCCACTAGGTGAAGGCGGCTATGAATACCTGAAAACGGTTCATACCGTCACGGGTGTCTATTCCGAGATTTTCTTTATTACCGAAATGGGCACCGGGATTGGCCGCCTCATTGTCGATCCGTTTCACAAGCTGTTGTACTCGTCCCGTGCAGAAGATGTAAACGCGATTAAACAGTTAACGCGCAAAGGCCTTTCTGTTGCTGATGCCATCTCTCAGTTGTTGAAGGAGCGAGGCTATGAATAAGACCACGCTTTGGCCATTTATGGCCTCTATTACTTTGTCTATTGCAGGCAGCGGTTTAATGACCAGCTGGCTCTTAATGAAAACACTCGAACCCATCCACAGCCAGTTGGCGTTAAGTACGCCCATTGCAGTCGTAGATTTTGGGGAGGCGGTGTTGTCACTGGGCCCCAATGCCAGCGAACAAGACATCGAATCCAGGTTGCTTCAGACCAATCAGCAAATTGAAAAGTTAAAAACAGCCGGTTTTATCGTGCTGGATGCCCAAGCGGTGGTGGGTGCTGATGATTCCGTATTTGTGCCAGTAGGCTCAAAGGAGGTGTCTCATGCAGATACTCCGTAAAAGAATGCCTTGGCGGCCATACCTCATCCGGTTGACTGTTCTTGCGTTAATCATGGCCTTGGTAGGCACCTACGCCATGATGCGCTACCGAATAGGTATTGATACCCAGCAAGAGCGCTGCCTGCCTGATACCACGGTGTATCTGATTGACCTATGGAATAAAGAGCCCGTTAAGGATGGTTTGTATGCCTTCCACTCAAAAGGACTTGCTCCGTTATATAACGACGGTACTCGGATGCTGAAACGCCTAACAGGGATGCCAGGGGATGAAGTCAAGGTGACGCCTGAGCATGTACTGGTGAATGGTGCTGAAGTCTCTACCGGCATGGCATTAGCCCAGCGTCTTGGTGTGGCTGAAACAGAATTTAGCCGCTCATTGACGCTGCAAGAAAACGAGTATTGGTTTTCCGGTGAGGCCGCAACGAGTTTCGACTCCCGCTATTGGAACGCCGTTAAGCGCGAGCAGATTGTCGGTCGCGCTTGGCCGCTTTGGTAGGAGGTAGATGATGCAAAGACTATGTCTCTTATTTTTGTTGGTTGCGCCATTGGCTTGGGTTCAAGTGTCCTGGGCACAAGAGCCTTTTCCGTTGTCTGACGAAGACAAAAAGATCGTCGAAATGAGCCGCAGCATTTTACAAAGTGCTGTGGATGGTTCATCTGAATTTATTGAGCCTTTTGCACCGATTGAACAACCTGCGTCGCTCAAACACAACGATGAATGGTTGATTTTTGCGTCGTCTTCACTGGGAGATTCGTCACTGAAGCAGCTATTTAAAGAGGCCAGTGCTACCGGCGCTATTGTGTTGTTTCGGGGAATTCCTGAAGGAAAGACCTTGGGGGCGGCTATCCGTGATTGGCATACGCTGATGACGGGGCTTGATCCTGTTCCTCAGGTTCGAATCGATCCGAAAGCCTTTGTGCACTGGCGGGTGACTAGCGTGCCTGCCATTTTCCGCATAGAAGATGACAAGGTGACTGCAAGTGCACTAGGGGTTTACAGCAACGACTGGTTGCAGCGTCAAATTGAAACAGGCAATACCGGTTCATTGGGTCAACGCGGTCCTATTCATTCCATTTTAGAACCGGATTTGATGCAAGTGGCGATGCAGCGTTTACAGTCGATTGACCTGGGCGCATTAAAGAAAAAAGCCATTGAGCGTTTCTGGTCTCGCCAAACTTTCACTGACTTACCCAAAGCCACGCAGTATCGGATAAGAATGGTTGATCCAACCATCGTCATGAAGCGGCCACTATTGGATGCCAATGACCGAACATTGATCCCAGCAGGAACGCGTATTAACCCGCTAAAAGCCTTGCCGTTTACTCAGCAGCTTGTGGTGTTTAATGCGTCGAACGCTGAAGAAGTGGACGCAGTTGCGCATTGGCTTGAGACGCAAGATAGGACACTGCGCCGCATTACGCTTATCACCACGCAGCTCGACCGTACTCAAGGTTGGAATAGCCTCAATGCGCTCGAAAAGACATTGGACAGTCCGGTTTACCTTCTCAATGCCTCGCTAAAGCAGCGCTTTGATCTGCAAGTCACCCCATCGTTTGTTCAAGCAAAGGGGCTCGCGTTTGAAATAGAAGAAATTCCAGCAAAGGAGCTTGTTCATGAAAAAGCTCAATAATACGTATCGTCTGTTGCGGACTCTCGTTGTCATGTTTGTCCTGGGCGCATCTATTTCTGCTAAAGCCGAACTGACCTGCCCAGACGCGGGTTTATTGTCCGGTAAGTTGCTGACGGATGTTTGCTGGTCATGCATTTTTCCTATCCGGGTTGCAGGTCTTCCACTTGGCTCTGGCAGTGTCCCAAGCGGCGCATCAAACAAGTCGTTTTGCTTATGTGAAGACAACTTAGGTGTGCCAAGGCCAGGTATTGTTACCAGCATGTGGGAGCCAGCGCGTCTGATTGAACTGGTCAGAACGCCGGGTTGTTCGCCTTCACTGGGAGGGATTCGCTTACCGTTAGGTGATAGGCGATTGCAAGGTGGTCATGGTGAAGGTGAATACGATACCGGTGATCTTGCTTTCTATCATTACCATTATTACGCCTTTCCGCTTTTGGTCATGCTCGATTTGTTCATGGATGGCAATTGCAATGCCGATGGTTACATGGATTTTGACTTGATGTATTTGTCGGAATTGGACCCAACATGGCTGAACGATGAACTGGCCTTTTTTACTCAGCCTGAAGCTGCTGCTGTTGCTAATCCATTGGCTATCTCTGCTTGTACCGCTGACGCTGCTTCATCAACGCTTGGTAAACCCATCGATCAGTTGTTTTGGTGTGCTGGCAGTTGGGGCCATCTCTATCCGTTATCTGGCCACACCTTAGCCTTTGGTTCATTAGCAGAAAACACCAGCCATTTAGCGGCGCGTGCAATCGCGGCTCAACACAGGCGTGGTCTTGCAAGACGAACAATGGGGAGCAGTGCGCTATGCCGACCTGTTATCGAACCCATGCTGCCGAAATCCCAATACAAGATGAGTATGTTCTTCCCTGTACCGGAAACTGAAAGTGCGCATGTCATCGGTGAAAGCACCATGAAATGGGGAGAGTGGCGAACGATCCCCGGTGCCGGTGAAGATGCGCTCTACATTTTGTGGCGCTGGCAAGACTGCTGTAACTCGGGAGGTTAACCATGAAACCAACACTTTTTACCCGAGTTTTAGCGGGTATTTTATCAATCACTATGGCGTGCCTGCCCTTACATGGTGTGGCCGCTGATGTGCAGCGCCAATCCGGCTTAAGCGGACAACAAGAAGGTAAGCAATTGCTGCAAAACTGGACGATGCCCGCACTCAATGGCAATACATTGTCGGTGCCGAATGGCAGTGGTAATGAGTCCATTAACTTGCAAGAGCTTTTCCCTGGTATGGATCAGGGCTCATTGGATGTCTTAACGGGCGTTTATGGCTCTGATGCCAGCATGAATCAATTGGGGACACAGCGCCAAGAGAGCATGGCATCCGAAAGTGGCGCTACGGGTGAAGCATTTCGTTCGCTACAGGAAATCAAAGACAGGTCTCGGCCAGATATGGTCAATGATCCGCTTTGGGCATTAACTGATGCGGTTCAAACTGACCCAAATCTATTAACGCAAAGCTTCCCCGGCTGTGAGTCTCAAGGTGAAGGCAGCCCAAACTACCAGCAATGTGACAGGCTCAATACAGCGGTTAACAGCTGCACGATTACTCACGATTACACGGCAGGCATTATTGAGCATGTTTCAGGACCAATGAACCTTCGCTCTTGTGGTGAGGGATGTCTTGAAGTTTGGATTGGACGAATTGGCGACAACTACTGGAGTGGCCGTTGTAAAGTGTTTGAACAGGCCATCACACTCAAAGTCGTGAACCCCGATGCGATTACCTCAGCCGTTCTTGAATACGCCAAATGGGATGACTACATGCAAGTGTGGCTTGGTGATCAGAAAGTCTGGTCTGGGCCGAACAATAACTTTCCACCAGAAACGGCTGGCCGCTGCGAGCTCAGTACAAGTTGGGAGCGCAATCCTAATACTGACTTAACCTCTAAGCTAAAAGCGGTAGAGCCCGGTTTAGAAGTGCCAGTAAAAATTCGCGTATCGGTAACGGGTAGTGGTGAGGGGTATGCACGTATCAAGGTGCGCTTTGATCCAACCAAGGTGGTGATGAATGATAGTTGGTCGCCACAATCCTGTATCGAACAAGCAGCGGATATCCCGACTAAGTTTTCAGACTACAGCATTCAATGCACGGATCAGCCGTCTTCAACCAACGGATGTACGGTGGTCAATGGTGTTTCAGTTTGTGAATCCTACTTTGCTCCAAGCCCTGTGGCTGGCATATCGCCTTTGTGTCGGCGTGTACAAGTCAGTGTGGATGATGAAAGCTATAAGGGGATTGAAAATCAGGCCTGCCAAGTGCTTGAAGCGAATCCTTCCTGTGGATTCATGTCGTCAGAATGTGCCGAAACCAATGATAAAGGTGAATGCATTCGTTTTACCGATACCTATGACTGTGGATTGCAAACCAGCGATCCAAAGTGCGTGGTATCCAATCTTATGCCGAGTAGTTTTGAGGCATGTGAGCCTACTCAGACGATTACGCCATTTACTGAAACCAAGCATGTACCGGATTACCAGGTGTGCGAGAAGATCAGCACGCTTACTCAGTGTCAGTTAGAACGACGTGTATCCGCTGAAACCCATCAACAAAGCTGGTCCATTGAGCGCGGTTGCTTTAGCTCTGAAACGCTCAGCTTTGTTCCACAGCACAGCAGTACCATGCAAACTGGAAACGCGACGCTGAGAGTGTTTGATAATCAAAATACTGAGATAAAAATCACCGAGTCGCCGTCCAAGGCAAATGGCTGGAAAACGACACTCTCATTGACGGGCAACAAGGAGACGGTCACAGAGACGAAACCGTCCATTAAATACCCTGAAATGACCTGTCCAAAAGGAACCTTGGTTGGCTCATTGTGCAAGGTCGTTAATGGGTCGATTATTTCGTGGCATGAACCGCAGGAAGTCACGCGTTCCAGATGTGAGTCCGGCTGGAACAAAGTCGATTTCGATACTTGCAGCCGAGAAGTTCAGAAGTGTTTGGCTCCTGCGAAACTGAGTGCTTCCTTGACCTTCTCTGGCAAATACTTAGAGCAAGACGTTGTTCATCAATCAAGTGATCCGGGCATAGACCAATGCTTGATGCAAACGGATCAGTTCACTGCGGTGCAGTGGCAGTGTTTGGATACGGGCATAAAACGAATCGACGGGTTAACAGTTGGTAGTGGCGAGTTGGCCAATCTTGGAAGCCTTTATCCGACGGTTGTTTCGTCTCCTGCTCATTTAACCAGTCGTGGCAGCTCTGATGGACTGGGGCTCTCATGCTGGAGGGCAAAAGCGACCTACAATGCTTCGACTGCTCATCCAGAATTCAACATGGGCAGCTCAGATAGCTGGGTAGATGCCAATGGTAATACACAAACCATCGTCAATAACGGACAAAACACGACCACCAATACGTGTGCCGCGCTGGAGCAAAACCCGGCCTGCCAGTATGTCAGAACCGAATGCACTGAAGGCGGGGCTGGTCATGAAGGCTTCTGTTATATCCAAAGTTTGGTGTATGACTGTGGACAAAGCGTTGAAGTGCAAAATGCACGAATGGAAACTCAATACAACTGTGAGGGGCCAGTTCGCTGTATGGGCACAGATTGTTTAGAGCCAGAGTCAATCAAGCAGGCTAACTTTGCAGAGGCCGCCGCGATGCTTAATGCGGCGCAGTTTATGACCAATGATATGTCATGCACGGGAGCTGATGGCCAAGATAACGTCGAGTGTACGGTCTTTAAAGGTAATGCTGGCCAGTGCAAAAAAGCCGTTGGCGGTATAGTGGATTGCTGTGAAAAGCCAAGTGGCGTGTCGTTATCGGATTACATCACAATGATTGTGGCGGTCAACAAGCTTGATACGGCAGTCATGGCCATGAATCCGTCGTCGGCAATCTATGGTTCCTGGAATACGCTTAGGGAGCCAATCACGAGTACTTGGAGTGCGGTCAAAGAGCCCTTTGTGTCTGCTTGGGACTCTCTTATGGGGGCTGGGCCATCAACGGCTGCTGGCGCGGGAGCGGAGCAAGCTGCGACTGGCTTCATGCAGGTGTTGACCAACAAAACGGCTGAATGGGTAGGTACGACCTTTGGTTCGGGGGCGCAATCGGCACTGTTTAGTAACGTTGGTGGCGCAGTTGGAGCCGATGGTGTCGTTTCGGGTGGTAACTTTGCGCTGGGTGGCGCTGCGGGCGCGGTTCTGAGTACGGTTATGACGGCCTACATGATTTACTCAGTCACCATGATCCTCATTCAGCTTATCTGGAAATGTGAGCAGAGTGAGTTTGAGATGAACGCTAAGCGGGTATTGAAGAGTTGCCACTATGTGGGCTCTTACTGCAAGTCTAAGTTCTTAGGTGCCTGTGTTGAGAAACGGCAATCATATTGCTGCTTTACTTCGCCGCTTTCACGGATCATTCAAGAGCAAGTGCGTCCGCAATTGGGCCTTGGCTGGGGCAGTGCGAAATCTCCAAACTGTGAAGGATTGACCGCGAGTCAGTTAAACCAGGTGGATTGGAGCCAAGTCAATCTGGATGAATGGATAGGTATCTTATCGATAACAGGCAACCTACCCGAAGTACCGTCACTGGATCTGGAAAGACTCACAGGCTCAGGAAGTACGCTAAACGTTGATGGAAATCGTCAGAGTGCCGCAGACAGAGCCCTTGAACGGCTAAACGGAATGGATGCCCAGAAACTGCGTCAGGAGGCGACGGAGGAAATTTCGGGGAATAACTAGAAGAAAAAATCTTTGTCAGCTCCAGTATATTTTGGAGCTGACATCGCGCTAGATGTTGCATTATATTTAGTAAAGAGAACGTTTTTGAGGACGGTTTATGGCTTTGCAAGTTTTGAACTGAGTAGTTTAGCTAATGACTTTTTAAATGTGCGTTAAATCGGTAATAAACTGTGCTGCATATTGAAGATATTCCTGTTGTGGAGTTCGAATTACATCCCATCTTTTAGCATAGTTAAGGGGCCTGTCGCGTTGTTTAGCGTATGTAAGAACAAGCCGACGCTTGGCACGGGATACACCAACAAAGAAAGCACACAGATTAGAATCTTGATCCCCAAAAAATATTTCGTTCTCAACGGCCAAAATTATCGTTGAGTCGAACTCCAATCCTTTGCTCTTATGGATAGTCAGAATACGCACAGCCTGATCATCAGAGAAACGAGTCAAGGCTTGAGGCAAGTCGGGGGTAAGTTCAAGCAATTCTTCAATGCGCGCTTTGGTATCTCCCACAACTTCACCTAATCTGGCATGTGACTCATAGTCAGGCGAGAGAGCAACAAGAGTCTCCATTCCTATTTTCTTCAAAAATCTACACACAGAATCCCACCATCCCGAAAACGGTTCATCCAACAACTCGGCCATGGCGATGATTTTTCGCTGTTCCTTGAAGAAGCTTTGGAAATTTTGCCTGACGCTAGACTGCACCTCGTCATCGGCAAAGGGAATCAATTGATTCATCAGCCGAATCCAGGCTTTGGGCTCTCGCTGGCCATAGAGACAGGACAAATAGTCAACAACGAGCCTTGCGGCAGGTTCGACAGTAATATCCTGCATCTCCTGCTCATTCCGGTACGGTATTCCCCTAACTTCCAATGCCACCATCAGGTGATTGGCGTAAAGATCTAGTTGTTTGGACACTAATACGGCGATTTCGGATAACGGAACCTGTTCATTTCTTATCCACCCGGCAATCAAATCGGCCAAGTACTCAGCTTCACCCTGGGCATTCTCGAATTGCCACGCGAAGACCTCTCCCTCTTCACCAGCAAGTTGGTGATCTGGCATGACGGAAGCCGGATCGAGCACGCGAATTATCTCGTTCTGCATCCGAAGCAGGCGTGGTTTTGAACGAAAGTTTCGGTACATGTTTAATGGGACCGCTGAAAAATCCCTAGCGAACGTTTGGAAAATTCCGTCCAATGCACCTGCCCATCCCATGATTTTCTGCTTGGTATCACCGACAGCAGTGAGACGAATGCTCGTACCTTGGAAGGCTACCTTCACGAGTTCATACTGCTGATCCGTGCAGTCCTGGAATTCATCCAAGAAAACATCGCTGTAAGTTTGGCGTATGGCATTTCTTGCGACAGTGGAGGCCTTAAGAATTTGAATTGCTAGCGGTACAAGATCATGAAATGTAATTTGCCTTTTTGTGACTTTTCTTTCGCCAATCGAATAATCCAGATCAAGAGCATCATTACCAGTAAGCACTACTCGGAAGCGATCAATAATACGCTTTGCAAACGCATGAAATGTGTAGCTATCAAAACGGGAAGCCAATTCTTGTCCACAGCGTTGCTGGATTCGCTCCTTCAAGTTTTTGCTGGCGTCAACTTTGAAAGAGATAGCGAGTATTCTCTTCGGATAACGGCAGGTTCCGGTTCGTAGGAGGAAGTCAGCTCTTTGTGCAAGCATTTCCGTCTTGCCCGCGCCCGGCCCCGCCGTCAGTGCAAGACAGCGCGCTTGTTCCTTCGCAGCCCGCAGTGCATTGGGTTCAAGAGTTAGCCCATCCGAAGGCAGCCATGCATCTACAGCAATCACTCGGGCAGTTCCGCAAGCTTGGCGATCACGGCATCAGTGAGTCGTCCAAATGATTCAGGCATGTTCGCCAGCAAATCCTCGTCGCTTAGTTGAGCGAGAGCTTCGATATGAGCAGCGGGCTTGCTGCCCAGTTTAAAAAGCTTGTGATACGTAGAGAAAAGATTTAACTCGTCATAGCTATATTGGGATGGGTCATGATGGCTCTTGCCTAACACGGCTTTAATTGTTGAGTCATCCGGAACTTCCTGCTGAACACCGTAAGCATCTGGGAAAGCAAGGAGCATTGAAAAATCTAAATCCATTGGAAATGAGAAAAACACACCACGCATTTCCAGCTCTGCAAATACACTCTTAGTGCCGTTTTCAAAGAAGTGGTGGGTACGAACAGGTACTTTGTCATCATTCCAATCTGATAAAGAAAAAGTATTTGGCAGAACTTTTTCAGGTTGATATAAGCCAAGTTGGTTATTTACATACTTTATTCTTCCCCAGCCCGCTTGATATCTGCCCACATCTAAATCGAGAAGGGTCAAAAATGGGATTTGCAGTGCTGATAACAGGCGCCAAAAATGATTGACATGCCTACCTCCAAGCGGAGCAATCGTAACCGCTGATTCATCAACTGGCGCACCCTTTGCTTGGAAAAGGCGCGGTAGTACAATTTCTTCGCTATCCCCTTCACCCAACACAACCAAACGTGAGAAGTAAATCTCAGGGAATGCCTGGACAGCCTCGCGTACAAACTTGTGCGCTTCATCGGTTTTAGCGGGTAATTGGATTTTCGTAATTCTTGATTGCCGGGTTTCGGTAAGTCGAAGATATCGAATATGTTCCGGATCGACACGTCGTAACATTGACGGAGCATGCGTAGCGATTAGGGCCTGAGCATCCTCGTTGCTCGTCATGGAGTTCAGAGCGCTGACAATCCGCCCCAGATAGTGAGGCGAGAGGCTGTTCTCTGGTTCCTCAAGGGCAATCAAAGTAAAGACTGGCGGACGCAATTTTTCTGGGTCAAAAGAGCCGTCCTCACCGGCAAGGACAGCACGCCCAATTGCTTGAGATGAAAGAACCAATGACAGATAGAGCATCGACTTCTGGCCGTCACTGAGTCTGGAAAAATCGACAAGATGTTCATCATGTCCAGGCGAGAATGATACGGACAAATGACGAAGCAACGCCTCGATCTCAGATGCCACAAAAGTAATCTTGGGATCTGTAAAGTAGCTGCCTTTATGAAGGGTGCCCCAAGTTTTCTTCAGGTGGGCACTAAAAGCATTGACCGATGGATTAGCAGCCAAACTCTCACTAATCTGGTCGGTGAACCCTTTGACTTCCTCCCGTTCATTTTCCCAGTTCACTGCCCGTAGCAAGCGGCCAAGCAGCGCGTTCGTTCCATATGCTATGTGGTCAGTCGGATCTCTTCTTGCGGGCAGATAGTGGACTTGTATGTGATTTCGTTCAGACCTTGGAACCGTTTGAGGATTTAGAGGCGAACCATCCGGGCCAGCTTCAAGCACATACACAAAAGTCTCATCAATATCCCCATCCAGGCCCATAGTGGCACTTAGGCGATATCGTACCCTAGGAATTCCGTCAGGGTCATCAAGGCGCATGTGACTGAAATGGGGAGCAACGGTCGAGTTATCTTCTTCATCCTCCAACTCGGGGAACACGAAGTCCGCCTCAATCCATAACTGCCTTTCTTCGGGCGCTTCTTGTTCATCGTGCGGGACATGGAAGTCTGAGCGCTGAATACGGCGTAATGATGGATCAAATGCAAACAGTCGGCACAAAGCCTGGAGTGCAGCAGTCTTGCCTGACCCGTTGGGGCCAATCAGATAGGTAATATTTTCCAGTGTCAGTTCTGTTGGTTCAGCACCAAAACTCTGAAAATTTGAAACCCGAATACTGTGCAGTTTCATCCTTTTTTCCTAATACATATGGCCCGAAAAATTAAATCTTCCCGTTCCATGGGTGATTTTTACAGAACAAGAATTCCCTACACTCGAGCCCGTGCACGTTCTCTAGCCTTAAGCTCTATGCGTTGTGATATTTGGCTATACAGCTGGGCTTCCTCATTCTCTCGATCAGTGACAGTCACAACCAAGGCATAGTCTTCTTGTTCGAAACTCAACGCCTCACCCCAATCTCTATCTTGTCGAGTAATTACAACAAACCACTTTTCAGAAGGCTTCGGCTGTTTAATCCGCCAAGTTGAAGATTGAACTGTACCTTTACCTCTTAATTCAGCACTTATGTCCCTATTACTTGTAGCATCATCATTTCTGGTTTTAGTTTCATCCTGAGTACTGTGATTGAAATGCCTTTGAACAGACTCAAGCGACTGATCTTTGACTAACCTAAAAGACATTTTAGTGGCCACATAGTCTATCCTAGTTGTCCTGACCGCTGGACAATAAGACAGAGTAACTCTAATTTCTCTGGAAGCACGCTGAGACCTTAAAAAATCATCGGGAAGCGGCAGTTCGAAAAAGTGATGCGAGTTGTTTTCAATTTTCTCTTCAGCCATTAAGACAACGGCATTTTGTGAAGATCTAAAAAGCTCCCCCTCATCAACAGCACCATAACCAGCTATATCTCTAAACGCATCTCGTCCATTTGCGCTCCTATAAGATTTCTTCATATCTTCAGGAAAGCTGCTTTCAATCTCCGACAGCATATTCGCATGATTAACCAGTAGTGCTCTGAGCAAATTAGCAGAAGCCTTCGGGTAGTTATTCAATAAACGACCTGCAAGATGGGTAATGTAAGGTGCCGCAAAACTTGTTCCGCTAATTTCGCTAAACAATGTGTTCCCAACGAATCGACTATTACAGGTCAGTACCCCCATGCCTCGCATAACTGCATTGAGTTCGTTGCCTGTTCTTATTGGAGAAGCCAAGTTTCCACCCATAGCTACCAGCTCGGGTTTAATTGCACCTTTAATAGTGGGACCGTGACGTGTAAATGGGGATGGTTGATTTTCTGTGGCTGGAGCCAATTGCCCAATTTCAGGATACCGTTGAGCATCGAAAGTCGCATTATGTCGAGCCAAGCTTCCCACCGTTAGAACGTTTAGTGCCGGAGCTGGATCTATGATAATACTTTCGTCAGCTAGAAGGTATTCTGGAAACTCGTCTCTCCAGCTATGTCTTGGCACATCTGGATCGATAGAGCCTGAGAAGTTCCCAGCAGAAACGACAAATAAGATATTGAAGTCCCTAGCCAATTTATCCAAGACATACGCAATTCCTCGAATATGACGATTATCGTAAGGTGCATTGGAATTCCCTAACGACAAATTGAAAATCCGACATTGGTGTTCTTCGACAAAATAGGTTACAGCTTCAATGAGAGTTTTTTCGATAGAACTGGAGTCAAATTCTGCATTCTCATCAAGAATTCTACCATTGAAAATCCAAAGTTCAGGGTGCCAATAATTTGTTGAGTTACACGCTTCCAAGTCACCATACAGAGCTACACCAGCAACAGCAGTGCCATGACCATTCAAATCCATGCCGTCTGTATCACCAATAAAGTCTGCACTTTCCGCAATTGCGGGTGCCAACAGGGGGTGGTTAGTATTTACTCCGCTATCAAGGACGCAAACTCTTGCAGCTTGATGAGTAGGGGATTGTATTCCTTCAGGAATTCTATTGATGTCACAATTTAGTTGGCTATAGCGAATACCGCTCTTGGGGGGGAGATCAACAAGTCTGACATCAGAGTGATTCAGCAGTAGATTAGCCTGACTAGAGTTAACCTCCAAACGGTACATTACTAAGCTATCAAGGTTAACTTTATCTGTTCGCCGTATTCCGTTATGAGCTAGCCAACGCTCAAATGCATCACAAGTGCTTAATCTCTCTGGGTGATGAGCAACAGCTACAGGCCAAAGCTCTACATCTAAGAGAAACTTCTCTGACCTTGGTAAGCCATGCCTTCTTAGAGCCCAACTTTTCCGGTCATCACTTGTCCAGTTATCGATTCCCTCTATGGCCTCGAGAATCTGCTTGTACGTCAATTCTGTCTCGTCCAAACCTAAGCGTTGCAGGTGATCTTCAAACACAGTCATTCCGGTTTCATCAACAAAAACAACACACAGATGATTGTCTTCTTGGCTTACAAACTCGATACCATGTTTGTTTAGATGGGTAATATCGAGAAGTCCTGTATAACGAATTTTCAGTACAAAATTACCCGGACGTGACGTTTGCTGACTTTGTGCGAATCTGATTGATTCAGTTAAGTCTCTAGATAATTTTTGACCATGCCCCCGAAGATCACCTCGTGGATGTTTTGGGATATTGACTTTCCTTGTTCTACGTTCATTTTCAAGCAGTTCTCTTTCAATCTTAAGATGTTCATAATTAGCCATTCCTAGTCCCTTTTTTAACTTTCTCGAGAAGCTGCTTGCTTCAAGTCCTTAACGGTCAAAAATTCCTGACTACGTAGGATCATCCTTTTTACTGCTCTACGAACAATACGTTCAATATCAGCGCCACTCTTTGTAGAAAATATCCCGAGGATAGATTTATCATCTAACTCAAATTGGCGACGTACACCACGCAATTTGAGTGAAAGAATTTGTTGTATTTGCAGCTCATCAGGTAATGGGAAGTCAATTTTTTCATCGAAGCGTCGCCAGATAGCACTGTCTAAAATGTGCTCATGGTTTGTAGCTGCTAAAATTAGACTCTTCCCTTGATAAGCGTCCATCATCTGAAGCACTGCGTTAACGACGCGGCGTAACTCACCATGTTCACCTGAGTCAGAACGTTCTTTGCCTATGGCGTCAAATTCATCAAATAAAACCACCATAGAATGTTCAGAAACAAAATCAAAAACTTTGCGAAGATTCGCGGCTGTTTCACCCAAAAAAGAAGATACCAACGCATCGAGACGAACAATTGCAAGAGGTAAATCAAGCTCAAAAGCAATGACCTCAGCTGCTAAGGTTTTCCCGCAACCTGGAGGACCATGAAAAATAATTTTTCCAGAAGGCTTCATTCCAAAACTTCTCAGTACATCGACACGGCGGTGTTCCTCAAGAAGTTCCTCGATGGGTGCGATACTAGATTCAGGTAAAACCATTTCTTCTATTGGTCGCTGAGCTTGTCGAACATCTAAAAGTGGTAGTCCTCGCTCTTTATCTACAGGAGGAGTAGGCAAAGCGTTACGTCCATTTTGTTTAAGCGGTCTTAAATGCTCACCATACAATATCTGCTCAAGATCATTTGCAAGAAGGTGATGTTGCTTTTGACGCTCATCTTGAATAACAGCTTCTGAAGCAAGCCGAAAGGCCTCGGAATCACCAATGGTTCCAGCCCTAATCAACTGTCTCAGTATTTTACCGTTAGCCACTATTATTCCCCTTTGCAATGTTCATTTATAATCGAATTACTCAGTCGTTTATCGTATTAAATACTAATTATTTCATCATATTAATAACGATTTAAAATAATCAGACGTAACTACTTAGTATTATCTGAGGCTATGATGGTGCTTAGCCCATTCGATTTTGCATAATCCAAAATTAGTATTTCTATCATAGACGCTTGAGAGCGATGTTCTTTTTCCGCTGCTGCTTTTAGCAACAGCTTGATTTCTTTAGATGTTCGTATTGACAAAGTCTCTTCTTTGGAACGCGACACTGTGCTTCTCCATGATAAATAAGCAATACAATGTACTGCATTATGCGTACATTGTATACTGTTTATTGAACTCATTACCGATAGCATGGATAGCGATATAGTGCCCCTTCGAGAGGGGCTGGTTGATGGGAGCCTAGTTGGCTAGTTGGCGGGGTTATCTGTTTCCTCTTCAGTGATATCGTCATCGGTTGAAGGCACCGCTTGCTCAACTTCTGCTTCTTTACCCTTAGCTTGGGCTGATTTTCGTGCTCGAATTTCGATATCAATAATGCGTCGTGCAAGTTTGATAATGCGCTGTTGCCATGCGTAGTTGCCATCAACGCGTTGCTTGTTGCTAAGCACGCTAGATAACCAGAGTGTGTCCATTGAGATCATCAACGCATCGAGTTTGCGCACTAAGCCAACAAACTGGCCAACCTGAGGCGAGCTGATTTTGGCGTTGAAGGTAATCGGATCGGTGTAGTCAGGTACTTCATCGATACCGTTGGACTCCATCAGTTTGTCCAAACGAGCTTGTTCGTTGTCTACCGCCATAGCGCAATCCTCGATCAGCTGGCTAATGATCTGTTCCACTTCATCAATTTCGTTCTCATCGCCAATGATGCGTAGGATGACATCGATTCCGTAGAGCGCACTGACCGTGCGCCTAAAAACACGGTCAACGACACGTTGCGCCTGTAAGCTGTTAATTGTGAATGATTGTTCAAAGATGGGTTTTGAGTAATTGGGTTTTGCTTGGGCCATAAGTTTGCTCCTGATATGACAATAATCAGTCCCTAGACTAATCCTCTGTGAGGTAATGGCCTTTCAGCTAGGTGGAAGAATTGAGCATCTTTCTAACTATCCTGTCTGGATAAGACGGTTACACTGACTATCAAATATTGCTGATCTGTTTCAGTGATATCTGCGCCTGAGAGCATGAGCTCAAAGGAAGCCCGCCGCTGAGTTTTCTCAGTGGTACTAAGAGGTAGCTAGCCTCCTTAAACAAATAGCCTGCATGTTTTTACATGCTCAACCATGCGTTCCTTACGGTTCGCCTTTTCACCACCCAGCTGGGGGAGTTTTCCCCAGTTGGGGGTGACTCCTTCAAAACCAACATAAGGAGTCACCAATGGAATATATCTTCGGATTTATTATCCAAATCGCAGGCATTATGTTGCTTGCAAAACTGAGCTGGTCGCTTTTGCGATTGCTTGCTCGTCAAAGCGTGCGCCCGTTTCGATTTGTACTTACTCAAATCAAGCGATTGCTCACACCAACACCAAAACGTCGTCCAATGGCAGTGCCTAAAGCTCCTGGTATGCCCCGTTTGACATCTGCGTTTTACAAAGAGCCACATCAGTACGACATGGCTTTACTCGAAATACCAACCTATCTGCGTCGTCAGTCTTCTTTGCCCAGCCGGGTAGAAGCGACTGTGTGCACAGAGTTCAACTAAGACGAGGAGAACATCATGAAAAACCAAGTAACACTCATAGGCTACGTTGGCTCTGAGCCAGAGACGCGAGCCTATCCATCAGGTGATTTGGTGACCAGCATTTCGCTGGCCACTTCTGAGAAATGGCGCGACCGTCAATCCAATGAGCTCAAAGAGCATACGGAATGGCATCGGGTCGTTTTTCGAGATCGTGGTGGATTTAAGTTAGGGCTCAGGGCAAAAGATTTAATCCAAAAAGGAGCAAAGCTTTTTGTTCAAGGGCCTCAGCGCACGCGCTCATGGGAGAAAGATGGCATTAAACATCGATTGACCGAAGTGGACGCGGACGAGTTTCTGCTTCTTGATAGTGTGAACAAAGCATCTGAGCCATCACCGGCGGATGATGCGGGCTCCCAAACTAATTGGGCACAAACTTATCCTGAACCAGATTTTTAACCGAGCGAAAACGCTTTAACCCAGCCGGGAGTACTTTCCCGTCAGGGGCAGACTCCCACTTTGATTGTCGGAGTCCACAATGGAAAAACCAAAGCTAATCCAACGCTTTGCTGAGCGCTTTAGTGTCGATCCAAACAAGTTGTTCGATACCCTAAAAGCAACAGCATTCAAGCAACGTGACGGTAGTGCACCGACCAATGAGCAGATGATGGCGCTCTTGGTGGTTGCAGATCAGTACGGCTTGAACCCTTTCACCAAAGAGATTTTTGCGTTCCCTGATAAGCAAGCTGGAATTATTCCAGTGGTAGGTGTCGATGGATGGTCTCGCATCATCAATCAACACGACCAGTTTGATGGCATGGAGTTTAAGACTTCAGAAAACAAAGTCTCACTGGATGGCGCGAAAGAATGCCCTGAATGGATGGAATGCATTATCTACCGGCGCGACCGTTCGCACCCAGTCAAAATCACTGAGTATCTGGATGAAGTCTATCGACCACCTTTTGAAGGTAACGGCAAAAATGGCCCTTACCGGGTAGATGGTCCATGGCAGACGCACACTAAGCGAATGCTAAGGCATAAATCCATGATCCAGTGTTCCCGCATTGCGTTTGGCTTTGTGGGAATTTTCGATCAAGACGAAGCGGAGCGAATTATCGAAGGCCAAGCAACACACGTTGTTGAGCCATCTGTGATTCCACCCGAGCAAGTTGATGATCGAACCCGAGGGCTTGTTTACAAGCTTATCGAGCGGGCGGAAGCTTCAAACGCTTGGAATAGTGCATTGGAATATGCCAATGAACATTTTCAAGGTGTTGAGCTGACGTTTGCGAAACAAGAAATCTTTAATGCACAGCAACAAGCAGCCAAAGCGCTCACACAGCCTTTAGCTTCTTAGCGCCACGCATTCATTTTACTAACCCTGGCGGGATTATTCTCCCATCAGGGGGAAGGTCTCGTCTTTTTTGGAGATCTTCCATGACTAAATCAGCCTCACTTTTTCGCTTGGTATTGGTTGTTGCCCTTGTCTTAGGTTCGATTCAAGCCGGTAAAGCGGCAATTGATTCGGTTCAAGCAAGTGTTGTTCAGCACCAAACAGCGTTAGCACAAGCAGCAAAGTAACCACTTAACCCTGAAGGGGAGTTCTCTCCTTCGGGGGAGTCTCCCCCTCAAAGGAGGCAATATGAAGGTTATCGACCTATCACAACGTACTCCTGCATGGCACCAGTGGCGCATTGCAGGGGTTACGGCATCTGAAGCCCCAATTATTATGGGGCGTTCACCCTACAAAACACCTTGGCGATTATGGGCAGAAAAAACTGGATTCGTATTACCGGAAGACCTGTCGAATAATCCAAATGTGCTTCGCGGTATAAGGTTGGAGCCTCAAGCAAGGCGAGCATTTGAGAATGCGCATAATGACTTTCTTCTGCCGTTATGTGCAGAAGCCGATCATAACGCAATCTTTCGAGCCAGCTTTGATGGCATCAACGATGCGGGCGAACCCGTTGAACTGAAATGTCCTTGCCAGTCAGTTTTTGAGGATGTGCAAGCTCACCGACAACAAAGCGAGGCGTACCAGTTGTATTGGGTACAAGTACAGCATCAAATACTGGTCGCCAATAGCACGCGTGGTTGGTTGGTATTCTATTTTGAGGATCAACTGATTGAGTTTGAAATACAACGAGACGCGGCGTTCTTAACTGAGTTGCAAGAAACAGCGCTTCAGTTTTGGGAGTTAGTACAGACCAAAAAAGAACCGTCAAAATGCCCTGAGCAAGATTGTTTTGTTCCCAAGGGTGAAGCCCAATACCGTTGGACATCGCTATCACGGCAGTATTGCTCAGCACATGCCGAAGTGGTTCGACTGGAAAATCACATTAAATCTTTGAAAGAGGAAATGCGAGACGCTCAGTCAAAATTGGTCGCCATGATGGGTAACTACGCTCATGCCGACTATGCTGGGGTCAAACTCAGCCGCTACATGATGGCGGGCACGGTGGACTATAAGCAATTGGCCACCGATAAATTAGGCGAGCTGGATGAACAGGTTTTAGCTGCTTACCGAAAAGCGCCACAAGAGCGGTTGCGTATCAGCACCAATAAGCCAGAGCAGCCCGTTGAAACACCAATCAAAATCAGCCTTGAGCAAGAGAACTTGGTTCTGCCAGGTGACTCACCGAGCTCATTTTACTTTTAACGTTCACTTGGAGCCGATGTCGGCTCCTTTCTCATGCGCTTACATCGAGTGCATCAGAAAGCAGTTTCACTCGTAGCCAATGCTGGGTACGAATGATAGAGCGAGCTGAACTCTTACATACACAGCCATACCACAATCAACACACCACCCGACGGGGACTTCATTCCCTGTTGGGGCATGGGGCCTCGTCAAAACTGATGAGGTTTACCATGACTGAACAATCCCCATTTTTGGTTCAAGTGAATCAAGCGTTTAATGTCCCGGCTCCTGATGCTTTCGTTCTGGAAGGATTTAGTGCCGACACTACCCATCCAAACATTCCCGTTCGCAAGGACGAGTATGTCTTTAGAAAAGAAGACTTACGTGACGTATTGGCGTTCTTGTCTCACCCAGACGGTGACGGTTTGTATATTACAGGCCCAACTGGATGCGGGAAGACCTCGCTAATTTGCCAAGTTGCTTCTCGATTGAATTGGCCTGTTCAGCAAATTACTGCGCACGGTCGATTGGAATTGTCCGATCTTATCGGTCACCACACACTGGTTAATGGCAACATGACCTTTGTGTATGGACCTCTGGCACTGGCTGTCAAGCATGGCCATTTGCTGATCATTAATGAAATGGATCTTGCTGAGCCTGCTGAACTGGCTGGGCTCAATGACATTTTGGAAGGTGCCCCTTTGGTCATCGCACAAAATGGCGGAGAGATCATCATGCCACACAACAAGTTTCGTTTTATCGCTACCGGCAACAGTGCGGGCAGCGGTGACCAAACGGGCTTGTATCAAGGCGTGCTTCAACAGAATTTGGCTTTCCTTGATCGCTTTAGAATCATTGAAGCGACCTATGCAGAACCATCTGTAGAGGAAGCCATTCTGGAGAACGTTGCGCCGGGCTTACCAGAGGTCTTTCGCCAAAAAATGGTGAAGGTGGCAGGTGACATTCGTCGTCTTTTTATTGGGGGCGCGGATGGCGGTGCAGAACTCAGTATCACCATGTCCACTCGGACCTTGGTGCGCTGGGCAAAGTTAACACTTGCTTTTAAAGGCGCTCCTAACGCAGTGGAGTATGCACTGGTTCGGTCTTTGACGGCTCGTGCTGAGTTGGAGCAACGAGAAGCCATTCACCGTATTGCCGCTGATGTCTTCGGTGACCACTGGGAGGATTGATGATGGAAAAGTGCTTTGCTCTTTACCGTTACAGTCATTCTGATGGGACAGCCAAAGAATGGGCCATTTACGTTGGATCAGATAACCAGGAGATTGAAGTTCGGTTTGGAAAAGCAGGTCAATTGTCGCAGCAGCGATTGATTGATTCGACTGATCCTAACGCTGAAGCAGACCGACGAATCAATGAGAAAATCAACAAGGGTTATCGATTGGTTGGACAAGTCGGCATTGATCATCAAGGGCGGCCATTTGAACTCTCAAATGCGCTAGATAGCGTCGCGTGTGCCAATAACGTCAGTTGGGAGTTTCGTACTCGCAAGGACGTCAATGGCCAAATCTCGCTGGCGCAAAAAGCGTTGTTCGATATGGCAAAGCTGCTTGAAGCCTATGGCTTGGCTGTTATTGATGATAACCAGGTCAGGATTGGAGAATGGTCATTAGGGTTTTGCAAAAGCGGATTACCTAGTACCAATCAAATCAGCATGGTGTCAGGTGAAGGCGCTGGCATTGTTAACAATGATGATGGCCCGTGGCCATTGTTGCTGTTACTGGCCTTTAAGCGTCAATTACCACCACTGTGTTCGCTAACAGTAGCGAGTTCTGAAGGGATAGAAGTATCCGACCAACTGAAGTTGGAAAAAGATGTATTGCGGTTGCTAGGCAGTGATTTAGAGCGGGTTCGCCCGATAGCTGAAGCACTGGACTTAATGCCTGCGAAAATCGATCTCAACCAATCGTCGCCTGATTCGCAAAATTACTATTTCTGATAGTGGTATTGCCATTAGCGCGTCAGCTACTACCACCCAAACGGGGGCCATTGCTCCTGTTGGGAGTGGTGCGTCCCCATCTTACATGAGGATGCACTATGAGTATTCAAACCCTCGACAAACTTTTGATTTGTCACATCGACTGTTCCATCTGGAGCGGTAGAAAAAAACTAAGGCCTGAAGATTTCAGACTAGCCAATGGCAGCCAACTTCCACCGAAGGATGTTGCCAGCTTAGGGAGTAAAAAAATTTGCGACCCTGAGGCATTGGCGAACTTTGAAAGGCTTAAGAAAGAAGCGCAGCGCTTGTGTGAGCAAGTCGGTGTGCGGTTTTTAGGTGGCTATGCCGTCCCTGAGGACCGAATTGATCAGATTGTTCCAGAGCTTGACCGGATCGGTCAGGAGTTTGCGCAGTGCAAGCAGTTGTTCTTGGACAACTATGATCAGGTGACGTTTGACTGGGTTGCAAAACACCCGGAATTTGCAGATGCAATCCGGCGTGCGCTGTCACCCATCGAAGACGTGGAACAACGGCTTCAGTTCGATTATGCCATCTATCGAATGCAACCGGCTGAACAAGGTGGTGGCTTAGATGACAAGGTCAATGGCATGGGACACACCCTCTTTAGGGAGGTGGCTCGTGATGCCAATGAACTGTTTGAGCGTTCCGTTGCAGGTAAGAATCAAATCAGCCAGCGAGCCCTTAATCCTCTCAAGCGATTAAGAGACAAGTTGGATGGTTTGTCATTCCTGGATCATCGAGTTCAGCCGATGGTTGAAGCGATGGACAATTTATTTGTTCGTCTGCCGAAGACCGGCCCTGTGACAGACAATCTCTATCACGAACTGATGGCGACCATTTTAATTTTGTCTGATCCAGACAAGATGAGAATGCACGGTGAAGGTCAATTGGATATCAGACAACTGATGCCCAAACCTGAACCTAAACCCGCACAGCCAGTATCTGCTCAGGCAGATAACTTACGTGCAATACCACAACCAACCGTCAGACCAAACCTTGGTTCGACTGTACCAAACTCATTTTATTTCTAACGTCCTTGAGGGCATGTTGCCCTGAAGGGCGCATGTCCTCTGAACTATGTAAGAGGAAATTATGCAATCAACCATCCATAACCCCAGCCAACTGAACCAGTTTGAACCGCATTTTCGTGGTGTGACTGATGCGGTTGAAAGTGAATCGATACCAGAAGTGGCGTGTTGTCGAGCGTTAGTACAACGGTCGTACTCAACACATAGTGTCGTGATCCCTAAGAACCCTGTGCTGATCGCAGATGCGGACGCACAAGGAGCTTGGGTAACGGCCATAGTATTTGTTCCAAACATGGCATTGCAGCAAACCGTTCATGAGCGGGCCTGGCTGCAATATCAACACGAGGTGTCTGCTCAGTTACAAGACCAGTACGGTCTGACATTGGATGACATCCTGAGTTTAGACCAGCTTAAAACGTCATTTGAGCAGCACGAGAGTCCAGCTCAATTGGTGGCTTGGTTAGGTCAAAAATACGACCTGGATAAGCTAAAAGCACAGGTTTAAACACTTACATTACCAGCGGGGAAACGCTCCCGCTGAGGGAGTATTCCCCCTAATGATTAGGAGACTCCCATGAATCATCCATTAAAAAACGCACTGCCAATCGTTGCCGCCGCTTATGGCGAAAAGTTTGGTGTGAAGGTGCTTATTCAAGGACAAGATGCGTTTACCGATGGTGAGCGGATTGTGATCCCAACAGCAAACCCAGACGACCCACACTATCAACAGATAGCTTGGGGTTATCTGGCTCATGAAGCGGCGCATATTCGGCATACTAATTTTGACATGGTGCAGAAGGCGTCGTCCAAGCCGATCCGTAAGGCACTTCTCAATATCATTGAGGACGTTCGCATTGAAAACGAATTGGCAAAGGATTACCCCGGAACCCGGCGCAGTATTTCGCAAGTGATTGAGTACATGGTGGACACTCAGCAAATGAGTGTACCTGAACAGCTTGAGCCTGCATCTAACTTGCAAGCCTGGTTGTTGTTCCGCTTGAGATGCCATTTTCTGGGCCAGAAAGCGCTGACGCCTTTGTATCAAGCAGTTGATGAAAGAGTGAGACAACTCTTTCCAGCCGCAGCGATGAGCCGGTTAAGTGCCATGCTGACAGCAGTGCCTAGCTTAGGGTCTACAGGTGAAGTGCTGAAACTTGTCGATGCCATCGTTGCCATGTTGGAAGAAGAATCTCGTCCACCACAGGATGAGTCGGATGCTGATGGCGGTGATGACATTGGACAAGATGCGAGTAATGACAGCAATAACAGTAGTGATAGTCAAACCCCAGAAACAGACTCGTCTGCAACGGGGGATGTTGCTGAAACAGGTGATTCAGATCACTCTGATCAAGCTGACAATTTGCGACAAGCCCTAGAGGCCAGTGCCGCTCAGTTTGAACCCGATACCTTTGCACAAGTGGCAGAAGTGTTGTCGGAACAAGCTGAAGGACATCAGGGCGTCACTCCACTCAGTTTGCCCCAAGCAGAGCAAGCTATGTTGGGTGACGAGGCCATCTTGACCTTGTCGGCGTCTGAGTCCGCTCAAATTCGAGCCCGACTTAGGGGCATGGTTCAGTCCAGTCAGGACAATCGGAATCATGCCAAACGGCAAGGTCTTCGAGTTGCAACCCATCGTCTTGCCGCTTCACAAGCAGGTGAGTCGAGATTGTTTATTCAAAGGCAACCTCGCATTGCGCCCAATGCTGCTGTGCACTTGCTTGTTGATATATCAGGCTCAATGGGTAAGCCCATTGGCGAAGGTAATCGAAAGTACTTTCATGTTGCCAATGAAGCCGCTTTGGCTTTGGCCATGGCACTGGAAGGCATACCGGGTGTTGTACCTGCGGTCAGTTATTTTCCTGGTATTCATCAGGACGTTTCTATCGCGTTATTACCCAAGCAATCGGTTCGACATCGGGCTGCCTGTTTTGACCAAAAACCACGAGGTTGTACGCCTATGGCACAAGCGATGTGGTTTGCGGCAAACAGTTTGTTAGCACAAAAACAGAAGCGAAAGCTAATGATAGTGCTAACCGATGGTGACCCAGATGACTGGGCTGCTACGCATGACATTGTTGACCGTTGCAGACGAAGTGGCTTTGAGCTGCTGGGGATCGGGATTCAAACACGCAGTGTTGAGAAATTCTTTCCTCAAAGCATCGTGATTAACGACGTCAAAGATCTGAAGCGTGAGTTATTCGAAGTAACACAACAACTGTTAGTTCAGTAACCACATCAACTTTACCACCCTGCGGGGACGATTCCGTCCCCGTCAGGGCATGGGTTCGTCTCCGTTTTTTTTGGAGACTCCTATGAAAAACAGAAAGTTCTTAGCTGGCGAAGAAGCCGGTACTTATATCGTTCCTGAGCAAGTGACCGAAGCGGATATTTTAGATATGGCGCTTAAGCTTGCCCGTGGTCGATTGAGTAAAGGTCGCAAAATTGAACAGCCATCGTCGGCGTTCTCATACCTGCAAACACTGATGCACGAGTATGAGCACGAAGTCTTTGGCGTGCTGTTTCTTGATACAAAGCATCGCGTTATTCGATTTGAAGAGCTGTTCAAAGGCACTTTAGATGCGGCGAGCGTGTATCCAAGGGAAGTAACAAAGCGTGCGCTAGAGCTTAATGCGGCAGCAGTGATACTGGTTCATAACCATCCATCGGGTGATCCTGAGCCCAGTGAAGCTGATAAACGCATAACTCATCGACTCCGTGACGCCTTGTCACTTGTTGATATTCGAACGCTTGACCATGTCGTGGTCGCATCCGAGGGCTGCGTTTCGCTTGCCGAACGCGGTTATCTTTAATGAATGGGCGTATTGCCCATTCTCCTACATCACAAAAGCAGCCCCATCAGCACACATCAGCACAGCTCGAATTTCTATTTGAGTTTGATGATGCCCCTGTCACTTGGTCTGACACGGAAATCTGGCAGTTACGCGAAGGCATTCTATTGGATGCGATCCGTGTATTGCTAGACGGTCGTGTCAGTACTCGATTGCGAAAGGATGTGTTGTCGTGGATTCAAAATGACGAATTAACGCCATTTTGCTTTCGTGTTTGCGCAATAGCTGCGGTTGTTGATCCTGATGTGCTTCGTGATTCCATCATGTGGCTATTAAGACGACATGGTATCCAGCTTGACTAACGTTCCTGCATTAACCAAACGGCTCAATGCAGGACCCAAGCTGACTTTTACCACCTGTGGTAGGAGTCGGCTTTTTACTTAAGGAGGTTATATGGCGATACCTTTACAGATTGAAACAGTGAGGCCATATCTTAATGGTCAATGGCTTCAGGTATTGGCGGCATTGGTGCCAGAACTTGATGCCGCTATTGCTCGAAAAGGCCGTCATGTGGCTTGCCCTGTTCATGGCGGTCGTGATGGCTTTAGGCTGTTCAAAGATGCTGAATATACCGGAGGTGGCGTTTGTAACACCTGCGGTATCTTTCATGATGGTTTTGAACTGTTGTCTTGGATTAATGGGTGGAACTTTGCTCAGTCTATTGAAGCAATCGGCCAGGTTCTTGGTATTCAACCCGGACAAATACAAGCACCTTCTCGGGCAATAACGCGTAACGCTGTTGATTGGAAGGCTAGAAAGCAGGACGAGGACAAAGCGATTATCCATCGCTTGAATCAAACCTGGGGAGAAACGTTTTCTCTTGCAGATACTCGTGCGCAACCAGTTTGGAACTACTTGCATCGTCGTGGCATTGTGACGCGGCTTCGTCCTGAATGGGATTCGGTGCTGAGGTTTCATCCAAGCTTGCCTTACCATGATGAAGATGGTCTGTTTATCGATAGCTACCCAGCGCTGCTAGGTAAAATCGTTACTCAGCAAGGGCGTTCGGCCACGTTTCATCGGATCTACCTAAGTGAAGATGGATTCAAAGCGCCGGTTGAAAAGCCTAAAAAGATGATGCCGATACCAAGTGACAGAACAATCACTGGTGGTGCCATTCCGATAGGTGAGCCAGGTGAAGTACTAGGTGTTTCTGAAGGTATAGAAACGGCCCTAGCGGTAACCAGAGCAACGGGGCAAACATGTTGGTCGGTTGTGAATGCAACGCTACTGGCTAGGTTTGAACCACCAAGTAATGTGAAAATGCTGTACATCTGGGCAGACCACGATCTCTCTGAGACCGGCCTGAATGCAGCGAATGAACTCAAGAAAAAAGCCTGGCAGAAAGGCATTCTGACGCAAGTGTTGATCCCCCCGATACCAACGTCACTTGGCGTGAAAAGTTGGGATTGGAATGATGTGCTGAATGTTTACGGTGCCATGGGCTTTCCGAAAGTTCATATCTGATCCAAGGGGCTTCGGCCCCTTTTTTTGCGCCTTGCATATTTGAAAAAACATGGAGAATGAAAAATAGATAACCAATAGGAGAAACAAACATGATGGTATTAACCCTGTTAACAAAGCAGACTGATGGTGAGTTTACGGTTTACTGGAAGACCGGCCTTCGAAGAGGTGGTGAGCTAAAGGTCGATTTAGGTGAGCAATACGACATGCTACCTGAGCAGCAAAAGCCAATTGCCGCTGAGCTCTATGCAATTCACCACCTACTGTCAGTGAAAGAGGTGATGGGCATTAACCGAAGCGGCAATGGGCTTCAAATCCGAGTCAGTAAAGGAGCCATCAAAAAGTTACAGAAACAACGCTCAACTCAGCATTCACTTTACAGCCTGACCAGGTTTTTGCTCACTCGATACCAGGAAGCACAGATCTCGGTAGAGAAGCGGGACGATTGGCTCTCACATTCCTTCGAAGAATACAGCGTCGATAATGCTACAGTGAGAGAAATCGATGAGGTCATCAACGTTCCGAACATTGGACCTGTCGTGGTGACTCGTCATGCACTGGAACGGTTTGTGGAACGGCTTTCAGACGGTGTACCTAAGCATCCTTGGAAGGCTTTGTGCTCAAAGCTGCTATGTTCGGGGCTAACTAAAACTCAGTTGCCAGAAAACGTCGCTATCCAAAAAGCAAAAAAATATGCACAAGAGGCCGAGTTCTGGCAGCATCTTGGTAGCAAAATGCACTTTGTTATGATTCCGGGTGACCGAATGAAAACGTTGGTTACAGTTATTGCAGTAAAGTGAGCTAATGTGTATTGGCGATACTTACTTAGGTGCCGATAGCAGACCTCAGCAACCTGGTACAACTCAATGATACCTTTTCCATTATCCTCTTTTATGAATTAAATCAGGAGTATCATTACTCCTAACCAAAGACATTCATTTTACTTAATCAGTACTATTTCGGTGTAACGCTAATAACTCAGTGGGTAGTAAGAAGTTCAACAACAAATAACTCTAGGCACGATGAGTGCCCAAAATGTTTATCATTTAGAGCTGATGGTCGAAGAAATTAACTTGCGTAGCCAAATGCCTTTGTCTTCATTGTTTCGGCTGGAATGCCACAGCATGGCAATATCAAAATCCGCAACGGCGATCGGCGGCTTAACAGTAATGAGATCGTCCGAAAAGCCCTCCGCCAACGCCATTTTTTCTGGCACGATGGCAATTAGATCGCGCTTTTTCAATAAATGCCGAATGGTGAGAAAATTGCGCGAAGCCACGGTGACTTTACGCCTCAAGCCGTGTTCTGCGAGCTTTTGGTCTACTTGTGTCTTTAAGCTCCCATCGGGACTTACCAGAGCTTGCCCGATGTTAGCGAACGCTTCCAGAGACAGCTGTGTTTCCCCTTTCAATACCTGTTTATCACACATGCACACGTGTTTTTCGGTGTACAAGTACAAGCTCTCAAAGTTGTCATCTAACAACGGAATGCTGCCAATAATGACATCGAGCTTTTCCTGCTCTGTTAATGCCACGTAGTTGCTACGATTGACGTTAATAAAACTGATCTGCGCCTCTGGTGCGCGCTGACGTATTTCGTCATAAACCCGAGGCGCAAAGATAAACTCAGCATAATCCGTTAACCCAATGCGACATACACCCGCGTAATTTTCAGGTTGGAAGGCAGACTTAGTGAGCAAGTCTTTGGCGATAGAGTCCAGCAAGTTATGCACGGTTGGCGCGATGTGGTGAGCGTGCTCTGTGGGCTGCATCTTATGCCCTTTGCGCTCAAAAAGCGGGTCATCAAACAACAACCTCAAACGAGATAAACTATGGCTCATCGCCGACTGGCTAACGCAACTTTTCTCTGCCGCGACGCTAACGCTTCGATGGCGATACAGGTAGGAAAACGTCACCAACAAGTTCAAGTCAATGTTGCGCCACTGAATGTCCTCTTTCACTTCAACACCCTCATCCCATTTCATTCATAGATGAAATCAAAATCATCAATTTGAGTCATTTTATAGCATTCGATAAATTAGCAAAAATGCTTTTTAAATAAACAGGCTCGACATGTTCACTATCTTCAAGACTTTTTTCTGGCTGGGTTGGTTCAGCTTCGGCGGCCCAGCGGCTCATATTGGTTATTTTCGCCAAACCTTTGTTGAGAAACTGAAATGGCTTGATGACAGCGAGTACGCTCAAATTGTCGCGCTCAGTCAGTTTTTGCCGGGACCGGGATCAAGCCAAGTCGGCTTTGCATTGGGTTATAAGCGCGGCGGTTTAAGTGGTGCATGCGCAGCATTTGTCGGATTCACGCTTCCTTCGGTGATCATCATGTTGGCGCTAGCGATGGTGAGTAGCCAAATCACCGACACCGCAATGTTTCAAAACATCGTTCACGGGCTAAAACTACTAGCTGTCGTTGTCGTGGCGGATGCGACCTGGGGCATGTACAAAAACTTCTGCCAAAGCAAACTGACCGCTGGTTTGTGCGTCGCGACTGCGATTGCGTTGTTGGTGGCACCAAGCATCATGACGCAAATGTTCGTGTTGCTCGGAGCCGGTATTGTCGGTTTGCGATATCTGAGGAAAGGCTCCGTGCCATCAACCGAGCCGTTTAAACCGTCTATAGCGCCACTGGCTCTATTTGCGGTGCTTTTACTCGGCTTACCGTTAGTGGCTCATACGTTGCCTTTGCTTGGGCTGTTTAGTGATTTTTTCCAAGCTGGTAGCTTAGTGTTTGGTGGCGGTCATGTGGTGCTGCCGCTTCTGCAAAACATTGTTGGCGATCAGCTCAGCCCAGATGTATTTTTAACAGGCTACGCCGCTGCACAAGCTGTACCGGGGCCAATGTTCACCTTTGCAACTTTTATCGGTTATGAGCTTTCGGATACGCCAATTTTAGGTGCGCTGATCGCAACGCTTGGTGTATTCCTACCAGGTTTTCTTTTACTGCTTGGCGTACTTAAAAACTGGCAAGCACTGGCAAGCAAACCGTTGGTCTCCGGCGCCATCAACGGTGTAAACGCCTCGGTAGTAGGATTGCTACTCTCGGCACTTTACCAGCCAGTATTTAGCAGCGCAGTTGTTGCTCCCATCGACATGGCGTTAGTGATTGTAGGTTTCTATCTACACAAAAAGCTCAACCTTTCGGTGCTGTGGATGATCGTATTTTTTGTGGCGGCAGGCCTTGTCACGGGCATGATGTAGCCTCCTGATTAGCCAGCCATTGAATCCAGATAAACCATGGGCACTCAAATACGAGTGCCCTTGTTCTTAGATTAGATAGCGATAACGGAACAGACCCCGATTAATAAGAGCATCACAAAGGTAGGAGATTATTATCCCATATTTACACTGCATCCGGCTTTGTTGCTTAAATCGATGGAACTAAATCAAGAAGCTACGATCTGATCGGCTCCCCCCATCAATCGTCGTCATATATTTTGCTCATTAAAGTTAGCTGTTGTTACTGGTCAAAACAGCTAGTCAGAAACACTCACAATTCCTTCATCTATCTGGCCAATCGCTCTTACGGGGATCTTTAGCATGTTGGCTCTGTGAAATTTCTGGAGCTGACAATGAGAACCCCCTTGTTACCTTGGTGCATCCTATGGGTGACCATCCCAATCATTATTTTCTTTCTACTCATCTTGCCCGCCCATGCTAGTGATGGGCAATTCTATCAGCGTGGTCAGGAAGGCTGGTTTTGGTATCAGGTCATTCCTGAACCTGAACAGCCTGATGAGCTGATAGAGCCGGAAACTGGTGTCGTGGAGTCCAGTCAGAGCGAACTAAAGCCCTTCAGTGCCGCATGGTTCCGAGAGCATATGCAGTCGTTCATGGACAAGGCAATTGATGAGCCGACGAATGAGAACGTCAGGGCTTATCTGTATCTTCAGCGCGTCATGATGGATAAGGGCTCACAGTTTGCTGATGTTAGTCAGCAGGTGGTCATGGGCGATCCTGTTTTGGATGAAATCAGTCGCAGACCCTTGGCGACCTATGCTGCCAATCGGATGGATCGAGAAGCTGGCGCTCAACGTGATGTAGCTTTAGGTGAAGTAGCAAAACGGGCTGGCTTGTTCTTCTTCTATCGTTCGGATTGCCCTTATTGCCATGCTCAAGCGCCTATCATCGAATCCATGGCTTTGAACTACGGTTTCGAGGTGTTTGCTATTGCTGTCGATGGCATGCCTTTACCGGGTGGAGAGTTTCCCAATTACAAAGTCGATTCAGGACAAGCACAATCCTTGTCTGTTACGACTGTTCCTGCGGTTTTCTTAGTTGACCCGCCTAATGTCATCACTCCGATTGGCCAGGGCGCAATGAGCCTTGATGAGCTCAATAATCGAATCATTCTTGCAGCCCATCAAGCCGGTTGGATTGACGATCAAACTTACTATGCCACCAGACCTGTTCAGCCCGGCGTTTCACTCGCGATGTCAGCCCAAGAGCTTAACGAAAAAATATTACAGGACCCTGAGTTCCTTGTTCGCTATCTGCGTGCACAAGGAGGGTTATAACGATGAAAAAAGTATTCCAAGTATCGCTAATCGCCTGTGCGATTGGTTTTTCTTCTATGAGCCAAGCAAGCTTGCAACAGGAGATGAACCAGTTATTTGGTTCAATGACCAACACCACTGCGCCTGGTGTATTCGAGAGTCAGCGGCGTGGCGTTATATCTGGTGGAAGTGTTGTTGTTCGTAACAGGATCATGAACGAAAACCTCGTCTCTATGGTGCCTTCGTCATTCCAAGCTGGTTGTGGCGGCATTGATATGTTCGCTGGAAGTTTGTCATTTGTTAACGCGGATCAGTTTGTTCAATTACTTCGCTCTGTAGCGGCAAATGCCAAGGGATACGCATTCCAATTGGCGCTCAGTGCTATGTGTGAGAAATGCTCCCAGCACATGGAGACACTGCAAAAGAAAATCCAGCAGTTGAACGAGTATTTTGGCAATTCCTGTCAAATGGCTCAGGGAGTCGTGAACGATACCCTGGCTGCTTTTGGTAAAAAGGGGCAAACAGAAGCCAGCATGTTGAGCTCACTTAAAGGGGCTGGAGACGTTTTTACCAGTTGGAGTGAGTCCAATGGTAAGAACCCATATGAGAACGCTTCGAGTGTCGCGGCATCTGATGTGAACAAAACGATTAAAGGCAACTTGGTTTGGCGAGCACTGAAACGTCACTCGGCATCAAGCTGGTTTGCATCGGGGGATGATCGTTTTCTTGAAGCGGTTATGTCGGTGACTGGTTCGATCATCGTTGGTGATTTGGCTAATGCGGCTGATGGTCAAGGTAAAGCCCCAAAACTGACCAGACTGAATGGCAATAAAGTGACTATTGAGCATCTAATTCATGGCGGTAACGTCGCTATGTACCGATGTGACACAGTGACACAAGACGGCTGTCTGAATCCGTCAATCACTAACGTTACCCTAACCGGGTTATCAACCCAGGTAGAAAATTTACTTCTAGGTACAGGTTCTAGTAACGGCATTATTTTTAAATTTGCTCGAAATACAGGGGCTGCTAGCACCACCGAAAAGGCTTTTATGACCTCGGCTCCCGCGAGTATTGGCGGCATGATTCGAACACTTTCTGCATTAAATGAAGGGGCTGCTAGGTCGTTTGCTTCACGAGCGGCTCCATTTATTGCTGTTGAGATGGCCCGAGCATTGGTTGAAGACATGCTCAATGCAGCTAGAAGTACCTCCGGTGTGGAAGATCATGCCTATGCGAAGTTATTAACGGAAGACCTTGAACGTGCACGTCGCCAAATCAATGAGGAGTACGCCGCGTTGCAGCGAAGATACGGCTCAGAGCAAGAGTTGCTGGCACATTTTAACCAGGTGATTCAGACCATTCGCAAACAGCGTTATTACACCGTTAAATCTACGGCGCTGGGGGAATAGGTCATGTGGGAAATCTATTCCATCGGGGATTCGGCTTTTTTAGAGCAGGTCCTGAACGCTGTCGCGATGATCACTGGTACAGGCGATTTTACTTCAATGGTTCGCATTGGCTTGCTCATTGGGGTATTGATGGTCTCTGTCCAGGCCTTAATGCAAGGCGGTCGTGGGATTAACTTTCAACACGTTTTAGTCTCATGGCTAGTCTTTGCAACCATGTTTGGACCCAGTACCCGAGTGAGCATTGAGGATGCGTACACGGGACAAGTTCGAGTGGTTGATAATGTGCCCATCGGTGTTGCTGCCGCAGGCAGTACAATTTCGACTGTTGGCTTTCAAATCACGCGATTGTTTGAAACGGCGTTCTCAACTCCCGCCATGACGGAATACGGCTTTGCATCCAGTTTACAGTCACTGATTAAAGTGAGAAAACAGGTGATGGATCGCTCTGGTTTGGGTGATGCAAATCGTGTCGCCGGTTCGGACATCGAGCAATCGTGGTTTAACTACATCAAAGAGTGCACCTTGATTGGTATCGACATTGGACAAAAGAACCTCGATCAGGTGCTGAGTGACCCCAACCCGATGACTGCGATTAGGTTTGATTCGCGCATTTATGGCACGCGCATCATGCTCAGTGGTAGCAGTAGCGATCTGGACTGCACCGATGCCTATAGCCAGCTGAAACTCATGACAGAATCAACCTTCATTCCAAGGCTTAAACAGGTTCTGTCAGCCTCATTGGGGACTTCGTCTGCAACGGACACTGATGACGTTATCCGAAATGCACTGAATAACCTTGGTTTGGCTTCAGTAAACACCCAAGAGTACATGACCGCGTCGGTGCTTTTGCCTATTTATGAGCAAAGCGTGACGGGCAAGTATATGGATGATCAAGCTTTCACCGCAGCCGTCATGGTTAACCAAGCGATTGAGCAGCGCAATACACAATGGGCGGCGGAGCAGACCCTGTTCCAAAGTATCGTTCGTCCGATGATGACGTTTTTTGAGGGTTTCATTTACGCCATCACCCCATTGATGGCCTTTGTGATTGCCCTTGGCCAAATCGGGATGCGAATGGCCGGGAAGTACTTGTTAATCCTGCTTTGGATTCAACTTTGGATGCCTGTCATGGCCATCATTAACCTATATATCCATTTAACCGTTGCTGGGAAAATGTCGGCTCTTGATGCCTTTGCAGGTACAGAAGTGCCATCTTTTGCTGGGATGATGCAGATGGATTCAGTGCTGCAAACCTGGATAGCTACTGGCGGCATGTTGGCGTCGAGTGTTCCGGCGATTTCGCTCATGCTCGTGTATGGCTCAGCAATAACCGCTACCCACTTGGCTGGACGTCTTCAAAACGGTGATGCCATTGATGAAAAGATGGCAAGTCCAGATGTCGCGAAAAATGCCCCGGTGATGCAATCACAGTCAATGTTCCAAAATTCAGCCCTCACAGGTTCTGCTATGACCGGCGCGTCAAACCTACTAAGCAGTTTCTCTGTCGGAAATGCGGTGGGTTCAATGGTCGGTTCTGCAAAAGAATCCATGACTCAGGCAACTCAAGCCTTTAGCCGTCAAGTTGGCAATACCATGAGTCGAACTTTTGGTGAAAAGCTAAGTTACGACAACCTTTCTTCGGTTGGACGTCAGATCGGTTCTTCTAATTCCGCATCTAGCGCCGTTGTTAATCAGGTTACTGATGACCTGCAAACTCGGTATGGTTTTGGAGACGATAAAAAAGATGCTGTACGTGGCTTGGTATCGGGCGTGTTATCGGGAGGCCTTAGGGTCGGTGGAGATGGAACCATTACAAATACCGGTGATAAAGAAGTAGCAGATAAAGGGTTCTTGGGAAGATTACTTGGTACAGGGGGGAATGACTCCCCACAAGGCAACCTACCAGGAGTGGATAAGCCTGAATCATCAAGAGTGCCAAAGATATCACGGTTACGAGCAGGCTTGGATTTAGGTGGAAACTTTAGTGGCCAAGTTGAGTCGTCAGAAGGCAGTTCTCGATCTACGACCGCAAATACGCTCACTGGGGAGATGCAAAGCTTGGCATCGAGTGATTCACGACGTGCTGAGTTTCGCGATGCCATGGTTAAGGACCTTTCAGATTCAAGACGTTCTGGCGTTGAAATGTCGTTGTCTAACCAAGACTATCAGTCACTTCAGAGTTCAGCACAAGACGTTATCACGGCATCAAACCGCTTTAGTGAGCTTGATCAGGCCAGCTACAGTCTATCAGGACAAAGGAACACGGATGGTGCAACGTTAACTCGATTAGCAGCGGATAATCCTGATGTCATGGATTATTTAGGTCGCTATATGAACCAGCATGTTGAAGCAGGTAACCGATTACGTGAAAACCTTCCAATGTATCAGCGCTTGCTACCTGATGATAATCAGGCGTATGTGGCCGCAGCTATGGAGTCTTTAACCTATAGCAACTCATCGACGCCCGCTGAACGCGACAATGATTATCAAGCAGCAATGACTGTTATGGCCATGGCTACCGGAGCCGATTTACGATCAATTCAACCGCGCTCTAATGAAGGCTTGTCATCAGCTGCACCTACTTTTGGTGGCACTCAAAGCCAAGTGGAATCGGGTGTATTGGGCGGCTACGAGGATGCTGCAACTGTTCAAACTCAGTTCAACGCAGCTCAATCAGCTTACCAAACTAATTTGTCTGGTGTTGATGGACAACTAAATGCGCATCAACAACAAGCCCAACAGGCCGTAGTTTCTGACACAAGTACCTATCAATCTGGACTAAACAGTGAAGCTGGGTCTCAGTGGCGAGCACGCATTATGGCTGATGATAGCGGAGTTTCTGGTGCTGAAATGTTCTTCAACAGCGCCAGTGCTATTGGTGATTTCAGTGGCAAGCATACTGATGCAGCACTGCATACCTTGAATCACTTTGGCGAAGACTATGAGAGTTACAAAGAACAAGCGCTTGAAGATCCTGGCTCACGAGGTTTCTTGCACAATGCAACGGTGGCCAGTAAATCAACCTGGGATGGCTTAAAAGCAGCCGTTGACGCCGGAACCTCTTTGGAAAATCCATTGACGGCGTTTAATGATGCATTCAGTGGATCGAGTTCGCAGTATGCCTCCGAAGTAAACTGGGGTACTAAGTCTGAAGCCATGTTGGCTGGGGCATTCGGTGCGGCAGTTAACAATCGATATGGTGAGTTCTTAGAACAGTATGCCGATGATTTTAAACAGGAAGCATACAGCGAAGGGCAGAGAATGGGATTGACCCCGATTCAAAGTCAAGTGTTCGCTCAAGCTTTCAATGAAGGTTTGGCGGGGCGCGTTTTCAACTCTGAAGATTCATCGAGTTGGTCGCCTGAAATGCTTGGTCTAAGGGAGCAAATGCTAAATGAGTATCGTCAAAAAGATGAGAGCGGTGCTTACATCCCCGACAGTGTGTCCGAAGAAGATAAAGCATTTGTGGATAAGCAGATTGCAGTGATCTCAAATGCATCCCTTGCGGGAGATTATGCTCAGAACAACTTGATCGATATTAGGGCCTATAACCAGGCTTCAGGAAGGAACTAAAAACAGAAGGTAGCCAGCTTGTGATGGGCTGGCTATTTTTTTGGCCTTTTGGGGAGGATAGATGAGCGACCGTCTGCAAATTCGTTTACCCAGTACCAATATTTTTTTTCGCTCAGGCTTAGTTCTCGCCCGGTATCTTTCAGTTGTCTTTGAAATAAATGGATTAGTCCGCTTAAGCCTAAGAAAGCTAAACCGACACATAAAATTGCCCAACTCGCTTGCCAATATGCGATTGCTAAAAACATAGTGGTGATGGTTATAAGGCCGATAGGACTAGCAGTTGCTTTGAATCCCAAGTAGCTGAAAAAAACGACGGTGCAGAACAGAAATGGCAAAGCCGCTAACTTGGCAGATGCCGTTAATATTTCTGATGGAAAGAAATGAGCCGCAGCCAAAGTCGCCAGAAAAAGCCCCAGTGATATAAACCAGCAGCGTGCTGGTAAAGATTTAAGTAAGTTTGTCATCTTCTTCGTACTCTCAAAGTGCACGGGCGGTGCACAATCAAATCATGCATCAGCATGTTAGTTCTCAAAAAGTGCTCTAGTGGTTTGCTCGGCCATAATCTCACACACAGGGCATTTAAGCTGAATGCGCTGTTGTGATACCGTCAAATACAGACTGCCGCATCGACACCGGTGTAAGGATGCAAGCTGTGATCTTAAATCACGAGCTAGAACCCAACCTTCATTGATGGTCAGTTTTTTCCAGGGGATCTCAGCTGGAAGATCTGCTTCTTCTCTTGCAACCAAATACGCATCGTAAGCCTTCATCAAAGCATCGATATTTAATTGCTTGTAGACATTATCACCACCAATATTGACATAAAGCGCCATCAGCAGAGAGCCTTCAACTAATGCTCTTCTGCTTTTAACGATGGCATCAGATTCTGGCAATTGACCAGGACAAGGTGACTTGCCAGTCACTTCTTTGTGAAGCCTTCTGATAATGTGGATTGGCAAACCTGTATCGAGCGCGATAATGGTTGTTCGAAATCCGTATTTAATAAGCAGCGAGGCTCGGGTAAACAGCTCACTTTTGGACAGGTTATCAATCATGCATCCCCCTTGTTGTTTAAGGTTGATAATAAATAAGCGATTCTTGGGATACCTGTGCCTTTGCTCTTCACCATCTCAATCAGTTGGCTTTGGTTACCCCTTGGTTGAAACAGCATGAATGATGAGGTCGCTACTCGTTGCAGGTCGTCAACACCAGCATTAATCAGAGCATCCACCACGTCGCGTGTAAGTCCAAAGCGCAAGACCGCTTCTTGCGGATCAATGCGCGCCAATTCCCGTGCTGCGTGTAGGTACGCCAAATTTAATTGATAGAAGTCTTGTTGATTGGTTGTCATTGACGGACCTCCAGTTCATGTAAAATATTGCGATAGATAGAAAGCACTCTTTGCCCATACCAGCGTGCACGCTCTTCGTTCCAACTGTGATAGCGGCCTATGCCAAGCTCTAAATCATTTGGTGAAGACTTGATTGCTTCGGCCAAAATACTTGAGCCGACCGTAAGGTTGGTGATGGGGTCTAGCAGTTCCGCTGCTGAGCTCACCCGATGCCCATGCCAATGCAAATTGATTTGCATAAGGCCAATATCGAGCTGATATTTTTCACTCTCTTGCAGTGCCTGGTTTAACAGTTGCTCTGCTTCTGTCTTAGATTTGGCGTAGGTTGCGTTTGAACCATTGCGAATTGCGTATGGCCATGGACTGGTCATGTTGAGACCTCGATGTGAAGCCGACTCAGCCAAGGCAACGGCGTAGAGCATGACTGGATCAATACCAACGCGTTGTGCTGCTTTTTCCCACTGATAGCCCGGAAAAGCATAGACTGAAGTGCTTGCGGACATGGCTATCGCTAGGGCAATGGTTTTTGCTTTAATCGTTTTCATTTTTGTCCTCTAATTGATTTCCGAGAAGCGCCTGAATGGCTTTCGGGCTTATTCTTTTTAAAGGCACTGCGCTAAAGTCAGCGATGCCTCTCGTGTAAACTTGTGCCGCTTTTGACCAGTCGCCCACGGCAACCGGCGCTTGCATATCAAATCCTTTTTGCTGGTTCTGATGGTCTGCAATACCCTGTAATAGCCTTGGGTATTCACCCACTTCGTCCCGCAGCAAGTAAGCCTGGTAGCGTGCTAAAAACTCTTTTTGCTTAAAGGGGTATTCCCTGTCGTCAACCTTGCAGAGTTCAACCCACCCCCCCATGTCTGAAATAACGCGGTGAATAAGCGCATCGTCAAACATCACGGATGTCCAAGCGCCAACCTGACGAATAGCCTTGTCGACTTTGTTCCAAGCAACCATGGCTCTTGAGCCAGAGTTGCCATCAATATGCTTGATGACGTCAGCGGGCTTTGGAAAAAATTGCCCTGTATCCGGTGATTGAATATGCCGAGTCAGACCGATTCGCACTTCTTCAATGCTATAAGCACGAAGGGCTTCAAATGCGATGGATAGCAATTGTGGTGATACGCTTTTGCCATACATGGCCCAAGCTGCTCCCCAAACTTCAGCAAACTCGCGTTTATCAACCTCCTGCACTTGAACGAACCTCCCGAATACCTGGTCCGGCCCAGCTTTCAGCAATGCGGCGATTGCTTTCTTCAATGTTCAATTGGTGATTGCTGCCCTTTAGGCTCGTCGATGATTGCTGTACTTCATCAATGCGAACGTACTCGTCTTCCCATTGCCGGTTTAAAAGCCAGTTATGTGGCATAGGGGTCTTAGTCCGATCTTGATACTGCAATCGGTTGTCTCGTTGCTCTTTCCAGCGTGTTAGCACTTCCAAGGCGAGTTCATGGTCTTCATTGAGGCCCATGCGTAGCCATTCTTCTTTGGCTTTCGCTTTTTTTTCTTTGCGTATTTGTACATCCCAGAAGTCTTCAAACTGTATGTGGTCAACAGTTTTAACTGTTGGTTTATTGCTTCTCTCAGAGTCATCCGACCGTTGAGAGTCCCTTACCGGGTTGCCATCTGGCATAAACAATGATGAAAATTCTTCTGGTAGCCGAGCTTGAAAAGCGGCAAGAGATTTCAAAAGCGATGCCATACCAATGAAGTCGGCAGGTACATCTTTAAGCAACCGAAAGGCTGCCTTACCTTGGTTTGGGTTTTCGATTGGGTTGTGCTTCAGAAAGCTCCGAATCAAAGTCCAACCGGATTCCTCGCAACGAATGAGGAACTGATCTTGTTCTAACTCATTTAGAGCCTTGGCAACCTGTTGCTCATCCCAGTTCAAGTCAGAAGCAACGTAACCAATCGGCAATCGAAAGCAGCCAAGCAAATTACAATGTGGGCATGTAAGCAAATACAGCCCTAGCAACTTCGCTGAGTCACTCCAGGACAAAACGTTTTGCTTTAGCCAAAAGCGGGTATAGACCTTGCCATAATCACGCATGGAGGAACTCGCTTTTGTGTTTACGTAAAATGCTGACCATTATTTGCCCTTAATCCTACTGGTTACTGGCTTTCAGCTCGCTTGGGCATTCGGGATAGATGTCCGGTCTTAACTGGGATCGGGTTACCTGTCCTTGCGTAGCTTGTTCGATGGGTAAAACGAATTCAGCGGGAACACGCCCTGATTTATTCAACCAAAACCAGACGTTTTGCTGTTTTGAGTTGATGGCTCGTGCTAATGCTGATTGCCCGCCGACCAAATCAATGGCACGGCGGAGATGTTTTTGTGTCGTGTTGAACACTTCCATACCGTCTCCTGTTACAATAATAACTGTTACAAGATTGAATGTTACAGTTTAAACTGTAGATTAGTCAACAGTTAAAATTGTTGAAAGACTACAGTTTTATTTGTAGAATACGGGCTTATGAAAACTTTATCCGAACGACTAAACCATGCCTTGCAGCTTACTGGGGTGACTCAGTCTGAGTTGGCTCGTCGCATTGGTATCAAACAGCAGTCGATCAGCCAGATTTGCTCTGGTAAATCGGCTAGGTCTCGTTACACCATGCAGATCGCGGAGGCGCTTCGCGTGAATGCTCATTGGCTCGCCACAGGTGATGGCGAGATTGGCTTGGGGGTCGGTAATGTAGAAGTCGGGCCTGATATTAAGGGAAGAATTCCTCTCATTAACTGGGTTCAGGCCGGTGATTGGACTGAAATAGCGGAGGGATTTGCCCATGAAGATGCTGAGGAGTGGCGTGAAGTCACTGGGAAAGCACATGAGGGTTGTTTCGCACTTCGCGTAAAAGGCGACAGTATGGAAAATCCAAGCGGAAAAAAATCCATACCTGAGGGGGCAGTGATCGTTGTTGATCCTGAATTACCTTACTCTTCAGGTTCATTGGTTGTTGCGCGTTTGGATGATTCGAAAGAAGCAACCTTTAAGCAGTTAGTTATTGATGGTGAACAGAAGTACCTAAAACCTTTGAACCCGCAATACCCTGCAATACCGATCAACGGCAACTGCACCATCATCGGTGTAGTACGACAAGCTATCATCGATTTCTGGTAGCGAAGGAATTTGTGGTTTAGCCACAGTTGTTCATGAGCTGAAGAAGCAACGATTGCAAACAGCTACAACTGAGCATTGGCGCACGCTGAGAGTAAATGGTAACCGATTAGATAACCATTGATTGTTTATAAAGTCAAGATCAGCGAAAATAGCGGCCAATTACGATTAACACGACGGATTTGACAAGTGAAGAACTGAAAAGAGAGTACTTCCAAAAGTGTGTACAAATCCGTGTACAAACTAAAAGAATTTATACATGGCAAACCAAGATTTTCTTAATGAAATCAATAAGCGAAGGACCTTTGCTATCATTTCGCATCCTGATGCCGGTAAAACCACCCTGACTGAAAAACTGTTGTTATTTGGGGGGGCTATTCAAATGGCTGGTAGCGTGAAATCACGCAAAACCGATAAGCATGCCACCTCGGACTGGATGGAAATGGAGAAGGAGCGGGGTATCTCAGTGACCTCTTCAGTGATGCAATTCCCCTATAAAGACCGCATTGTAAATCTGTTGGACACACCAGGCCATGCTGATTTTTCTGAGGATACCTATCGCACGCTGACAGCAGTAGATTCTGCATTGATGGTCATTGACAGTGCCAAAGGTGTCGAAGAACGTACCATTAAATTAATGGAAGTCTGCCGTCTACGCGATACGCCAATACTAACCTTTATCAACAAGTTGGATCGGGAAGGCCGTGATCCTTTGGATCTGCTTAGCGAAGTTGAAAATATTCTGAATATCCGCTGTGCACCAATTACCTGGCCAATTGGTATGGGAAAAGGCTTTAAGGGGATTTTTCATCTTTATAATGACAATATTCGCTTGTTCGAAGCGCATGGCAAAGATGCCGATGCAGGTGAAGTGATTCAAGGGTTGGATAACCCGCGTCTGGATGAACTATTTGGCTCAATGGCTGAGGAGTTACGGGAAGAAATTGAACTGGTTCGCGGTGCCAGCGACCAATTTAATCTTGATGACTTTTTGTCTGGACAAATGACGCCGGTGTTTTTTGGTTCAGCAATGAATAACTTTGGTGTCACCGAATTGATGGATGCCTATGTTGAATATGCGCCAGCACCACAACCAAGGGAAACAAAAACCCGTGACGTAGCAGCCGATGAAGATATCTTCAGCGGCTTTGTATTTAAGATCCAGGCCAATATGGATCCTAAGCATCGGGATCGCATTGCCTTTATGCGTGTCTGTAGCGGTCATTACACCAAAGGCATGAAACTCCGGCAGACGCGCATTGGCAAAGATGTGACTATCGCCAATGCAGTGACCTTTATGGCTGCTGAGCGGGAGCAGGCTGAAGAAGCATGGCCGGGTGATATTCTCGGGTTACATAATCATGGCACCATCCAGATTGGCGATACCTTTACCCAGGGTGAAGATCTGCAATTCACCGGCATTCCTTACTTTGCTCCAGAATTATTCCGGCGCGTTCGTTTAAAAGATCCATTAAAAAACAAAGCCTTGTTAAAAGGATTACAACAACTCAGTGAAGAGGGCGCCACCCAGTTATTTCGTCCATTGGATAACAATGACCTGATTCTCGGCGCGGTTGGTGTATTGCAATTTGATGTTGTCGTACACCGATTGAAAGGTGAGTATGGTGTTGAATGCGCATATGAACCGGTTCAGGTGCATACCGCACGCTGGGTGTATTGCGATGATGTGAAAAAGCTGGAGGAATTCAAGCGTAAAGCGTCGATGAACCTGGCCCTGGACGGAGCGGACAACCTAACCTATATTGCCCCGACACGGGTCAATCTGGATCTGACAATCGAACGCTGGCCGGAAATTGAATTCCGTTCTACCCGCGAACATCTCTGATTTAGTCGGCACGACAGTTTGCCTATGTAATGTCTGTCATTATATGATAATGATTCTCATTACTTTATACGGTCAAGTTTTCCATGTCGGCTTCAGAGATAATCGATCAGCACTATATTGGCGAATTATATAAAGATCATCACTCTTGGCTGCTGAGTTGGCTACGCAGAAAACTGGACTCTCCTGAATTTGCGGCGGATATTTCTCATGATGTGTTTGTTAAATTACTGACTCGTGAAGAAAACAAACAGATCCATGAGCCGCGGGCCTTTCTCACAACTATCGCTCGCCGCAGTCTTGCCAATCATTGGCGTCACCAGCAAATTGAACAGGCTTACCTCGACGCTTTGCGGGCGTATCCAGAACCATTGCATCCTTCAGAAGAGGAGCGGGCTGTGATTATCGAAACGATAGTAGAGATAAATGCGCGTTTGGATGGATTGCCTGCCATAGTCAAACGGGCTTTTTTGTATTCCCAGCTTGATGGTATGCGTTACCAGCAGATTGCCGAGAAACTCAATATTTCCATTTCCACCGTTAAGCGTTATCTGACTCAGGCTGCCGCACAGTGTTATTTCGCTATTAATCTTCAATAAACTATGGCGGCACTGAAGATTAACGAAGATATTGCTGTACAAGCGGTGGAATGGTATTTCTCGCTCAAAGAAAGCCCACAGGATGCCGAGCTCCAACGAAGCTGGAAAGCATGGATCGATAGTGACCAAACGCATTATCAAGCGTGGTTGAAAATCGAACAATTCAATCAGGAATTGGGCTCATTGGCTAACCCAATTTCCAAAACGCTTACCCATAAAAGTGTGACGCTTGAGAACAAAAATCGTCGCCAATTGCTTCGATCCATCCTCGCCATCGCTTTTGTCGGTGCTGGTGGTGGGATCGCTTTACAACGTCATCAGTTATTTCCAGTTATGGCGGCTGACTACCGCACTGGTAAGGGCGAAACCAGGCAAATTACTCTCAACGACGGTACGCGAATTGAGCTCAATGCAGAGAGTGCTATTAACGTCAGTTTCTCCATAAATGAACGTAGCCTTTATTTGTTAACCGGCGATGTATTGATAGAAACAGCTAGGGGTGAGGCCGCCAGGCCGTTGGTCGTTTATGCTGCATGGGCGCGTTTTCAACCACTTGGTACCCGGTTTTATATTCGCAGCCGTGAGCAAGACGGATTATTGGCTGTCTATGAGGGAGCCGTCAATTTATGGCAAACAGATCAATTGCACTTTTCACCGTTACGCATAGAGTCAGGACAGAAACTGGTATTTGACCAGAATGGCTTAAGTGAATTGATGGTTGCGGAAAGTAGTGATCTGGCCTGGCAGCAAAATATACTGGTTGTTGATGCGATGTTTCTGAGTGACTTTGTAAAAGAGCTTGGTTATCACCACCATGGCTGGATTCATTGTGATAACTCGGTGAGCCAAATGCGGGTTTCGGGTACCTATCCGCTGGATGATATTGATCGTGTCCTTCGAGCGTTAACTACCTCACTGCCGATTGAACTGGTTTACCGAACCCGCTACTGGATAACATTGAAGGCAAAATCAAAAAATTAATTTTTTGTGGTCCGTTTTTATTTCTCACGTGACAGTACAGATAGAGACTTGAATTGTTACTGGAGAACGAGAAATAAAATGTTAAAAACTACCCTTCAAACACCGACGCTATTGAGCGCCGTGACCCTCGCAATACTCTTTAGTGGTGGCTTATTGTTCACCACAACCAATACAGTGCAAGCGGCTGAAATGTCGACCAAAGGTCTTCATGATCAAGTTAAGTTTGATATCAGCGCAGGCTCACTGTCTTCTGTTTTAAATCAATTTGGCCAGCAAGCCGATATTTTATTGACCTACTCACCAGAACTGACTCAGGGACTGCAAAGTCAAGGACTCCGCGGGGAATATTCAGTAGAAGCAGGCTTAACACAGTTATTAAAATCCACCTCACTTACTGTTCAAAAACAAGCGGATAAGAGTTTCTTGATCACTGATACAGGTTCGACAAGTGCCTTATTGCCAGTGGTTACCGTAACGGGACAGCAGACAGTCATTTCGCCTTATGCACCATTAGCGGGATATGCAGCTGTCCGAAGTACCTCAGCCACCAAAGGCAGTGCCGATTTATTGGATACACCACAATCCGTTTCTGTTATTACCCAGCAGCAACTGCAGCTTCGTGGGGCATTAAATGTTCAGGATGCATTACGTTACACGCCGAGCTTGAGTGTTCCTTACGGCTATGACACACGTTATGACTGGTTCAGTCTCCGCGGTTTTGATGCCAAATCACAAGTTTACCGAGATGGTTTATTGCAACCGACCAGTCTTTACGGTTTGCCACGGGCTGATAATTACACACTGGAACGGATCGAAGTGCTCCGTGGCCCTAGTTCAGTGCTTTATGGGCAGGCGCAGCCGGGTGGTCTGGTGAATCTGGTCACTAAACGGCCGACCGAAGAAACACGACGTGAATTGCGAGTATCTGCGGGATCGGATGATTTTGCTGAATTAAGTGGTGATTTCAGCGGCGCGATTGATGAAGACGGCCAATTTTTATATCGCCTGATAGTCTTGGGCAATGAGGCCAACACAGAAGTCGATCAAAATGAAACCAGGCGTAAATTGATCGCACCATCAATTACCTGGAATATAAGTGATGACACACAACTTACGCTGTTAGCATTGCAACAAAAAGATGATCAGATCTACAGTTTTAATCAACATCTCTCGCCTTATATTCTTGAAGCTTTCAACGCTATTGGGACAACTTACGATATTGATAACGGCTTTTTTATTGGTGATGATGATTTCAACAAGTTCGAGCGTGATTATCAATCAGTGGGTTACGAGTTCTCCCATGTCATCAACGATAGTTGGGCATTTCGCCAAAACCTTCGCTATGACAAGGTGGATCTCAACTATCGCTATCTGTCACTACGCGGTGGTAATCCTCTTACCGCTGACTTACAGCGCAACGCAGCAATAGAGAATGAAAAACTGGATGCGCTTGCCATTGATAATCGTCTTGAAACGGTTTTTGACACAGGTGCTCTGGCTCACCAAATGATGATTGGTTTGGATTGGCGCTATAGCAATGCCGATGAACAGCGCTACAGAAGTAATGCCCCGTCTATTAACTACCTGAGTCCTGACTATGATCAGGAGATCGCCTATCCGGCCTTGCTAAAAGATCGAGAGGTTTACAGTCGTCAGACTGGTGCCTATCTTCAGGATCAGATTGCCTATAACAAATGGCGTCTGATGGTGGGTGGGCGTTATGACTGGGTGAAAACGGATATTGATGTCAATTTTGACAGGGAAAATTCTGCTTCTGATGTTAGTCAGTCAGAAAAACAGTTTTCCGGTCGATTGGGTCTTGTCTACAAGTTTGATAATGGTATTGCGCCTTATATCAGTTATAGCGAAGCATTTAATGTTGTCAACGATACCGATGTTAACGGTAATTTGTTCGATCCCGAGCTCTCTGATCAATATGAGATTGGGGTTAAATTTCAACCTGAAGGCAGCGACAGCTTTATCAGTTTGGCTTTGTTTGAACTGACCAAAGAGAATTATGTGTTAAGTGAATATAACTCTGCCGGTGTAGCCACTCGCCGCCAAGTCGGTGAAGTTAAATCCAAAGGGGTAGAAATTGAAGCTGCAATGGCTTTATCAGATAGTTTCAGATTATCGGCAGCCTATAGTTATATTAATGCTCGTATCACCAAATCACCTAATGCCTGGGAAGAAGACAGTCGAACGCCAATGCAACCTGACGAGACTGCCAGTGTCTGGCTGGACTATACCCAACAAACCGGGATGTTTAAAAACTTGGGATTAGGTTTGGGGCTGCATTATGTGGGTCAAAGCAGCTACTCGACGTTAAATAACAACACGATTGCTTTTGTAACCGGTGAGACCGTCGCAGAGCTGGACAGTGAAAGTTATACCGTTATGGATGCCAGCCTGCGTTATCAGATTCAAAATATTGGACTGGCATTACACGTCACAAATTTATTCGATAAAGAATACGATACGTCATGCACTGAACAACTATGTTATTTCGGTGAAGGGCGCCGTGTGATGCTAACGGGCAGTTACAACTGGTAATGGACATATGAGGCTACATAGCTTCGGCTTGTAGCCTCTGATTTATATTGAAACTTTATTGACAGTCTTGCTAATTGGCGCCACTCTCAAGCAGAATGAATTTTCCATTCGTTACCGGAGAGAGAGATGAAAGTCAGACTCATTACCAAAAACAAAGGTAAGCCGGTTATCGGCCTGACACCAACCGATTCGCTGGACAAAGCCGTTCATTTGATGATGGAACATCGTATTGGTTCATTAGTGGTGACGGATAACGGTGCGTTAGTGGGAATTTTGTCAGAGCGTGATTTGCTGAATGTGTTGCACAAGAAGCACGCCATGTGGGAGCCGAAAACTGCCGCTGATGCCATGACACCCAATCCCTATACTTGTGATCCGGATAATACGCTTGAAGAAGTGATGAATATGATGGTCGAGCATAATATCCGTCATTTACCGGTAGTTTACAAAGGCAATCTTGAAGGCATGTTATCCATAACCGATATTGTGGAAGAGCTGCTGAAAAAAGCGAAGTTTGAAAATAAACTGTTAAAAAATTATATCCAGAACTGGCCGGACGCCGAGCATGAAGATTAGAGCCTGTTTATCTTTCCATCGTCATCTCTGTTGAGACTAAAATAGCGCCAATCTTCAGCCTATGATTCGGGTAGCTTCGCCATTCTTTCAACTTGCAGCTGGTTATCGTCAGCAAATTCGATGAGAAACTCGAACAACATGACATCTTCTTCTTCAAGCTGCGCATCAATTACTACACATTTTGTGCCTTCCAATGAGGCGAGTTTTACCCGTGGGTGAAAGATAATTCTTCTACCAGGACCATAACTGGCCACCGCACCACACAGTCGTTCAGCCCAGTCACTGGGGCGAAATTTACCGCCGTCTTTGGTGATGCCTTTAATGATCACTTTTTCCGTTGCAGTCATTGAATGTGGTGCTCTTAAATTAACAAAGGGGACAATGATTGGGCATTTTACTGTGTAACATCAGGCAAAGGCCAAACAAACTCTTTTCAGTGATTTAGGTCAGCGCGAAAAACCCGTATAATCGAGCGCTTTATTATTTGACGACAACGAGACGTTTTGTGGCCGACTACAAACAGACTTTAAATCTTCCTGCGACTGACTTTCCAATGAAAGCCGGCTTGCCCAATCGTGAGCCAGTAATGTTAAAGCGTTGGCAGGAGCAAGAACTTTATCAGCAGTTGCGACAAAAAAATCAAAATAAACCCAAATTCATTCTGCATGATGGACCTCCATATGCCAATGGTGAAATCCATATCGGCCATGCCGTTAATAAAATCCTCAAGGATATTATTCTTAAATCCAAAACCCTTAGTGGTTTTGATACTCCCTATGTTCCCGGCTGGGATTGCCATGGTCTGCCTATTGAATTAAATGTCGAGAAAAAAGTTGGTAAGCCCGGTGTAAAAGTCAGTCCGGCAGAGTTCCGTCAGGCCTGTCGTGACTATGCGGCTAAACAGGTTGATGGGCAACGTGAAGATTTCAAACGACTGGGTGTACTGGCCGATTGGGATAATCCTTATCTGACCATGGATTTTCAGTTTGAGGCTGACATTATCCGCACATTGGGTGAAATCATTGAAAACGGTCATTTACACAAGGGTGTGAAACCGGTTCACTGGTGTGTGGATTGTGGTTCAGCTTTGGCTGAAGCCGAAGTCGAATATGAGGATAAAACGTCACCGGCCATTGATGTCCGTTTTCCTTTGGTCGATGTGGCTGCATTTGATAAAGCCTGTCCGAACAATGGCTCTGGCGCTGTCAGCATTGCTATCTGGACTACCACACCATGGACACTGCCTGCCAATCAGGCTGTTTGTTTACATCCTGAGTTAGATTATGTTGTGGTGCAATGTGATAACGAGCGTTTGGTGCTCGCTGAAGCGTTGTATGAAAAAGCGCTGGAACGTTATCAATTAACCGGTGAAGTGATTGCCCGGGTTAAAGGCGCAACGCTTGAAGGTTTACAGTTGCAACACCCGTTTTATGATCGCAAGGTGCCAGTTATTCTGGGTGACCATGTCACGACTGATGCCGGTACCGGTGCGGTACATACTGCTCCCGGTCACGGTCAGGATGATTATATTGTTGGTCTGAAATATAAGCTGGAAGTAGATAATCCAGTGGGGGGCAATGGTGTGTTTTTGCCTGATACCCCAGTGTTTGCCGGTGAGTCGGTATTTAAGGCCAATCCACAGGTTATTGAATTATTAAAAGAAAAATCGGCTTTGCTGTGCCATATCGATATCCGTCACAGCTATCCACATTGCTGGCGGCATAAAACGCCGATTATTTTTCGTGCCACACCTCAATGGTTTGTCAGCATGAATCAGAATGGTTTGCGCGATCAGGCCATGCAGGCGATTGCTACCACTAAATGGATGCCGGACTGGGGCCAGAAACGTATTGAAAATATGGTGTCAGGTCGTCCGGATTGGTGTATCTCCCGCCAACGTACCTGGGGTGTGCCTATTCCATTATTTGTTCATCAGCAGAGTGGGGAATTACATCCCGATTCACAGGCTTTAATCGAAAAAGTTGCTTTGGCTGTTGAACAGGAGGGTATCGATGCCTGGTTTGATATGGATGCCAGCGATTTGATTGGTGCAGACGCAGAAAATTATTTCAAAGTCACCGATACGCTGGATGTCTGGTTTGATTCCGGAGTCTCACATGCCTGCGTGTTAACCCGGCGTGATGATTTACAACGCCCTGCAGATTTGTATCTTGAAGGCAGTGATCAACACCGTGGCTGGTTCCAATCATCATTACTGACATCAGTTGCTACTACTGGTAAAGCACCTTACAAAGCGGTGCTGACCCACGGGTTTACCGTGGATGCCGAAGGCAAGAAAATGTCCAAATCCAAGGGAAATACGGTTTCACCGCAAAAAGTAGTCAATAATCTTGGTGCCGATATTATCCGTCTCTGGGTAGCGGCGACGGATTACAGTGCTGAAATGACGGTATCGGATGAAATTCTGAAACGCACCGCGGACTCATATCGCCGTATTCGTAATACTGCACGGTATTTATTATCGAATCTGAATGATTTTGATCCTGCCGCCAATCTGGTCGCCACGGAGAAGTTATTACCACTGGATCGCTGGGTAATGGATCGTGCCTATCATCTGCAGCTGGAAATCCTGGCGGCTTATGAAAGCTATCAGTTCCATCTGATTTATCAGAAAGTACATAACTTCTGTGCCAATGAGCTGGGCAGTGCCTATCTGGATATCACCAAAGATCGGCAGTATACGATGCCAGCTGACAGCCTTGGACGCCGTTCATCGCAAACAGCTATGTATCATATCCTCGAAGCGTTAAGCCGCTGGATTGCACCGATACTGAGTTTCACTGCGGATGAGCTTTGGGAGTTTATTCCGGGTCAACGTAATGCTTCGGTGTTATTGAATGACTGGTATCAATCTCTGGAACCTTTATCGCAAGATAGTGTTTTGTCGGTGGCTGATTGGCAACAGTTGTTTTCTGTACGTGAAGCCGTAGCAAAAGAATTGGAAAACAAACGAAATCACGGCGAAGTAAAAGGCGGTTTAACTGCTGACGTTAATCTGTATGCAGAAGATAAGTTGCTGGAAATATTGAATAAAGTTGGCGATGAGTTGAAGTTCGTATTGATTACATCGTCAGCCAGGCGTTTTGCAATGGCAGATAAACCGGGAACGGCTATTAATACCGGTTTGACGGGCCTGGCAGTCAATATTCAAGCTTCTGCAAATTCTCGCTGCGAACGTTGCTGGCACCAAACTGACGATGTGGGCAGTCACGCTGACCACCCTGAATTATGTGGTCGCTGTGTTGAAAACGTAGATGGCGATGGCGAAACCCGCCGTTTTGCCTGAGGCCAATATTATGATGAAGTGGTTATGGATTAGCGCCCTGGTTATTGTGCTGGATCAGCTGACCAAAGTTGTTATGGCAAACTGGCTGGAGCTTTATCAAACCGTCGCCGTGATGCCGTATTTCAATTTCACTTTGGCACACAATAGTGGAGCGGCATTCAGTTTTCTGGCGGGGGCCGGTGGCTGGCAACGCTTTTTCTTTATTGGTCTGGCGATCTCCGTTTCAATAGTGTTAATGATTTGGTTATCACGTTTGAAAGCGCAGGCAAAAGTCGAAGCGATAGCAATTGCATTGATTATTGGCGGTGCTATCGGCAATGTTATTGATCGATTCATCCATGGCTATGTTATTGATTTTATAGATATCTATGTTGGAAGTTATCACTGGCCAGCCTTTAATATAGCCGATGCGGCTATTTGTATTGGCGCCGTATTGTTGATTGTGGATAGTTTCAAAAAACCAGCGGAGCAAAAATGAATCTGTGTGATTTAGCGGTAGAAAGCATTGCCGGTTTGCAGCCTTATGTACCGGGAAAACCCATTGAGGAATTACAACGTCAATATGGCGTAAGAGATGTCATCAAACTCGCCTCAAATGAGAGTCCGATTGGTCCATCACAAGCTGCACAAGCTGCAATTGCGTTGGCAACTCGCGATTTAACCCGTTATCCGGATGGTAATGGCTATGCATTAAAACTGGCTTTATCTGAAAAGTTTCAGATTGATGCCAACCAGATTACCTTAGGGAATGGTTCTAACGATGTGCTGGAGCTTATTGCTCGCTGTTTTGCTTCACCTGCGGATGAAGTCATATTCTCCCAACACGCGTTTGCAGTATATCCATTGGTGACGCAGGCAATAGGTGCCACATTGGTGGAAGTGCCCGCCAAACAGTATGGACATGATTTAACAGCCATGCAGCGGGCCATCACTGAAAAAACCAAGCTGATTTTTATTGCCAATCCTAACAATCCCACCGGAACGCATATTCCGGCAACGGAAGTTCATACTTTTCTGCAGTCAGTTGCTGATAACGTGATAGTCGTATTGGATGAAGCCTATATTGAATATGGCGATGAAGAGGTAAACAGCATTGATTGGCTCAAACAGTTTCCTAACTTAATCATTTGCCGTACCTTTTCCAAGGCTTATGGTCTGGCGGGATTACGGGTGGGTTTTGCGCTATCAAGTCCAGAGATTGCTGATTTATTAAATCGTCTGCGCCAGCCATTTAATGTCAATCATCTGGCGATGAGTGCTGCGATTGCCGCGTTGGGCGATGAAGATTATCTGCAATGTGCTAAACAGGTGAATACCGAAGGGATGCAGCAATACATCGATGGCTTTGATGCGATGGGATTGAATTATATTCCCTCAAAAGCCAATTTTATCTGTGTTGATGTAAACACCAATGCTGCTGATATTTATGAAAAGCTGCTGCAACAGGGCGTTATTGTCAGACCGGTTGCAGGCTATGGTCTGCCAAACCATTTACGCATAAGCATCGGCCTGGAGCATGAAAACCAGCGTTGTCTTGAAGCATTGGCAAACAGTTTGTCAGAGGCCAAATGATTAAGCATCTGGCTATCATCGGCGTTGGACTGATTGGCGGTTCACTGGCTTTGGCATTAAAAAAAGCCGGATTGGTTGAACAGGTGACAGGTTTCTCTCGCTCTCAGGCCGCGCGTGAAGAAGCTTTGGCGTTAGGTATTATCGATAAAGCAGCAGCGTCGCTGGCGGAGGCCGTAGCAGATGCCGATATGGTATTTGTGGCAGTACCAATGGGGGCGATGCAGGCAGTATTTGAACAAATAGCACCGCATCTTAAACCGCAGACGATTGTGACTGATGGTGGCAGTGCCAAACAACAGGTTATTGATGCGGCTCGCCAGGCATTGGGGATTAAGTTTGATCACTTTGTGCCAGGCCATCCGATTGCCGGTACTGAGAAAAGTGGCCCATCAGCTGCGTTTGCTGAGCTTTATCAACAGCATCGGGTCGTTTTAACCCCAGTGGCAGAAACCAATAAATCAGCTCTGGAACAAGTGCGTCAAATGTGGCAACAGGCCGGTGCAGATGTATTTGAAATGGAGGTTGAGCATCATGATGTGGTGCTGGCTGCTACCAGTCATTTACCGCATGTTTTGGCGTTTAATCTGGTCGGAATGTTAGCCCAGCGTGAAGATTGCGATGAAGTATTGCGATATGCCGCTGGTGGCTTTCGAGATTTTTCCCGGATCGCGTCAAGTGATGCAGTGATGTGGCGGGATATCTGCCTCGGCAACCGTAGTGCGATTCTAGAATTATTACAACAATATCGTAGTGGTCTGGATAAGATTGAACAGGCGATTCGGCAAGATGATGGCGATTATCTTATTGATATATTCGGGCGAGCAAAACGGGCCAGAGATACACGTTTCGCCGATCCAGATCTGAAAGATAACAGCGAAGTGTAAAGTGGGAGTGAACAGTAGCGTGAGCGGGCAGCAGGATCGTAAATTTATAGTACAGGCTGGTGGTCAATTAACAGGCAGCTTCCGCGTGCCCGGAGATAAATCCATTTCACATCGTTCTATTATGCTGGGATCACTGGCAGAGGGTGTGACTGAAATCAGCGGTTTTCTGGAAGGTGAAGATGCACTAGCGACATTGGCCGCTTTTCGTGCCATGGGTGTCAAAATTGATGGGCCGACGGATGGCAAAGTCACCGTGCATGGTGTCGGTATGCATGGACTGAAAGCCCCGGAAAATGATGTATATGTCGGTAACTCTGGCACGTCAATTCGCTTATTAAGTGGTTTATTGGCAGGGCAAAGTTTTGATGTGACGATGAGTGGTGATAAATCTTTATCAGGTCGTCCCATGCGTCGGGTAACCGATCCCTTAGCCCTCATGGGGGCAAATATCGATAGTGCAGATGGTAAACCGCCTCTGACTATTCATGGTGGCCATAAATTAAAGGCTATTGAATATGACTTGCCAATGGCCAGTGCTCAGGTTAAATCCTGTCTGTTACTTGCCGGCATGTATGCTGAAGGAACCACTAGCGTGACGGAACCTGCCCCGACTCGCGATCATACTGAACGCATGTTGCAAGGCATGGGATATCCAGTCGTGGTTCACGGTAACCGCATCAGTATTCAGGGTGGCGGAAAATTAACCGCAACCAGTATTGATGTGCCTGGCGATATTTCCTCGGCCACGTTCTTTATGGTGGGAGCCGCTATTGCACCGGGTTCGGATATTACTCTGCAACATGTAGGTATTAACCCTACGCGGACGGGTGTCATCAATATTTTGAAGCAAATGGGGGCGGATATAAGCTTGAGCAACGAAGCGGTAACCGGTGGTGAACCGGTGGCAGATATCCGGGTTCGCTATGCACCGTTGAGCGGAATTGAAATTCCTCAGGATCAGGTGCCATTGGCGATTGATGAATTTCCGGCAATATTTATTGCCGCAGCCTGTGCAGAAGGCCGCACAGTATTGACGGGTGCTGAAGAATTACGGGTGAAAGAGAGTGACCGAATTCAGGTCATGGCTGATGGATTACAGGCACTCGGCATCGATGCTCAGCCAACGTCTGATGGCATGATTATAGAAGGTGGCATTATTGGCAGTGGCGAAGTGGATGGACATGGTGATCACCGTATTGCGATGTCATTTGCTATGGCGGCACTACAGGCTGGCGGCGCCATACAGATTAATGACTGTGCCAATGTGGCAACCTCATTTCCAAATTTTGTCGAATTAGCGACTCACTGTGGTTTGCAGATTGATGCCTTCGATGTCTGATATACCTGTATTAACAATTGATGGTCCAAGCGGCTCCGGAAAGGGCACTTTGGCCCAGCGTATGGCAGAAAAGCTGGGTTGGCACTACCTGGATAGTGGTGCAATTTACCGTGTCCTGGCTCAGGCGGCATTAAAGCATCAAATTGATTTAACGGATGAAGCAGCGCTGGCATCCATAGCGGGTCAGCTGGATGTGCAGTTTGTGTTAAAGGATGGACAGTTGCAGGTTATTCTCGAAGGCGAAGATGTTTCGTTACTGATTCGTTCTGAACAGGCCGGCAATGCCGCATCAAAAGTTGCCGCATTTCCGGCAGTTCGCTCAGCTTTATTACAAAGACAGCGTGATTTTTGCCAACCGCCAGGTTTAGTCACAGATGGCCGCGATATGGGTACGGTGGTGTTTCCAGATGCGCCATACAAAGTCTTTCTCACAGCCAGTGCCAAGGTTCGGGCGGAGAGACGATATAAGCAGTTGAAAGAGAAAGGAATTGATAGTAACCTTTCCGATCTCGTAGCCGAAATATCAGAACGTGATGAACGGGATACGCAACGTGAAGTAGCGCCACTACGGCCTGCCGATGATGCCGTTATTCTCGATTCAACACAACTCGGTATCGAAGCTGTTTTAGAAAAAGTCAGTGCATTAATCGGCTGATTTATTAGGGTACTTGTCTGGGTGTTCCAGGCAGGTTTTTTGTTAATTTCCTGCAATCGCAGGACTAACGGGCGATTCTGTTATCTGAACAGGATCAAGGATATTTATAATGAGCGAAAGCTTTGCTGATCTCTTTGAAGAGAGTCTAAACGCAACCCCAATGCAACCAGGCAAAATTGTTACCGGTACGGTAGTCAATGTTGGTCCTGATGTTGTTATGGTTAACGCAGGTCTGAAATCTGAAGGCGCTATCCCAGTTGCCGAGTTCATGAACGAAAAAGGTGAAATCACCGTTTCTGTTGGTGATTTGGTCGATGTTTCTCTGGAAACACTGGAAGATGGATTTGGTGCAACACAATTATCACGTGAAAAAGCCAAAGCCGCTGAAGCATGGATTAGATTGGAACATGCATTTGAAGCCAATGAAACTGTTATCGGTATTATTTCCGGTAAGGTTAAAGGTGGTTTCACTGTAGATCTGGAAAACATCCGAGCGTTTCTGCCGGGTTCACTTGTTGATGTACGTCCTATCCGTGATACTTCACACCTCGAAGGCAAAGAGCTTGAGTTCAAACTGATTAAGCTGGATCGCCCACGTAACAATATCGTTGTTTCTCGTCGTGCCATTATGGAAGCTGAGAACAGCGTTGAACGCGAAGCCCTTCTGGAAACATTGGAAGAAGGCAAAGTTGTTAAAGGTATCGTTAAGAACCTGACTGATTACGGCGCGTTTGTTGACTTGGGTGGTATTGACGGTCTGTTGCATATCACTGATATGGCATGGAAACGTGTTAAACATCCTTCAGAAGTTGTCGCTATCGGTGACGAAATCGATGTACAGGTTCTGAAATTTGATAAAGAACGTGAACGTGTATCGCTAGGCCTGAAACAGTTGGGCGACGATCCATGGAAAGATATCGCACGTCGTTATCCAAATAGCACCCGCATCCAGGGTAAAGTCACTAACATTGCTGACTACGGTTGCTTTGTTGAAATCGAAGATGGTGTTGAAGGTTTGGTTCACATGTCTGAAATGGACTGGACCAACAAAAACGTTCACCCTTCTAAACTGGTTACTTTGGGTGATGAAGTTGAAGTTATGGTTCTGGATATTGACGCTGAACGTCGTCGTATCTCACTGGGTATCAAACAGTGCCAGACTAACCCTTGGGAAGAGTTCTCAATGACTCATAACAAAGGTGATAAAGTCAGCGGCGCTATCAAATCAATCACTGATTTCGGTATCTTCATTGGTCTGGATGGTGGCATTGACGGCCTGATCCACTTGTCAGACATCTCTTGGGAAGAAGAAAACGAAGAATTAATTCGTGACTTCAAAAAAGGCGATGAAGTGGAAGCTGTTGTATTGGCGATTGACCCTGAACGTGAACGGATTTCACTGGGTATCAAACAATTGCAGGACGATCCGTTCTCAGCTTATCTGTCTGAACACCCACGTGGCACCGTTGTGACTGGTAAAGTCATTGCAGTTGATGCTAAAGGTGCAACGATTGAATTGGCTGAAGGTGTTGAAGGTTACGTTCGCGTAGCTGATATCGCACGTGAGCGTATCGAAGATGCCAGCAAAGTGCTGAATATCGGTGATGAAGTTGAAGCTAAATTTACAGGAATGTCTCGCAAGGATCGCACGCTGACTCTGTCAATCAAAGCTAAGGATGATCAGGAAGAATCTGAAGCAGTGAAAGAGTACAGTAATGTTAGTTCCGGCAATACCACTTTAGGTGATTTGCTGAAAGAACAGATGAATCAGAAAGACAGCTAATCTGATCATTGGGTGAGCATCCGGTCAGGCCGGATGCTCATTTTCTTGTTATACAGCTGCCTTTTTATTTAAGGCATAACCCAAAAGTCTACTGCCGGGAATCTAGGAAATTATGACCAAGTCTGATTTGATAGAAATACTATCCGAAAAACAATCTCTATTGAATTACCGAGACGTTGAACTAGCGGTGAAGTTAATTCTTGAACAGATGAGCGATTGTCTGTCACGTGGTGATCGTATTGAGATCAGAGGGTTTGGCAGTTTCACCTTGCATCATCGTCCACCAAGAGTAGGACGTAATCCAAAAAGCGGTGAATCCGTTAAACTTGATGAAAAATATGTACCACACTTTAAACCCGGAAAAGAATTACGCGATCGCGTTAATAATGCCGCTGGTTTTTAACAAAAATGAAAATTAGTCAGGAAGCCGTTACTGACGCTCTTGTAATTAAAAGTTATGGCGACGGCTTTCTACTGATTCAAGCTCCAAATCAAATTCCACAACAAATAACACATGACTGTGTTTTATCTCCTGAAGGTGTATTCGATGCACTGGATCTCCAAACTCTCGCTGAACAGTCTAGCGATTCTCAAATTGAGATAATAAAATCCTTCAATGCTGACGTTGTCATTATGGTGAATAACGAAGGTATTACTCCCAATATATTACAAATTACTGGCAACCTGGCACAGTATGGGATCTCACTGGAAACCATGTCACTTGGCGCTGCTTGCCGTACCTATAACTTGCTGTTGAATGAAGGCAGAAAACCAATAGTATTGATTTACTTTTACAATTAATGCGGATGACGACTAATGCACCGCAATTGAACAAGTAAATAACCATATTAAACATATGGATTAAATCATTGTTTTTACGTTACTTATTAGCTTCTGCTGAAATAGCTTTTTTGCTAATACTTGACCCCGTCAGATGAAGTCAGGAAAATTCTCCTATTTGGATAACTTCAAGCCAGTGAAAGTAGAAGCAAAACCAGCAAAATTGATCTGGATCACGGATTTGAAATCATCAACCTAGTTGTTTTGCGGTAAAATTCATTAGCTGGAACGTTAGGCAGAATGAAATGGGGTTCTGTTTTCTTAATAAAGAAACAGTGAAAGAGTTTTCATGAAAGAGAAGGTGTGATCGCTATGCAGGCGAAACAACAGTACAACTTTGAAGTGGTCAAATGGTTCGCCTATATGGCGTGTGTCTATTTGGTTGCCGGAACGGGTATGGGTGTATTTATTGCATCGCAGTTAGCCTGGCCAGATTTGAATTTTGATAATCCGTATATCAGTTTTGGTCGACTACGCCCATTACATACCAATACGGTTATCTTTGCGTTTGGTGGTTCGACTTTGATGGCGACAGCATTTTATGTTGTTCAACGCACCTCTGGCGTCAGACTGTGGAGTGATAAATTGGCATGGTTCACCTTCTGGGGCTGGAACCTGATTATTCTCGGAGCCATCATTACTCTGCCTTTAGGTCTGACTCAATCAAAAGAATATGCTGAACTGGAATGGCCGCTGGATATTTTAATTGCGGTGGTTTGGATTGCCTACATGTTCAATTTCATCATGACCTTATCGATCCGAAAGGTTTCGCATATCTATGTTGCCAACTGGTTCTTCCTGGCAATGATGATCATGATTACCTACCTCCATGTAGTCAATAGTCTGTCTATTCCCGTCAGTATGTGGAAATCCTATTCCATTTTCTCCGGGGTTCAGGATGCGATGATTCAATGGTGGTGGGGTCATAACGCTGTTGGTTTCTTCCTGACTGCTGGTTTCCTAGGCATCATGTATTACTTCGTACCTAAACAGGCAAACCGTCCGGTTTACTCGTACCGCCTGTCAGTTATCCACTTCTGGGCGCTGGTATTCGGTTATGTCTGGTTGGGGGCTCACCATCTTCAATATACCGCTCTGCCAGATTGGACCGGTTCACTGGGTGCAGCCATTTCCCTTGCGATGATTATTCCTTCATGGGGTGGTGCGTTAAACGGTATGTTTACCCTGAGCGGTGCGTGGGACAAATTACGTACAGACTATATTTTACGTTTCCTGATTGTCTCTTTGGCGTTCTATGCGATGTCAACTTTCGAAGGTCCGGTTATGGCTTCGAAAACCGTAAATGCGTTGTCACATTACACTGACTGGACTATCGGTCACGTTCATTCAGGCGCACTTGGTTGGGTTGCAATGGTTTCTGTGGGTGCCTTGTACCATATGGTCGAACGTATGTGGGGTACAACCATGTATTCAGTCAAACTGGTCAATCTGCATTTCTGGATGGCGACTATTGGTACCGCAATTTACATCACTGCAATGTGGGTGTCCGGTATCATGCAAGGCCTGATGTGGCGTGCATACGATGAATATGGCAATTTGGCCTACACCTTTGTTGAGTCTGTAGCACAAATGCATCCTTATTACGCGATGCGTGCAATTGGTGGACTGATTTTCTTCCTGGGTGCGGTCATCATGCTGTTTAACGTAACAGTGACTATTCGCCGCGCGATTGCAAAACCGTCCGCCGAAATGGCAACTGCAGCGAATATTTGAGGGTATCAGCATGGCTAAAAAATCTAATAAACGCATTAGCTTTCAAGAGTGGGTAGAACAAAATGTGTGGGGGCTGGTGCTAGCGACGGCGTTGGTAGTGTCAGTCGGTGGTATTGTCGAGATCGTTCCATTGTTCTATTTGGATAATACTTTTGAGGATGATGTTTTTCCAGAATACGAAGAACTGCAGGGTGTACGTCCATACACTGCACTTGAGCTAGCTGGACGTGACATTTATCAGCGGGAAGGTTGCTATCTGTGTCATTCACAAATGGTACGTCCATTCCGTGATGAAAAAGATCGTTATGGTCATTATTCATTGGCTGTTGAGTCCAAATATGACCACCCATTTCAGTGGGGTTCCAAGCGTACCGGTCCTGATTTAGCGCGTGTTGGTGGTAAATACTCTGATGCATGGCATATTCAGCATTTGCGTGACCCGCGTTCTGTTGTACCTGAATCCGTTATGCCTAGATATCCTTGGCTGGACAAATCCACCATCGATGGTGAAGGCATGGTTAAGCGACTCAAAGCAATGAAAGTCCTGGGGGTTCCTTACAGTGATGAAGAAATTCTGGGAGCAGCAGAATTCGTAGAAGGCAAAACTGAAATGGATGCTCTGGTCGCTTATCTGCAAGTGCTTGGCACCATGATTCAATTTGAACCAGGAAGAGATTACCGTGAGTGATTTTCTGTCTTATTTTAAGACAAACTGGTCTGCAATGACCGTAAGCGATTGGGTGGGTACCATTCTGACGGTTGTTATTTTCTTACTGATGTTTGGTATGTATTTCTGGGTGTTACGCCCTAAAAACAAAGAAAAACTTGAATCGCATCGTGACTTGCCACTGAGAGATGACGATATAAATTCGGAGAAAAATGATGGCTGATAACAATAAAAACCCAAATGAATGTCCTGATACCGGACATGAATGGGATGGCATCAGAGAATTGACTAATCCACCGCCGCGTTGGTGGACAATAGCTTTATACCTGAGCGGTTTGTTAGTGCTGGTGTATTTTATTCTTTATCCTTCTCTGCCATTAGTGAATGGAAACACCGAAGGTATTCTGGGCTGGACGCAGATCAATGAATACAAGGATGACATGGCAAAAATTCAGGAAAAACGTGCACCTTTTGAAGATCGTATTGCTGCAATGTCAGCAGAAGAAATTCTCGAAGATGATGAGCTGTTACGCTATGCAGTAGGTTCAAGCAAAGTGCTTTATGGTGACAATTGTGCCGCTTGTCATGGTGTGGGTGGATATCCTCAACCTGGTTCGGGATATCCTATCCTGGCTGATGATGACTGGTTGTACGGTGGAACGGTAAACAAGATCATTGAAACCCTGGCCAAAGGTCGTCAAGGAATGATGCCAGCACATGCTGAGCTGTTAACCGAAGAAGAAGTGGATGGTCTGGTTGAATTCGTGTTGAGTAACTCGGCTGGTGAAGCCACCGAAGCGCAATGGAAACTTTACAACGAAAAAGGTTGTGTAGCATGCCATGGTGCAGATGCTAAAGGCATTCAGCAATTAGGCTCGGCTAACTTATCAGATAAAGTCTGGCGCTTTTCTGGGGAACCGGATGAAATTCGCCATACGATTCTTCACGGCGTAAATGCTGCGAATGATCCAAAGACTCGTATTGCAGTAATGCCAGCCTGGAATGAAAAGCTTGCCGTACGTTTGGAAGCAGAAGAATACGGTGATGATCCTGAAGAATATTATGAAGGTGATGAAACTCAACGGCTTTCAGAAACTGAAATCAAAAAACTGGCTGTTTATGTCCATCAACTCGGTGGTGGCGTAGAGTAGACTCAAGCTAACGTAATTACGAGTCGATAGATTCAAGGAGATTGATATGGGTTTAGATGCTGTAGCGATTGGTGCGATTGTAAGTCTTGTATTGACAATTGTTGTGATTGGCGTGATTGCCTACAAGGTCGTTAAAAACATGGAAGACAGTTCCAACGATAATTGACAGAGCGACGAATCAAAAAAAGCCGATTTTGTCGGCTTTTTTTGTACGTCAAAAGCTAAATTAGTAAATGCTTATATTATTTGGCGTGGTATAATTCCATCGGATAAGTTGCCTGTGAGGTACAAACTGTGTCGGAACAACTGAAGTCAGCAGAGCTCAATATTAATGACATCTATGATGAGGTCTCTGACTGGCATGTTAATGCCGGTGGCACTAAGGTCGTAGCAAAGCGGATGTCTGGTCGTTTCAGACGCCTTAAATGGTTTGGTATGTCGGTCTGGTTAATTTTCTTTATTGGGCCTTACCTACGCTGGAACGGCCAACAGGCAATTCTTTTCGATATCCCCAATCGTCAATTCAACTTTTTAGATATCACCATTTTCCCACAAGATATCTGGATGCTTTCCCTTACATTATTATTCTTTGCCATATTGTTGGCGGCAGTAACCAGTATTGCGGGTCGGGTATTCTGTGGTTATTTCTGTTTTCAAACTGTCTGGACCGATGTTTTTACCTTTATCGAAACCCGTATTGAAGGTGATACACCTCAAAAAGCGATGAAGTTTAAAAACTCACCGAATACCATCAGCAAAGTCTCCCGCATTGTTCTGAAACATGCTTTATGGTTGTCAATTGCCTTACTGACTGGCGTTACCTTTGCTGCCTGGTTTACCGATGCGTATCAACTCTGGTATGACTATTTTCATCTGCAGGCGTCATTAGCTGCCTGGATAGTCCTGGCTATGTTTACTATTGGAACATATATCTTTGCTGGATTTATGCGTGAGCAGGTCTGTTTCTGGCTATGCCCATATGCCCGTCTGCAAGGAGTTATGTATGATCAGGATACCGTGCTGCCAGCATATGATGCCGAACGTGGCGAACCCCGTGGTAAGCTTAAAAAAGGTGCTATGGACTCTAGTAAAGGCAGCTGTATCGATTGCAAGGTGTGTGTTGCAGTATGTCCTACCGGAATTGATATACGTAAGGGGCAACAAGAGGGATGTATCACCTGTGGTATGTGTATTGATGCCTGTGACAGTATTATGGACAAAACCAATCAGCCTCGTGGTCTGATTCGTTATGCGTCATACAAGGATTTACATCACAATGCTCAACCGGCCCCGTTATATAAACGTCCGAGAGTTATTATTTATTCATTTATATTGATGATGGCAATGTCTGGCGTTGGTTATGGATTTGCCACGCTCTCGTCGACAGAGTTTCAGGTTATTCACAATCGACAACCGGTATTTGTTCAGCTAAGTGATGGATCTATTCAGAACCGTTACACACTTAAAATGCTTAACAAAACCAATAAAACCATGGAAGTTCAGTATGGCATCAGTGGTTTGGAAGGCGCCACTTTGCATGGTATTGACCACAGCGTTATTATTGAACCCGGTAAGGTTATTCCATTACAGGCACTGGTTAGAGTGCCAGATGGAGAACTCAACAAAGAACTTGAACACCTGACTTTTATTGCTAATGTCGTTTCCAACCCGGGTGTTTCTGTCCAGTATGAAAGTGTCTTTATGGGGCCGAAATGATGGCAATCTCACAAGAAAATAATCAAGCACTGAAGAATCCATGGGTCTTAGGTTTTCTCGCTTTTTTGTGCACGTTTGTCACGATGAATATCATATTTATCTACCTGGCATTTAAGTCGCCACCAAATCTGGTCGTCGATAATTACTATGAGCGAGGCAAGGCTTACGCTGAGAAAGATATGCAGCTTGAACAGGAAAATAAGCTCGGCTGGAGCGGGGTTATTATGGTTCCTGCAAATAACCGGGTCAATCAGCGTCAGGCTTATGAAGTGCTGATCCAAGGAAAAAATTCTACAACTGTAGAATTGGATTCTGTCAGCTTATTCGCTTATCGCCCTTCAGATCAGCGTGAAGATTTTTCGGTTGAAATGAATCCTATTGGTCTGGGACGTTATGGCGCGGATATTGAGTTTGGCTTGCCAGGTAACTGGGACATAATAGTTGAAGCCAAACGTGGAGATGATGAGTTTCTGATCACCCGCAGAATTTATATTGATCCTTAATTATTTAAAAGCAAGTTGATAGTTTTTGTCTGAATCTGCCGCGCAAACTAAAAAAAGCGAATGTTTTCATTGTGGATTAATTGTCAAAAATCCCGGTGAATTTACTGCACAAATAAATTCCCTTCCACATGACTTTTGTTGTCATGGCTGCCAAATGGCATGCCAGACAATCTACGCAGCGGGACTACAGGGTTTTTATAATAAAACGCCAGAAGGCGAATCACTTGCCCCCCCGCCTGAAACAGCTAATGATTTTCATGCCTATGATATTGATGAAATTCAGGCAGATTATGTTGATGATCTAGGCGATAAACGCACCATTTACCTGTTAATCGAGGGGATACATTGTGCTGCCTGCGTTTGGTTAATTGAACATGCACTACATAAATTACCGGGTGTGTTGGAGGCAGATGTAAATTTGACAGCAAAACGCTGTCGAATTCGCTGGGATAATCGCGAAACTTCCTTATCTGTTTTAATGCAGCACCTCGCTAAACTGGGCTATGCAGCAGTGCCTTTTGACCCGGAAACGGCAGAAGGTGCATTGGCCAAGCGTCATCGTGGATTAGTATATCGAATGGCTTTTGCCGGTTTTGCCATGATGAACCTGATGTGGGTTTCCATTGCATTGTATTCCGGTGCAGCAGAAGACGAGTTCCGCAATCTGTTTCATTGGGTGGGCTTTTTTATTGCCACACCAACATTGCTTTATTCAGGTTATCCATTTTTTCACAATTCAATAAGTGGATTACGCAGCCGTTATCTGACCATGGATTTACCGATTGCTATCGGTGCTACTGCAACCTATATTTACTCAACGTATATCACCTTCACTGGATCGTTAGATGGCGAAGTCTTCTTTGATACGGTAGTGAATTTTATCTTTGTGATTCTTATTGGCCGATATTTGGAAGCGCTTTCCAAGCGGAACGCGCTATCCGCAACGCGGCGCATGCTGGAGTTACAACCGAAACTGGCAACCCTAATTGAAGCGGGTGTCCAGAAAACAGTGCCTATCCGTTCGGTAAAAGCAGGGGATTTGGTGCTGGTCCGTCCCGGTGAGAATATACCAGTCGATGGCATTGTGACCGAGGGTGAAAGTGTCGTCGATGAATCAATGTTGACTGGCGAATCACAACCGATTCGCAAACAACCTGAAGATTCTGTAGTGGCCGGCAGTATTAATGGGGAAGGCGCTTTTGTTGTCAGAGCAAAACATGTGTTACGCCATACTGCCCTGGCGAAAATCATTGCGCTGATGGATGAGGCGCAAACCTCTAAAGCCCCTATTCAAACCCTGGCAGACAAAATCGTTCCCTGGTTTGTGGTAATTACCTTGACCCTTGCTACATTGACCTTTATGTACTGGGTGGGAAGTGATTTTGAAAAAGCATTATTGGCTGCAGCCTCAGTATTAGTAGTGACCTGTCCCTGTGCTTTTGGCATGGCAACCCCAATGTCGATTGCGGTTGCCAGTGGTGTAGGGGCTAGCAATGGTATTTTGATCAAACAAGGTGTTGCATTAGAGAAGTTATCCAGTGTGACTCATTATGTGTTTGATAAAACAGGCACATTGACTGAAGGTAAATTAAGGCTGGTTAAACGATTCACCGCGGAAGGCATTTCCCCACAAACGGTCTTACAGATTGCGGCGTCAGCAGAGCAACAGTCCGAACACGGTATTGCAAAAACCATTATCTCAGCCGCTCAGCAAGAGAATCTGCCTTTATTGGAGATTTCCAGGTTTAATGCTTCTCCGGGAAGAGGGGTGGAAGCGGATATTGAGGGACAGAAAATTCTGGTAGGTACGGCGGAATGGATGACGCTGCATGATATAAAGCTAAATGGCGAATGGCAATCACAGGTCAATCAGCTGGAACAACAAGGGATCAGCGGTGTATTTGTGGCACGTGATCAAAAACTGATAGGCATTTTAGGCTTGTTCGATACGTTACGAGATGACGCAAAAAACGTGATTGCTGACATGTTGGCACAGGGGCTTAAAGTCACTGTATTAAGTGGTGATCGTCAACTGGTAGTGGATTCGGTTACCGCAGATTTAGGCAATATCCAGCGATTGGCCGAAGTATTGCCTGCTGAGAAACGGCAGGTGATTCAGCGATTACAGCAACAAGGCGATTTTGTTGCAATGGTCGGTGATGGCATTAATGATTCACCCGCATTAATTCAGGCTGATGTGGGTATAGCTCTGGCTTCGGGGACCGATGTCTCTATTGAAAGTGCCGATATTATCCTATCGCATAATCAACTGAGTCAGGTCGCTTTGGCAAGGCAGTTGGCTGCTCGGACATTACGCACCATCCGGCAGAATATTGTATTATCCATAAGTTATAACGTGATTATGGTTCCATTAGCTATGATGGCCTTAGTCAGTCCCTTACTGGCAGCAATCACGATGCCGATTAGTTCGTTACTTGTCATTGGTAATGCTGCCAGGATTAGTCGAATAGTAAAGAGGTAGGCTATGGAAGTCATTTATGGACTTTTACCCGGTATGTTATTGCTGGGCCTGGTGGGTGTTGCAGTGTTTTTCTGGGCTGTTCGAAGTGGTCAGTACGACGATATGGATGGCGCCGCTAACCGGGTATTGATGGATGATGATAACGATCCTGAAGAGACCGAAGCGGATGAAGAACCACAAGTAAAGAATGAAGCCCGCAAGGATGAATAGGCTTGTTATTCTGTGTTGCGTTGGCCTTTTGCTGACGAAAAACGTCCTGGCTGAAAATATACATGTTGGCATGAGTAGTGCATTGACTGGTCCACTAGCTGAAATGGGATTGTCAATGCAAGCCGGAATAAACGCTTTTTTTTCCAAAGTAAATGATCAGGGAGGCATTCAGGGCAATCGTATTGAACTATTGGCACTGGATGACTCCTACGAACCAGTTCTGGCAGCCTCTAATATGCGGCAGCTTATTACTGAGCATGATGTCGTGGCGGTACTGGGTAATGTTGGAACACCAACGGCAGTTGTCACTGTTCCGATTGCGGAACAATCTCAGGTTGCTTTGGTCGGTGCATTTTCCGGCGGTGAAGTGCTAAGGCGAGATCCCCCTAGTCGTTATATCATTAATATTCGGCCAGGATATCGACAGGAAGTCGCAACGTTGATTTACGGTTTATTGAATGCGGGCATTCAAGCCGATGAGATCGCTTTTTTTACGCAGCAGGATAGTTATGGCAATGCGGTATATCAGTCAGCTGCGCTGGCCTTGCAAGCCAAAGGGTTTTATCGGGCGGAGTACCTGCCTCATGCCTATTATTCTCGCAATACAATGAATGTCGAAAGTGCTGTTGCGACGATTCTCAAAGCAAAAAAAACACCCAAAGTTATTCTGATGGCTGGCAGTTATGCCCCATCGGCCAAGTTTATAAAACTATTGCATGCAGATAAGCCGGACATGTGGTTTGTGAATGTGTCATTTGTCGGTAGCCATGTACTGGAGCAATCTCTTAAAGGGATTGATGCAAATGTTCTGGTCAGTCAGGTTGTGCCGGAAGTCGATGCGGATTTGCCGATCGTCAATGAATATCGGCAGGCTTTGGCGCAATATGATAAAAACTTGCAGCCCAATACGGTCTCTCTGGAAGGCTACATCGTGGCAAAAGTATTTTGCCAGGCATTAAAACGTATTGATGGTCCAGTAACACGACAGTCAGTAGTTGATGCTCTTTATGATCTGAAGGATTGGGATATTGGTCTGGAGACCCAGAGCAGTTTTGCCAGTAATACCTCTGCTGTAGGCAACAAAGTCTGGCTCAGCAAACTTGAAAACGGTTCGTTTAGATCCTTTGAATGGCGTGACTTTGAGTTACCACAGTAGCTTCATCTACAGGATGTGAGCAAAATGAACAGGGAAAATATGTTTAAAAACTGGAGCATCCGTGCACTGCTGCACTTCTGGGCAGTCATTACCGTATTGATGGTATTGCTAATGGCGGCAATAGCCATGTTCAGCCATCATCATTACACCAAAAATCAACTCCAGCTTACCGAACAAGTGTTTCCGCTGGTAGATAATGCTCGACAAATTACGACCAGCGCGGCCGCCTTTATTACCAGGCAGAAGCAGATTATCAGTGCCCAAAATGCTGATGAACTTGCCAGTGTTGCTAAACGAGCGCCGCTTGAGGCTGAATTCGAACAAACCTGGCAACGTTTACTGGTAAGTATGCAGGAGCTGGAAATTTCACCAGAGCTCACCACTGTTTTAACTGATTATTATCAACAGTTTCTCGAAACTGATAGTCAGTTACTGCAGCAAATGCAGGTTCAGCACCAATTATCTGAACAGCTTGAACAACGTACCGAAAGTGTGTCCTTGCTGGGAGAAGAAATTCAGGAAATTGCCGAAGCGATTACCGGCAAAATTGATTTGACCCTGACCAGACAAATCCAGTCCTTACGTCCTCCTGCATTAGTTGAACAGTCTGATACAACTACGTTAATTGATAATTACAGTGCCGTAGAACGAAGCAGCTATTCTTTGATGCTGAATGTGTTGCGTATCAGTATGTTAAGTCAGAAAATTCGTGAAACACAAAATCAGGATTTGCTGCTGAGTATCAGGGAAAACGATATTAGGGAACAAGAGGCGATGTTGCGTAATGCTATTTTGGTAATCAAGCAGCATCTACAAAATTACCCTGATTTGATGCTACAGGCCGATAGATTACAACAACAGATTGATAGCTTTATTCACTTGGTAGTAGACAATGATAATTCGGTTTATCAATTGCGTATCCGACAAATAGAGGCATATGAACAATCCCAAATCGTGCAACAGCAGGGGTTGGATATATTGGAAATATTGATGCTGAATCTGAATAACCTTTCCGCCAGAGTAGGGGAGCAGGGGCTGGTCAGAACGCAGGCCTCAGCCGCACTGGCCAAGACAGCCAAATGGTGGATGATTATAAGTTGTTTGATTATTTCGTTAGGTATTACCGGTTTTGTACTCACCATGACAGCACGTATTAATCAGCCGATGCAACGCTTACGTAAAGCGATGCATTCCTTGTCTGCTCAGAATTTTGATACCCGGATGCCAACAGATAATGGTCAAAGTGAATTTAACTTACTTGCCAATGACTTTAATGTTTTTGCTGCGCAAACCCAGAGTCTGATTGAGACACTGGATGAGACCAGACACTCACTGGAGGTGCGGGAAACACGGATTCGTGCCATTCTTAATGGTGTTCCGGAAGCTATTCTGGCGCTTCAGGCCGATGGAACAATCAGTTCCTGTAATCCGGCGGCAGAAAAAATATTAAAGGCCAGTGAAAGCCAATTGGCTGGCCAGAAAATATTGCAGTTCTTTGCACAAACGGAATCGATTCACTCGCTTGGTGATATTGAGCAGCAGCAAAAAGACAATCGTGAGTTTGAGGGTTTGAACTGGTTTGGTGAGTCATTTTCCATGTGGGTCTCGCTCAGTCCTTTATCAGAGTTTGATGACGATATCTGGGTTTGCGTGATATCGGATATCAGCTCATGGAAAAGAACCAAACTGGCATTAGTCCAAACCAGTAATGAATTAAATGCCATTCTTGAAAATGCCATGGTAGGTATTGCTTTTATCAAGAATCGCCAGATTATTCGGGTAAATAATAAATTCGAACAATTGTTTCTGTTTTCCCGAGAGGATATTGAAGGCAAAAGCACTTTATGTCTGCATCCCAGCGAAGAAGCTTTTGAACGCTTTGGCGAACAGGCTTACAGCACATTGTCTGAAGCTGAAAACTTTGAAGCTCAGGTTGAAATGATCCGTGCTAATGGCGAGAAATTCTGGTGTGCAGTCGCCGGTCAGGTAATTGATCCGGTCAATCCAGCAGAGGGATCCATCTGGCTGTATGAAGATGTGACTCATCAACGTCAGAATGAAGAGCGACTGACTAGATTAGCCAGCAGCGATATTCTGACTGGTTTACCTAACCGAGGTGTATTTAAAGATCGCCTTGAACATGCCATACACAAAGCCAAACGACAAAATGGTCGACTTGCCGTGTTCTTTCTCGACTTGGATCATTTCAAACATATCAACGATTCATTGGGCCATAAAGCCGGAGACATCTTGTTGTGCGAAGTGGCTCGGCGCATCCGTTCCTGTGTAAGGGACAGCGATACAGTTGCGAGATTAGGTGGGGATGAATTTACCGTTATTCTGGAAGATATCACGTCAGCTCAGTATGTCGGCAGAGTGGCTGAAAAAATTCTCAGCACGACAGCTTTGCCATATATGTTGGATAACATTGAAGTGAATATCAGTCCGAGTATCGGGATAAGCTTATATCCTGCAGACGGACGCGATGTCGATATGCTGGTGCGTAATGCCGATGCAGCGATGTACTACGCCAAGGGGAGTGGTCGTAATAATTTTCAGTTCTATTCCTCAGAAATGAATGCCCAGGCATCACAGCGACTGGCAATGGAAACCGGTTTGCGTCGTGCAGTTGAATTGCAGGAGTTTTATCTGCAGTTTCAACCGCAGATTGATCTGGAAACGGGCCGGGTGGCAGGTGCCGAGGTGTTATTACGTTGGCATACAGAGCAATGGGGAGATGTTTCACCAGCGATTTTTGTACCCGTGTTAGAAGATACCGGTCTGATAAGTACGGTAGGAGAATGGGTGTTAAGAAAAACCTGTGAAGCGTACATGGCAAACCAGCAATATTTGCCCGATGACTTTTTAATGGCAGTCAATCTTTCGGGCCGTCAATTTAAAGGCAATTTACTGGTCAACTTTATTCGCAATCTGCTGGAACAAACCGGAATGCCTGCCAAAAATCTGGAATTGGAGATTACCGAAAGTCTGTTAATGGAAAACACTGAGCAAGCTGTTCAGACCTTACGAGAATTGAGTTTGCTTGGTATTACCCTGGCCATTGACGACTTTGGCACCGGCTATTCGTCGTTGTCATATTTGAAGCAGTTCCCGCTCAATGTGCTAAAGATCGACCGAACTTTCGTTCGCGATGTGACAGAAGACAGTGATGACGCGGCTATCGTAAATGCCATTCTGGCCATGTCGAACAGTCTGGCCTTGGAAGTTGTAGCTGAAGGTGTTGAGACTGCAGAGCAGCTGGCATTTTTACGTAAGAGTCAGTGCAAACGGGCACAAGGGTTTTATTTCAGCAAGGCCATCGACCTGAGCGACCTTATGGATTATATAAAACTAACTGATCAGGATGAGCGGGCCGTATAAGTCAACATTGGACGTTCTTCAGGGTGAAGTCGGATAGTGAGACCAATATTCGGGTAATGCCAGATTTGTGCCGGACTTTCTTCTGCTTCATTCTGAATTTGTTCGGGTTCTCCAAAACGCGTGCGTACCATTTCCTCATCGAGACGTACTGAAGGAATATAAGTAAGCACTATTGCCGGAGCAGCTAATAAAGCCTGCTTATCATCAAAAGCAGGATCATAGCGCCGAGCTCCACTGGGTTGGAGTTTTGCCGAAACCGCTCTTGCCGCCATCGCTTGTAATTTCTCTTCAGGAAGCTGAAGATTAAGGACAGTACGTGCTGAGAGTCCACCAAGATTAATGGATTCAAAAAATACTTCAGCAGAAATATCGTCGTTTTCAGAAATAAAAAGAGCCGCTTCCCCGGCTTCACGCCATAACTGTTGAATTTCCCCGTAAGTAGTGGTGCCTAAGTGCACACCCATCACTTGAATTTGGTTATCAGGCATCACCGTCACTTCCCAAGGTTTGGGGGCGGTGGGTTGTGGAGAGGGGACCAGCATTAATGCAGCAATCGCAATAATGACTAAAGTCGTACCAAGTAAAAATTTGAGCAATATACGCATAAATATCCGAATTAGTTAACTTGTAACCAGAAAGTGACTGGCCCGTCATTGGTCAGTGAAACCTGCATATCAGCAGCAAATTGTCCGGCTTCAACCGTGACAGTTTGCAGCCGTGCCTGTGCCAGCAGATAATCAAACAATTGTTTGCCCTGTTCGGGCGGTGCAGCAGGCGTGAAACTGGGGCGATTGCCTTTACGGGTATCAGCGGGCAAGGTAAATTGCGGTACCAGCAGTAAATCACCTTTTATATCGAGCAAGCTTAAATTCATTTTGTCGTCGGCATCGCTGAATACTCGATAGTTTAAAATGCGTTTTAACAATCTGTCAGCAACAGCTATCGTGTCGGTTTTTTCTATACCAATCAATACCAGCAAACCTTGGCCGATTTGAGCAATGGTTTGATTTTCATTGATAGTGACATCCGCCTGACTGACACGTTGTAGCAATGCAATCATTTTAGTTTCGATGCCAATTGATCTGTCGTTCTGACCAGCGCATCAATAATCGCAGGCTCGCTTGCTGCGTGTCCAGCCAAAGGCAACACTTCAAACTGTGCATTTGGCCAGCGTTGATAGACTTCCCACGATTGCTGCATTGGACACACCATATCGTAGCGGCCATGAATAATGGTTGCCGGGAGATGATTAATTGATTCTATGCTTTCCAACAAGGGCTGGTCTGCCAGAAAACAATTATTCAACGCGTAATGCAATTGGATTCTGGAATGTGCCAGTGGCCCTGGCGATTGCTCAGCATCGGGTTGATAATGTTGATCGCGGAGCATCACAATGGTGGCTTCCCAGTTTTGTAATGTATTGGCAGCGATTTCCTGTTGAGAGACATCCGGATGGGTTAATTTCTGATAAAAATATGCCAATGGTGAATTTTGCTCACTTTCAGGTAAATCCTTCACCAGTTCATGCCAGGCTTCAGCAAACACTCTGGATGCGCCGCCTGCAGCATAAACCCAGTTAATATCCTGCTGTCTTCCAAGAAAAGTGCCGCGTAACACCATGTTTGAGACTTTTTGAGGATGCTGTCGGGCATACGCTAACGCTAATGTGGCTCCCCATGATCCACCAAATAACATCCACTTATCAATATCGAGTAATTTGCGGATAGCTTCCATATCCGCTATCAGATAATCGGTGGTGTTATGTTCCAGTTCACCTGCTGGTAACGAACGTCCGCAACCACGCTGATCAAATAAAATAACGTGATATAACTCAGGATCAAAATAACAACGGTGCTGTGGCCGGCAACCAGAGCCAGGACCACCATGTAAAAATATTACCGGGATTCCCTGTGGATTGCCGCACTGCTCGAAATAAACCTCATGACGTCGACCATCCGGCATTTCTTCACAGGATAATAGCTGACTGTGAAAAGGCTCGATATCAGGGTATAGAGTACGCATATGCTGTTCCGTAATGGTTTTCAGCACGCAACTATATCATGTCAGATGATGGTAATTATTACCTTGATGGGCGAAAATATGACGTTTAACTGTTGGCACTGCTGTTCAGCAATAATAAAGACATACAAGGCGAACTCAACATGAACCTGCATGAGTATCAGGCAAAACAATTGTTTAACCAATATGGCATCGCAACACCTAAAGGAAGGATGATAGCTACGGCTGATGAAGTGGAATCTGCCATTACAGCAATTGGTGGTGATCGTTGGGTAGTGAAAGCCCAAGTGCACAGTGGCGGACGTGGTAAGGCCGGTGGTGTACGGGTAGAAGATAATCAGCATGCGGTGAAGGATGCGGTAAATGCGATGTTGGGAAGTCAGCTGGTGACGCATCAGACAACAGCAGAAGGTTTACCGGTAAATAAAATCTGGATTGAAACTCCCTCATCAATTGCCCGTGAATTATATCTCGCCTTACTGGTCGACCGCGTCACGCAACGTGTTGTGTTTATGATTTCAGCTGAAGGCGGAATGGATATTGAAGAGGTGGCTGAGAAAACGCCGAAAGCTATTTTAAATCTTTATGTCGATCCGGTCGCCGGTCTGCAATTCTATCAATGTCGTCAGGCAGGTTTCTTTTTGCAGTTAACCGGTGCCGCCTTTAAGCAGTTACAGCAATTGATGCAAAACTTGTATCAGCTGTTTTGTGAAAAAGACATCAGCCTGTTGGAAATTAACCCGTTAGTGGTTACCGATTCCGGAGATTTATTGGCATTGGATGCCAAAATCAATGTTGATGATAATGCTTTATATCGTCACACGGATTTAGCCGAATTATTTGATCCAAGCCAGGAAAATCCAGCTGAAGTGATCGCTCGTGATTTCGGCCTGAATTATATTGCTCTGGATGGCAATGTGGCTTGTATGGTCAATGGTGCCGGGTTGGCAATGGCTACAATGGACTTGATTCAGAAGCAGGGCGGTGAACCGGCCAATTTCCTTGATGTTGGTGGCGGTACGACTTCAGATCGCGTTGCCGAAGCATTTAAATTGATTTTATCTGACAAAAAAGTGAAATCTATTCTGGTGAATATCTTTGGTGGAATCGTGCGCTGTGACCTGATAGCTCAAGGCATTATGCAGGCGGCCAAGGAAGTCGGTTTATCGTTGCCGGTGGTGGTTCGCCTGGAGGGTACCAATGCCGATTTGGGCCGTACATTATTGGAAAACAGCGGAATGAATTTGCGCGTAGCACAGGATTTAACTGAAGCAGCAGCCATGGCTGTCACTGCGGCAGGGGAGTAATAAACACGTGAGTATCTTGGTTAATAAAGACACCAAAGTTATCTGTCAGGGTTTTACCGGCAAACAGGGCACTTTCCATTCCGAGCAGGCTATTGCCTATGGCACGCAGTTTGTTGGCGGGGTCACACCCGGTAAAGGTGGTCAAATGCATCTTAATATGCCGGTATTTAATACGGTGCATGAAGCCGTCAACGAAACCGGTGCTGATGCCAGCATGATCTATGTTCCAGCGGCATTCGCTGCTGATGCCATACTTGAAGCTGCTGATGCCGGCATTAAAGTGATTGCCTGTATTACGGAAGGTATTCCGGTACTGGACATGTTGCGGGTAAAGCACGCGCTGAAATCCTATGATGCCAGATTAATTGGGCCAAACTGCCCAGGCCTGATCACGCCGGGCGAATGCAAAATTGGCATTATGCCTGGCAGTATTCATTTGCCTGGCAAAATTGGTATTGTCTCGCGATCCGGTACCCTGACTTATGAAGCGGTTTATCAAACCACCCAGAATGGTCTGGGGCAAAGTACCTGTGTCGGGATTGGTGGTGATCCAATACATGGCATGAATTTTATTGATTGTCTGGCGTTATTTGAAGCAGATCCACTGACTGAAGGCATCGTTATGGTCGGTGAAATCGGCGGTCAGGCTGAAGAGGAAGCTGCCGAATACATCAAACAATATGTGACCAAACCGGTTGCGGCCTATATTGCCGGTTTAACCGCTCCAGCAGGGAAACGTATGGGACATGCCGGTGCCATCATCAGCGGTGGACAGGGCACTGCCAAAGCCAAACTCGCAGCGCTGGAAGCAGCCGGCGTGGCGATTGCAGGTTCACCGGCAGAAATTGGTTCAACCATGCTGCAACTGATGGAAAATTAATGGCCAATAATCAACTTCGGGTTGTGCTGGCACAGATCGATCCCGTTGTGGGAGATGTTGCTGGCAATACCAGAAAAGTGATGGCTGCCACCCGGCAAGCCAGACAAGAGCATGATGCTGAGCTGGTTGTATTTCCCGAACTATGTCTGACCGGTTATCCACCGGAAGATTTGTTGCTGCGACCCGGTTTGTTAAAGCGGGTTAATAAAGCATTGCAGACGCTTTGTCAGCAAATTGATGATATTACGATCATTGTCGGTCATCCGCTCGGTGAAGTCGGCAAAGAATTATTTAATGCCGCTTCGGTGATCAACAAAAATCACATTTCAGCCCAATACCTTAAACAAAAATTGCCTAATTACGGCGTATTTGACGAAAAACGCTATTTCATTGAAGGACGGGAAGCGACCATCATTGAAATTAATCAGTTTAAAATTGGCCTGACCATTTGCGAGGATATCTGGTTTATTGAACCCTCGTCACAGGCGGCCGATGCTGGTGCTGAAATCATTGTGAATCTCAATGCCTCGCCGTTTAAACAGGATAAAACCCAATTACGCGAAGCGGAAGTAAGCCAGCGGGCACGCGAAAATAATGTCCCTGTTCTCTATGTGAACCAGATTGGCGGACAGGATGAACTGGTATTTGATGGTGCCTCATTTGCAGTAAATGCCGCAGGCGAAAAATGTGTACAGGCTATTCAGTTTGCTACAGCGTTGGTACCGATAACACTTCATAAAACCGAACGGGGAATTGAACTCAGCGGGCCACAGCAACCGTTGATGGAAGAGCTGGAAACGGTCTACCAGGCATTAGTCTGTGGCTTGCGTGATTATGTTGAAAAAAACCGCTTTCCGGGTGTCGTCATTGGCTTATCCGGTGGCATTGACTCTGCATTAACCATGGCATTGGCGGTTGATGCATTGGGAGCTGAGCGCGTACAGGCCGTGATGATGCCATCGCGTTATACATCGCAAATCAGCCTGGATGATGCAGCTCAAATGGCTGCGATATTAGGTGTTCAATATCGAAACATTAATATTGAAAATCTGTTTCAGACATTTCTGCGTGAGTTGGAAGATGTTTTTGCGGGTACCCAGCCTGATGCCACAGAAGAGAATATTCAGGCGCGTTGTCGCGGTGTATTGCTGATGGCAATATCCAACAAAACTGGCGCGATGGTCCTATCTACCGGTAATAAAAGTGAAATGGCAGTTGGGTATTCCACCTTATATGGGGATATGGCGGGTGGTTTTTCGCCATTAAAGGATGTGTATAAAACGCTGGTTTATAAGCTTGCTCGCTATCGCAACAGTTTGTCGCCGATCATTCCTGAACGCATCATAAGTCGACCACCTTCCGCTGAGCTTTCAGCAGACCAGGTGGATCAGGATTCATTACCTGCCTATGAAATACTAGATGAAATTCTCGAAGCCTATATCGCCAAGGATGATTGTTTTGAAGATTTGGTGGCGTCGGGATTTGATGCAGAAACGGTTGCACAGGTCATCAAAATGGTAGATCGTAGTGAATATAAACGGCGGCAGGCCCCTCCCGGAATTCGTATTACCGGAAGAGCATTTGGCAGAGATCGTCGCTATCCGATAACATCAGGGTATACCGTAACATCAACAATAGAGTAGGCAATCACATGAAAAAAATTGAAGCCATTATCAAACCGTTCAAACTGGATGATGTACGTGAAGCATTGTCCGATATCGGAGTCACTGGCATGACAGTTTCCGAAGTTAAAGGTTTTGGCAGACAAAAAGGCCATACCGAACTTTATCGTGGTGCTGAGTATGTTGTGGATTTTTTACCTAAAGTAAAAATGGAAATTGTATTGGCAGATGATCAGGTGGATGCCTGTATTGAAGCAATTACCAAAGCCGCGCATACCGGACGAATTGGCGATGGCAAGATTTTCGTTTCACCATTGGAGCGAGCCATTCGCATCCGTACTGGTGAAGATGGCGAAGCCGCTATTTAAACAACTAATTTCAGAGACGACGCTGTTACTCTACCAGCGTCGTCTTACGTACCTCTGCTACCCCTGGATGTCCCGGGTAGTTTGCTTCCAAAACGCGTAAAGCATCTTCTGATAAATCATTTAGCTCCAGGATCTTATAGGCTTTTGCCATTACCACCAGAGCATCTGGCATGGCCGGAGTACGTGGATAATTCTCAATAACATACTTAGCGCGATTGGCCGCTGCGAGATAGGAAGCTCGGCGCATGTAATAACTTGCCACGTGCAATTCATGCTGGGCAAGGCGATTTCGTAGATACACTACACGTTGAGCTGCATCATCACTGTAGCGACTAGTGGGAAAGCGGTTGACCAGCGTGGTGAAATCACGCAGCGCCTGCAATGCTGATCCAGGATCCCGTTGAGTCTCATCACGTGGAATATATTTTTCCAGGATCCCCATATCACGGTTAAAGTTAATCAGACCTCGCAGATACATTGCATAATCAATGTTTTCGTTAAGCGGATACACTCGCATAAAGCGGTCCAGAGTGGCGATAGCCGTTTCAGGCTCGTCTGTTTTGTAATAAGCATAAGCAGAATCCAGTAAGGCTTGCTGCGCATACTCACCAAACGGGAAGCGTGCTTCAAGTTGTTCGTAATATTCGATTGCCGTGCGGTAATCATTAATATTCAGGGCTGCTTTAGCTTCGGCATAAACGCGCTCTATAGTCCAGCTTTCTTCAGCAACCACCGGGTCTCTACCTGAAAAGAAGGAGCACGCGGTAAGTGTGAATAACAGGAACAACGGCAGAATGTATTTCATCATGGGCTTCTATCTGTATAAAACAAAAAATTCACAGCCTGCGATTGTAGACTGTTTAAGCGGGCAAATCATCACTAGGGTCTGTTAATCTTTCATAACCACCACTGCTGGTGGCAATTTTTTTGTCCAACAAGGCGGTAATGATACGACGTAGTCATTCTACATAAGTTATTACCAACGCCGTAGGGCGGAAAAATAGCCCCAGCCCTACGGGTTGCGGCTGAAAATGCACCACTCTTCGTGGCCTACATGGATGTAGGTCAGGGGCGTAAGCAGGATGCGGAAGCTTTGCTCGTCATTTATTTAGAGTGACTAAACTTCACTCCTCGCGTCTTGATTGGTGCATTCTCAGTCACAACAGAGGCGGTTATGAAAGATAAACAGACCCTGAGCTTGTTAATCTTTCATAACCACCACTGCTGGAGACTTTTTATTCGTCAAGCAAGACCCAGTAGTAACAGTTTTCGCGGAACATTGTACAATAGCCGCTGTTTATTCACTCTTAACTCTATAGGTTTTTAATGATTAGTCGTTTATTTATCGGTTTGGCGAGCGGTTTATTGATGCTGCCAGTCGGTGCTACAACGTTTGAATTAGCTGATGAAGAAGCGCGTGTCATTGGACACAACCTTATTGTCTACAGCCGGCATGAAGATACGTTACTGGATATTGGTCGTAAATTTGATTTGGGCTATACCGATATGGTGGAAGCAAATCCAAATCTGGACCCGTGGTTACCCGGTGATAATCAACCGGTATTAATCCCCAACCGTTTTATTATTCCTGACGCGCCGAGAAAAGGTGTGGTAATTAATATCCCGGAGATGCGCTTATATTATTTTTTGCCAAAACAAGGTGATCAATTACAAAGAGTAGTGACGCATCCCATCGGCATTGGTCGTGAGGGTCGCGATACACCATTAGGGAAGTTATCGATTATTCAAAAACGCGAGAACCCATCATGGACGCCTCCGGAGTCCGTTCGTAAGGAACATGCTGCGCAAGGCGATATCCTGCCTGCTGTTGTACCGCCAGGTCCTGATAATCCCCTTGGCACACGAGCTATGAGACTATCTAACCCCAGTTATCTGATTCACGGTACAGCCAAGCCATATGGTGTTGGTTTACGGGTGAGCAGTGGTTGTATTCGTTTATATCCTGAAGATATTGAACATCTGTATAGCCTGGTCTCTTTAAATACCCAAGTGAATATTCTGCATCAACCTTATAAGGCTGCCGTAGCGAATGGAAAGCTGTTTTTGGAAGCGCAGAAGCCCATACCTGAAATGTATGATGGTGTGAGCGGGAATATGACACCGATGGTGATGGCCGTTTTGGATGCTCAGGATTCAGTATTGTCAGAGCAGGACTGGCCATTTGCTGAAGAGATTGTGATGACCTCAGATGGTGTGGTTAAACAACTCAATCAGCAGGAAGAAAAGATCGTTGATAATGTCTGGTTTGTTCACGGCGGCTTAAAGCTGGAAACCGGAGCAAAAATGCGAAAGGCATTAGAAGCTTTGAATATGCAGGACAAATTCTGGCCGTTGCAAAATAAGGCTGTAGATGAAGTAGTGGTGGGCCCATTTGACACGTTGGAAGCCGCGCGTGAAGCGGCAGATAAAATTTCGGCTGCGGCAGGTATTCCTGTTTGGCCAGCGCATTTATCGGAAGAAATGTTTTAGGGCTTGTTTATCTTTCAGATCCACCACTGCTGGCGGCTAGTTTTCCGCCCTGCGGGTTGTGACTGAAAGAGCGCCACTATGCGTGGCCTACATGGATGTAGGTCAGGGGCGTTAGCACAGGATGCGGAAGCTTTGCTCGTCACTTATTTAGGATAACTACAAAAACGTCAGGACAAGCAATGTTCCAGACATTGCTATTGCATACACTCCATCCATGGAGATAAACGTTTTTGAGCGCAGGCCCCTTCGGGGTGAGATACATGGATGTATCTCACGAAAGGCGCTCTTCGTGCCTTGATTGGCGTTTTTTCAACTCACAACCCCTAGCATTACAAACTGCACAACCAAAAAAGCCGGGATAAATCCCGGCTTTTCTGTTTTTAAGCTTTGAAAAATAATTGTTTAGATTATTTGCTCATTGCTTTTTCAAACATACGATCGATTTTTGCACAGCAAGCATCAACTTGTGCTTGTGCATCTTCAGCCGCTTTTTGTGCATTCATTGCAGCCAATTCAGCGTCAGAAGCTGTACGTTGTGCAGTATCAGCAGTACTTTGCGCGTTGCGAGCTGCAACTAAAGCAGAATCAGCTGTTGATTGTGCAGACTCTACTGAACCTTTTAATGCTTCCATTTCAGCAGTATTTGCACATGCAGTCAGTAATGCCAACGGCAGGATAACGGCGCTCAGTTTAGCTAATGATTTCATTTGTATCTCCTTAAAGTGTTCTAGGGTTGGTAGCATTTCCATTTCGTTTGTAAATGCAAGCCTGTTAAAAGGCTAGCAGGAAATATTTATGCTGTCTATTGCCACAAATTTAAACTGCGAACCGATGGCGATAGTTGGTATAATTATGCTCTCTTTTTTTAGACTGGAATAGTATCTTGCTATTTCTGTCGCATTCTTTTTTTTGCTCTGGAAAAATTTGTTCTATGCATCCGATGCTTAATATAGCCGTACGTGCGGCTCGTCAGGCAGGTAGCCTGATTATGCGCTCTTTACAACACGTCGATCATTTGGAAATTACCGCTAAAGGTTTGAATGATTTTGTCACTGATGTTGACCGCCTTGCGGAACAGGAAATCATTAATACAATTAAAAAGTCCTATCCCGAACACGCAATTATGGCCGAAGAGTCAGGTGAAACAGGACAAAATGATGTTGTCTGGATCATCGATCCGCTGGATGGCACAACAAATTATCTGCATGGTTTTCCGCATTACTGCGTATCAATTGGTGTCATGGTTAAAGGCCGTATTGATCATGCAGTGGTATTTGATCCGATGCGCGATGAACTGTTTACTGCCAGCCGCGGTGAAGGCGCCAAACTGAATGACCGTCGTCTGCGCGTCAGTAAACGTAAAGATCTCAACGGGGCATTGATTGCTACCGGCTTTCCTTTCAAATATCCGCAACATATTGATGCTTATATGCAAATGTTTGCCGCGGTTTTTCCTAAAGTAGCGGATATTCGCCGTGCCGGTTCAGCAGCACTGGATCTGGCATATGTTGCAGCCGGACGAGTCGATGGTTATTGGGAAATCGGCTTGGAAAACTGGGATTTGGCCGCCGGTAAACTGTTGGTTGAAGAAGCGGGGGGTTCGGTAACGAACTTCACCGGCGGTGACAAGGTTTTAGATAAAGGGCACGTTGTTGCGGGCAATTTATCACTCCATGCTCATCTGCAAAAAAGTATTGCCCCGTTTGTGGTGGATAATCTGAAGTGATTGTGGTCCCCAACGGGACATTTTTTAACAGCGCATGCCAGCCATGCCTTAATGAACTGATTTTATGAGTAATAATTCTAGAGATATAAACAAACTACGTAACATAGCCATCATCGCGCACGTTGACCATGGTAAAACAACCCTGGTCGATCAGTTGCTGCGTCAGTCCGGTACCTTCAGTGAACATGAAGAGTTACAGGAAAGGGTAATGGACTCCAATGATTTGGAACGTGAGCGTGGTATTACCATCCTTTCCAAAAATACAGCGATCCGCTGGAATGACTACCGCATCAATATTGTGGATACACCAGGCCATGCCGATTTTGGTGGCGAAGTTGAACGTGTTTTGTCGATGGTTGATTCAGTGTTGTTGTTGGTTGACTCTTCAGAAGGTCCGATGCCGCAAACGCGTTTTGTCACACAAAAAGCGTTGGCTTTAGGTCTTAAACCGATCGTCGTCATCAATAAGATTGATAAACCAAGTGCTCGTCCAGGTTGGGTTTTGGATCAAACATTTGATCTGTTCGCCAATCTAGACGCCACCGATGAACAATTGGATTTTGATGTCATTTACGCCTCTGGATTGAACGGTTTTGCCGGTATGGAAGATACGGTTCGTGAGGGTGATATGACGCCTTTATTCCAACTGGTTGTGGATAGAGTGAGTCCTCCTGCGGTTGACCCTGAAGGTCCTTTCCGTATGCAGGTAACTTCACTTGATTACAATAGTTATGTTGGTGTTATCGGTATCGGCCGTATTGAGCGCGGTAAAGTGAAAACCAATATGCCGGTTACCGTAGTTGATCCGCAAGGCAAAAAACGCAATGGTCGCGTTATGCAGGTTATGGGATTTATGGGACTACGCCGTGAGGAAGTAGAAGAAGCACATGCCGGCGACATTATTGCGTTTACCGGTCTGGACCCACTGAATATTTCTGATACGTTATGTGACCCTAGTGCTGTTGAAGCATTACCACCGTTAAGTGTTGACGAACCTACCGTCACCATGACCTTTCAGGTCAACAATTCCCCGTTTGCCGGTAAAGAAGGCAAGTTTGTTACTACCCGACAAATCCGTGAACGTCTGGATCGCGAGTTAATCCATAATGTGGCATTAAAAGTCGAACAGTTGGTGGAAGATCCGGATAAATTCCGTGTTTCCGGTCGTGGTGAATTACATCTTTCCGTATTGATTGAAAACATGCGTCGCGAAGGTTTTGAGATGGGTGTTTCACGTCCTGAAGTGATTATTCGTGAAGTGAATGGCACCAAAGAAGAACCATACGAAGCGGTAACCATTGATGTTGAAGATACACATCAGGGTACAGTGATGGAAAAAATGGGTACTCGTGGCGGCGAGTTGAAAGATATGGCACCTGATGGCAAAGGTCGTGTCCGTCTCGACTTTATTATTCCATCACGTGGTTTGATTGGTTTTCGTACTGAATTTTTGACTGCTACCCAGGGTACAGGGTTAATTTACAGCGTATTTGATCATTATGCTCCAGTGAAACCGGGCACCTTTGGCAAACGCCAGAATGGCGTGTTAATTGCCAATGGTGTTGGTAAAGCCGTTGCTTTTGCTATCTTTAACCTCCAGGAGCGTGGCCGTATGTTTGTTGGCCATGGTGATGAAGTTTATGAAGGTATGGTTATCGGTATTCATTCACGTGATAACGATTTGGTGGTTAATGCCCTGAAAGGTAAACAGCTAACTAATGTTCGTGCTTCTGGTACGGATGAAGCAATTGCTCTGGTTCCGCCAATTCGTATGAGTTTGGAACAGGCGCTGGAATTTATCGGTGAAGATGAATTGCTGGAAGTCACGCCTAAATCTATCAGAGTACGGAAAAAACTTCTGCTGGAGCATGAGCGTAAACGCGCTTCACGCGGCTAGTTCTATCGTTAACTGATCAAGAAAGGGTATCCTATATCGGATGCCCTTTTTTTTTGAGGTAAAACATGCGAATTTTAATCCTGCTGGCGATAGGCCTGTTGTTATATCTAATCTTTCGGAATTTATACCGGCGGATAAAAAGTGAAAAACAAATCGAACAAGCTGAGAAAATGGTGCGCTGTGAACAATGTGGTTTGCATTTACTGGAACAGGAAGCCATTCAGAAAAATCAGCATTTTTTTTGTACTACAGAGCATCTTGAGGCTTATCAGCAACAAAAATAATGGCTGGAGAATACTTTACCACCAGTAAATCAGAGCAGGATCAGGCTTCCTGGCGTGCTCTGACATTATTTTCCGGCTACCGCCTATTTCTCGCAGCGATTCTGTTTGTTGTTTTTTATCTGGAGTTAGCCCCAGAGTTCATCGGTAATAAATATCCCTTATTACATCACTTTGTCAGCCTCAGTTATCTGATGGTCGCTGTATTGCTGATGATATTTTCCAGTCGACACTGGGGGGTATTTGTCACGCAATGCAGCATTCAGCTGATTATAGATATCATCGCGCTGGCATTAATTATTCATGCTGCTGGCGGCTTACAAAGTGGATTGGGTGCATTGCTGGTTGTAGTAGTGGTTGCCGGTGGTGCTTTAATCCCAGGCCGATTGGCTGTATTTATTGCTGCCATAGCCACATTATCGGTTTTGCTTGAAGCCGTTTATGCGGAGTTCATTGGAATGGGGCAAAGCCATTTTGCCCAAGCCGGAATGTTGGGGGCGATATTTTTTATTACCGCCGTTTTAGCGCAGTTACTTTCCCGAACCATGCAACGCTCACAATTGCTGGCAGAACAGCAGGCTCAGGATCTGAATAAACTGGCGAGCCTGAATCAGCACATTATCAGTCGCATGCAGGTCGCTGTATTAGTGTTGGATGAGCAAGGCAGGGTTTCACTTTGTAATCAGTCGGCCTCGCAGTTTATGGGAATCGAAAACGTCCCTTCACAATTTTTACTCAAACAGTATATTCCTGAGTTGGCTGAACAAATCTGGCGCTGGAAACAACATCTACCCGATCCATTTGAACCTTTTCATGCCCGAGCTGATTTACCTGAACTACTGGCCCGTGCAACCCAGTTGGATTCAGGTGAAGTTCTAGTATTTATTGAAAATACCACGGCAATGGCACAACAGGCGCAACAATTAAAATTAGCCTCCTTAGGTCGTTTAACAGCCAGTATTGCCCACGAAATACGCAATCCCTTAAGTGCTATCAGTCATGCCAGTGAGTTGTTGGCTGAATCCTTGCGCGATGATGATTCTGTCAGCAAGCTGACCGGGATTATTCAACGACATAGTGTTCGGATGAACAATATCATTGAAACCATTCTGGAAATGAGCCGACGCAAAAATGTCGAGCCAACGGTGGTGGTATTAAGCCCCTGGCTGGAAAAGCTGGTGGATGAATATTGTGAAATTAAACACATCCCGCCTCAGCAAATAGTACTGACCTCATCAGCACCGTTGGCCCGCATCTGTACCGATGAAGAACAATTGCACCAGGTAATATGGAATTTGATTGATAATGCATGGCACTATGCGGATAAAGAACAGGAAATGCCCATTGAAATCCGTATTACTCTGCAATCCGAAAATATTCATATCGATGTGATTGATAACGGTGCAGGCGTAAGTCCTCAAGCCATGGAACATCTGTTTGAACCATTTCATTCGGAACGCACAGGTGGCACCGGGTTAGGGTTGTATCTGGCTCGTGAGCTATGTCAGGCCAATGGTGCAAGGTTAAGCTACCTGCCGGAGTTTGGCAGCTGTTTCAGAATTAGTTTTCCACTGCAAAGACAAGAGTTTATCCAATGAACCCACAAGCATTGATTGTCGATGATGAGCCGGACATTCTCGATTTACTGTCCATGACACTGTCAGGCATGTCGATAGACTGTGTTACTGCAGAGAGCATTGCTGAAGCGGAAAGACTTCTGGCTCAGCAATCGTTTGATTTATGTTTTACCGATATGCGATTACCTGATGGTGATGGCTTAGAGCTAGTAAAAAAAATACAGGTCAGTTATCCGGAATTACCTATCGCGGTGATTACTGCCTATGGCAATATGGATTTAGCGGTCTCTGCATTAAAATCCGGCGCCTTTGATTTTGTCTCTAAGCCATTGAAACTGCAGGTTTTACGTGAGCTTGTGGATGCAGCTTTGAAATTGTCACCCAATCGGCCACATAAAAATGACCGGCGTTCACGTGATCGTTTATTGGGTGAAACCGAATTGATGCGTGAATTACGGGGCAAGGTCGCTAAACTGGCCCGTAGTCAGGCCCCGGTTTATATCAGTGGTGAATCAGGGACAGGCAAGGAGTTGGTTGCCCGATTGATTCATGATCTCGGCGCACGGTCGGATAAAGCGTTTGTGCCGGTAAACTGTGGGGCGATACCCAATGAATTGGTAGAGAGCGAGTTTTTCGGTCACAAAAAAGGCGCCTTTACCGGCGCAGTTGCCGATAAACAGGGATTATTCCAGCATGCTCATGGTGGCACGTTATTTCTGGATGAAGTTGCCGATTTACCCTTGATGATGCAGGTAAAACTGTTACGGGCAATACAGGAAAAAGCTATTCGCCAGGTGGGGGGGAATGAAGAGATAAATGTGGATGTCCGAATCTTATCGGCAACACATAAAAACCTGGCAGAGTGTGTCGATAATGGCACCTTCCGGCAGGATTTATTTTACCGGTTGAATGTAATTGAATTGCAGGTGCCGCCATTACGTGAGCGCAAAGCCGATATCCCCATTCTGGCAGAGCATATTCTGCTGAAACTGGCAGGTAAAACCCATTCGGACGTCATAACATTAACTGCTGAAGCCCTTGCTTCATTAGAACAATATCCTTTTCCGGGCAATGTACGTGAACTGGAAAACACGCTTGAGCGTGCGTTGACATGGGCTGAGGGAACGCAAATAACAGCAGAAGACCTGATGTTGCCAGTGACCAATCAGATAAATCATGCTGTTCCCCTGGTGTCAGAGCTATCAATGCCTGTGTTGAATCAGGATTTGGAAACCCATCTGGAAGAGCAGGAACGGGCCATCATTGAAAAAGCACTGAATGAGACCCGCTGGAATAAAACAGCTGCTGCCAAACGGCTTGGAATTACATTCCGGGCTTTACGTTACAAACTTAAAAAGCTGGACTTGGACTAAAAGATCAACAAGCCCTAAACGTAAGCATGCACCGATTCAATCGCAGTGCCATCACTCAAATACAAATCCTGATTGGCTCCATCAAGCTTTAAACTGAGCTGCAGAAACAGCTGGTTTTCATCACCGTGAATAGCATTAACAACATGGCCAATCACGGCCTTTTCCTTATCCACAATGGTCTCACCAATTTCAGGCAGGATATCTGTTTTGGCTATGGCCTGAAACAAACGACGTTTGGGTTCACCAAGATAATGCAAACGCGCGACAACTTCCTGTCCGGGGTAACAGCCTTTACGGAAACTCACACCACCTATTAAATCCAGATTGAGTTGTTGTGCGGTAAACAGCTCACGACTTGACGGAAAAATGACCGGAATCCCACTTTCAATCTCTGTGATAAACCAACTGGCTTCTGCAGCAAGCTGCCAGCCTTTGCTCATCAGATCTTCCAAATCAGAAGTCATCTGGTCAGTGGAGGCGATCAGCAAAGCACGGGATTGTGAAGGTAGAGGGATTGCCGAAGTCGATGGATCGTTACCTTGCAGCCCACATACCTGTAGAGTTTCGCTGCAGTCTGCAATCTCAACTTTGCTTCTCAATTTGAACATTTGCAGCCGCTGTGCCAGGAAAGCACACTGGCTCTGAGGTAATACCAGCTGATACCCACTCTCTGTTTTAACCAGCAGAAAAAGCGCCAGCAAACGACCTTTTGGGTTACACATAGCCGTAATCTGCGAAGCTTGTTGTTCCAGTTGCTTGACATCATTGGTCAGGAGATTTTGCAAAAAGTTGGCAGCTTCTTCACCCGTTACTGTTATTACGCCATAACTCGGTAATGGAATCAGGTAATGGTTTTCATCATTTCTGGTTGCCAATGGAGCTGATGCCTGTTGTTGCAAAATGGATTGATAGTCAGCGGTCATGAATTTACTCTTTAGCTTAAAGGATTAGTACCGTGCAATTGTAACAGGCCCTCAGTTTGGGAGAACAAGGATGAAGGAGCAGAAAAAAGGATTTTATCTCCCATTAGGGAGATCACGACTTTTACTGATTTACAGCCTGCTTGCACATATGCTGGCAGTGATAAGTATAGTTTTATTAACTGTTATACCAGTCGTTAAAATAGTATTTATTACAGGGGTTTTTATATGTCAGTTTTTGCATATCCGTCGGTTGGGTTTTCTCCGGGAATACAGGAAACGGCCTGTCACACTGATAAACACTATGAATGAATATTGGCAGATAGGGTATGCCGACAGTTCAAAAACAGCGGATTTATTACTCGAATCTGCGTGGGTCAACCGGTTCGCCGTCATTATCCATTTCAAATCATTGAACAAAAAACGTCTTTCACTTCTTATCCCGAGCGATTCGGTTGATCAGGAACATTTTCGACAATTACGCGTGCGGCTCAGATTGGCTTTTTTCCAGCAATAATACTGTTACTGGCGGTTTTATCCGATGTCTCCGGATAATCAAGCGTGTAATGCAGACCACGACTTTCTTTACGCTGTATCGCTGATTCGATGATCAATTCCGCTACATCAGCCAGGTTACGCAATTCCAGCAAATCATTACTGATATGGTGCTGACTGTAAAACTCATCAATTTCCTGTTGCAACAGGTACAAACGCTGGCGGGCGCGATTAAGTCGCTGAGTACTGCGAACAATGCCTACGTAATCCCACATAAAGCGACGTAATTCATCCCAGTTATGACTTATCGCAACAGCTTCCTTGGCTGGGTGCACACGGCTTTCGTCCCAATGCGGAATATTATCAGGCAAAGTAATTTTGGGTCGATTCAATATATCGCGTGCTGCCGCATCGGCAAATACCAGGCATTCCAGTAATGAATTACTGGCCATTCGATTGGCACCATGCAAACCCGTATGAGCGGTTTCGCCAATCGCATACAGGCCGTCAATGTCCGTTCTTCCTCGCATATCTGTCATAACACCGCCACAGGTATAATGAGCTGCAGGGACTACCGGAATGGGTTCCTTCGCCATATCCACACCGAATTGCAGGCAGCGTTTATAGATAGTAGGAAAATGCGTGGTAATAAATTCTTTGGACTGATGACTGATATCGAGATAAACGCAATCCTGGCCGAGACGTTTCATTTCATGATCAATTGCGCGCGCCACAATATCCCTTGGGGCCAGTTCAGCCTGAGGGTGAAATGCCGGCATAAACCGTGTGCCATCTGCTAACTTCAATGTGGCACCTTCACCGCGCAACGCTTCAGAAATTAGAAAAGATTTGGCTTTGGGATGAAATAAGCAGGTTGGGTGAAACTGAATAAATTCCATATTGGCAATTCGACAGCCGGCGCGCCAGCCCATGGCAATTCCGTCCCCGGTCGATACGTCTGGATTACTGGTGTATAAATACACTTTTCCGGCACCGCCAGTGGCGAGCACAGTGACTGGAGCCAAAAAGGTTTTGGGTTGATCCTTTTTGATATCCAGCACGTAACAACCCAGACAACTATTCTCTTCAGTGGCCAGGTGTTTGTGGGTCGTAATCAGATCGATACCGATATGATAAGGAAACAACGAAATATTCGGATGCGCTTTGGCTTTATCCAGCAGTGTTGTTTCCACCGCCCGACCGGTTGCATCAGCCGAATGAATAACCCTCCGATGACTGTGACCACCCTCCTGTGTCAGATGATATGTCTCGGTGGTCATATCATCACGGGTAAAAGAAACACCCTGTTCAATCAGCCACTCGACACTTTCTCGCGCATGTTCAACCGTAAAACGAACGACGTCCTCGTCGCATAATCCGCCGCCGGCGCGCAAAGTATCATCAATATGGGATTGCAAAGAATCGGCTTTATCGAGTACAACTGATATGCCGCCTTGAGCATAAAGTGAAGCACCTTCCTCAAGCTGGCTTTTGGATAGAACGGCAACACGGGCCTTGTCTGCCATCTTTAAAGCCAGGGTCAGACCTGCTGTTCCGCTGCCGATAATCAGCAGATCAAAATGATGAGTTGTCGTCATGGGTCCTGTTAAAGGTAGAATGCCAACAATTATTGTGCACTGATTGTGGAACAAAAATAAATGACATTGGTCAATCTAGCATTAAACAGAAATTGTCTCCGGCTTGTCGGAGTAGGCCGGATATATAAATGAACGTGGATCAGGAATTAGTTCAGCGGGTACAGGCGGGCGACAAAAAGGCGTTTGATCTGTTGATAATGAAGTACCAACAGCGAATCATACATGTGATAACCGGATTTGTGCATGACCCAGTTGAAGCAATGGATGTAGCGCAAGAAGCTTTTATTAAAGCTTATCGTGCGTTGCCGAACTTTCGCGGGGACAGTGCGTTCTATACGTGGCTTTATCGTATCGCTATCAATACCTCTAAAAATCATCTTACTGCCAGTTCGCGGCGACCACCAATGAGTGATGTCGATGCTATGGATGCAACAAATTATTACGATGCGCCCGAACTTAAGGAATTTGAGACCCCTGAAAACAGTCTCATGTGTGTAGAGTTGGAAGAGGCTATCCAGCAAGCAATTGAAGATTTGCCGGAAGATACCGCTACAGCTATCAAGTTGCGAGAATTTGAAGGTATGAGTTACGAAGAAATCGCGGAAGCGATGGACTGTCCGATCGGCACCGTCCGGTCAAGAATATTCAGGGCTAGGGAAGCTATCGATAAACAAGTTAAGTCAGTGATGGGTGAAGAGGAATAACAATGGCAATTAATCATCTCGAATTAGTGTCTGCTTTGGTTGATGGCCAGCTGACCGGTAGTGAACTCGAACAGGCGTTGGAATTAGTTAACAATGACAGCAGCGTCCGTGAAGCATTTATGCGATTTCAGCAGGCAAGCGATATCCTGCATGGATATACGCGAAGCATTACACAATCACCGTTAGAGCTAACAACGCGCATTTCTGCTGCGCTGGAAGCTGAACCGGTTTATTCAATTCCTACTCAAAATAAACCTACCGCAAAATTATTGCGTTTTCCAAAAAACTTCTGGAAACAGGCAACAGGTCTGGCAATGGCTGCATCCGTTGGAGCACTTGCTGTGGTCGGCGTTGTACAGCAGCAAACAGGATTCAACGGCGTGCCCGTAGCCAGTGTCGTGGCGAATGAATCACCAGCGACTATGGTTAGTCAATCTAATCGCTGGACTGTCGCCGAACCGGAAATTGAAGACAGACTTAATAATTATCTGGTGGATCATAATGAATATGTTGGCACATCAGGGATGTTTTCTTACGGTCGCGTCGTTTCTTATGGCACGGAGCAATAGGAATGTACCAGCGATTTCGTTTTTGCGTTGCGTTGCTGGTGTTGTTTGTTCCGGCAGTTCAGGCAGGATCCGCTTCGATTGAATTACTCGAGCGAATGAGCCAGGCAGCAAAGCAACTCAATTATGAAGGCGTTTTTGCCTATCAAAGCGGTAAAACTTTCCAGTCAGTGCGTATTTATCATCGTAATGATGATGGCAATGAATCTGAAAGACTGGTTTCACTGAATGGTTCAGCTCGTGAAGTCCTCCGTTCCAATGATACTGTTACCTGTATCAACCCGGATGGGAAGCAAGTTAACGTCAGTCAAAGACCTTTAGGCCGTGGATTTCCCAGTGATCTCCCTCGGCGATTGCGTTCAGCGACTCCCTTTTATGAATTAAAACTCGGTGGAGAAGACCGCATTGCGGGTAAATTAACGCAGCGACTTGATATCAAACCGGTTGATAATTATCGATATGGCTATCGACTGTGGATGGATAAAGAAACTGATTTATTACTCAAATCAGAATTAATCGGTGAAAATAATGAGGTGCTGGAAACCTTTGAATTTACGGATATTGAAACTGGAATTGAGATAGCAGATGCTGAGCTGGCGCCGCAGATGTCGGGCAACGAAATGATCTGGCATCGTACCGAGCCCGGTGAAATGACTACCCAGGATTTAGTCGCATTCTCCCATTGGCAGTCAAAATGGTTACCGGATGGTTTTACCCTTGTTGCCCATCAAAATCGTCTGCGAGCCAACAATGGTGCACATGTTGAGCAGCGGGTCTACAGTGATGGATTGAGTTCAGTATCGGTATTTATTGAAAAAATGCTTGCCCAACATAACCATTTTCATGGAGGGTCTCACATGGGAGCCGTAAATGCATTTGGTAGCGTGATACATTCGCATTTTGTGACAGTTGTAGGTGAAGTACCTGCTGTAACAGTCGAAAAAATTGGTGCAGCAATTGAATATGCTGGTCCATAACCAAGATGATTGAACAAAAAGCTACAGTTCTACGTACAGATGAATCAACTATCTGGTTGCAGGCCGAACGACAATCTACCTGTGATAAATGCCAGGTAAAAAAAGGATGTGGTACCGGTTTGCTAAGTGAACATGTAGGTAGGCGTTTTTCAACCATTGCCGTACCCAAGACGCAAGCCGTAGAGCCTGGTCAGCAAATGAATGTTTCTATTCCGGAAGAAGCGCTTTTGCACGGTGCTTTCATGATGTATCTGCTACCGATTTTATTTATGTTCGCGGGCGCAGTCATCAGTCGATTTATCTTTGCAAATGAATTGCTGGAAATTATTGGTGGATTGGCTGGTCTGATATTTGGCTTTTATTGGGTCAAAACTCGACTCAAAAATCAAAAAGTGGCCATTGAAACTCAAATCATAGAGGAAAAATAATGACGCAATACAAAACAACAGGCGCAATGGTAATGGCATTGCTGATGTGGTTAATGTTGAGTTCAGCCGTTCAGGCACGGGGGGGGTTACCCGAATTTACTGAATTGGTGGCTGAAAATGGCGATGCGGTCGTTAATATAAGTACCACAAGTAAGCCAAAAGAAATGGCCTCATCACAACAACTTCCACCAGGCATGGAAATGCCTGAAGGAACACCATTTGATGATTTTTTTAAACGTTTCTTTGGTGACCCTTCACAACCACGTGCCCCCCAACCAAACTCACTGGGGTCTGGTTTTGTTCTTTCTGAGGATGGATTTATTCTGACAAATCATCATGTCATTAAAGACGCTGATGAGATAATTGTTCGTTTCAGTGACCGTACTGAGCTGGTGGCAGAATTGTTAGGAAGCGACGAACGCAGTGATGTTGCTTTATTGAAAGTTGATGCCGAAGGCATGGATCTGAAAGCCGTTAAGCTCGGCGATTCCAACGATTTACAAGTTGGCGAGTGGGTGTTGGCAATTGGTTCACCTTTTGGATTTGATTATTCGGCTACAGCAGGTATTGTCAGTGCGCTGGGGCGTAGCCTGCCAAGTGATAGCTATGTGCCATTTATTCAAACGGACGTGGCAATCAATCCGGGTAACTCTGGAGGGCCATTATTCAACCTGGATGGTGAGGTTGTTGGTATAAATTCACAAATTTACAGCCGCACCGGTGGTTTTATGGGGGTTTCATTCGCTATTCCGGTTGATACTGTGATGAATGTGGTCGAGCAGATTAAAGAGCAAGGTTATGTGAGTCGCGGCTGGTTAGGTGTTGTTATTCAGGATGTTACACGTGAATTGGCAGAATCCTTTGGGTTAAGCAAACCACGTGGTGCGTTAGTTTCCCGTGTTGTTGCGGGAAGTCCTGCTGAGAAAGCTGGATTTGAAGCGGGTGACGTGATTCTGAAATTTGATGATCGCATTGTGGATAGTTCATCGGATTTACCGCCAATTGTTGGTCGTACTGAAATCGGTAAAAACTCCACAGCCGAGATCATGCGTAATAACAAGAAAATGACGCTCTCGGTGGTCGTGGAAGAACTTCCTGAAGATGAGCAAGTTGCTAGTGGTGCAGCGCCTCGTACAGGTGAATTTTACAATAGTCGTCTAGCAATTGAAGTCACCGACCTGACAGCAGAGCAACGTGCTGAGTTAGGGCCCAATCAGTCTGGTGTTGAAGTCAGAAAAATTGAATCAGGTCCAGCGGCACTAGCCGGTATTGTTCCTGGAGACATATTGCTAAGCATAAACAATCAAAAGATTGTCGATGCAAAACAATTTATGGAGTTGGCTGAACAGTTGCCTACTAATAAAGCGATACCTGTACTCGTTCAGCGTTCTGGTGCTTCACAGTTCCTGGCGCTAAAAATTCCAGAATAGATTTTAATTAAGTAATTCTGGTTGATACCTCAAAAGCAGCTGATGGATTTCCAACAGCTGCTTTTTTTTGTTCGATAGGTGGACTTAAAAAACAAAATTTCTTATTGAATCATTTTGCTTTATCATTAATGATAATTATTATCATCTAGATAGAAAGTCCTGCATTACATGTTCAACAAAAATAAAATTTCCAACAGCATTCTGATTATTGAAGATGATTTAGTGCTAAATCATCAGCTAAAACAGCTGCTGGAAAAACAGCGTTTTATCGTTTCTCAATGCTTTGATGGTGAACATGGATTGCTTGCTGCGGTTAGTGAGCATTACGATCTGATTTTGCTTGATATCAGTCTGCCTGAACGAGATGGTTATTCTGTTTTAAATACGCTACGACAAACTCGTAAAACGCCTGTCATTATTCTTACCGCTCATGGTGCTGAAGAAGAGCGCATTCTGGGTTTTAAAAATGGGGCAGATGATTATTTGCCAAAACCATTTAATTTTACTGAATTGGTGCTCCGCATTGAGGCAATTCTCAGAAGAGCCTGCACAACCAGCTATCAACAGTTGAATGGGTCTGTTTTACAACACGAAGGTTTGACGCTGGACAGGCAGAAACAGCAGGTTTTTTTTCATGAGCATGCAGTGCAGCTGACGCCCATCCAGTTCAAGTTGCTGTGGACGCTAATGCAGCACGCTAATCATCTGCTCAGTAAACCACAGCTTTATCGTCTGGTGATGGAGCGCGACTTCAGTCGATATGATCGAAGCCTTGATATGCATATGAGTCGGGTCCGACGAAAATTAATCGATGTTGGCATGCCGGTTGACCGGCTGCAAACAGTCCATGGGGCGGGCTATATCCTGTTATGAAAAGGCGCCTGTTATGGAAACTGTCCCTGACTATTACGCTTGGAACACTTGCCTTGTTCTGGATAATCCATCATTTAATTCTGCAGACCGAGCAGCATATGAGTTTTATTGATAAACAGGATCAGCAGCAGTTAATTGATTATGCAAGACATGCTGAAATGCTGTATCTGCAAGGTGAGGATGAAAAACTGGCAAATTGGATCAACTATATAAAGCATCAGGAAGATACCTGGGTTGCACTGATCCGTTCAAAGCTCACACCACTGGCAGGTAGTGAGATGGATGACTATTTTGTCGAAAATTTTGCATTGGGTAGAGATATCAGTTGGAAGATCCATTTATATTTTGCTCAAAATCCGATTATGGATATTACCTTTGCAGATGGGCATACCCATTTTCTGATTCGTCTGCCACAACGTATGCGACCCGGAGGCTATTGGACCTATACCAGTCTGTTACTACAAATTGCTTTACCGATGCTCTTGCTGGCTATCTTGAGTGTGGTGATTTATCGGCACGTCATGTCACCATTAAGACAACTCGAAACCGCCACTAAGCAATTCAGTGAGGGTGATTATCAAGTGAGAGTGCGTGATGACCTTGGCAAACGCAATGATGAAATAGCGGCTTTAGCCAGTACTTTTGACAGCATGGCAGAAAGAATTGGTACACAAATCCAGACCCAACGTCATCTAACCACCGATTTATCACACGAATTAAGAACCCCGTTAACGCGCGTTGAACTGGCATTAAGTATCGCTGAACAATCCACTCCAGACGATGAATCATTGCAACGTATCCGTCATGAATGCCAGCAAATGCGTGAGTTAGTGGAAGATACTTTAACCCTGGCCTGGTTAGAGAATGAGCAACCATCGTTACAAAATGCATCACTGGACTTGACCGACTTGATTGACAGCATTGTAGAGAATGCCCGATTTGAATTCCCCCGGCACGTCATTACTGTTCATACACCGGAAACAGCTTATCTTCAGCAAAGCAGTGATCGTGCTTTAGGACATGCGATTGAAAATATATTACGTAATGCTCTTTCGCACACACCGCTAAAAGGAACGGTGAGCTTAACGCTGAAACGATACCAAGACCGTTACAATTTACAGATTGATGATCAGGGAGCTGGTGTCGCCAGAGAACAACTGCAAAATATCTTCAAACCGTTTTACCGTATAAAGGGATCTCAATCTGAAACCTATAAAGGGTTCGGGGTAGGTCTCGCACTTGCAAGACGTCAAGTCGAAGCGACAGGCGGAAAGTTATGGGCACAGATTCATGAGCACGGTGGATTAACAATGATCATGGAATTGCCGCTGACCTCCAAAAGTTAAACCTACTCAAGTTCAATTAATTGTAACAATTGTAAATTTGGTTTTAATCTCCGTTCACACTGACTAGAATGCGAATCTGTTCTATTTGATAATGATTATTATTCGCGAGGTTGGTGTGAGTATAAAACGGAGTATTGTAAGTCGTCCGACGATTTTAACATTGGCAATAGCTTCTGCTTTGGCAGGTCAGGTTGTTTGGGCAGAAGAGAGTGAAAGTATTGAACTAGATGTCGTTAAAGTGACGGGGAATACTATTACCCCAGAGCTCAATAGCGTCACAGCAGAACAAATTGAAAAACTACAGGCAACTGATTTGCAAGATCTCTTCAGTCAGTCGCCTGAAGTGACAATTGGCGGTGGTCCTGGGTTTGCCCAAAAACTCTATGTTCGTGGTATTGAAGATCAGCTGTTAAATATCACTATTGATGGTGCACAGCAGGCGACTCGTCAATTTCACCACGCAGGTCGAATCAGTATTGAACCTGAATTATTAAAACGCGTTGAAGTCAATGCGGGGGCAGGAAATGCGTTGTCAGGTCCAGGAGCATTAGGCGGTTCAGTTAAATTTGTGACCAAAGATCCAGAAGATATGCTGAAGCCGGGTGAAAACTTCGGTGGTCTGGTAAAAGGCATGTTCTCCAGCAATACTGATAGTTTTAAAACGAGTACTACTCTGTTTGGGAAATTGACCGAAGACTGGAGCGGCATGGTTTCTTATACGCAATCAGATGTCGACAATTACGAAGATGGAAATGGTGATGAAGTATCAGGTACAGAAGCTGATCAAGAGTATCTGTTTGCAAAAGTTGTCGGACACTTGACTGACAGTCAAACAGTACGTCTGAGTTACGAAAACCATAAAGATGAGGGCGATAGAACCCAGCGTCCTCAATGGATATTTAGTCCTCCACCAGCAGGAGCACCAGCTAACCGAGGGAATCTGATATACCCAATTGATAGTGACAGGAAAACAGCCACTTTCAATTATGAGCTGACCCCCCTTGATAATGCTTATGTGGATCTGGCACTGACTCTTTACAATACCGAAACAGAGTTTTTTCAGGACGGATTTTTCGGTCCCTTCACCGGCACAGGCGAGAGTACTGGTTTTGATTTACGTAATACATCTATCTTAGGTATGCATGAAATCACCTATGGAGTTGATTATCGTAAAGATGAGTCTAGCGCCGATGGGGATGGCGAGAATTACAAAGATGAGTCAAAGGTCAAGGGTGTTTATCTTCAAGATGATATCCAGTTAACCGATGCATTATTGTTAACCGCGGGTCTTCGTTACGATGACTATGAATTAGATACAGATTTTGGAAATACATCTCATAATGAAAGTGATCTCAGTTCTAATGTGGGTCTAAATTTTCACTTTACCGATAATTGGAGTGTGTTTGCTTCTTATGCTGAAGCCTTTAAAGGTCCTTTGGCACAGGATGCGTTTAAACTCGGCTTTACAACGCAAGCCGAGGATTTGAAACCCGAAAAGGCAGAGAATATCGAATTCGGTGTTGCCTATGACTCAGCAACATGGTTTGGTTCTGCCAAAGCCTATAGAAGTGAAATCAAAGACGTTATTGGCGTTTCAGGAACGGTAGGCCCAGCCAGAAATATCTTTGATAATTTGGGTGATTTAGAGTCAGATGGTTATATTCTGGAAATAGGTCATCGCTGGGATAGCTTAATGGCGAGAGTCAGCTATCACTACAACGATGCCGAAGTGGATGGTGTGGAAGCGAATGCTTATGATCATAACGGTATAGCTAATACGGTTCGTGACACATTCATTGCTCAACTTGATTACCAACTTAATTCACAATGGAATTTTGGTTGGAATGCGCGTTTTGTGAAAGGCCGTGATGATATTGATTTTGTGGCTCAAACCACATTTCCAGATGCAGAAATTGACCAGCCTGGCTATGGCATCCATGACTTTTATACGCAATGGAGGCCGTCATTATCAGAAGATGTACGGATAATGCTTACGGTACAGAATATTTTTGATAAAAATTATATTGATCATGCGAGCGTAGCCGATTTCACTGGCTTACCAGGTTATGGTTTAGTGAGAGGCTACAATGAACCCGGACGTGATGTTCGTCTGAGCGTGGCCTGGCAATTCTAATTCATTAAGCAGGTTTTCCCTGAAAATGCTTGATGAGCTTTGGCCGGATGTTGCAATGACATCCGGCTTTTTTCTATATTTAGGTTAACTTTTTTTCTCAATAATATTGCTGGGAGAATATTTCCAGCAAAGCACCAGAGCCAGAATAAAAGTCAGCCATTCGGCCAGCGGAAGGGCGATAAGAAACTGTTTATCTGGCAACCATGTGACAAACAATAATAATAAAGCTGCAGGCAGTAGTAAGCCTCGGGTTAAAGCAACTAACATAGATGGTAGCGGCTTTTGCATAGCGGTTAAATACACGGATAACGTGACATTCAGTCCATTGACAACAAATAACGGCCAAACCAGCATAATAAACTCGGCAGATAACTGCTGGCTTTCCACGGCATTATCCTGCAAAAACAATTGTATCAACCACTGTGGATAAAGCAGTAAAACACTAATTAGTAAAAGTGATAAAACCAGCACCAATGACATAGCCGTGATTAAAAAGTCTCGAATCCGCTTTGCCTGAGCAGCCCCATGATTTTGACTGATTAACAAATGCAGAGCATCTGCTATACCGTAATAAATCATCAGACTGATGAAAATAAGATAGTTAATCACTGCAAACGCCGCTAAACCATTGACTCCTTGATAGATAATCAGTAGCCAGTTAAGCAATAAAATCACCATTCCACCGGAAAGCTCATTCACAAATTCTGATAGCCCGTTGTAAGCGACTTTAGTCACCTCCGACCAGTTTCCCGGCATTAAAAGTAACCTTAAGCGTCTATTTTTGCTGAGAAAATACGTTGAAAGAATCAGCATCTGTACGATCTGTGCTGCAAGAGTTGCCAGAGCCGCCCCCTTTAACCCCATTTCCAGGCTGATAATGAATAGCGCATCAAGTGCAATGTTTATTAACGCCCCGGCAACCAAAGCGAATGTCCCCAGTTTTTGGCGGTTATCCAGCCGGATAAAGTAATACAGCACCATACTGGTCACTTGTAGAACCAGTACCACACAAATAATATGAAAATAAGGCAGAACCAACGTTATCAATTCATTCGGCGCACCCAATAACGTTAGTATTTGTCGATCCAAAATGAGTGAAAACCCCATAAACAGCAGACTGACAATTAAAATACTTATCAGGCATTTACTGAACACGGCAGCAGCGGCTTCGATATTGTTTTGCCCCAAATAACTACCGGCACGAACAGCCCCACCAATGGAAAACATCAGAGCAATAGCAAAAATCAGCGTAAAAAATGGAATCAACAACGTTATGGCGGCCAGACCCGCCGAACTGACAAACTGCCCGATAAAAATTCCGTCGACTATGCTGGCGGTGGTAATCGCCAACAAGCCCAGAATGGATGGAATGGCAAAGCGGAGAAAAGTGGAAATAATCGGACCGTTGAGGACGTCATTGTCGGTGTGGCTAGCCTGCATTTGGTTTCCATTTTCAAAGAAGTAGGGTCGGGGATCGCTGAATGCTAATAATTCTTTTTATTTTAGCAGCGCTCTTTTCACCGGAGCACATCAAAACGATTGAGTAATGCGGTATTTATTATCGTTATAACTCAGTTAAGTGCGTATAATACCGGGTCATTTGTTCGATGCGTGTTTCGCGTTGGCAACACATTTTAAAACATGGAGCTGAACACATTTTGCAACACGTCATTTCAACCTCCAACACGTTCATAATCGCTATTCAATGAAAAATATCAGAAACTTTTCAATCATTGCTCATATTGATCACGGTAAGTCCACCATAGCAGACCGCTTTATTCAAATCTGCGGCGGTCTGACTGCACGTGAGATGTCGCAACAGGTGCTTGATTCGATGGATATCGAAAAAGAGCGCGGCATTACCATCAAGGCGCAAAGTGTTTCATTGGATTACACGGCAAAAGATGGTGAAACCTATCACCTCAACTTTATCGATACGCCGGGCCACGTAGACTTTTCCTATGAAGTTTCCCGCTCACTGGCTGCCTGTGAAGGTGCTTTGCTGGTCGTTGATGCTGCTCAAGGGGTTGAAGCGCAAAGTGTGGCCAACTGTTATACCGCTATCGATCTTGGCCTTGAAGTTCTGCCCGTGTTAAACAAAATTGATTTACCTGCTGCAGAACCCGATCGAGTCGCTCAGGAAATCGAGGATATTATAGGTGTGGATGCACTGAATGCCGTACGCTGCAGTGCCAAAACGGGTGTCGGTATTGATGAAGTCCTTGAAGAGTTGGTTGCGCGTATTCCGCCACCACAAGGCGATCCAGAAGGTCAATTAAAAGCACTGATTATTGATTCCTGGTTTGATAGCTATGTCGGTGTTATCTCTTTGGTGCGAATCAAACAGGGCAGACTGAAAACCCGCGATAAAATCAAAGTTATGTCCACCGGACAGGAATATCAGGTTGACGAAGTCGGCGTATTTACGCCCAAGCGCAGTAAACGCACTGCTTTAAATTGTGGTGAAGTGGGTTATGTTATTTCCGGGGTCAAGGAAATTGATGGTGCGCCGGTAGGGGATACCTTAACGACAGCTCAACATGGTGCGACGGAAATGTTGCCGGGCTTTAAATCGGTAACGCCGCAGGTTTATGCAGGTGTATTTCCTGTTAGCAGTGATGATTACGATGCATTTCGTGAAGCACTGGGCAAATTACGATTAAACGATTCATCACTGTTTTTTGAACCGGAAAACTCTCAGGCTTTAGGCTTCGGTTTTCGCTGTGGTTTCCTCGGTCTGTTGCATATGGAAATCATCCAGGAACGCCTGGAACGTGAATATGATCTGGATCTGATTACCACGGCTCCGACCGTGGTATTTGAAGTGGTCACCAAAAAAGGTGATGTAATTAAGATCGAAAATCCGGCCTCATTACCTGATGCCGGTTCCGTTGAAGAAATCCGTGAACCTATCGTAGCGGCTGACATACTGGTGCCGCAGGATTATCTTGGAGCGGTCATTACCCTGTGTGTAGAAAAACGTGGCGTACAGAAATCCATGCATTACATGGGCAAACAGGTTGCACTGAGTTACGAATTGCCAATGAATGAAGTGGTGATCGATTTCTTTGATCGCATCAAATCGGTCAGCCGCGGCTATGCCTCATTGGACTATCATTTTATCCGCTTTCAGGCGGCACCTCTGGTGAAACTTGATGTGTTGATTAACGGCGAAAAAGTTGATGCTTTGTCAATGATAGTGCATAAAGATCAAAGCGTTTCTCGTGGTCGTCAGTTAGTTGAAAAAATGCAAGAGCTGATCCCGCGACAAATGTTTGATGTCGCCATTCAGGCCGCTATTGGCGGACACATTATTGCGCGCTCAACAGTCAAGGCAATGCGGAAGAATGTTTTGGCAAAATGTTACGGAGGCGACGTTTCTCGTAAACGTAAATTGCTTGAAAAACAAAAAGCCGGTAAAAAACGAATGAAATCCATCGGCAAAGTGGATGTGCCGCAGGAAGCATTCTTGGCGGTATTGCAGTTATCCAAGAAATCTTAATAAGGAGCGTCAAGTGAGTTTCCCAGCAATAATGGTGTTACTGGTCGCGATAACCGGTCTGATATGGTTGGTGGACCGCTTTTGGTTAGCACCTAAACGTAAAGTAAATGACAATGAACCGGCGATTGTTGAATACGCCAAATCATTTTTCCCCATTCTGTTGCTGGTGTTGGTGATTCGCTCGTTTATCGCTGAACCGTTCCGCATCCCGTCAGAATCTATGTTGCCGACTTTGCATGTCGGCGATTTTATTTTGGTGAACAAATTTTCCTATGGCGTTCGGCTGCCGGTCATTAACACTAAAATTCTCGATACCGGTTCGCCGGAACGCGGTGATGTGATGGTATTCCGTTATCCCAAACAACCTGAAATTGACTATATCAAACGGGTAATTGGCTTACCGGGCGACAAAGTTGGTTATTTCAATAAAACGTTGTACATAAATGGTCAGGAAGTTAAAACCGAGGTAGTTGATAAACCAGTAGAAATGCTGGGTATCATTGCGCCGCGAGTACAGCTGAAGCATGAATTTCTGGACGCTGAACCTCATGAAATATTTTTGGATCCGCAACGTCAATCAATGGAAGGTGAGGTTACAGTTCCGGAAGGCCATTATTTTGTTATGGGTGATAACCGCGACAATAGTAATGACAGCCGTGTGTGGGGAACTGTGCCGGAAGAAAATCTTGTCGGCAAAGCCTTCTTTGTCTGGATGAGCTGGGATTGGGACCAGGGTGGTTTGGTCTGGTCAAGGGTGGGAAGCTCTATTAACTAAGAGCGAGTTTTTCCATTGGAAATGATTTTAGAATCTAATACATCATTTCCACCTTGTTTGATGAAAGGAGCCTCCAGCAGTGATGGGGAGGGAAGATAATTAGACTCTAGGGCTTGTTTTATCTTTCATATCCGCCTCTGTTGTGAGCTGAAAAAGTGTAAATCAAGGCACGAGGAGCGCCTTTTAGTTATTCTAAATAAGCGACGAGTAACGCAGAGTGACGCTTTTTCAGTCACAACCCAAAGGGCTGGGACTATTTTTGCGTCCGACTGCGTTGTGAATAACTTATGACGGAAGGCAACATTGCGTGCTTTCGGCCTTGGTGGATACAAAAATAGTCGCCAGCAGTGGTGGATGTGAAAGATAAACAAGACCTAGGAGTGCATCATGAAAAAACAACAGGGAATGACACTAATCAGTTGGGTGATAGTACTGGCAATCATCGCATTTTTTGCCACTTTAACCATGCGATTGGTACCGATGTACCAGGAATACTATGGTGTTTTGCAAATCATGAAGTCTATGGAAACCGAATTAAAAAACAATAAGCTGAGCAATCAACAAGTAATGTTACTACTGAGTAAAAGGTTTAATACCGGTTATATCTCCAGTGTGAAAAAAGAAAATATCGAATTATTCCGTGGCAGAAGCAATGCCTATGTCACCAAAATAGTGCTTGATTATGAAGTGCGGAAGCCGTTTTTTGCCCACATTGATTTAGTTGGGCATTTTGTGACAGAAGTGGATGTGGAACCGGAACCGACAAATCGATGACAAGCATCAAACAGAAAAAACTCTGCCAGCAACTTGGCATTCAATTTAAAAATGAAACATTGTTATTGCAGGCACTGACACATCGCAGTGCTGATCCAAAAAATAATGAACGGCTGGAATTTCTGGGCGATGCGATTTTGAGTTTCGTGATTGCCGAAGAACTGTTTAATCGTTTTCCCCAAGCCAAGGAAGGCAAGATGAGTCGCCTGCGTGCCAGCCTGGTGAAAGGGGAAACCCTGGCGGAAATAGCCCGTGAACTCAAATTGGGTGATGTGTTAATCCTCGGACAGGGGGAATTGAAGAGTGGTGGTTTCCGCCGTGAGTCAATTCTGGCCGATGCCTTAGAAGCCATTCTAGGTGCACTGTTTCTGGATAGTGGCATTGATATCGTCAAGCCGTTGATTCTGCGTCTTTATGATGAACGGCTGGATTCTATTGATGTTACTGAAACCATAAAAGATCCCAAAACCCGCTTGCAGGAATTACTACAAAGCCGCAAATTACCTTTGCCGCTATACAGTGTGAGAGAAATTGAATCCGCTGATAAACAGCCTGTTTTTGAAGCCTCTTGTCAGGTAAGTTTGCTGAATAAATTAGTGGTGGCTCAGGGAAGCAGTCATCGTAAGGCTGAGAAAAAAGCCGCTGAACGCGCCCTGACGCTAATCGAGTCAAAATTATGAATGATCAACCTGCTTTTCGCAGTGGCTATGTAGCCATTATAGGCCGTCCCAATGTCGGCAAATCCACCCTGATTAATCGGGTGTTGGGTCAAAAGTTATGTATTACCTCGCGTCGCCCGCAAACCACCCGTCACCGCATTCTGGGGATTAAAACCTCGGAATTGGGACAGTTCATTTACGTTGATACACCTGGTATCCACAGTGATGGCAAACGGGCCATGAATCGCTATATGAACCGTGCTGCAGCCGCTTCCGTTGAAGATGTGGATGTGGTGGTGTTTGTAATCGAAGGTATGAAATGGACTGAGGAAGATGAGCGGGTTTTGCAAAAACTGCAGGGGACCAGCAAGCCAGTCATTTTGGTGATGAACAAAATAGATAAACTGGAAGATAAAGCTACTTTGTTTCCACAGGTAGAAAAGCTTGCTGCATTGTTTAAATTTACTGATATCGTGCCATTATCAGCCCGCAAAGGCATCAATCTGGAATCTCTTGAAGAATCGATATATAAATTAATGCCAGAAGGCGAGATGATCTTTGATGAAGATCAGCTCACCGACCGTAGCTCACGTTTTCTGGCCGCTGAAATGGTTCGTGAAAAACTGTTCCGTCATTTAGGCCAGGAATTGCCGTATTCACTAACTGTAGATATCGAACAGTTTGAAGATGATAACGGCATGTACCGTATCAGCGCTGTTATCTATGTAGAACGCAGTGGTCAGAAATCCATTGTTATTGGCAAAAAAGGTGAGTTGCTCAAGCAAGTCGGTAAAGATGCCCGCGAAGATATGGAAAAGTTATTTGACTGTAAGGTGTTCTTACAATTATGGGTCAAAGTGCGTGAGGGCTGGTCTGATAACGAGCGCATGCTCAGAAATCTGGGCTATAACGACGATCTCTGATTAGGCATTACGGTGGAATTCACCCAGGCATTTGTTTTACACCAACGTCCTTATCGGGAAACCAGTTTTTTGCTGGATGTATTTACTGAAGATTATGGTCGATTAAGCTTGGTAGCCCGCGGCATGCGCCAAAACAAACGCCGTCACAATAACCCACTCCAATTATTCCAACCGCTTTGGGTAAACTGGTTTGGAAGAGGTGACTTACTGACAATAAGCAAAATTGAAACGACCAGCGCACCTTATTGGTTGCAGGGTCATGCTGCTTTATGCGGTCTTTATATCAATGAATTATTAGTCAGATTGTTAACCCAGCAGCAAGCAGAACCAATGGTGTTTGATGCATATCAAAAAGCTTTGGATGGCTTACAGCAGGCTGAGAAGGCTGAGCAAGTGTTAAGACTTTTTGAAAAGCGATTGCTGGAAGCGTTAGGTTATGGGCTGGACCTGAACAACGATAGTCAGGGTGAGCCAGTGTCCGATGAACAGCATTACAGTTATCAGCCGGAGCTTGGGTTGCAACCTTGTCTGGCAAATGACAGAAAAAGGATTATTTCAGGAGCCAGTTTGTCACAGCTACAGCAGGAAAAACTGAGTGATCCGGTTAGCCTCAATGAAACAAAACATTTAATGCGTTTGATAATAAACTATCATTTGGATGGCAAACCGCTGAAAAGCCGGCAGTTGTTTGCTGAAATGCAACGTTATGCCGGCCCTAAAACAGCGAATTAATTAAGGAACATCATGTCGATTTATCTTGGCGTTAATATTGATCATGTGGCCACGTTAAGACAAGCCCGCGGTACCCGTTACCCCGATCCGATTCAGGCAGCTATTGAAGCCGAACAAGCCGGTGCTGACAGTATTACGCTGCATTTACGCGAAGATCGCCGGCATATTCAGGATCGCGATGTCAGAATGCTGGCCGATATTCTGCAAACCAAAATGAATCTGGAGATGGCGGTAACCGAAGAAATGCTTGGCATCGCTGAACTATACCGTCCAGCTGATTGCTGTCTGGTACCGGAACGCAGAGAAGAGTTAACCACGGAAGGTGGGCTGGACGTTGCCGGACAACAATCCAGAATGCATGACGCCTGTTCGCGATTAGCAGAAGCCGGCATTACTGTTTCATTATTTATTGATCCAGAAATGAAACAAATTGAAGCTGCTGCGGCCTGTGGTGCGCCGGTCATTGAGTTACATACCGGTCGTTATGCCGAGGCTAGTTCAGCGGCTGAAGCCCAGCATGAGCTGAAAATCATTCGTCAAGCTGCTGAAAAAGCCCATGCTATGGGCTTGCAGGTGAATGCTGGTCATGGTTTGCATTATCACAATGTAAGACCCATCGCAGAGATTAAAGAGCTGGTGGAGCTGAATATCGGCCACGCCATTGTGGCACGATCATTCTTTACCGGCTTTCAGGAAGCCGTCCGGGAAATGAAAAAACTGATGTTAGGTGCACGACATTCATGATCAGTGGTATTGGCACGGATTTAGTGCATATTCCCCGTATCGCAGAAATGTTAAAAAAGTACGGCGATAAAGCCGCACAGCGTATTCTGGATGTGAGCGAATTCGAGCAGTTTCAAAAAAACCAGCAACCTGCCGCATTTCTGGCTAAACGGTTTGCTGCAAAAGAAGCCACGGCCAAAGCCTTGGGCACAGGCTTTCGGGATGGGTTAAGCCTGCAACATATCGCCGTTCGCAATAATAGTCTGGGCAAACCGGAACTGGTCTTTAATGCTTATGCCGAACAGTTATTGTCAGAAAAAAATATCCAGACAGCTATGCTCAGTCTGAGTGACGATGGTGATTATGCCACCGCCTATGTTGTCCTGGTGGAAGGTTAGAATGTCACAATATCCCACCATTGAATCCTGCATAGGCAATACACCTCTGGTCCGTTTACAGCGATTGCCCGGCAATACCAGTAATACGATTTTGGCTAAGCTGGAAGGTAATAACCCTGCCGGATCGGTTAAAGATCGGCCGGTTGCCAGCATGATTCGCCATGCTCAACTGAGAGGTGATATTAAGCCTGGCGATACGCTGATAGAGGCGACCAGTGGCAATACCGGTATTGCGCTGGCAATGGTCACCGCTATTCTGGGATATCGGATGATTCTGATTATGCCGGAAAATATGAGTTCGGAACGGCGGGCTTCAATGCGGGCTTATGGTGCCGAAATTATTTTAACCGATGGAATGGAATCCGCACGTGATTTGGCGCTGCAGATGCAGGCGATGGGGGAAGGCAAAGTTCTGAATCAGTTTGGTAATTTTGATAATCCATTAGCGCATTATGAAACGACCGGACCTGAAATCTGGCGGGATACCAATGGAGAAGTAACCCATTTTGTCAGCGCCATGGGAACAACTGGCACCATTATGGGGGTTTCCAGATATTTGAAACAACAGAATCCAGCAGTTCAGATAGTCGGGGTTCAACCCGTCGAAGGCTCAAAAATACCGGGTATCCGACGCTGGTCAGCTGCTTATCTGCCAGAAATCTTTGAGCCGGAACGAGTAGATATGACGTTGGATGTAGAACAGGAAGTTGCTGAAGACACCATGCGCAAACTGGCCCGTGATGAAGGCATCTTCTGTGGCGTTTCATCAGGTGGCAGTGTTGCTGCTGCGTTACGATTATCGGAAACGGTTTCCAATGCTGTTATCGTCTGCATTATTTGTGATCGTGGTGATCGCTATCTTTCTACAGGTGTGTTTCCGGCAGACTAATGCTAACCAGGACTCTAGTCTTATTGGTTTTATTACTGGTAGCGACCTCCCAGTTACATGCAATAGAACAGGCGGCTATTCAGATCGGCTCCTGGTCAAGCGAGCAAGTCGACATCACTGATTTGCAAGTTGAAGTCAATTTACAATCCACCGGATTAGCGCTTACTGCCACAGCCAAACAATTACAGTTAACAGCACCAGTAGGTCTGTTAAAAAATGTCAGACTGCGCTGTGAAACCTTACGCTGGTTATCCGGGCAAATAGATTGTCAGTCTGGTCAACTGGACTTCAGCCATGCTCTTTGGGGCAACCAAAAAATAGCATTCAATATTAAATCTCGTGCAGAAGAAGAAAATTATCAACTGACTTTAACAGGTATCCAGCTGGATCAAGGCAGCATGGACGTTCAGGCGGATTACCAACAGGGTCAATGGCAAGCTCAGGTGGCCGGGGAAAATGTTGCGTTAAACAGCTTGGTTAAATTTATCGGTCCATACGTTAATGAAAAGCAACTGGAATTACTTTCGCAATGGAATATCAATGCCCTAATGGATATTGATGCAGAACTTACCGGTAATCAAACACACTTAGCCTCGGCAAAAGTTTCCGGAAAACTAAGAGATGTAATGTTTGCTGATCCCAGCGGAAGTTATGCTGGCGAAGCTCTGGCAGCCCAAATACAACTGGCACTGCAAATCGAAAATGATCGCTCGTCATGGCAGCAAACGCTAACTATCGATAAGGGCCAGACCTACTTTGAACCGATCTTTTTGGATTTGGCTGAACACTCTGTCACGTTAAGCAGTGAAGGACAATTCAATAATGCCAACAAAACATGGCAGATAAATGATGTTGAATTTTCACAAAGCACTTCCATTTCAGCCAATGCAGAGTTAAATGGTAAGGCAACGCAATTAACACATCTGCAAATGGACCTCCGTAGCACTGATTTAGCACAATTATATAAAGACTGGTTACAACCATTTATTCCAGGTTCGTCCCTGAGTCATTTGCAAACCACCGGGGAGTTAACAGCCAGTTTGCAATGGCAGCCAGAGCAATATCTGTTTCAAATGAATTTACAGTCGGTCACGATAGTCGATGATGCTGGACGGTTTGCTATTGATAACCTTGAAGGGGAACTGGGATGGACTAACCAGGAGTCAGTGATACCGATTGATTTACGCTGGAACTCGGCTTCTATTTTATCCTTGCCATTGGGTGGCTCAACCTTACAGGCAGAAGCGAGTCAGAATCAGATTCAATTTTCCAATTTGTCATTACCTATTCTGGATGGAGCATTATCACTGAATGACTTTCAATTAAGTCTTGATGAAGAGCAGGGAAGAAGCTGGCAGTTTGAGGGATTATTAAGCCCGATTTCAATGGATCAATTAAGTCCTTTACTGGGCTGGCCAACGCTTCAAGGTAAATTGTCCGGCATGATCCCCAAAGTCAGTTATGCTGATGAAGAGATCACTGTCGATGGAGCATTGTTACTGAAATTATTTGATGGCACGACGGTGATTAGAGATCTCCGTTTACAACAGCCATTCGGAAGCCTGCCTCAGTTGTATGCCAATATCGATATTAACCGTCTGGATCTACAGACGCTCACCAATACTTTCGATTTTGGTAATATAAGCGGCAAATTAGATGGTCGTATCCATAATTTACGCTTATCAAACTGGCAACCGGTGCAATTTGATGCATTATTTGAGACACCAGAAGAGGATCCAGGTCGGCGGCGAATAAGTCAGCGTGCCGTCAATAATCTTTCGCAGATTGGTGGTGGTCCGGCTGCCATTTTATCGCGTGGGTTTATGGGCCTGTTTGAAGATTTTTCCTATAGCAAAATTGGTCTAAGTTGTCGTTTGATGAATTCTGTCTGTCAGATGGGTGGTATAGAACCTGCTGAGCAAGGGTACTATATTGTTAAAGGTGGCGGCCTGCCACCATGGATTAATGTGATTGGCTATAACCGTGAGGTGGATTGGCCAGAATTAATCGCCAGATTAAAAGCGGTCAGTCAAAGCGACGGGCCAGTTATTCAATAAAGGAAAATCGAATGGGTTTATTAAAATGGTTAACGGGCACTACCGCAGGGTTAATGCTGATTTCCTGTGTGACAATCAATATCTATTTTCCGGCAGCGGCTGCTGAAAAAGCTGCAGATCGAATTATTGAAGATGTATGGGGACGCGAAAACCCGACGCAGCCACAACCGACTGAATCGGAAGACAGTACTAGTGCTTTAAAACAGAATATGCCGCTTGCAATGCAGGTATTGAACTGGTTGGTCTCACCGGCGCAGGCAGAAGCTAATTTGAATATTAATTCGCCGGCAATTAATGCTTTGCAGGCAAAAATGAAACAGCGCCATGAGAAACTTCATCCGTTTTATCAAACCGGTGCGGTGGGATTAACCAGTAATGGTCTGATTACCTTGCGTGATGCCTCTGCAGTGCCATTAAAAGATCGTAATACAGTAAATACTCTGATCGCTGAAGAGAATCAGGATCGTAACGCCTTATACGCTGAAATAGCCCGTGCTAACGGGCATCCTGAATGGGAATCTGATATCCAGGAAACCTTTGCCAGACGCTGGATAAGCAATGCAGCCAAAGGTTGGTGGTATCAGCAAGGCGGCAGCTGGAAGCAAAAATAATTTTTCAATCAAGTTTAAGTCCGGTTATGCAAAAGCATGACCGGACTTTTTTTATGTAATTTTCGTTTAAAGGTTTAACAAATGGCACGACGTAATCACAGAAAACGGCTCCCTACAGAAGCTGTTCAGGCAACTATAGAGAGTCTTTCTCATGATGGTCGTGGCATTGCCCGAATTGAGGGTAAAACCGTCTTTGTCGACGGTGCGTTGGCGGGTGAAAATGTGTCGTTTAAATATACCCGGCTGCATAAAAAATATGATGAGGCCAAAGTAATCTCGATTGAGTCTGCCTCCAAGGATCGCGTTGAAGCAAAATGCCAACATTTTGGTGTGTGTGGTGGGTGCAGTTTGATGCATATGTCACCAGAAGCTCAGTTAAGCCTGAAACAAGACACCTTAAAGGAACAGCTTTCGCACTTTGGACAACTGACACCAGAGAATTGGTTAGCACCGTTAACTGGCCCTCTGTGGGGCTATCGACGTAAAGCTCGTTTAGGTGTCCGTTATGTGACCAAAAAAGAAAAAGTGCTGGTCGGCTTTAGAGAAAAAGGGTCACCTTATCTGGCTGAGTTAACGCAATGTGAAGTATTGGATCCACGCGTTGGATTACGCCTGGAAGAGCTGGGGGAAATGATTGCCAGCCTTGAAGCCTATAACCGAATCGCACAAATAGAAGTGGCGATGGATGATGCCAATACAGCTCTGGTTTTCCGGAACATGGATCCATTGTGTGAAACAGATAAGCAAAAATTGATTAACTATGGTCAGCAAAAGGATTTGTGGATCTATCAACAACCAGGCGGGCCGGATACCGTCAGTCCATTATGGCCTGAAGCACCACAATTGCATTATGCACCTGAAGAAGGTCTCAGACTGGAATTTGCCCCGGGCGACTTTACTCAGGTCAACGCCGCTATCAACCATAAAATGATTGCCAAGGCGATTGAGATGCTTGATTTGCAGGAAACCGATCGGGTACTGGATCTGTTTTGTGGTTTGGGTAACTTTACCCTGCCTTTGGCAAAACGTGTCCGAAGTGTGATTGGGGTAGAAGGGGATAAATCTCTAGTGGCACATGCACAGAGAAATGCCGGGATGAATGGTCTGGACAACGCTGTATTTGAAATGGCTGATTTAACGATAACACAATTGAAAGATTATCCTTGGGCACAGGAAGGTTTCACAAAAGTATTACTGGATCCTCCCAGAAGCGGCGCGTTTGAAGTGCTGGGTCAGATTGCTGATCTGGGCGCCAAAACCATTGTTTACGTTTCCTGTAACCCCGCTACTCTGGCCCGTGATGCCGGTGAACTTGTGAATCAATATGGATATACGCTTGTACAAACCGGCATCATGGATATGTTTCCTCATACCAGTCATGTTGAATCGATCGCATTATTTCAAAAATGATGGGAAAATATTTCTAGTAGTTTTAAATGGTTCACAAAGTACTCGGAAATTGAAGTTAAAAAAGTTCCCTATTTAGTACCAAGGTACAATAGTTTTAGGAAATTTTTCCTTTAATATAGGCAACATTGCTCCAGGAATGAACCGGAGCAATACTAAATATTTGAGTGCCAACCTTGGTGTGAGCCAAGAGACGGAAAGCCACGGGTCTTCCTTAATAAGATAGCCGGGTTGCATTTTCAGGAAGGAAATGTAAATGAAATTATTAACACCAATCTTTGCCGCGACACTTTTGATGTTAGGTTTTTCTACAACTGCATCAGCCACTTTTTATCATCCTAAACCACATTACTGTGATAATGGTGATCTCTGTGATAATAGCCAGCCTTTCTCAACTACCTTGACGACTGGCGATATTAATAACAGTGGAAAATACGCTTACTGGGGTTTCGATAGTATCGATGTAGCTGATTTGACAATTGAATCAGCAACTTTAACTGTAAAATCTAATGCTGATAACTTTTTTATTTTCGGGTGGGATAAAATTTTCGCTTATACAGATAATTGGTATGGCACTGGACTTGAGCATATTGGCTGGCTAGATGGCGGTTACGATGTTTTTTCATTAAGCTCTAGTCTTTTTGATGAAATTATTGATGGTTTATCACTGAAAGCGCTTTTCACCGATAATTCAGAAGACGTTTTTTGGTCAAAACTGGAAGTTTCTGGCGTCTACTGTCCGCCTATTAGTGAGGTTCCTTTACCAGCAGCGGTATGGTTGTTCGGTTCAGGTTTAATGGGCTTTATGGCTGTTCGCAGAAGAACAAAAGCAAACCAACAAGCTTAACTCTCTCGTAATACCGTAAAATAAAAACCGTGGCTTTCGAGCCACGGTTTTTTTATGTCTGAAAAAAAGAGTGAGTTGAAATGGCAAAGTCTGATCCGTTAGCTGAATCGCCCCCAGCTTTATTAAAAGATCATATAAATGCCAATTCTATCGATGTGTTAGCAGGATTAATCAAAGGCTATCAACCGGATTTTCCTGACGATAAGTTCAGGGTTATGGCAATGTCACAGTTGGAATCCATGCCACTTAAAACCCGCGTCAACCATCTTAGTAACGTTTTGGCAGTATTACTGGTTGAGGATTTCTCTGTGAATGCCAAATGGTTGAAGCAGGTTGCCGCGCACTGGCCCAATCAGGAGCCCAGTAAAGGTTGGCATAGTTTTATGGCATGGCCATTAATTGACTATGCTGGAAAGCAAGGGCTGCAGCAGCCGACAATCGCACTGGATGTGTTAAAGCATCTCACACCATTGTTTACTGCAGAATTTGCTATCAGACCCTACATAGAACAACATTTTGAGCTGACCTTCAAAGAATTATTGCGATGGTGTGATGATGAGAATGAGCATGTCCGGCGACTGGCATCAGAAGGGATGCGGCCAAGATTACCTTGGGGAGGGCATTTAAAGGCATTAAAACAAGACCCGCAGCCGGTATTTGAAATACTGAGTCAGCTCAGAGATGACAAAAGTAAATATGTCCAAAAATCTGTTGCCAATAATTTAAATGACATTAGTAAAGACCATCCACAGCGAGTAATCGATATCTGTCGTGATTGGTTGAAAAATTCCACACCTCAACGTCGCTGGATTATCCGTCACGGGCTTCGCAGTCTGATTAAGGCAGGTGAGCCAGCTGTATTCCCATTACTGGGTTATAGTGACCACCCAGCCGTTGAGATAGACTTTGATTTAACTGAGCAAGATGTGACATTGGGTCAAAAATTGGAAATGTTGTTGTCTATCCATTCTAAAACCAGTCAGGCTCAACAATTGGTGGTGGATTATCGTGTCTGGCATGTCAAAAACAACGGCAAGACCACCGCGAAAGTTTATAAATGGAAAAACATCGCTTTACCGGCCAAGGAAAGTATCTATCTAAAGAAGTCACACGGATTTTTAAAACTGACTACCCGGCAATACTATGGTGGCCAACACACTATTGAAATACTTATCAACGGCGTGGTTCATAACCAGGCGACGGTGAATCTAGTACTTGATTGAATTAAAGATACTACCAAATAAATTATCAACAGAAATAAAATGAGCCCCGGAGGGCTCATTTTGTTTGGTGTAAATTTAATCGATTTTACTGTTTAGCTAATGCCTGCCAAGTACTGACCACCGTATCCGGATTTAGTGAAATACTGCTGATTCCACGTTCAAGCAGCCATGCTGCTAAATCAGGATGATCCGAAGGTCCTTGTCCACAGATACCGACGTATTTATCTGCTTTGTGACAGGCATTAATCGCCATCTCCAGCATCGCCAATACCGCTGGATCACGTTCATCAAATGCTGCGGCAATTTGTGCAGAATCCCGGTCGAGCCCCAATGTCAGCTGAGTCATATCGTTAGACCCGATTGAAAAGCCATCAAAGAATTCCAGAAATTGATCTGCCAGTACTGCATTGGATGGTAATTCACACATCATGATCAACCGCAGGCCATTTTTACCGCGTTCCAGACCATTCTTTTTCAAAATTTTGATGACGGCTTCAGCTTCACTCAACGTCCGTACAAAAGGAATCATGACTTCAACATTGGTTAAACCCATGACATCACGGACACGCTTGATCGCTTCACATTCCAATTCAAAGCAGGCCTCGAATTCCGGAGAGCTGTAGCGTGCTGCCCCACGGAAACCAATCATGGGATTTTCTTCGTGTGGTTCAAATTCAGCGCCACCAACGAGGTTGCCATATTCATTCGATTTAAAATCGGACATACGCACAATCACTTTGGATGGATAAAATGCCGCAGCAATAGTCGAAACACCTTCCGTAATACGGCTGATATAAAACTCAACCGGGTCGCCATAAGCAGTAGTTTTTTCGCGGATAACCTGTTGTACTTCCGCATCCATTTTATCGGCGGCCATCAATGCTTTCGGATGAATACCGATCATATTATTTATAATGAATTCCAGCCGAGCCAGACCAACACCGTCATTAGGGAGTTGTGAAAAGCTGAATGCACGGTCAGGATTCCCCACATTCATCATAATTTTGACGGGTAACTCAGGCATTTGGTCCAAAGACTGAACCCGATGTTCAAACTCAAGCAGTCCCTGATAAATATAACCTTCATCACCTTCGGCACAGGAAACTGTGGCTGAAATGCCTTCAGCAACTTTTTCAGTAGCATCGCCACAGCCTACTACAGCCGGGATACCTAATTCACGTGCAATGATAGCGGCATGACAGGTGCGACCACCACGATTAGTAATAATCGCCGCCGCTTTTTTCATGATCGGTTCCCAATCAGGATCCGTCATATCTGTTAGTAATACATCGCCCGCTTCAAATTGATCCATCTGATCGAGGCTGCTCAGAATCCGAACCCGACCACTGCCAATTTTCCTACCAATGGCGCGACCACGGGCCAACAATTCACCTTTATCTTTTAAAATGAATTGCTCAGTAACATTTACACTGCGGCTTTCAACCGTTTCCGGGCGAGCCTGAACAATGTAAATCTGGCCATCGTTACCATCTTTTGCCCATTCGATATCCATTGGTCTTTGGTAATGCTTTTCAATAATCATCGCCATGCGGGCCAATGATTCAATTTCTTCATCATTCAGACAAAAATGCAATCGTTCTTCGGGATCGACATCAACGGTTTTAACCGGTGATTTTGCATCACCTGAGTAAACCATTTTAAGCGCTTTCTGGCCCAGAGTTCTGCGTAATACCGCAGGACGATCAGCAGTTAATGTGGTTTTATGCACGTAAAACTCATCTGGATTAACCGCGCCTTGTACCACCATCTCGCCAAGACCGTAACTGCCAGTGATAAAGACCACATCACGAAAACCGCTTTCAGTATCCAGGGTAAAAGCCACACCGGCAGAAGCAATGTCAGAGCGCACCATCTTCTGGATACCAGCAGACAAAGCCACTTCGCTGTGTTCAAATCCTTGGTGATCGCGATAGGCAATCGCTCGATCGTTAAACAGTGACGCAAAGACTTCTCTGATAGCAAACTTGATATGGTCTAAACCGGAAACATTCAGAAAGGTTTCCTGTTGTCCGGCAAACGATGCATCGGGTAAGTCTTCTGCGGTGGCAGATGAACGTACCGCCCAGCTGGTAGAAGTACCGTATTCTTCTACTAGCTTTTCATAAGCTTCATCAATTGCGGCTTCCATTTTTTCCGGATAAGGAATGGTCATGATCCATTCACGGATGGTTTTACCCGCTTTCTGAAGTGCAACGACATCGTCAACATTCAGTTCACGTAATAATTCGTTTATCTGGTCTTGTAGTCCGTCATGCTTTAAAAACTCTCTGTAAGCATCTGCCGTAGTCGCAAAACCGCTTGGAACAGCTACACCCAACGGTGCTAAATTCTGCAACATTTCACCTAAAGAAGCATTTTTCCCACCAACTCTGCCGACATCATTCATGCACAACTTATCAAGTGGAATTACATATTCGGTCATGACTACTACCTTAAATTTTTAGTTTTATTAAATGTAATGGTTGATTCGCGGATGCGCTCACGCGCGAGGCCCATAGAGCGAACAACACGGCTGGATATTTCCTCAATAGAAGTATTTGTAGTATCAAATACCGGAATATTCACTTTCTCAAACATAATCATCGCTTTGTCTAATTCTGCCTGACAGATTTCCAAAGAGGAATAATTACTATCAGGGCGGCGTTGTCGGCGAATTCGACTCAGCGGCACCGGTTTAATAGTTAAGCCGGCAAGTTTATGTTGATGAATTTTAAGATACTCAGGTAGTTCTTCTGCTTCCAAATCTTCAACGGTTAACGGATAGTTAGCCACTTTGAGGGAGAAGTTCATTGCTAAATACAAACTGGTGGGTGTTTTACCACATCGTGAAACACCGACTAAAATGATATCAGATTCTTCATACTGATCGGGACGAATACCATCATCATGCGTCAGCGCATAATCTATGGCATCCAGACGTTTCTGATAAGTGGTATCGCTAATTGAAATTCGCGATACACCGAGTTTCTGTGATGATTCAATATTCAGAAATTTTTCCATCGAACCGATGAACTGATGAAATAAACTGATTACAAATCCATCACAGTCTTCGATAATCTCTTGGGCTTCGTTATTCACTAAGGTGCTGAAAACCAGTGGGGGCAAATGCGATTCGGCACAAAGCGCATTAATTTGCTCGCGTGCTTCCTCAGCTTTTTCTTTAGTGTCGACAAAAGCCAGAGTAATTGTTTCGAATTCAATATCAGGAAATTGCGCCAATAGACATTTTCCGTACGATTCTGCGGTCAAACCGGTCCGATCTGATACAAAAAATACGTTTCTGATTTGTTGAGTATTATTTTCGGTTACATCGTTCATTAGATAATGATGTGCTGAAATGGCTGTATTGATCAACAAAAAGTTTGTTGCAGGAAGAGATAAGCTCAAATATCAATTTCGCTCAATTGATGGTAACGCTTTGTATGGTAATTTATCAGCCGGTATCGCCGTTCATCCTGCACCGATAGAACACTAAAAATTCAACTCTGTAGTATTGCACTTAGAAAGCTGATTTAGCGACGTTCAGAAAGCTAAATAAAGTTATCTGGTATTTTCAAAACTGGCGTATTAGAGCCTATTAAAGGACGTTGGCAGGGTTACACCAAATTTGTTCATTTGACAATGGAGGCATAATAAGGTGTTTTATTTAATGCATAAAAAATGCTTCAGCATTTAATGGAATATGCCGAATAATAACTAAGTTTTAACAAACTGGATATTGATTGTTTTAGCTTGAAACGGACATCCAATATTCCATCAGACACCAAAACGTATACTGAAACGTATTCAGTATTTTGATACCCGGCCCTACAAAAGATGTGACCCCGAAACAATCTTTCAGCCAGCAATCCGATAAAGCAAATTAAGTTTTATTATCAGATACTAAACTGTAACCGGAATTATTACCTCTAAAGACTCCAGCTCTTTAATGTATAAACAGAGTGGTCTATTCAGGACATGAATAAACCAAATGCTACCAGGCCAATACAGACCACTGAAATAAATACAATAAACTCAATGAAGTGCTCCATCAGCCATTCTTCTAACTTGTGCATGATAATCCTCCTTAACAACGTTGCTTAATAACAAGTTTTCGTTGTTGATTATCGTGCTGGCTGGGCTAGAAGACATTGATCTGGATCAAATCAAACCAGTGTTGTTTTTTTTCACTAAAAAGCAGTTGTAACTATTTAGACAAAAACCACCCGATAGCCACTAACCCCAACCAGAAAGCGGTGAAGAGTAAGATGATATGTGGAAATTTTTGCATCAAAAATTCATCAATTTTTTTGAACATGATTACCTCGTAGCAATTCATTTTTAACTGGAAACGATATCATTTGCGCGGAGATTATACCAGTTCAAATAAACTGTTTTTCTACGTTTTCAATGATATGGCGACTACACACGATAAATGACAGATTTTGCTTGTATTTAAGAAGAAGATTCTCTATATTTTCTCTTCTCGGTATGTTCTCTCGCTAGGGGAAAATTTATGTTAACTAAAAGACAGCAAGATACGCTCAACTTTATTCGCCATTACATTGAAGAAAATGATGAAGCACCTTTGGTTACCGAAATTGCCGAAGGGTTAGGAATCAAATCACAAGGCACCACGCACAGATACATTCAGGCGTTGATTGACGGGGGATATCTGGAGCGATTATCGGGAAGAACACGGGGCTTACAGTTAACTGAGCAGGAGGGGGCCGATCAATCGCTTATTCTCCCCATGATGGGAAAAATTGCAGCAGGCCGATTGATAGAGGCCGTAGCCGACGAATCAGAAATTGATCTTGGCATCATGTTTAAAGGCAAGGGTAGATATGTCCTGAAAATCAGCGGTGAATCGATGATTGGCAAAGGTATTATGCCGGGCGATTATGTGGTGATTGAATCAACCCGGCAGGCCAGACATGGCGACATGATTGTGGCTTTAGTCGATGGTTTTGATGCGACCCTGAAAACCATGCTGGTCAACCAGGATGGAACGATTACCTTAATGCCAGCGAATGACGAATTTGAGCCTGTTACGATCGATGCAAAGCGACTCAGCATCCAGGGCGTTGTGGTAGGTCAGTTACGCACCTATCCATGAATACTGATGAAAGTTGCCAAAAACTGAACTAGGGCTTGTTGATCTTTCATATCCACCACTGCTGGCGGCTATTTTTGTGTCCGACAAGGCGGAAAGCACGCAGTGTAGCCATCCTACATAAGTGATTGACAACGTAGGCGGCCGCAAAAATAGTCCCAGCCCTTCGGGTTGTGACTTAAAAGCGCCACTCTGCGTGGCCTACAAGGATGTAGGTCAGGGGCGTGAGCAGGATGCGGAAGTTTTGCTCGTCGCTTATTTAGAACAACTACAAAAACGTCAGGAACGTTTTTGAGCGCAAGCCCCTTCGGGGTGAGATACATGGATGTATCTCACAAAAGGCGCTCCTTGTGCCTTGATTGACGCTTTTTCAGCTCA
>NZ_DFMC01000009.1:510467-736799 GCF_002375335.1 Methylophaga sp. UBA3603
CAACAGAGGCGGAGATGAAAGATCAACAAGCCCTGGGCCGCTGGCTAAAAACAGCGGCCTAGTTTACTAATTAATTACGAACCATACTGCTTATTAAAGTAATAATTGGTAGCTTCAACATAACCGGCGATGCTGCCGCAATCAAAACGGTGTCCTTTAAATTTAACTGCCAGGACCGGTTTATCCTGCGCCATGGCCCGAATAGCATCGGTTATTTGCACTTCACCGTTAGCACCTGGGGGCGTTTTACGTAAATAATCGAAAATATCTGGAGTCAGAACATAACGGCCGATAATCGCCAGATTACTGGGAGCATCTTCAGGTTTTGGTTTTTCTACCATATCGGTAATGCGATATACATCCGGTTCAATTTCATCGCCTGAAATCACACCGTAGCTACCTGTTGCCTCGGCCGGAACTTCTTCAATTGCCACAATGGAACACTGGTGTTTCTGAAACAGATCAACCAGTTGGCCCAATGCGCGTTTGCCACCTGATTCTGGTGTTGCACATAGGTCATCTGCCAACAAGACTGCGAAAGCTTCATTACCGATAATTGGTTCACCGGTCAAAATGGCATGACCCAACCCCAACATCGCGCGTTGACGCATAAAAATAAAATCACAGGAATCCATCACATTACGAATGTCATCCAGATGTGATTCTTTACTGGTTCCCTGAATCTGATGTTCAAGTTCAAAGCTGGTATCAAAGTGATCTGCAATAGCTCTCTTACCTCGCCCAGTAATAAATCCCATACTGCGCAGGCCAGCCTCCATCGCTTCTTCAACACCATATTGAATTAATGGTTTATCAACAATGGGCAGCATTTCTTTAGGCATTGCCTTGGTTGCAGGCAAAAAACGTGTCCCATATCCGGCGACGGGAAACAGACATTTACGGATAGAAACGTTTGCTGTCATGAATAATAATCCTTATGTTTTATTGGGTGGCATAAATCAGCGATTACTCAACCATACGCACTGATAAGGCGTTAGCTGAATTTCACTTTGCCAGGAGTCAGTTGCACGACCACTGATGAGATCATGCCATTCATCTGTCGCAACCAGATTGAGATCGGCAACGCGTAATGTTTGTGGCTGATCACTGATATTAAATATACAGAAGATGCTTTGATGACGATCAATACTTTGTCGCCAGAAGCCAAATAATGTATCACCGAGTTGCAAGGTAAATTGCGTTGCATTGGGATGAAAAGCTGGCTGCTCCATACGCAGCTTAATCAGTTCGGTCATTTTATGATAAATCTGATAATGGTTATTGGCGGTATGCGTTAATGCTGCACGAATGGCCGCATCATCCCATTGATGACGGTTAATGGCGCGGTTATGTTGATGTTGTTCAAGTCGTTTGTAGTCGTTTCCTGTGGCTAGCAGGCTATGAATATAGATTCCGGGAATACCTTCCAGAGCGAGCATAATCGCATGGGCACAGATAAACCGTTCTTGTTGCCATTTATCAGGACCTTTAACGGTTCCTTGTAGTGCATCAAATAGCGCAATATTTATTTCATAAGGTTTCTTGATATTGTTTTCAGCCGCGCGCCAGGAGATTTCCCCCCCGAACCCCTGCATAGTGGAAATCAATGAGGCTATTTCACTATCGGTCAATAAACCCTCTGCGGGCCTTAAACCAATGCCATCATGTGATGCAATAAAGTTAAAATAGGCTGTGCCGTTTTGAGCCGGCGGCATACTCATTAACCATTGGCGTAAATAACTGCAATTTCCGGTTAAAAGTGTATTCAATAAAAGCGGTGGTAACGAAAAGTTATAAATCCAGTGTGCTTCATTGGCATTACCGAAATAACTGAGGTTTTCCCGATTTGGGATATTGGTTTCCGTGATAATGACGGCATCACTTTTCGCCTGTTCGATCAGTAAACGTAATAGCCTGACCAATTCATGTGTCTGAGGCAGATTAAGACAATTGGTCCCAGCCTGTTTCCATAAAAAAGCCACAGCATCCAGACGAAACAGACAGATCCCCTGATCCAGATAAAACCGAATAATCTTTACAAAGGTTTTGAGTACCTCGGTGTTACGAAAATCAAAATCCACCTGCTCATGACTGAAAGTGCACCACACATTTTTAATCCCGTCTGCAGTCTCAGTCTCTCTCAACAACGGCGAGGTACGTGGACGAACCACTGAAGAAATAGGGGTATCAGACTCACAGGTATAAAAATAATCATGGCCCTCACCATGCCCGGCAATAAAGTTCTTAAACCACTGACTGCTGCTTGAACCATGATTAATGACCAGATCTGCCATCAATCGATAATCTTTGGCGATAGCTTTGATATCTTCCCAGTCACCCAACTCGGGATTTACCTGGAAAAAATCCTTCACTGCAAAACCATCGTCACTGCAAAAAGGAAAAAACGGCAGGATATGCACACTATTAATGTAGCCAGCAAAATAATCATCCAGAAACCGCTTGAGTGTCTGCAAGGGCGGTTCATCATTCTTCAATATGCTATTACCATAGGTAATCATAGTGATATCAGAGGCATGCCATTTATTCTGATGCGGTTGTGGCGCTGGTGCATCTGGATTTACCCGCATAGTAGCCAGTAATTCATGGGCTAAAGAGGCTAGTACTTTGGGTTCAATAAAATCGCCATACACCTTGTTCAGGTGATAAAGCACATTTTGGAAAACTGCCGGGCGTTCAGATGTCTGTGTCATAACCATTCTTATGCAGAAAATTCCTGATAATCTTCTTCAACGGCTTGATAAATTCGCTCGAAGATATCCGGTAAGGCACTTTGCACACGATTCCAGCTAGGAATAAATGGCGTCTCCATCGGGTTGTCCAGAAAAGCCTGACCAGCATCCATGATGTTACGGGCAAACATTTCCACAGAGGCTTCTTCCTGATGAATATCAAATTGCAAACCGTTCATCACCGCATCATTTCGATAGGTTTCCACGAAATCCAGAGCAATCCGATAATAGGTCGCTTTAATACTGCGGAAATGCTCGGGACTGAAGACGGTGCCTTTGGTCGCGAGTTTTCGAAATAATGCCTTGGAAATATCTATCGACATTTTCGACAAACCGCTGTGTTGATCATCGGATGAGAGATCCTGATGTTTGTGATCGTAAATATCAGCAATATCCACCTGACATAGACGGTTGTTCGCATAATTACGGTGCATTTCTGATAGCACGCCAATTTCCAGACCCCAGTCGCTGGGAATACGAATATCGTTTAATACATCACGGCGAAACGAAAACTCACCGGCCAATGAATAGCGAAAACTGTCCATGTAATCCAGATAATCACTTGGTCCCATGACCGATTTGAGAGCACGTAACAGGGGGGTAATTAATAGACGATTCACCCGGCCATTCATTTTCCCGCCGGCGACCCGGGCGTAATAACCTTTACAGAACTCGTAATTAAACATTGGATTGGCAACAGGATAAATCAGTCGAGCCAACAGTTCGGTACTGTAGGTGGTAATGTCGCAATCATGCAGGGCAATTGATTCTGCTTTTCCAGAAGCTAAAATATAACCCATGCAATACCAGACATTACGCCCCTTACCGGCCTGATGAGGGGCAAGATTCAGGGCCTGTAACTCTGCATCAATAGCACTTAACCGTGGTCCATCGTGCCACATGATCCGATGATGTTGTGGGAGGTCCGCGAAAAAGCTCAACGCATGTTTATACTCATCAGCACTGGCTCTATCCAGTCCAATCACAATTTCAGATAAATATGGCACTGTTTTCAACTGTTGAACAATTGCTGGAAGCGCCTCTCCCTGCAGTTCTGAAAATAATGAGGGTAGCAATAATCCCATTGGACGCTGTTGACTGAAATGTACAAGATCCTGCTCTAAATCAGCCAGATGACGATGCGTAAGATTATGTAATGTTGTGATAATACCGTTCTGATGAAAATCTGCCATGTGAGCCTCTTGTGATTTTAATGCACTATTGCTGTGCTTATATGGAGCTGCTTCAAGACTTGTTGTACGCCTTCAGCCCAACCTCGTGGACCGCAATGTGTTGCCTTCATAACATCATGATGGCGAGTTAATTTGGGTAATGAATTTACCGGTGAAGGGATCAATAGGGCCATGTCGGCTGTTTCCAGCATGGCCACATCATTTTGACTGTCTCCAATCGCCAGGCTGGTAAAGCGTTTATCAGGGCAAAAATGTTCGTAAACCTGTTTAAGCCATTCGATAGCCTGGCCTTTGTCACATTGACCGGAAACGTGTAAAAAGCGGCCACCGATTAATACCTGGGCGCCCCGTTTACGGACTTCTTCAATAAATTGTTTTTGTTTACCGGGATTGCCATGCCAGGCCAGCGCTTCGCCATATTGTCTTCTGGCAGCACGCGCAGCTGCATGAACATCCAGGCCGGTCATGGCAATGATTCCATCTATACCTGCCTGCGCAAACGTAGTGAAATCATCACTAAATAAAGGTTTCACTGATTTGATAATCGCCTGCCAATGCGCGCGGGGCTGAACAAATTCTTTTACCCAATATTGACCACTTGTTTTGGTCTCGGCTGGTTGCTCTGGAAAATAATCAACCGGAATAAAAATAGCGGCGCCATTTTCACAGATAAATGGATGAGGGTTATCCAGAGAAGCATTTATCTGTTCAATTTCCGACTGGGTTTTGCTACTGACCGGAATCAGCGGGATTTGTAACTGTTTGAGATTTTGTAACACGGGATCCGCCTCATCATGCCGGTAGTTATGATGATCCAGAAGACTGCCATCCAAATCAGTAAAAACCAGTAAGGATGCTTTGGGGCAGGTAACTGAAGGAGTCGATTTTTTCGGACGTTTCAAGGCCACAATTTCTCTTTCCATATTGAGTTCAAAAACATAATCCATTTGCTCCGGCAAAGTTTCCAGACAGTGTTGAGTGATACGTTGGTAATACTGAATAAAACGCGAAATATCCTCAGCAGTCATAATTTTGTTGCTTACTGTAGCGGCTGTTTGTTGCAGTTTTTCTTCCTGTTCCAGTCGCCAGTTATAAACGCAATCAAAATTAGGGGCCTTAAGCATGATCCAGCTATCAACACGCTGAAAAAGGGCAGGGTAGTCCTGTTCGAGCTTTTGATTCACATAACGTCGCCAATAGACATCTGGATCATCATTCTGTTCTAAAGCATTAACTGGCAGCGTTAACATTTCATCCGTTTGAGGACAGGCCCCCATGCACCAGCCTTCCAGAATAATAAATTTGGGGGCAACCTCTAATACCGGCCATTGCTCAATAGGGAGTCGATCATCATGCGCTTTATCAAACCGCGGAATGGCAATGTTTTTTCTCTCCGAGAGCAATTTATCGAGGGTCGTCAATGCCAGTTCAATATCATGTGTTCCCGGCACCCCACGAGTCGCTAATAAAGGATGAACTGAATTCGCTAAATCAATGCGTTGTTGATGGGTGAGATAAAAGTCATCGAGAGAGAGGGCAATGGCAGTCTGATGGTGTTTAGTGATGAGTAACTGCACCAGACATTCGGCTAAGGTACTTTTTCCGGACCCTTGCGCACCATGAATGCCGATGATTATAGGGCGCTTTGCTCTTTTTTGGTGCAATATAAAATCATCAGTAATGTCTGAAAACCAGTGATCAATCTGTTGAGCATATTTAGCTGAGAGCTGATGCGCGCTCAGGAAATTCTGAATGTTTGTAGAGGGATTGACCATCACCATTGCCTGTTCCAATCGATATTAAATCAGCCTGACGCAAGTTTCATACCGGGATAGTGAAAAATTCCATTCATACTAGGGCCTGTTGCTCTTTCATAGCCACCTCTGGAATGACTGAAAATGTGGCAATCAAGTCGCGAGGAGAGCATTTTGTGAGATACATCCATGTCTCTCACCCTTTTGAGGCTTGAGCCCAAAAACACTCCCGGCGTTTTTATGGTCATTCTAAATAAACGCAGAGTGGTGCATTTTCAGCCTCAACCCTAACGATAAAGCCATCTTGATGAACTAAAGCCGAAGGCTAAGATAAATGTAAACTTCCTAGATCAGATGATAGTTATGAAGAATTAGTAGAAGTTTTTCCACAAAGACAGCTTTGAGTGGAAAAATTTACTTGGTTTTGTGATGAAACATTTTAAAACCATTAAAACTTTAGAGAATAACAAAAGGGCAAAAAAAAAGGGTAAACCCGAAGGTTTACCCAAAGCTCAGCACGCAGCGAGAGAGAACGAACATGCACTGAAGAAAACTACAATTGTGTTATTGCATGAACGATGCCAAGATTTTAATTAAAATAAAAACAATAACTTATGAATTTATCAAAAAATTTAAGTCCATTTTTCGCACCACAAAACAGCAGTCGTGCACCTCAGCAGCGCATCTCCAGGGCTGTAGATCTTTTCTAACCACGTTGTACAAAATTAAACTCCAGAAAAAGTATCTCTGAAAGATCAACTGACCCAAGTGCTCAACAAAGGAATTTTTCCTAACTCATTGTTGGTCAATACTATGGCTTGTTTATCTTTCATCTCGGCCAGCAGTGGTGGATATGAAAGATAAACAAGCCCTAATACGTTTGAGTAACAAAGCGAGTTTGTCCGAATGAATCGAATCAGTGTTTATCTCTTTTTAATGGTTTCATCCCCAGTCATTGCTGCCGATATGCAAAACTCTCAAAGTCTGATCAAAGATTGTTATCAGGAGTGGCAAAGTCGTGGCTGGACATTAGGTGAAGATCGTCGACCCGCTGACAGTGTGGCCGGCTTTCGTGACGGAATTAAGCGAATTTGTGAAGTCCGAACAGAACTCTTTCTGGAGAATCAAGAGATTTCTCCCTATATTCAGGGAGGTCTTCGAGAACTGGCACCATACGTTTTTACCGCCACTAAAGAAGACATGAAGCAACGTATTCTGCAGGTGAAGGATCGAATTGGTTATCCAATCGGATCAGACCGTTTATCCGAATAACAAGCGCTAGCCAGTTAAGTTTCTTAGGAACGGCATTGCAAGTTAAACCTGCTAGGGCTTGTTGATCTTTCATCTCCGCCTTGTAGGACGAAAAAATAGCCACCAGCAGTGGTGGATATGAGAGATAAACAAGCCCAAGAGCATAGGCTATAATCTTTTAATTAATCCAAAACGCTAGCCATTTAGTGGTTGAAGTGTTGGTATGGTTACTCATATTTTTTTATTCAAGAACCTGAACAATGCGCCGAACCTTTTTTTCAAACGTTTCATTACCTTTCATTGGGCTATGCCTATTGTTTATCCTGTCAGCGTGTTCGGAAAAAACGGAAACCGAATCTTCAGCCATGTTCAGAGCTGATATACAGCGCAGCGGAAATTTCCAAACGACAGGACCACAGACAAAACCCGAAATTCTCTGGCGTTATCATGCAGAAGTAGGTGCCTCATCCTCGCCAGTCAGTAGCGGTAACCTGATATTTTCCGGACGTTTTGATGGCTTGATGCTGGCGTTGAATAATCAGACGGGCGAAGAAAAATGGCGATTTGTCACTCAGGCGGGGATCTTTTCAACACCGGCTGTTGCTGAGGAACAAATCATATTTGGAAGTGATGATAAGAATATCTATGCCCTCAATAAATACAGCGGCAGTTTCCTGTGGGCTTTTGAAACACAGGATAAGGTGTTTGCTTCTCCTTTAATTACCAACGACCTGGTGCTTGTTGGCAGCCTGGATCATTTCTTTTATGCCATCGACAGGCATAGTGGCGAATTGAAATGGCGCATTAAAACCGGCGGTCATGTTGATTCGTCAGCGGCAAGACATGGCGATACGCTTTATTTCGGTAGTGATGATGGTCTGTTATATGCCGTATCCATGGACGGGGAGATGTTATGGAATCTGGATACCGGTGCTCCGATTGATGCTTCTCCAGTGATCGCTAGCGATGACAACATGCTCTATGTTGGCAACGATGCCGGGGTGTTGTTTGCTGTTGATCTTGAAACAGGTCAGTCGGTATGGAACTTTGAATCGGGTTCACGACTATTTGCCTCAGCCGCTTTGAAAGATCAGCAAATCATCTTCGCTGCCACTGATGGCCGGGTGTTCGCCTTGAATAAAGAAAGTGGTGAACCATTCTGGCAATTTGATGCTCAGGCAACGGTCTTTTCATCGCCAGCTATCGCAGGTGACCAAGTCTATATTGGTGCAATGGATGGATATCTTTATGCGCTTGATATAAATAACGGTGAGCAAAAATGGCGTCTCGATTCAGGATGGGCCATATTTGCATCACCGTTTGTAGATAATGGAATACTTTATATAAGCAGTGATGATGGAGATTTATTAGGGCTTATTGAGCCTTCATCTCCGCCTCTGTTGTGACTGAAAATGCACCAATCAAGGCGCGAGGAGAGCAGTTTGTGAGATACATCCATGTATCTCACCCCTTTGGGGCTTACGCTCAAAAACGTTTATCTCCATGGATGGAGTGTATGCAATAGCAATGTCTGGAACATTGCTTGTCCCGGCGTTTTTGTAGTCATTCTAAATAAACGACGAGCAACACTGAGTGATGCATTTTCAGCCCCAACGCGAAGGGCTGGGGCTATTTTTCCGCCCAACTTCGTTGAAAATGATTTATGTAGAACAACTACATCAAATCATTTCCGCCTTGTTGAACAAAAAAATAGCCGCCAGCAGTGGTGGCTCTGAAAGATAAACAGACCCTACCTTACGCTGATTTATTCAAATGCTCATGTTCGTAGTAATAATTGGTGGCTTCAACAAAACCTTCTACGCTGCCACAATCAAAACGTTGACCTTTGAATTTTACGGCTAATACTAGACGGTCCTGTGCCAGCAAGCGCAAGGCATCCGTTATTTGAACTTCACCATTGGTGCCGGGTTTGGTTTTACGCAGATATTCAAAAATCTCCGGCGTCAGAATATAGCGTCCGATAATCGCCAGATTGCTGGGGGCCTCTTCAGGTTTGGGTTTTTCAACCATGTCTTTAATTTGATAAATACCCGGAGCGATTTCATCACCGGAAATGACACCATAGCTATGGGTTTCATCAGCAGGGACTTCCTCAATCGCGACGATGCTGCACTGATAACGTTCATATAACGCAACCAATTGACTCAGTGCACGTTCACCACCTTCCGTTGGTTTGGCGCATAAATCGTCAGCCAGAATGACTGCAAATGGTTCATTGCCAATCATCGGTTCGCCGGTCAGGATCGCATGACCCAGTCCTAACATTTCCCGTTGGCGCATAAATACAAATTCACAGTTATCCATCAGATAACGAATATCATCGAGAAATTTTTCTTTTGAGGTGCCTTTAATTTGATGTTCCAGTTCGAAACTGGTGTCGAAATGATCAGCAATGGCTCGTTTACCACGGCCAGTTATAAAACCAATTTGTGAAATGCCTGCCTCCATGGCTTCTTCAACACCATATTGAATCAAAGGCTTACTGACAATGGGTAACATTTCTTTGGGCATTGCTTTCGTTGCAGGAAGAAATCGTGTGCCATAACCTGCCGCAGGGAATAAACATTTTCTTATAAGACTTTTTACAGCCATTGACGAGATCCTTATCAAACTGTTGTGGAAAAAAGAGATGACGTTAAGCTAAAGTAATTGCCTGTGAAGTTCAAGAACTCCATAGTTAAACAACATTAGATAAGTCATAGTCGGACTGATATATTGTAAATGTTGAACATTACTATTTAGTTTCGCTCAAAAAAATCCTTTTAAAGTTCGTGCAAAGAGGTCTATGAATTCTGCCTAGGTGGATTTCAATGTTTTTGGGTGCAACAAGGAATAAAAATGAAAGTTTTAGTACTCGGCGGTGCAGGTTATATTGGATCTCATATTTGCAAGGCATTGGCCTTGATGAATCATCAAACGATGGTATTAGATAACCTTAGCACTGGTCATCGAGAAGCGGTTCGCTGGAGTCAATTCATTGAAGCCGATATTCTGGATGCCGAAGCATTGCTCAGTATTTTGCAGGATGCAGGACCATTTGATTTGATAATGCATTTTTGTGCCAAGTCACTGGTTGGTGAATCTGTACAAAATCCGGCGTTATATTACCGAAATAATGTTGCTGGTACCTTAAACCTGTTGGATGCAATGGTAGCAACCGGACACGATAAACTTGTTTTCTCGTCTACTGCCGCTGTTTTTGGTCTGCCTGAGCAAGATCTAATAGATGAACAGCATCCCCGTATGCCGATAAATCCTTATGGACAATCAAAGAAAATGATTGAGGATGTGTTGGGGGATTATCATCATGCATATGGTATAAAGTCTGTGGCATTACGCTATTTTAATGCCTGTGGTGCAGATCCGGACGGTGAAATCGGCGAACGTCACGAACCTGAAACACATTTAATTCCTAATATTCTTAAATCTGCCATTGTCGGCAAAGCATCAACATTAAAAGTGTTTGGTGATAATTATCCAACATCTGACGGCACCTGCATTCGGGATTATATTCATGTAAACGATTTGGCTTCAGCCCATATTCTGGCAGGAGAATATTTACAACAACATGACGGTGCCTTTGCTTTCAATTTGGGTAATGGGAATGGATTTAGCGTATTGCAAGTAATTGAAGCAGCCAAGCAAGTAGTTCAACACGATATCGCTTTTACGATTGAACCCCCAAGAGCTGGCGATCCATCAGTGCTGGTAGCCGATTCATCAGCGGCAAGAAAAGCTCTGGGATGGCAGCCTGCATTTACGGACATTGAATCAATTATCGAAACAGCATGGGCTTGGCATCAAAATGAAAGATTTTAGGGTCTTTTTATCTTTCATAGCCAACTCTGTTGTGACTGAAAATACACCACTCAAGGCGCGAGGAGAGCAGTTTAGTGACTCTAAATAAACGACGAGCAACGAAGAGTGGTGTATTTTCAGCCTCAACCCGAAGGGCTGGGACTATTTTTCCGTCCCACTGCGTTGGAAATGATTTATGTAGAACAACTACATCGCATCATTTCCGCCTTGTTGGACAAAAAAACAGCCTCCAGCAGTGGTGGCTATGAAAGATAAAAAGACCCTAGAATTGTTTATTTTTCATAGCCACCTCTGTTGTGACTGAAAATGTACCAATCAAGGCGCGAGGAGAGCAGTTTAGTGACTCTAAATAAACGACGAGCAACGAAGAGTGGTGCATTTTCAGCCTCAACCCAAAGGGCTGGGACTATTTTTCCGTCCCACTGCGTTGGAAATGACTCATGTAGAACAACTGCATCGCATCATTTCCGCCTTGTTGGACAAAAAAATAGCCTCCAGCAGCGGTGGCTATGAAAGATAAACAAATCCTTGTGAGGAAGACTTGAAATGATTCCAGTAATTTTATCCGGTGGTTCCGGAAGCCGTTTATGGCCATTATCACGAAAAAACAAGCCCAAGCAGTTTTTAACCTTGTTTGGCGATTCATCGATGTTTCAAAGCACGCTCACTCGTTTAAATGGTTTGGAGTCTCTCGAAGCTCCATTAATTGTCTGTAATAACGAGCATCGTTTCATGGTAGCTGAACAGCTTCAGGAAATAGGTCTGGAAGCCAATGGCATTATTCTTGAACCCTGTGCCCGTAATACCGCTCCAGCGATTGCTCTGGCAGCATTAAAGGCCATGGAGAACGGTGAAGATCCGTTACTGTTAATATTAGCTGCAGATCATCTAATTTCGGATGTGGCTGTATTTCATAAGGCTATACAACAAGCGCAAATATTGGCTGAACAAGATAAACTGGTTACTTTTGGTATTCAGCCACAATCTGCTCACACCGGCTATGGCTATATTGAAGCAGAAGAAAAGTCGAAACCCAGTTCAGTAAAACGTTTTATCGAAAAACCGGATTTGGCTACAGCAGAGTCCTACCTGTCTGCCGGAAACTTTTTCTGGAACAGTGGGATGTTTTTGTTTAAAGCCTCCGCATATATCAAAGAGCTCGCACGCTTTTCGCCTGAGATGTTGTCTTCCTGTAAACAATCCCTTGAAAAAGCGGTTATCGATCTTGATTTTGTCCGTGTTGATCCTGAGCTTTTTGAGCAAAGTCCGAGTGACTCAATTGATTACGCGGTCATGGAAAAAACCGATAAAGCTATGGTTGTTCCACTCGATGCGGGCTGGAGTGATGTCGGTTCATGGTCTTCTTTATGGGAAGCTTTCACCCGTGATGCTGATCAGAATGTGTTGATCGGCGATGTTCTGGTTGAAAATGTTCATAACGCCTATATTCATAGCGAAAATCGTCTGGTGACGGTGTTAGGCCTGGACGATGTGATTGTTGTTGAAACACATGATGCTGTCATGGTGGCGCATAAAGATCAGGCACAAAAAGTTAAAACAATCGTTGAAGAACTGACCCGACAAAACCGTAAAGAAGTTATAACCCATCGTAAATGTTATCGCCCATGGGGTAATTACGACTCTGTTGATATGGGTGACCGATTTCAAGTGAAGCGCATATTGGTGAACCCGGGCGCATCTTTGTCATTGCAAATGCATTACCATCGTGCTGAACACTGGGTAGTGGTAAGTGGAACCGCTGAAGTCACACGGGATGATGAGGTCATGTTACTGGGCGAAAACGAATCAACATTTATTCCTCTTGGAAGTGTGCATCGTTTACGTAATCCTGGACGAGTCCCTTTGGAAATCATTGAGGTACAATCCGGCGCCTACCTTGAAGAAGACGACATTATCAGGCTTCAAGATACCTATAACCGTAAATAACAGAATAAGAGATGGCCTAAGGACAATTATGGCGCAAGGAAAAATCAGACATTACGACTCAAAAATTAATGCTATTTCAAGGCTAATTGATAGTGCCATTATATTAGTAACCTTTCTGGCTTTAATGGATTTGTTTGCTATTGAATGGCAACCAAAGCATGTCTGGTCTTTATTATTTTCAATTATTCTTTTTCACTTCTTTGCCGAATCACAGGATGCCTATCGTTCATGGCGCGGGACGTATCTAAGGGATGAGGTTACTGCAGTATTATTTTCCTGGGGAACGAGTATCGCGGTATTGGTGACAATCGAACTGATTGTCATTAATGAACAAACCTATGCAACACCTTTCATATTAATCTGGATAATCGCTACACCTATCGAGTTGATTTCCTGGCATGCCATCGTTCGAATGGTGCTTGGAATAATGCGATCCAAGGGGTTAAATACCCGACGCGTGGCTATTGTAGGAGCGACGAAGCTTGGTTATCGACTGGAAAAATCCTTTGATGAAATGGAATGGACAGGTTACCGTTTCAGTGGTTTCTACGATGATCGTAAACCGGCCCCAAATCGTCGTTTGGAAGAAAATGCAGCGACTGTCCTTGGCAGTATCGAAGACTTAATAAGAGATTGCCGTACAGGAAAAATCGACATTGTCTTTATTACATTATCTTTGGCAGCTGAAGCCCGTATTCGTTTGATTACTGAAAAGCTTGCCGATACTACCGCTTCGGTTTATTTGGTACCCGATTTGTTTACTTTTAATCTGCTTAACTCCAGATGGGTGGATTATCAGGGAATAACGGCAATCAGCATTTATGAGACACCCTTTGCCGGTATTGATAGTGCAATCAAACGCATTGAAGATATTGTCTTGAGTTTTTTTATACTGTGTCTGATAGCCATTCCGATGTTATTGATAGCCATTGGCATTAAAGCGACTTCCAAAGGTCCTGTGTTTTTTAAACAGACACGTTATGGAATGGATGGTGAAAAAATAAAAGTCTGGAAGTTTCGTACCATGACAGTTACTGAAGATGGTGATAAGGTCATTCAAGCCCAAAAGAACGATCAAAGGGTCACGCATTTTGGCAAAATTTTACGAAGAACTTCACTAGATGAATTACCACAATTCTTCAATTCGTTAGGCGGTTCTATGTCAATCGTTGGCCCAAGGCCACATGCTGTAGCGCACAATGAAGAATATAGAGCGAAAATCCAAGGGTATATGCTTCGGCATAAGGTTAAGCCTGGTATTACCGGTCTTGCCCAGATAAATGGTTTTCGTGGAGAGACGGATACGCTGGATAAAATGGAAGGGCGTATCAAATATGATCTACAGTATATTCAAACCTGGACATTGCTTCTTGATCTGAAAATTATTTTATTAACGATCACTAGAGGTTTTGTTGGAAAGGATGTATATTAATGTCCAGAGTTAAATTTTCGGTATGACATCGCTGTCTAGCCAACAAGAAATTTAAACTCGTTCCTAAGATTAAAACTCAATTGCAATTCCTTTGACTGAGTTATCTATCGACACGATAGGTAATGCGCATATCAGAAATGTCGGCTGAGAGAAACATCTGGGAGTCAATCATTTCGGGTTCAATGTTGTTCCCGACAATCTAGCCTAACTTACCGTGAGGTGAGGTCGGAAAGCCATGGGTCTTTAAAGTTAAGATCGCCAGGTTGCATTGTTTCATTTTTTCATCAAAAGGAAAAAATTATGAAAAAATCAATGCTATTTTTTGCAGCCTTGTTGTTCTCGATTAACGTCAATGCAGCTACCTTATCGTTAACAGGTACTGGTTCTATTGGAGCAACCCAAAACGTCGATCTAAACAATAACAGCACTGTGCTTGCCGGTGGTTTTGTTGCTGCTCGCGGCCTTTGGAGTTCAGCTTTTAACGCAACTACAGATGCTGATACACCCGTAGTTATTGAATGGTCATTCAACCCTACTACTAGCCTTGGTTCCGCCCAACTTGCTTTTGGTGAAGTTGGTGGCCCATTACAAATGTTTAATATCAGTAGTGACTTTATTTTCAATGCTTCCATGACAGCTGGTACGACATATCTTGTTGCAATTTTGAACGCAACCTCAAATATCTTGAAGTATGACCTGTCAATTTCACCATCAGCTGTTCCGATTCCAGCTGCATTGTGGTTACTGGCTCCAGCATTAATGGGTTTTTTCGGCTTACGTCGTAGAGCACTTAAATCTGCTACAGCTTAATTTTAAACGTATTGATTTCCTGCTTACTTGAGGAAAGGAGCTTTGTTCCTTTCCTTAATTTGCAAAACCATTGTAAACACTGTGAATCAATTCACATTTGATTAAACATTTGAGTTAATCCAGCTAAATTTTGTGTCGCAGGGCTCATTATTTGTAACAAATTAACAGTATTGTTCAACCGTCACTTGAGAGCTGTTTCTAAGTGGCTTTATTTGTTGGGAACGAAAATGGTTCCTATTTTAAATCGCCAAACTTGTCGTGAGGCAAGGTCGGAAAGCCACGGGTCTTCAGGTATTATTTGAAGATGGCTGGGTTGCATTGCTTAATTTTTCAATTAAAGGAAATTACGATGAAAAATGCGATGCTATTTTGTATAGCTTTATTGTTCTCAGTTAGTGCTAATGCGGCTACATTGAGTTTATCAACTGTCGGATCAAATGGTGCGACTCAAGAAATCAGTTTAAATAACAACAGCACTGTGCTTGCTGGTGGTACTGTTGCTAATTCAGGTTCTTGGCAATCATTGTTTGATGTTACAACTGATGTTGATACTCCTGTAAGAGTTGAGTGGTCATTTAATCCTTCAACAAGCTTGGATTCAGCTCAATTGGCTTTTGGTCTGATTTCTGGCCCTGGTGGTAATTATGTTGGTTTTCCAACTATTTATAATATCACTGGTGACTTTATCTTTACTGCCATTTTGACTGCAGGTTCATATTTTGCAGTAGATATTCTTAATGCCACTTCAGGTATTTTGAAATATGACCTGTCAATCTCTGCAGTACCAGTACCAGCTGCATTGTGGTTGTTTGCACCAGCACTGTTAGGCTTCTTCGGTTTACGCCGTCAAGCACGGAAAACAGTGGTTGCATAACACCAAATGAGTTAACAATATTGTTAGTTTTAAGAAAAGGGAGCTTCGGCTCCCTTTTTTTGCAGTTATGTACTTGATTCAGTTAGCTATTATTCACAGCATGAAGTGGGACAACCAATAGAATATTGTTATAAAGTTCATTAAATATGGATATTGTGAGAAAAAGAAAATCAGCTATAATCAGCCTGAAATATATAATTTTTTTGCAATAAATTTGTCACTAGTACCATAGTACAATTTCAATCATGCAAATGAAGTAGTAGTGTTTAATCATCACCGAGATATTTCTTGGAGATAAAAAGTTCAGAAACAATGTTGTTTCTGTTTTTGTTGCCAAACTTACCGTGAGGTAAGGTCGGAAAGCCACGGATCTTCTGGCTGGATTATGAAGATGGCCGGGTTGCATTGCTTAATTTTTCAATTAAAGGAAATTATTATGAAAAATGCGATGCTATTTTGTATAGCTTTATTGTTCTCAGTTGGTGCTAATGCCGCTACACTGACATTATCAACAGTTGGTTCTTCAGGTGCTACTCAAAGTATTGATCTGAATAACAACAGTACAGTTCTTGCTGGTGGTACTGTTGCTAATTCAGGAGTTTGGGAATCATTGTTTGATGTTCAAACTGATGTTGATACACCGGTGAAAGTTGAGTGGTCATTTAACCCAACTAACAGCTTGAGTAATGCTCAATTGGCCTTTGGTCTGTTGACTGGCCCTGGTGGTGGTTATGTTGGTGCGCCAACTATTTTTAACATCACTGGTGATTTTATCTTTACTGCTATTTTGACAGCGGGATCATTCTTTGGTGTTGATATTTTTAATGCCACATCAGATGTTCTGAAATACGACCTGTCAATTTCTGCAGTACCAGTACCAGCTGCATTATGGTTATTTGCTCCAGCATTGATGGGCTTTTTCGGTTTACGTCGTAAAGCACTGAAAACAGCTGCTGCATAGTAACAAATGAGTTAACAATATTGTTGGTTCAAGGAAAGGGGGCTTCGGCTCCCTTTTCTTTGTGGGGCTCAATATCATCAAAAGACTCTAAAATTTTGCATCTGCGATTTACCTACCTGATTTGAAAAATCCACAAAAACTGTTAGTCTGTAACTGAACTTTCAGGAATATAAGAAAGTCTCAATTTTAGAAACAATTCTGTTTCTATCTTCAATATAAAGCCAAACTTGTCGTGAGGCAGGGTCGGAAAGCTACGGATCTTTAATTGACTAAAGATGGCCGGGCTGCATTGCTTATTTTTTCACTTAGAAGGAAATTGCTATGAAAAAAGCGATGCTATTATGTATAGCCTTTTTATTCTCTGCTGGTGCAAACTCAGCAACTCTTAATTTAACAGCTGAGGGCTCAAATGGGGCATCCCAACAGCAAGTCACCTTAAATAAGAACAATGTTGTTTTAGGTGGTGGTGTTGTTGAAAGCTCCAGATCAAATTGGAGTTCAATGTTTAACGTCACAGCAGATACAAATACTGCGGTTGATGTTGAATGGTCATTTAACCCAGTGAGAAATCTGGTTTCTGCTACTGTAGCAATTTTTGCATTAGATGGTAGTTTTACAGAAACGTACGATATAACGGGCGATTTTACTTTTTCGGCCATATTGTCAGCAGGTAAAACTTACGGTTTGGATATTTTAGATGCTACATCACATGCATTAAAATATGATGTGTCAGTTACCTCATTATCAGAAGTGCCTGTACCAGCCGCATTATTTTTATTCGCTCCCGCCTTATTAGGATTGATTGGCTTGCGTCGTAGAGCCAAGATGACTGCAGGCTGAAACGGTTAGGAGAAATAAAAAGGGAGCTTGAAGCTCCCTTTTTTATATATTTTTTGTCAGAAAAGACTCTGTACAAACTGAATAAAAAACGTTATGGTTAAATTAACTTCCTTAAAAAGCTGGGAAGTTTTCACAATGGAAAGGATTTCTTCTTTCCTATCAATAGCCAAACCTGTTGTGAGGCGGGGGCGGAAAGCCACGGGTCTTACCTTGTAAGATCGCCGGGTTGCATTGCTTAACTTAATCTATAAATCAAACCCCTTAAAGGAGCGACTTATGAAAAAAGCGATGCTTTTCTTTATGACGTTATTTTTCTCAATTAGTGTAAATGCAGCAACCTTAAATTTGACCACCGCCGGATCATCAGGTGCTACGCAAGAAGTTAGCTTAAATAACAACGATGTTGTATTAGGCCACGGAACGGTAGATGAGCCAAACACCAACTGGTCATCATTTTTTGATCTATCTACAGATCAAAATACACCCGTTAAAATTGTATGGTCATTTAATCCAGAAGCAAATCTAAGTTCAGCTACCGTATCGTTATTTGAGATGGGTGGTGCTGTTATCGATCAGTTTAATCTCATCTCAGATTACTCATTTACCGCCACGCTTATGACTGGTATAAACTATGGTTTGGATATCTTTAGTGCTTCTTCTGATGAGCTGAAATATGATGTTTCAGTATCGGCTGTGCCTATTCCAGCAGCGCTTTTTCTCTTCGCACCTGCCTTATTCGGCCTATTGGGACTGCGTTTACGTGCTAAATCAAAAGCGTAAAACTGATTAATTCAATAATAATATCCAGTTAAAATAAGGGAGCAGAAATGCTCCCTTTTTTTATGCTTAAATAACGTGTTATCATCCGAAGCGAAAGTAATTTATAAACATGGAGAAGAATAATGAATAAATTGATAAATGCAGTGTTGCTATTAGCGGCACTTTCGATTGGAACAGTTGTTCATGCTTCAGAACCTTATACACTTAATGCAGGTGACATGTTAAGCATTTCAGTTTGGAATGAAGATGCCCTGCAGAAAGAAGTCGTTATTCTTCCAGATGGTACTATTTCGTTTCCCTTAGCTGGCCAAATAAACGCGAAAGATAAAACGGTAGTTGAAGTAGAAACCGAACTTAAAGAAAAACTTTCAGAATATATCTCGGATCCAGTCGTTAACGTTACCGTAAATCGGGTTTCAGGTAACACTGTACATATTCTAGGTAAAGTCCAGACTCCCGGCTCCTTTGGAATGAGTCAACCGCTTGATGCAATGCAAGCTTTGAGTTTGGCTGGTGGACTTACGACTTATGCGAAAGAAAACGACATTATCATTTTGCGTAGAGATGGAATGAAACAGCAAATCATTCCGGTCTATTACGCAAATATTAAACAAGGCAAATCACTTGAATCTAACGTGCTGCTTGAAAGCGGTGATGTCATTATTATTCCTTAATGAGGAATAATAATTATCGACACCAAAATGGAGTCAGCATGAAAATAAAAATTATTATGTCGGTTTTGGTAGCAAGCATGTTCCAATCCAATATCGCCAGTTCAGCCGAATACATTATTGGTGCCGATTTTTCTCCAACATTCAGTTATGATGACAATGTTCAGTTACAAGAAGATAAAGAGGGCAGTTTTGTTACCAAACTTGCACCGACATTATTACTTTCTCGTTCTGTCGAAAACTCAACAGTCGCACTTAATACCGGTTACAGGGTAGAAAGATATACTAGTTTAAGTGAGCTGGATCGCCAGGATCCTTTTGCCAATTTAACGGGTAGTTATAATACAGAACGCAGTGCTTATGCTTTAACAGCAAGTTATGCTGAAAGAGCTCAACGCTCTATTGCTGATGAAGATACCGGTGATTTTGCGTCTAATGCAACGGTAACATCAAAATCATTGGCACCAAGCTATCAATATCAATTTAATGAACGTGACTTTGCTTATACCAGTTTTAATTATAACGAGCGAACTTATGATACAAGCGGTTTTAGCGATAATGAGACGAGGTCCTTAACAACAGGTTGGCGGCGCAATTTGTCAGAACGTTTGACCGGGGGGCTGGCACTAACTTATGCACAATACGAATCTCAATCAGAATTTATTGAATCAGAATATGACAGCTATAACCTAAGTGTAACCAGTACTTATCTAATGAGTGAACGTTGGTCATTTTCAGGACAAGTAGGATATCGAACATCTGACAGTGAAACGCAATCACTTTTTGGTGGGCCAAGACAAACAGACAGAAGCTCAGGATCGTTATTTGATTTTTCGGCAAATTATATTGGTGAATTAAATACTTTGACATTTTCCTTATCACGTTCACTTAATCCTTCGGGTGAGGGAGTGGTCAATGAAACTGACCGAGTATCCCTTAATTGGAACAGGGATATTGCAGAAACCCTTTCGTTGTCAGTCAATACGTCGTATCAGGAAACGCAGTCTGCTGATGACCTATCTAACACTGATAGAGAATATTTTACCCTTTCGCCAGCGCTCAACTGGCAACTCGAAAGAAACCTTGCCCTTAAGATGGGGTATCAGTATCGCCAGCAAAAAGGCAGCAGTTTTGGTGGGTTCGATACGATTGATGACAAAGTCGACAGTAATATGTTTTTCTTAACGGTAAACTATAACTGGGATGGACTGCGTTTTTCGCGATAACTTTAAGAGTACATAATGGAAGAAGAAGTCAAAAGTCTACGGGATTATCTGGATATTCTGTGGCGACGTAAATACTGGATTGCGATTCCAGCTTTAGCTCTGATGATAGGCACGGTAGTATTCACATACTCACTTCCAGAGAGTTTTAAATCCCAGGGTTTGATTTTGATCGAATCACAGGAAATTCCACAGGATTTGATTCGCACCACCGTCACTAGTTACGCAGATCAGCGTATAGAGGTTATCAAACAGCGTCTACTCACCACCAACCGGATTATGGAAGTTGTTGAAAAACATAATCTTTATTCTGAACAAAGAAAAAGCTCACCGATCACCGCACCAATTGTTGAGTTGTTTAAAAGCAATGTTAGTGTGGATATTATTCAAGCAAATGTGACGGACCCTGCCAGTGGTCGCGCCAAAAAAGCCAGTATCGCCTTTACTGTCTCGTTCATGGATCAGTCCCCACGAAAAGCTCAACAAGTTGCTAACGAGCTGGTTACAGAGTTTTTAAATGAAAATGCCAGAGCTAGAACAGACCGGGCCGAGGACACCACCCAGTTTTTGAAACTGGAAGGTGACAGAATGCAGAAAGAAATTCAGCAAACCGAAAAAGAAATTGCGGAATTTCGAGATCAATACAGTGACAGTCTTCCTGATATGCTGGATTACAATCTGAGCACGGTTCAGAACATTCAGGAAGAAATCTCTTCAATACAAAATCAGATCATGGTGTTGAGTGACCAGATGACCACCATGGGGTTACAGCTTTCGATGATTCCCAAGCAAGCTACCGGTGCGACCAGCAATGCTGCAGGTCAGCCTTCAGCACCGATGATGGCTTTACAAGAGCTACGCGCGCAATATCGTTCGATGCAAAGTAAATACTCGGCTAACCATCCTGATTTACAACGCGTAAAACGTGAAATAGATGCCCTTGAGGCAGAAGTTGGTGTCGATGCGTCCCCTCGTGAAGAAGTTGAAATGCAATTGACTTCTGCCAGAAGTAATTTGCAAACACTTAAGCAACGTTATGCGACAGAGCATCCGGATGTAAAATCTGCTGAAGCAGAAATAACCCGTTTGGAACAACGTCTAGCGGATCTGCCTGAAGAGAATACTGATTTTGAAACACAAACCACTACTAGTTCTACAAATCCAGTATATATAGAAGTCAGCGCCAAAATTGATGCAACTGAACGTGAGATCGGTCGTTTGAGAGAGAGGCAGGCAGACTTGCGTGAAAAACTGGCTGAGTATGAAAACCGTGTTTACCAGACCAATCAGGTGCAACGTGCTTATCAGGATCTGACCCGTGATCGTGAGAATAAATTAGCTAAATATCAAGAGTTAAGAGCCAAACAATTAGAAGCAGAACTGGCACAAACACTCGAAACAGAGAACAAGGGCGAAAACTTTACTCTGATCGAACCGCCTCAAGTTTCCAATACCGCCGAAAAGCCAAATCGCAAGAAACTTATTGTTATGGGATTTGCAGGATCAATTGGTGCTGGAGTTGGTCTTGGGCTTCTGGTCGAAATGTTATTTGGCGGAGTGCGTGGCTATACCCAAATTTCCAGAATTGTCGGAAAGCCACCTATTGTTGTTATCCCTCTTATTCAGACCGACCACGAAAAACGCCGTAAGAGACGAATCATTTATAGCTTGATCGTTTTAGGAATTATCCTTGGCCTAGGTGCTGTCATATTGTTTCATTTCTTTGTAATGAACCTTGAAGTGTTATGGTTCAAAGTACTGAATAAACTGAGCTTGCTGTAACAACAGTATCAACAATTAATACGGTAGTTTAATTATGGATAGAATTCAGAAAGCGCTTGAAAAAGCTAAACAGCGGCATGCTCAGAAACCGGAACCCATCAGAGTAGAACCAACTAAAGCTGAGAATAGTGTTTCACAAGCCGAAGATCCACTGGCAGCTCCTATTGAGTCGATATCGTATTCCCAGACCAAAGTGGTGAATGTTCCAAATCATCAGCTTGAACGCAAACGAATCATTGCCGGTTTCTACAATAATCCGCAATCAGCCGTGTTCAGAATGTTACGGACCCAGGTACTGAAAAAAATGCGCAGTAATCGCTGGCAAACGCTGGCAGTGACCTCTCCAACTGCCGGTGAAGGTAAATCAGTTGTGGCTGCTAACCTTGCTATGGCAATTGCAATGGAGCTCAATCAAACCGTTTTGCTGGTAGATATGGACTTGCGTAATCCGAGTATCAGTAATTATTTTGGTCTCAATGCTCAGGTGGGTCTCAAAGATTATCTTTCAGGTGACTTAAAACTCTCAGAGGTTTTAATCAACCCAGGTATCAAACGATTGGTTATATTACCGGGAGTCGGCAGAGCAGAAGATTCTGCTGAACTGCTTTCCAGCCCCAAAATGGCCAGTCTGGTGGCTGATATTAAATCTCAGTATGATTCCCGTGTCATTATTTTCGATGTTCCACCTGTGTTGCAGACTGATGATGTGTCGCTTGCAGCAAGCTATTTTGACAGTACTTTGCTTGTACTCGAAGATGGTAAAAATACTGAATCGAATATTACTAAATCTTTGCAGATGCTTGAAGGCTCACCCTTGCTTGGTACAGTGGTAAATAAATCTGCCAGTCCCCCCGAACATCAAAATTATTAATCTATGTATACAGAACACTTTGGTCTTAAGCATAAGCCTTTTAACCTGGTACCCGATCCTCAGTTTCTCTATATGAGCCCCAACCATAAAAAAGCGCTCACAATGCTGGAATATGGTTTGATGAGTCATGCTGGGTTCACGGTGGTGACAGGCGAAATCGGTGCGGGTAAAACAACGCTGATACGGGCTTTGCTAGGAAAGATTGATGATGATTGTGTTATTGGCCTTATAAATAACACACATGAATCATTTGGTGAGCTGATGGTATGGGTACTGGATTCGCTTGAAATAGAGTCTAGTGCGACAGATAACGCTGGCCGCTATCGCGATTACATTAATTTTGTTGTCGAGCAACATGCTCAGGGGAGAAGGGTAGTATTAATTGTCGATGAAGCGCAAAACTTGTCGGTTCAGGCATTAGAAGAATTACGACTTTTATCCAATGTAAATATCGACTCGGATATTTTCTTGCAGCTCGTATTGACGGGGCAGCCTGAGTTAATCGAAAAACTGAACCGACCAGAACTTGTGCAATTTGCACAACGCATTGGGGTAGAGTTCCATCTTAAAGCGCTTAGCTATCCGGAGACACAAAATTACATTGAATACCGTTTGGAAGTAGCGGGAGCTAAACATAAAATTTTCAGCAATGAAGCCTGCGCCGTAATTTATTGTTATAGCGAGGGGATCCCCAGACGTATTAATAACCTGTGCGATTTTGCTTTGGTTTATGCCTTTGCTGATGATAAAAAAGAAATTGATGTCGCCCTTATACAAGATATGATGCGGGACAAAAAATCTTCTCGTATTGTGGAGACCAAGGCTTCAGAGAACCCGGATGTAAAACGAGTTAAAAGCTGGTTGCTGGAGCAGCATAATATTCAGATAGTCTGATCTTTTATCGGGAATTTTTCACTTGTAACCGAAATTATTTCTTTTTGTGATAAGTATCACGATTAAGCTCTTACTAAATTATTAATATTCAACCATCTCCATAATAAAGGAGATGAAGCCATCGAAATATCAAAATCCTTTAAAAATCCTCTGCCCCCCAGAGGCTTTTTGGCCCGACTGAAAGGTCGGGTTTTTTTTGGAGCTTATTACTGGGTAAATTGGTCTATTGATAGGTACTGAAAGCAAGAATTTTTGCTTACAATCTCACAAGTTCTTGTTCAAAAATCAACCAATTGTGAATGTGTGAATTTGGTCACCTTTATTTGTGTAGTATGTACATATCATTCAACGCGTATCATCTTTAATTCATAGGGGGGACGATGATCATGAAACTTATTTCAATTCTATTTTCAGGTTTACTTTTAGCGATTTCTGCTTCTGCAGCATCCGCACAAAATTACTATGTTTGTGATAACGGCGACGACAATAACAACGGCCGTTCCGAAACCTCGCCATTCCGCTCATACGAAAAAGCAATGGATACATTTGATAAAATGTCTGCAGGAGATAATATCCTTTTCTGCCGGGGGGGTAAATTTGAAATCACCGAAAGAAAGTGGATAGCCAATTCCCGATGCAATGCAGAAAAACCATGCGCTATCCAAAGTTATGGTGATGAATCTTTAGACAAGCCAATGCTGATAAGCAACGGGGAAACTGCAATTAATTTCCAGAATTCTGGTTCATCAAAACCAGATGGTGGCTATATTGTCAGGGATCTGATGATTATTTCAAACGCTAGTCGTCATTCCGGTATTGCAATGTATAACGATGTAGATGACTTACTAATTGAAAATGTACATATCGAAGGATTTTCAGTTGGTATCCATGCTGCAGGGGCAAATAGCCCAGAGCAAGGCTCAAATCAGGCAAATGATCGGATAATAGTAAGAAACTCTACCATAATTAATAACGCACATCAGGGATGGCTTGGTGGTTGTAATGATTGTCTCATTCATAATAATACATTCGAAAACAATGGTTTTAAAGGCCCTATTCTTTATCACAATATCTACATTAGTAGTCCGACTAAATCACAAGACTTCAAAAATAGTAATATAAAATTTAGTAATAACATAATCAAACATTCAACAAGGGTTGATGGGATTTGTCAGGGGGCTTCCTTGGTGGTGCATGGAATTATTCGGAATCTTGAAATTGTTGACAATAGTATAATTGAAGATAAAGGTAAAGCTGGTTCAGCCTGTTGGGGGATCGCGGTAGATCCAGGCAATAACCTTAATGAATCGTTTATTGGTTTGACAATTAAGCGTAATACTGTTCGGAATGTCGGCGGTCTGGGTATCGGTTGTGCTTCTTGTAAAGATGTTCTCATCGCAGATAACATCATTATTGACGAATCAGATATCATAAGAAATGCAATTGCAGTGCCCAATAAACCTGAAGATAGTCTAAAGTCAGAAAACGTGACCATCAGAAATAATAAAATAATCAACAACCATCAGCTTGGGGTTGGGATTATGCTTGGTGGCCAAAATAGATTCAGCGCCACTGGAAATGATATAAGTCTCTCATCTACAGATTCTAGAGCTGCATGTATTAGAGGGTTAGATGCTAATCTTAAGATTGATGTAAGTAAAAATACTTGTAATTCACATACCTCTGTCAGCATCATAGATGAAAGTTTATTAACTGATGAAATACCGGTGGAAGAAAATACCCAACCGGAGGTAATACTTGCAGAACCTGAGCTTGATACAACACCGCTTTATTCGCGCCCAGTAGTATCAGTATCCGATGTAGTAGTTGCAGATGAGACTACTACTGACAGTGAAACTACCTCTAACATAATCTCTACTGATCGTGGAACAGCAACAGATACAACGACGGAAGAAATTTCTAGCTCCAGTTCTTCAGGTACTTCTGGCTCTAGCTCAGGTACCTCCAGTACTGGAACGGTTGATTCAATGCTGGAAGATGAGATGATTGATTCAACTTCCAGAAGCGCAATGTTATCAGCATCAGTTCAAGAGTCTGCATCAATGATTGATCAATCAATTATTTCAGATATATCAGATCCTATTGCTTCTGAACCAGTAACTACACGTAGTTCCGAATCAATAAGCTCATATCAGGCTCGTTCAGTTACAGTAAACGAAGTGACAAATGTAATTGAGAACGATATTCCCGTTGAAGAAAGTCAATGTCGCGTATTTGCACGCGGACGTTGCATGATGAGGTAGTATATTCATGCTCTTTTAATGAACTGAATAGTTTTACCGAAATTATGTTTCATTAAAAAAATAGATTGTAAAGCAAATAAACTCCGGACATATTATTATGGCCGGAGTTTTTTTATATGTTTATTAATTTCTATTCGTATCAATATATGTTGTAACACGCCCAGCATATGAAAAGGTCAAATTGATCAATAGCAGCTTGGATAAAGAATATAACTATTTCTGATAATAGCTTCGAAGATTACTGCCCAATGAGGTGGGCAATTCTCTGTGAAAAAGTTTATATATTTTAAGTTTTATAATTGGGTTTTCTATACGATATGTTAAAAAATCTGCTGTTGGACAAATCCTAAAATTAGGCGAATCATAAAATATTGATTTTTTAGGCTTGTTGTTTAGTTAACAATAGAAAATTGCGTTTATGTTACCCTAATAAAATTGTTGCAATGTTTGTCAATTTTATCTAATTGAGTCTAGTGTTAAATTTGTCTGGAGCCCCAAGTTTAAATATTTTAACTGGAGGATAATTTTAGTACTTCATTTAAGAAGATTATTAAGTAAATATAGAAAACAATGGAATTGGTAAAATCTTATAAAGGCATTTGTTCTAAACAAAGTTTTGTTGGATTTGCTAACGAAAGATTTAACGTTGAAGAAAGTTCTAAACTCTAATTTCTTTCAATTTAGCTTATCAGTCTGGAGATAACCTTTTACTTTAAAAGGTAACAAATAGACATAACCTTTACGTGTAAATGTTTCGCTTAAGTTTAAAGATAATCTACTAATCAAATATTAAATTATGTGACATAAAATTTATATTTAGTATTGTGATTTACAAAATTTAATATTGAGAAGCTTGCCAAGTAAATTTTATTTAGTTTGGTAAAAGTTTAAATTATTAGTAATTTTGATACGTGCCATTAACTCAAGAGTTTAACCCTAAACTTAAATGTTTAGTTACACTTACGTATAAAATAAGCTATATAAGATGGTGAGGCATACTATTTGTAGTATGTTGTAGAGCATTACGACAAATTATTCAAAAACTGGTATGAGTTAATTTACTACGGTCATTCTATAATAGTGGTTGGATTTATTGAAAACTGATTTTTAGACCAACTGAGTGGTATTAGTGAATTCAGAAAATAGCTGAAAAAATGAGGTTAAAGTGACTCAAAGTAAACCAAAGGTTGTTTATGTCCTTGTAAGCAACACTGAAGACCATTATACAGAAATGGCTATGACGTCTATACATTGTACGAGACGTTATTCCCCTTCTACTTCTGTTGAGCTAGTCTTAGATAAGCAAACTTTTAATAATCTTATAGGTTTTCGTGCGAAAGTGATTGAGATGGTCGACAAAATTAATATTGTTGATCTCAAAGGCGAGAATAATGCTTATACCAGTCGTATGTTAAAAACCCAATTGCGTAACATTGTTGAGGGTGATTATTTGTATGTTGATATTGATGCACTACCAGTTGATGACTTAAATTCAATTTTTGATATCAATGCAGATATAGCTATGTCACATGATATGAATTTACCTCCAGAAAAGTTTGTTTTTCGCCCATTTGAAAGAGAGATATTTGACAAAATCCACTGGCCATTACCGAGTAGATATTTTAATTCTGGAGTTATGCTGGTAAGGGATAATCAACGCACGAAAGATTTTTTTAGGACTTGGCATGATTTGTGGACTGAGAGTAGTAAGCTTGGCTTACATAAAGATCAGCCTGCAATGCATGAGGCCCTACGAAGAGAATCAATGAATGTGTATGCTTTACCCCCGGAGTATAACGTCATGTTGGTATTACAAAAAGGAACTGGGGCTAAAAATCCTGTTGTTTATCACTACAGTACTATCAGATTTGATACAAGAAATGACACTCATTTTCATGAAATAGTAAAAAGGTTGAAGCGGGAAGATAAACTTGATGCTGATTTATTGGAAACAGTAATCCGCTCCAGGTATCCATGGACAAACCGAAATTCTATAAAGTTAAGTCTGGCCACAAGTAACTATAAAATGTTACCAAAGGTAATAATTAATAAATTGTTGTCCAAATTTTGGGATAAAAATGTGGGTTAATTAAAATAACTTTCCTAATTCACTTTATTGGTTTTAAACATTATAAATAATATGCTGAATTTATTACATTATCTATGCTCTTAATTAAAGAGCAAAAGTTGGGTTGTCTTTGATATATGAGTACGATAGAAATAAGCAAAAAACTTATTGTCATAAACTCAACAAGTTCAGCAATATCACTTGTTGTAAATGTCACAGTTTTACTGTGGCTTCAGCAATATTTGCTCAGGCATATTCCGCCAGAAGAATATAGTTTAATTCCTATTGTCTTATCTGTGATGGCCTTTGCTCCACTTATAACTACGGTCCTAACTGGTGGTATGGCGCGATACATGACCGTTGCTTATGCACGTGGTGATGAAGAAGAAGTCACGCGGATATGTTCTTCCATGTTTCCATTGTTATTGATGGCTGGTGTTGCATTATTCATATTGGGACTAATACTTGCCTGGAATATTGACAGTGTTCTGGTAATTGACCCTAAATATCGTTTTGATGCTCAGATTATGTTGATATTAATGGTGTTCTCAACCTCATTACGGTTACCAATTACGGCATTTAATTCTGGTTTTATGGTGAGACAAAAACTTGTCTGGTCAGATCTCATTGATATCGGATGTCAATTTTTAAGAGTTGGGCTATTGCTTGTTTTGCTTTTTGAGGTTAGCACTAGAGCTCTATGGGTGACCGTTGCTCTGGTTATAAGTGAACTTGTTGGTATGAGTATTACTACTCCTATCTCCATGAAATTGGTCCCAGCTCAGCGATTCAGATTTAAGATGTTTAAGGCGGCTCTGGCAAAAGAAATTAGCAAGTTTGGTGGCTGGTGGCTGGTGGGAAGCTTATCTGATGTGCTTAAACGATCGATGGATCCGCTGATCTTAAATCGTTTTGCTACTGCGGTTGATGTGACTATATTTTATGTGGCTGATATGGGGCCCAGGTTGCTTACTCAAGTTTTAACGCCGATCACTCGTCCATTTTACCCGATTCTTGGGGCAATGTACGCAACACAAGATTTCATTAAGCTTAGAAATACCTATACACGAACAGCAAGATACCATACGTGGGTGGTAATGATGATCGCTGTACCGGCGATGATTTTTTCAACACAGTTGATGCACCTATATCTTGATGGTAAGTATGACGAGGCCGGGGGCGTGATGGCGATCCTTCTGGTTGTGAGTGTCCTAGCAGCAATGAATGCTCTAGGCTCGGCTGTTGCATTGGCAGCTGGTGATATGAAAGGGCTCTCTTTAAGAGTAATTGTTGTTCAATCGGTGAATTTAATACTGACGGTACTGTTTGTTATTTATTTGCAAAAGGGAGCATATGGTTCGGCGTATGCAACATTGACAGCATTTATATTCGTAGAAGTAACACTTAAATGGCCGTTTTGCTGGAAGATTGCCCACACGAGCTTTGAAGATTGGTTCAAAGAAGTTTTTCAACCTACTATATATACGGCGATACCCTCTGTTATTTTATGTTTTCTGTGTCTGAAATTTAGTCCTCCAGACTCATGGATTAAGTTGATAGTATATTCAATATTCAGTGCAATATTATACGTAATTACAATTGTGATTATTGGCATCCGACAACAGGATAAGATAGATATATATAAATTTAGCCATAAAGCTCCACACTTTCTCAAGCCGGTATTAATTTATCTGTCTCGAGGTCATGGTTCTGATAAGAACAGCCAACATTAAAAATAGCCTTATACACATGGATAGAACTCAAAGCATTTTACTTTACGATCCTAGATATACTACCAGTTTTGGAATTGGCTACGCTGCAGATTCGATAGCTATGTCCATGAATAGTTCCGATCTAGAAGTAGATGTTTTCTCATTGTTTAGTGATTTAGACCTACAACTGGATAAACGAAAGACGATCGTCAGAAATAAACTCCTTTTTTCTGTCCTTAACAAGTTCCTTGGTCTGGCAAGAATACGTAAACTTTCCGAATATAAATTCAAATACCTTATTCGCAAATATGATATTGCATATTTGTGGCCGGGGGCGCATTTACGTACTTTTCAACAGGCAAAAAAACATGGAAAAATCTTAGTTATTGAGTCAATTAATTGCCACCAAAATACAGCTAATCAAATTCTTGATAAAGAAATGCAAATACTTGGTATTGCAGAGTATAAGAAAATACCTGAGGCGAGTATTGCTGATGAGAACCTGAAATTAACAATGGCAGATTATATTTTTTGTCCAAGCCCCAACGTCACCAAATCCATGCTAGAAAATGGTATTGAGCCTGCGAAGTTGATCGAAACCTCTTATGGTTTGGGTGAGCATCAGCGTCACTATCCTAAAAAGACGACTTCGCCACCCGGTGAGCTTAATGGACTTTTTGTCGGTAGCGGTATTATAAGAAAGGGTATTCATCTTTTACTTGAGTATTGGAGAGATGCTAATTTGAAAGGTAAGCTGGTCATTGTTGGAAGCATTGATCCAGCTATTGAACATATAGTTAAACCCTATCGCGATGATTCTAGATTTGAATTTATCAATTTCACCAAGAATATTGATCAATATTTCAAACAAGCTGATGTATTCATGTTGCCCAGTCTTGAAGAGGGAAGTCCGCTGGTGACCTACCTCGCCATTGGTGCTGGCTTACCTTGCATCGTCTCTCCGATGGGCGGTGAGGGCGTGATTCGGGATGGCGTGGATGGCTATATTATTGATCCACATGATAAGTCGGCATGGATTTCAGTATTATCGTTGTTGGCTACTAATAAAGCAAAACTTAAGGAAATGTCATTGGCCGCTTATGCCCGTTCGGAGTATTTCTTGTGGCATAATGTTGGCCAGCGTCGCGCTGATGCGCTCATTACAAGGATAGGTGACAAACGATGAAAGTGCTTGTGCTAGGTGGCAGTGGTTTTATTGGCAGTGCACTAATTGATGGTTTGTTGAATCAAGGGCATCAGGTTAAGGTTTTTGATCGTAATATCGAAACGCTTAGAAAGCAATTTCCTGAGATTGCTGACGCTGTGCAGGCTGATTTTTCCGATGTGATGAGCCTTACAGAGGCAATGAGTGGCGTGGATATGATCTTTCATCTGATCAGTACCTCTGTGCCTGCCACATCGAATAAAAATCCAGTTCATGATATCGAAAGTAATCTGGTCAATACAGTAAAACTTCTCGAATTAATGCGTAATGCTGACCTTAAACGTATCGTTTATCTTTCTTCTGGCGGTACAGTGTATGGCGCACCCAAAAGCTTGCCAATTACTGAGAATCATCCCACTAATCCGACCTGTAGTTATGGTATTGTCAAACTAGCCATTGAAAAATATTTGCAAATGTATGCTGAGCTTTATCAGCTTGATGTCACTATCCTCAGACCCTCAAATCCATACGGACCGGGACAGACACACAAGGGAGTACAAGGTTTTATTGGAACGTGTATTGATAAGATAAATGCTGGTCAGCCTATTACAGTCTGGGGAGATGGTAGCGTTGTCAGGGACTATGTATATATTGACGATGTAGTTTCGGCTTGTTTGGCAGCAATGACTACTGAGTATACAGGTCCAGTAAATATTTCCAGTGGGGTAGGATATTCTCTGAATCAAATCATCAATATGATTGAAAAATACAAAGGTGAAGAGATTGAAGTTATTTATCAGCAAAAACGCAGTTTCGATATACCGGAAGTTATTCTGGACAACCAGTTGGCTAAAACCTCTCTCGGTTGGACACCTCTAACTTCAATCGAGCAGGGGTTGGGGCTTACTCTTCAACATGGCTTGAAATAATAGCCAAAAAAGATTTTTACTTTGCCAAATATAATTGCATACACCTCACTGATAGCCTGGCCATTGGTTATGCTGTTTCTTCTTAACCGCTTTGGTACGTCGAGGGGGATTTTACTGTGTCTTTTAATTGCATATTTGATTCTACCCGCCGGGTTTGACATTGATTTTCCGCTTATCCCCGCACTCAATAAATATACGCTTACTTCATTGGTTTTATTGATATATTTGTTGCTTACAAAACAACCTACTGGTTACCGGGAATTAAAAGGCTGGCATAAGTTTGTTTTTCTAATGCTGATGATTTCACCTTTCCTGACCAGTATTACGAACCAAGAACGCTATCATTTTATACAGGGACTGAGTCTATATGATGGATTATCCCAGTCGGGTATCGGTTTTTTAAGTTTTTTTCCTTTTTTGTTGGGCTTGGCGTATTTCAATACTCATGAACGACAGATCATGTTGCTCCGATTCGTAGCGATTGCAGCGGTCTTGTATTCAGTTCTTGTTCTGTATGAAATTAGAATGAGTCCACAGTTACATGCATCACTCTATGGATACTTTCCTCACTCTTTTTTACAGCAGTATCGTGAAGGTGGCTTCAGAGCAGTTGTGTTTCTTGGTCATGGGCTGGTCGTGGCTATGTTCATGGTAGTGGGTTTCGCATGTATTTTTGCCTTGCACAAGGCAAAGGTCAGAGCCTGGAGATTTGATAATAGATTGCTCTTATTAGTTTTGTTTGTAACCATTGTGCTGCAGAAAAGCTATGGGGCAATGCTTTACGCTTTGCTTGCTGTGGCAATGCTCGGTTTCTTTTCTCCTCGTAAAATACATTTAGTCACGATTGGTATTGCTGCAATCTTTTTGACCTACCCTGTGACATCATCCATGGGCATTTTTCCACATCAGCAGATAATCAATGTAGCTTCTTCATTAAGCGCTGAGCGTGCTCAGTCTCTGAGTTTTCGCTTCGAACAGGAAGATGTTCTATTACAACATGCCCTCAAAAAACCAGCCTTCGGTTGGGGTAGTTGGGGACGTAACCGGGTTTATGATCCAGAAACGGGGGCTGACCTCAGTGTTACAGATGGGTATTGGGTTATTGCGTTGGGAACTGGGGGCTGGTTGGGATTTATCGCATTATTTTACTTTGTATTAATGGCTATATATCTCTCCTACAAGAACCAAAGGTATATGCATGAAAAGCATGAACAATACCTGATGGCGGCACATAGCCTTATTGTGGCGCTGATCTTGATTAATCAGATGCCAAATGCATCACTCCACCCGCTTTACTGGTTAATAATTGGCTCATTATTTTCAAGAGCGTTAATGTTCGCTGATTCAAAAAAACAGGTACTCAATGGAAAAATACAGCCGAAACATTCTGTTGCTAACAGCAACTATTAGCCCCAAAACGAATCAACCATCTCTGATCATCACGGATGAGAAAGAGAGATTATTTCAATATAGCCAGGCATTAGAATATTATATTCATGCCAAAGCTTCAGGTGATATTGATGCTATCGTATTCGTGGATAACTCAGGGTACGATGTAAGTGATCTCAGACAAAAATATGGGCGGGATGACGTAGAGATAATCTCGTTTTATGGTTTGGATTATCCAGTTGAATATCATCGCGGTTACGGTGAGATGACGCTTATCGTAAAAGCATATGAACATTCAAAGTTGCTTCAGAGTGTTTCTAAGCATGGTCATGTATGGAAAATTACCGGCCGGTATAAGATAAAAAATATCAACAGCGTAATACGGTTTTCGGACTCTAACTTTGATGTGCTATGCAAATTAAATAAGGGCTGGATGGCGATGGAAATTTTTTCATGGAGTCAAAAAGGATTTTCAGAACTCATTCGTTCCTTGCCGGAGCATTTAAAGAGTCGAATGCCACCGGAGATTATTATCCCCAGATTGCTGATTGAAAAGAAAACCACAATTTTAGTCTCAAAAGCTATTTACCCGGCATATATTTCAGGTGTCAGGGGGAGTGATGGAAAATCATTTATTGGGAGGTTTGGTGTGATAAGACATGCGTTGGCAGTGTTAATGTTTTGGCCTAAAAAAACCATAATGGGGATATTTCAAAAATGAGCAGTCAGTTTGGTTTTTTAACGCTAGCGATCAAAAAAGATTATAAAAAAGCAATTGCACTTTCACTCAGAATAAGACAGTTGATGCCTGGCATTCCTATTGCTGTGGTTTGTCCTTCATTCCTACATGATAATCTTTCTCCTTTTTTTGATACTGTCATAACAGAATATCCAAATCTGCGAGGCTTTGAACATAAGTTGTATTTGGATAAATATTCGCCCTTCGAGAAAACTTTTTTTCTCGATGCAGATATTCTTATGATTCGGGAGATTGGAGATTACATTGCAGATTGGACAGGTTCGGCTTATGCCGTTCGCGGTCATCTTGTAACGAGCGGTATAAGTAGTTTTGGCCTTGATCGAGAACTTGCTCTGACAATTATAGATAAGACCGAATTTGCTCACATAGGAGGGGCAGGACATGCGTATTTTGAAAAACCGGCATGCGAACGTGTTTTTAATGAAGCTCGAGAAATCGCGGCAAATTATACTGTTTTTAAAGCAGAGAGACTTGCCGATGAAGATGTGATGGGAATCGCGATGTCAAAATTGGATATAAGACCTAAAGATAACAAAAGTTTTCTTGGAAGTCCCTGGGCTGCAGTAAACAATAGTTTCAAAATTGATGTGAATAACAATTTTTGCTCCTATGAGGATGCTATATTTGGCAAGGTATCACCCGCGATTATACATTTTCCATCAATGGGGAAACCTCTGACCTATGCAAGAGAAATGAGGAAAATATTTCGTAAAAATGGACTATCTTTTTATAGTGTGTACTACGATGCTCTTATCGAATACATGACTTTCAAAAAATGGATATTCATGAAGTGGTTTCGCAAGACTTTCAGTATTTAAACTCCTATTTCGAAATTATAAAAAATGACCTCTTTAACAAAAAAAATAAGTAAATTTTTTGGCTGTTTGACTAAAGACCAAATTACAGAAAAACCATTTAAAGTTGTTGAGAGAAATGGGGGCGGTAGGAATATCATTTTTGTCTTGCCAGTTTCGGAAAAACCGGCAGGCGGATCAATCGTTTCACATCATCATTCATTGACGATAAACAAACTTAATCATAAAGGTTTCAACTCTCAAGTCTTTTATCCGGTCGAGCTTAAATATGATACAAGTAAATTTAACACCAAATCGATATATAAGCGCGACACCAACTTCGATAAAGATAAGGACTTTGTTTTAATTCCCGAAATGATGGCCTGTAGGTATGCCCCTCTTTTTCTGAAATTAGGCATAAAGTATGGCATTCACGTCCAAAATGGCTATTCTTTAGGGCTTGAAGTTCTGCTTAAAATAGAAGATTTCTCCACGTTGAAGAAGGTGTATGACTTTGCAGATTTGATTATCGCGAATTCCGAGGACACCCTGAAAAATGTAAAGACAGTTTTTCCTCAAGTAGCTGAAAAAATCATTAGATCCTACTTCGTTATAAATAAAGCTAAACACCAACAGGTAGAAAAGAAAAAAAATATAATTACCTACATGCCCAGAAAACTGGGTAAGCATAGTTCACTTGTTCTGCTTTTCCTGGGTGATAAATTACCGGCCAATTGGTCTGTAAAAGCGATTGATGGAGTTACCGAACAAGAAGTCTACGATATTTTCTATGAATCGAAGATTTTTCTGTCCTTCAGTGAGTTTGAGGGATTAGCGATGCCCCCAGCGATGGCGGCGATGTCAGGAAACAGGGTGATTGGTTACACTGGCGAAGCCAATAAAGAGTATTTTCATTTGCCTTGCTTTGAAGAAGTTTATTGTGGAGACATTAAAGACTTTGTCAGAAAGATTCTCGCTGCAGTTGAGCGTTTTGATGCAGGAGAAGAAAAGCTTGATTTGAACTCCATTGAGTATCTCAAAGATTTATTTTCAGAAAAGCGACAACAGTCATTCATTCGTGAGCTGATCGAAAAAATTGATGAAAAGTTGCCATTATCATGAGCTCGCAATTAGATTTGTTGATTGTCCTAATTAACTATAAAACACCCGAAATGACCTGTGATTGTCTGGCTTCGCTTTTGCCAGAAATCCCTAATTCAAATATTCATGTTGCTGTGGTTGATAATGATTCACGGGATGACTCTGTAAAACAAATCGAATCTTGGATTATTAAAAACAGTACCGATCAGGTACATCTGATCTCTTCCGAATATAACGGTGGTTTTGCCTTTGGCAACAATCTTGGTATCTCCTATAAAAATGCAAACAACTATCTATTACTGAACAGCGATACAGTTGTTCGAAAGGGTGCCATCGAAGTTTTGCTTGAAACTATCAAGGCTAATGTTTCAGCAGGCGTAGTAAGTCCCAGGCTGGAATGGCTGGATGGAAAACCTCAACTTAGTTGTTTTAACATGCACACGCCTGTTAGTGAATTCTTATCTGCGGCTAAAACAGGTTTGTTTAGCAGAATATTGAATAACTATGTTGTTGCAAAGCCATTGGAAGAGTCGCTCAGTTACTCAGATTGGACAAGTTTTGCCTGCGTCCTCATACGACGAGAAGTATTTGAACAAGTAGGTCTTATGGATGAGGGATTTTTCATGTACTTTGAAGATGCAGAATTTTGTTATCGAGTTAGGAAGGCTGGCTGGAAAATCCTCAATAATCCTGATGCACATGTCGTGCACCTTCGTGGAGGCAGTTCACCACTAAAAGAACAGACGCGTCTCAAAAGACGTTTACCGCTTTACTATTATGAATCCAGAAGTCGTTATTTTTATCAAACTTATGGACGTTTGGGACTTTTTCTTGCCAACATAATGTGGACTCTTGGCGCAGTGATTACCAGATTGAGAAGCCTGATTTCATCAACTTATAGCCCAGATATTTCTGACAAACAATGGCAGGATATTTGGACAAACTTTTTTAACCCTCTTAAAAAGTACACCCATCCAGATGACTACAAGAAAACCTGATTTCATCATTATTGGCGCGATGAAAAGTGCTACAAGTACGTTACATGAACAACTTGCACTTCAACCGGATTTTTTTATGTCTACCCCAAAGGAGCCATTTTATTTCAGTGACGATGAAGTATTTTCCCGGGGGCGAGAGTGGTACCTGAACCTGTTCAGTAATGCTGAACCAAATCAACTTTGTGGTGAGTCCAGTACGCACTACACCAAGTTGCCAGATTATCCAAATACCATCAATCGGATGAAATCTGAATTACCTAGGATCAAACTGATATACGTGTTAAGAGATCCTGTGGAGCGCTTGATTTCGCATTATATTCATCAGTGGTCTCAGAATGTATTTCGCTGTGATATTAATGAGGCGATAGACCGATATGATGAACTTGTGAATTACAGCCGTTACGCCTATCAAATTCAGCCTTACATTGACACCTATGGGCGTGACAATATTCTGTTTGTATTTAACGAAGCTTTACGTATCAGACCACAAGCCGAGCTGGAAAGAGTTGCGAAATTTTTGGGAGTCGAGCCCAATAGAGTAAAGTGGCAAGAAAATCTGTGTGAACAAAACGTTTCGAGTCAGAGAGTGAGACGATTTAGTGGCTATAAACTCTTGGTTGACTCATCCATAATGACATTCCTAAGAAGAAGTTTAATTCCCAAAAGTTTTAGAACACAGGTTAGGGGATTACTGTCCATGCGAAAAAAACCCGAAATAATTCCTTCAAAACTAATTGAACTGAACCGGATTTTTGATGAAGATTTGGTTAATCTCAGCAAAATTCTGGGTCAGGAGTTTCAAACAGCTACATTCAAAGATAATGCTATCGCCTATAAGTGGGAGAGGGGGGCATGAGCAATGATCTGACTGGAATTTCTTCTGAAGTCCCTGAATGGAGTAGAGAGAAAATAACACAGTTTTGGATGCCAAATCGGAAACTGTTGAAATCAATTAGAGACTATGACCGCCATAAGCAGAGTGGATCAGCTTGGTCTAGTTTGTTCAAGCGTCTGGCAGTATTGAGGCACCGATTCTGGTCCGTGATAACGAGTGCAGATATTCCACTGAACGGTAAGCTGGGTGGTGGTTTGTCGATCCCTCATCCCAATGGGATAGTGATTCATCCTTTAAGCGTGATTGGTGTTAACTGCCTTATACATCAACAGGTTACAATTGGTGTGAAGCGTGGTGATCCTGGTGCACCCATAATAGGCGGACATGTTGATATTGGAGCTGGGGCAAAGATTATAGGCAATATTACGATTGGGGAGCATGCTCTTATTGGTGCTAATGCAGTGGTAGTAAAAGATGTACCCGCATACGCTATCGTTGCCGGTGTCCCTGCAAAAGTAGTTGGGTATAACAGCTCGAATAAATCTGAATAAGTTCTAAATAAAAGCCAATGTCATTAATATCTTGTTATGACATTATTTACATTTATTTCAAATGTTGATATGTCAAAAAGGAATGGTTATGAAAAATGAAATATTTTATGTTTGTGGTGCTCTTCGTTCGGGCTCGACTCTGTTACATCTGATGATAGATAACCATTTAAAATTAAACAATCCTGGTGAATTTGATTTTTTCTTTGATCAGATAAATAAAAATGGTGAAGAGCCAAGTTTGAAGTATTATAAATCATGGTTGGGGACGCACAGAATTTATAATTCTAAAGGGCTTTCTTTTCCAGAGTCAGCTATAAGTTACTCTGATGTTCTGGATGATTTTGTTCAGCAATTGGGGATGAACAATAAAAAACTAATCTTAAATATACATAGAAATTTTGAGCATATTCCAAAATATTTTCCTGACGCTAAATACATTCATTTAGTAAGAGATCCACGTGATGTGGCAAAATCCAGTATATCTATGGGCTGGGCTGGAAATGTATATTTTGGTGTCAAACATTGGCTTGAAAGTGAACTGTCGTGGGATAAACTTACAAAAGTGGTGAAGCCAGAAAATATTCATGTTTTAAAATACGAAGATTTAGTTAGTGATCCTTATAAAACTCTCGATAATTTATGTAAATTTATTGGTGTCGAATTTGACAGTATGATGCTTAATTACCATGAAAACTCAACGTATGAGAAACTCGACCCATCTCTCGCTTTTCAATGGAAAAAGAGGCTGTCAGAAACTGAGGTAAGATTAGTTGAAACAAAAGCGGGACATAGGTTGAAGTCACTGTCATATGAAATGAGTGGGTTTTCTCCAATTGAAATTGGTTTTTTTTATAAACTGTTACTGGCTTATCAAAATAAACTATTTAGATTTAATTTTAATACTAAAAGATATGGTTATGGTCTTGTTATCAAAGAAAAGTTCTATAGAAATTTTGGTATGGTAGAAAAACACCAAGATATTAGAGTTAAAATGAACCAAATTGAATTGAAATACGTTAAGTGATGATGTTTTAAATAATTGAAATAGCAGTTTTTATCGGTAAAATCACATCAAAAAATTGTAATAACACGTAATTAAAATTTCTAGACGAGCACAAATGAATCCAACTTTAAGTCGCAGGCTCTCATGAAAATAGGTGCAATTGTAATTGGTCGAAATGAAGGTCAAAGGCTGATTCGTTGTCTGCAATCTTTAGTTGATACAAATAGTATTGTATATGTTGATTCAGGTTCTACGGATAGTAGTGTCAATTCGGCAAAAGCGCTTGGTATTGAAGTAGTTGAATTGGATACTACTATTCCTTTTACCGCTGCCCGTGCCCGAAATACTGGTGTTTACTATCTGTTACAGAAATATCCAGATATTGAGTTTATTCAATTTGTTGATGGTGACTGTGAAATAGCTGACGGATGGATAGAAATTTCAAGCCAATTTCTTCGTGAGAATCCGGATTATGCCGTTGTATGTGGACGTCGTCGGGAAAGGTTCCCACAAGCGAGTATTTATAATCAGCTTTGTGATATTGAATGGGATACTCCAATTGGCGATACATTGGCTTGTGGTGGTGATGCACTAATCAGAGTTTCTGCTTTCATGCATGTGAATGGCTATCGTGATTCAATGATCGCAGGTGAAGAGCCTGAAATGTGTTATCGATTGCGTGGGGCGGGTTGGAAAATCTCTCGTATAGATACTGAAATGACTAAGCATGATGCGGAAATGACCAGAATATCTCAATGGTGGAAACGGTCGAAACGTGCTGGACATGCCTATGCCGAAAGCCTGTATATTCATCATTCTGATGTGGAGAAGTTTCGTAAGCGGGAACTGGTGAGTATTTTGCTATGGGGGTTGATGTTACCCGTTTTTATTTTAGTCCTCAGTATCTCCTTATCGGGTTATTGGTTGATATTTTCAGTAGTTTACCCCTTGCAGGTATTGAGATTATACCTGGCTTATCGTGATGGATTGAGCGACAAAAACGCTCTTTTATACGCCTGCTCAAATGTATTGGGTAAGTTTGCTCAGTTAGCTGGTGTTATAAGCTTTGTTTTGAAGAAAGTTTTCGGGAAAGATTCGGTTTTAATCGAGTACAAATAGGAATAGTTAATGAGTTATCTAATAATTTCGCCGTGCCGAAACGAATCAGCTTATATGCGGAAGACTCTTGAAACGGTTGTTCAGCAATCAATTACACCTTCTTTGTGGGTAATTGTAGATGATGGCTCGACGGATGAAACCCCAAATATTCTGGCTGAATATGCAGAAAAATATCCATTTATTAAAGTTATTACTCGTGAAAACCGTGGGCATCGAAGTGTAGGGCCTGGAGTGATTGAAGCTTTTTATCATGGCTACAATCAAGTGGATGTTTCTCAATTCGACTATGTTTGTAAGCTTGATTTAGATCTTGATTTACCGCCCAGATATTTTGAAACTTTGATAGACCGGATGCAGCAGAACCCACGTATTGGTACATGTAGTGGTAAAGCTTATTTCCGTGATAAAAAAACTGGTGAACTGATAAGCGAAAAATGTGGTGATGAAATGTCGGTTGGTATGACCAAGTTTTATCGACGCACTTGTTTTGAAGCGATTGGCGGATTTGTACGCCAGGTTATGTGGGATGGCATTGATTGTCATAAATGTCGTCAAATGGGGTGGATTGCAGTAAGTTGGGATGAACCCGATTTACGCTTTATCCATTTGCGGCCAATGGGATCAAGCCAGCAAGGTATTGTGACTGGACGCATGCGTCATGGATTTGGCCAGTATTTTATGGGAACCGGCCTTACCTACATGACAGCATCATCGATCTTTCGGATGTTGCATCCTCCTTATTTCCTTGGCGGTGCTGCCATGTGGTGGGGATATGTGAAAAGCATGCTGCAAGGTAAACCACGATTTGATGATAAAGAACTTGTACGATTTATTAATAAATATCAGTGGCAGTGTTTATTAAAGGGTAAAACCAAAGCAACTGAAGAGATAAATGCTCAGCAGGCAAAGGTGTGGGATCAACAATATGCCTGATAAGGCCGATTCTTCATTGCGGATAGCTTATCTGGCACCCGAGATTCCAGCACTATCAGCAACATTTGTTTATAACGAAATATTAGAACTCAATAAGCTTGGGGTTGATGTAAAGCCTTTTTCGGTTCATCGGCCGGGGCATCTAGCCACTGAAGCAACTCTTAGTCAGATAAGAAATAACGTTTTCCATTTGTACGAGACCGCTAAATTTCAGGTTTTATCAGATAATCTGATTATGCTATTTACTCGTCCGAATGGATATCTTCAAGCTGCTGGAAGATTAATAAGTGATGTTTTCAATCAGGGTCTGATTTCCCGGTCTGCATTGGGTCTTGGTTATCGATTTTTTTATGCGGCAACTTTGGCAAAACATTTAAGACAAGGAAAAATTCAACACTTGCATACGCATTTTGCTCATATCCCTACGGATATAGCGATGTATGCTGCGCCGATGGCAGGCATTGGCTTTAGTGTCCAGGCGCATGCGAATGATTTATTTGAAAGAGGCTGGTTACTCAAAAAAAAGGTAGATCGCTCTGTTTTTTTCGCCACCATTTCAGAATTTAATCAACGATTTCTTGAGAATTTAAACGCCGATTCAAAAAAAATTAAAATTATTCGATGCGGTGTTGACCAGGGATGGCAGCCTCCTGCTAAACCCACCCAAAAGAATGAGATATTCACTATTGGTACAGTCGGCCGACTGGTTGAAAAAAAAGGAATAGACACGCTTATCGATGCTATTTCCACACTGGTTAAAAGTGATCGAAAAGTATGTCTGAAAATTGCTGGTAATGGTCCGCTGGAATCTGCCTTAAAAAATCAGGCAGTTTCACTCGGATTAACAGACGAGTCAGTCCAGTTTGTCGGCGCCTTACCCCATGCTCAGGTGGCTGAGTTTATAAGCGGTTTGGATGTGTTTGTGTTGCCGTGTAAAAAAGACAGTAACGGTGATATGGACGGTATCCCCGTGGTGTTAATGGAAGCCATGCTTTGCCAGATACCGGTAATTTCAACTGAGCTTTCAGGTATTCCAGAATTAGTGGTAAATAATATTTCCGGTCTAACGATATCTCCTGATAATGATATTGAATTAACTAGGGCGATAAGCCAACTTATGGATTCACCTGATACCAGATTACGTTTGATTTCAGGAGGCAAGCAACGAGTTGAGGATGAGTTCTTGTTAAATAAAAATGTGGCAAAGCTTATAAAGTTAATTCAGACCTCAATAAATAGCAGAATAAATAAATGAAATTAACGGCTTCAACACCTCCGTTGAGTTTTGTTAGGAATCAGTATTGTTTATTGGGGCTGCCTTTTGATGCCGTATCACTTAAAGAGGCTGCAGCGATTATCTCAGAATCTATCGAACAACAGACTCCCTGTTGTGTCTCTACGCCTAATCTTAATTTCACCGTCATGGCACAGGATGATCCTGAATTTTATAACTCGGTGATTGAAAGTGATCTGGTTGTTGCAGATGGCATGCCTCTTATTTGGGTCGCTAAGCTACTTAACCTACCAATTGAAGAACGAATTGCCGGATCAGATCTGTTTGCTTATTTATCAGATCAACCCAGAGAGCGAAAAATTCGGGTTTTTTTCTTTGGTGGTGAAAGCGGCATTGCTGAAAAAGCGCATCATGAATTGAATAAAACCAGTCCAGGTATGGAAAGTTGTGGATTTTATGATCCGGGGTTTGTTTCGATTGAAGCCATGAGTAAAGAGAGCATTATTGAGCATATCAATGCTTGTGCGCCTGATTTTATTGTTGTTGCGCTAGGCGCGAAAAAAGGACAGCGCTGGATTATGCAAAATCGAGACAGCTTAACTGCCCCAGTTATTAGTCATTTGGGAGCTGTGATTAATTTTGTTGCAGGTAGTGTTCAACGTGCCCCTGAAAAATGGCAACGTTTTGGTATTGAATGGTTATGGCGAATTAAACAGGAACCGAAGCTATATAAACGCTACTTTGGTGATGGTTTGCGATTCATACAGATGTTGCTGACACAAACATTGCCTTTATCTATATATAGAAAGAAGCTTGAACGAAACATTGACCCTAGCAACTCAGAAGTCTTAGCTGATACATTACCGCATCATGAAGATTTCATGGTAAGCCTAAAAGGGAATATCTCTGCTGAACAGTTACCCGAATTAGACTCGGCTTTTAAAACCGCCTTGGAAAAAAATAAAAATATAATTATTGATGGGGAAAATATTCAAAACGTATCAATGGATGTCCTCGCCAGGATAATTATCTATCAAGGTAAGCTGAGAAATTGCAATAAACAAATGTTCTTAAAAGATTTTCCTGACAAGATTGTTACACTGCTACGCTTGTCTGGCGTTTTACCCAGATTCAGGCTAATCTGGACCAATAAATAAAAATAGGGAAGAGGGGTAGACTTTGTTTAATATAAAGACGACAGGGATGTTTATCCTTGCACTCACAATAGCCATAATAGCCTATTGGGCGGGGCTTGCTGAAGCTGTTTCAAGATGGAGCAACCAGGAAGAATACAGCCATGGTTTTTTAATCCCATTAGTTACTCTCTTTATTCTATGGGAAAAACGTAATTTAATTAATGCTGCAAAAGGGCCCCCTCTGTGGTCTGGGGTGTTCGTGATACTGATTGCCATAATTATTTTTATTGTGGGCGAAATCAGCGCGCTGTTTTTACTTATTCAATACTCCTTTGTAATGGTTCTGCTTGGGCTTTCGATGGTCACTGTCGGCAAAGCAACTAAATATACCTTTGCTCCTATACTGTTACTTTTATTTGCGATTCCCTTACCCTACGTTATAGAAGTCGTTCTTACTGCCAAGCTTCAGTTATTTTCCTCGTGGTTAGGTGTTCAGGTCATTCGATTATTCCAGATTCCGGTATTCCTGGAAGGCAATATTATTGACCTGGGTGTCTATCAACTTCAGGTAGTTGAGGCCTGCAGTGGTCTGCGTTATCTCTTTCCATTAATGAGTTTGGGATTTATTGCTGCGTATTTTTATCAAGCGGCTTTCTGGAAGCGTGCCACCGTTTTTCTGATGACAATTCCAATTACCATTTTGATGAACAGTTTCCGGATCGGTGCTATTGGCGTCATGGTCGATAATTGGGGCATCTCAATGGCAGAAGGCTTTCTGCATGATTTTGAGGGCTGGATTATCTTTATGGCCTGCGCGGCTTTGCTTTTCTTACTGGTGGTGTTGCTGGAGAAAATTGCACCTAGTCGCAAAACACTGTCACAGCTTTTTGGTGTAGAGGATCATGCACCTGCGAACAAAATGTTTAGTGGGGATTCACTTGGGTATTCCTACAAACCATTTATAGTCGTTCTGCTGATGTTAAGTGCAGCTCTGTTTGCTACCAAATTTTTTGATAATCGTGTTGAAGAAGTTCCTGAGCATCAGGAATTTATTAGTTTCCCATTACAATTTAATGATTGGATTGGTCAGCACGAAAAGTTAGATGAACGTGTGGTTGATAAGCTGGGGATGACAGATTATCTGTTTGTTAATTTCACGGGAATGGACAGTACTATTGTTAACCTTTATGTGGCTTACTATGAATCACAACGTAAAGGTCAGTCACCCCATTCGCCGCGAGTATGTATCCCGGGTGGTGGTTGGGAGATTGCAGATTTTCGCCGAACCGAAGTCATGGGTGAGCCAATTAACCGCGTTATTATCAAAAATGGTGATCAGGAACAGTTGGTTTATTACTGGTTCCAGGGGCGCGGCAGACAGATTGCCAATGAGTATTTGAATAAGTGGTTTTTATTCAAAGATGCTTTAATGGAAAACAGAACAGATGGTGCACTGGTTCGCTATGTCACGCCTGTGCTTCCAGGTGAGAGTCATCAGGACGCTGATGCCAGAATCCAGTCGCTTATGAAGAATACTTCACCGGAAATTAAACGTTATCTTGCAGAATAAGTTTAGGAATATGGCTATGAAAAATTTAAAACGTACCGTTCTTACAGCCCTATTGGTTGGTGTTATTTCAGGCTGTGGTTCTGCCGAGGAATCTTCTGAAAAGTTCATTGAAAGCGGTAAAGAGCTTATGAACGAGGGGGATTATGACAAAGCCCGGTTAGAGTTCCGAAATGCCTTGCAGATTAATCCGTTAGAAGCCGAAGGCTATTACCAACTGGCATTGATTGATGAAAAGAATCAGAACTGGAAAGGGATGTATGCCAATTTATCCACGGTAGAGTCCCTGGAGCCGAATCACGTCAATGCCATTGTTAAACTGGGTCAAATACAATTGCTATCTGGACGGCTTGAAGAAGCAATGGAGCGGGCTGAAAAAGCGCTTTCCCTTGAGCCGGAAAATATCGAAGCCATCTTGCTTCAGGCAACTGTATATATCAAACAGGAAAAATTTGACGAAGCAGAAAAGCAAATTAATCAGGCTTTATCTATAGATAGTAAGTCTATGGAGGCATTGTCAGCCAGAATAATGCTCTACAAAGAAACTGAACAATATGACGCAGCACTCTCTGCTGCTGACGAAGCATTAGCTGCTCATCCAGATTCATTGCCAGTAAAAATGATTAAGTTGAGTATTTACGAAGCACAAAAAGATTTTAATGCAATGGCGTCATTGCTCGCATCGCTATCAGAAGAAATGCCTGATGAAAGCTGGATTGCGATTTCTCGTACTAAATTGCTCAATGATGGGTTAAACCGTCCTCAGGAAGCACGTAAGGTTATGGAAGATTATATTGCTGCTAATCCTGATGATATTGAAACCAAACTGGCTTATGTCGGTTTTTTAAATAATTCTGATGCCGATGCTGCGGTAGTGAAGCTTGATCAATATTTAGCAGAAAACCCTGATAATCAGGAATTACGCTTTGCCAAACTGGAAATGCTGCAGAGACAGGGTAAAACCGATGATATGGTGGCTGAATTGGAAGCTATTATTGCTGCTGAACCTGATACCGATAGTGGTTTGAGAGCAAAGGCGACATTAGCTGGCCTTGAAGCCAGTAAGCAAAACTTTGACCAGGCTGAAAAAATGGCCGATGAAGTTCTTGCCATTGATTCACAAAATGAACAGGCATTATTGATCAAATCAAAATTACAAATTCGTAATGAGGATTTTGATTCTGCGATAAGTAATCTTCGCACAATAATCCGTAATAATCCTGAAGCCGATGAGGCGATGGTTTTGCTTGCTCAGGTCTATATGAAAACCGGTTCAGCACAATTAGCTGAGAATAGCTTCAGGCAGGCGTTATCTGTCAATCCACGTAATCCTCAGGCTGCCATGTCGGTTGCCAGTAGCCTTATGCGAAGCAATGATCTGGAGCGAACTGAAAATGTATTGATTGGTGCTTTGGAAGGTAATCCGGATTCTGAAGAGTTATTACAGGCTTTAGCACAAGTCCGAATTCTTAAACGTGACTGGGCTGGCACCCAGAAAACATTGGAGTCTTTAGGGGATTCTGAGTCGGCTTTGACGCACCTTTTAAGTGCTCAGATGTATCAAGGGCTTGAAGATTATACATTGGCTATATCTGAATATGATCGGGCCTTACAGATTGATCCTGGTCTTACTCGTGCCTTGCAGGAGCTGGCCCAAAGCTATGTACGTCTGGAACAGCAAGAAAAGATGATTGAATACCTTAATCAACACATTGCGGATCATCCTCAACAGTTGAATGGGTACTCAGTATTAAGTAATTACTATGTGTCGCAGAACGACTGGGATGCTGCGATAGATGTCACTAAAAAAGGAATTCAGACGAATCCTCAGTGGGGTGGAGGCTATGGCATGATGGCTGGTATGTATCATCAAAAAGGTGATATGGAACAGGCCGTTTCAACTTATCAGCAAGGTCTGGAAAAATTACCTGAAGACAACGTTCTTACTTTACAGCTGGCCTCAACATATGAATCTATGGGAGAGTTTCAAAAGGCCCGGGATTTATATGAAGAAGTTATTTCCCGAGATCCTTCAATTGATGTTGCTGCCAACAATCTGGCCAGTTTGCTGACGGATCAGTTTGAATCGCCAGAAAATCTGCAGCGGGCATTAACATTGTCCAGCCGTTTTCGGGATTCTGAACAACCTTATTTTGCCGATACCTTTGGCTGGGTAAACTACAAAATGGGTAATTATGAAGATGCCAGACCTGCATTGGAGACAGCAGCTTCAAGTGATGATGCAATTGCTTTATTCCATTATCATCTTGGCCGTGTTTATGTTGCCTTGAGTATGCCTGAAGAGGCTCGTCAGTCATTTGAGCGCGCTCAACGTATGGCAAATGAAGAGAATGATGAGGCGTTGGTGGCTAAAATTACTGAACAATTAAGTCAGTTGTAACGTAGTACATTTTTGTTAGTAAACTCTATGGCATTGATAACGGATTAAAGAGCGTAGTTTTTGTAAAAAAATAAACTGTTAACTTTAATCCGTTTTGCATCGGTTGATTTGATTGAGTCCGAGATAAAATAAACGCACTTACTTTTTTTTGCTTAGCTGTCCTAGTAAATATGCAGGCAATAGGGTTTTAAAAGCTAACCAACCTGATGAGCTGGAATACAAAGTTGTTTTCTTAATAGTCTCATCAAAATCTAATTGAAGCTAATTTAAGGAGTTTTGCCTGTGGAAAGGGAGAATATAGTCTGGCACATGCACAAAGTCAGCAAAGCGGATCGTAGTCAGCAAAAAAAACAGCGCTCTGCCATTTTATGGTTTACCGGTTTAAGTGCCTCGGGCAAATCCACTATTGCCGGTGCAGTAGAACAGGCTTTATTTGAGTTAGGACATCATACGTATTTGCTGGATGGTGATAATGTCAGACATGGGCTGAATAAAGATCTTGGTTTTTCTGATGATGACCGAATTGAAAATATTCGCCGTATCGGTGAAATGGCTAAGTTGTTTGCCGATGCTGGATTAATTGTTTTAACCGCTTTTATTTCACCTTTTCGCTCTGATCGCCGTTTGGTACGTGACTTGGTCGAAGCAGATGAATTTGTCGAAGTCTATATGGATACACCACTGAGTGTGTGTGAGCAGCGAGATCCAAAAGGTCTTTATCAAAAAGCCCGTCGGGGTGAGATTAAGAACTTTACGGGGATTGATTCCGAATACGAAGCTCCAGAAGCGGCCGAAGTCACTTTGAATACGGCCGAATGTGATATTGCCGAGTGCGTGGCACAGGTAATTGAGTATTTACGGACAAACAATATCATCCATAGTAAGGCTTAAGATGCGGTTTATTGATGTATTTAATGGCGATGCCGATGGCATTTGCGCGCTGGTGCAATTGCGACTTGCCGAACCGAGGGACTCCGAGTTAGTTACAGGCATTAAGCGTGATATTAACCTGCTTAAGAACGTTCAGGCTGATGCAGGTGACAAGCTGACAGTGCTGGATATCTCAATGGAAAAGAATGCCGTTGATTTAATGCGTTTGCTTGATGCAGGAGCCGATGTGTTTTATGCCGATCATCATCAACCAGGTGATATTCCACAACATGCCGGCTTATCTGCTTATATCGATATGGCCGCAACTACCTGTACCTCACTCATCGTTGATAACTATCTTGAGGGACAATTTCATCAGTGGGCTATTACTGCCGCATATGGTGATAATCTGACTGCTGTGGCAGATAAACTTGCTGACGAAGCCGGAATGAGCAATGCCCAACGTGAAGAGTTATCCTCGCTGGGGATTTATCTTAATTACAACGGCTATGGTGCCAATACGGATGATTTGTTATTCCATCCGGCCGAGTTATTTAAACAGTGCGTTGCTTACACTTCCCCCTTTGATTTTATCCATGATAATCGTGCGGCTTATGAAAAGCTTTCAACCGGTTATAACGAAGATATGCGTTCTGGCTTAACCATTTCCCCAAAATATCAAACAGACAAGCTGGCCGTTATCTGTTTGCCTGATGAAAAGTGGGCGCGTCGTGTCAGTGGGGTTTTGGGTAATGAATTGGCAAACCAGTTTCCCGACCGAGCACATGCGATTGTTTCAGTAAAAGATGCTGATCACTATCTGGTAAGTATACGGGCACCGAACTCTAACCGGAGTGGCGCTGATGAGATTGCCGGTCAATTTCCAACCGGTGGTGGACGTAAAGCGGCCGCCGGGATTAATGCTCTTCCAATGAATCAGCTTGATCAGCTTATTGAGGTGATGGAGAAACAATACGCCTAGAACACTAATGTTAAATTTAAAAAAGCCTTGCAGAACTTAATCTGCAGGGCTCTTTTATGCGTAGTTTTAACCTGCCATGCGTTTTAAAACATCGTCTTTTCGGATGAAGTGATGATATAGCGCCCCGGTAATATGGGCGATCACCAGAAATACCAATAAAAATGCAAAAGGAGAGTGCCACTCACCAAGGGAAAGTGCCCACGGAACTTCACCAGCAGGTTTGCCAATCAGTTCAACACCAAACACTTTGACCGGATAGCCTTTACCGTGAATATATAAGGCCCCAAGGAAAGGCATAACAAGCATGGATAGATACATCAACCGATGTGCCAGTTTGGCCATAGTGCCGTCCATTCCCTGGTTAGTTGGGCGCTGAGGTTTTTGTTTCATCGTCCACAATAGGCGCGTGATTGTGAGAATCAGAATAATGGCACCCATGGAGACATGCCATGGACCAAAGGTATCACCCAGCCAATGTTCGCCTTCATTAATCCGATCAGCAAATTTAAAAAACTGCTGCAACACCAATACGGCGATTACCCAATGAAAAAAACGCGTGATGGAGCCATAGCGTTCGTTATCGTCATCTAACATTTCTCTCTCCTTTGTTTGCCATCATTTCTTATCTTCACGAGAACGTTATCTCGCTTAGGGCTTGTTTTTCTTTCATATCTACCACTGCTGGAGACTATTTTTGTGTCCGACAAGGCGGAAAGCACGCAGTGTAGTCTTCCTACATAAGTGTTTGACAAATGAGTCTGGAACTCATTTGAACAGCTTAGCTGGCCGCGTAGCGGTGAAGTACAGGGATGTATTTCATACAACACAGGCGGGCGCAAAAATAGTCCCAGCCCTTCGGGTTGTGACTGAAAAAGCGCCACTCTGTGTTTCTCGTCGCTTATTTAGAATTACTAAAAGGCGCTCCTTGTGCCTTGATTGACGCTTTTTCAGCTCACAACAGAGGCGGAGATGAAAGATAAACAAGCCCTAGTATATGAGCGGCAAGTTTAAGTGTTTATTAAGAGATTATGATTAGGCCCTCGTTATCAATTTTGCATTATCAGACCTCTTGAAAATGCGTGTGGATCTGCTCCAGTCGTTCATACACATGATCAATAAAAGACTGGGCCACACGTGACGGATATTTGCCCATTGGGTGAACCAGACACCATGAACGGCGAATGGGAAAGTCTTGAATTTCCAACATCTTCAATTGTCCGGTTCGTAACTCAGCAATCACACTTAACCTTGGCAGGATGGCTACTCCAAGACCGGCAATAACAGCGTGTTTAATGCTTTCATTGGAACTTAATTCCATGGTCGGTTTAATTTGCAGACGATGTTGCTGACAGTGATGTTCAACGGCAAACCGAGTTCCTGAACCATTTTCTCGTATCAACATGGGCTCGGCAAAAAACTGCTTTGCTGTGACCTGATTTTGTTTGTTCAAAGGATGTTGGTTGTTGATTACAGCAATGAGTTCATTATCCAGGAAAGGTAATGTGCTTAATGAGCGTCCTTCAGGGACCATTGCCATAATGACCACATCATCAATATTCAGTTTTAATCTTTCCAAGGCCTGGGTACGGTTTACAACGTCGATATGAACATTTACCGCTGGGAATTCTTTCAGAAAGCTGCTTAGTAAATAGGGCACGACAGTTTGCGATGAACTGACAATACTTAAGCGTAAATCGCCTGAGAGCGCTTCCCGCAATAAATTCAATTCGCTTTGTAGTTCACTCATTTGACCAAATAAACGTTCTATAAACACTGCCACCCGTTCACCTGCTTCGGTGCAATACAGTTGGCGTCCGATATATTCAAACAGTGGCTGCTCAAGTGCATTTTCCAGATGCCGCATTTGTGAGCTGACCGCAGGTTGGGTAAGACCCAGATATTCCGCTGCTTTGCGATAACCTTTATATTGGTAGACCGCCTGAAAAACCTGCATTTGTCTGAATGACAAACGGGATACTAATTGTTGAAGACTGAGCGCCATTTACTGCACCTGTATATTAAGTGATAAGTTTTTACTTATCGGTGAATTATATTTAATTGATTTTTGTTTATCAGTAATTTGTTTTACGCTTTGCCAACAAATCTGGCCGAGGCTGAGCTATGTTGAAAAAAATCCTGATCGCCAATCGCGGCGAAATTGCTGTTCGAATTGTCCGGGCCTGCTCGGAAATGGGGATTCGTTCAGTGGCAATTTATACTGAACCGGATCGTTATGCCTTACACGTGAAACGCGCTGATGAATCCTATTCACTTGGCGACGACCCGCTGGAAGGTTATCTGGACCCGGTCCGGCTGGTAAATCTGGCCGTCGAAACCGGCTGTGATGCGATTCATCCTGGTTATGGTTTCTTGTCTGAAAATGCTCGTTTCGCCCGCTTGTGCGAACAAAACGGCATTATCTTTATTGGCCCTAAAGCCTCAGTCATTGAAAAGATGGGCGATAAAACTGCCGCTCGCGATAGCATGCGTAAAGCTGGTGTTCCTATTACGCCAGGCTCTGACGGTAACCTTGAAAATATTGAAGAAGCATTAACGGTTGCTGACGAGATTGGTTACCCCATCATGATTAAAGCCACTTCCGGTGGTGGTGGTCGAGGTATTCGTCGTTGTGATACACCGGCTGAACTGAAACAACAGTTTCCCCGGGTTATTTCTGAAGCGACCAAAGCCTTTGGCTCAGCTGAAGTGTTTATGGAAAAGTGCATCGTTAACCCACGGCATATTGAAGTACAGGTGTTGGCAGACAGTCATGGCAATGTGGTGCATTTATACGAACGTGATTGTTCCATCCAACGCCGAAACCAAAAATTGATTGAAATTGCTCCAAGTCCTCAGTTAACACCAGAACAACGTAACTATATTGGTGGGTTGGCGGTGAAAGCCACTGAAGCCGTTGGTTATGAAAATGCCGGAACCGTTGAATTTTTGCTGACCGGAAATCAGGTGTATTTCATGGAGATGAATACCCGGATCCAGGTCGAACACACCATTACCGAACAGATCACCGGTATTGATATTGTTCGCGAACAATTGCGCATCGCCGCCGGTGAAACCTTGCGATATCGTCAGGAAGATATTCATTACCGAGGTTTTGCTCTGCAGTTCCGGATAAATGCTGAAGATCCGAAAAATGATTTCCTGCCCAGTTTCGGTCGAATCACACATTACTATGCACCGGGTGGCCCGGGTGTTCGTGTCGATACCGCGATTTATACCGGCTATGAAATCCCGCCTTATTTTGACTCGATGTGTTTGAAGCTGGTGGTCTGGGCACTGGATTGGGAAGATGCCGTCGATCGTGGTCGTCGTGCTCTTGATGATATGCGTTTGCATGGCATTAAAACCACGGCCAGTTACTATCAACAGATCCTCAAACATCCCGATTTTAGAGCAGGAAAATTTGATACCAGCTTTGTTGCTGCTCATCCCGAATTACTGACCTATTCAGATAAACGTCATCCCACCGCATTGGCACTGGTATTGGCTACGGCCATCGCCGCGCATGCAGGCTGGTAAAACAAGTTAGCCGGAGAATTGTAATGAAACAAATTCAAGTTACTGATGTGACGCTGCGTGATGCACATCAATCATTGATTGCCACCCGCATGCGTACTGATGACATGTTACCGATCTGCGAAAAGCTGGATCGGGTGGGTTACTGGTCGTTGGAAGTATGGGGCGGGGCGACTTTTGATGCCTGCGTGCGTTACCTGAAAGAAGATCCATGGCAACGGTTGCGGTTGTTACGTGGAATGTTACCCAACACACGATTGCAAATGCTGTTACGTGGTCAGAATCTTTTGGGATATCGTCACTATGCGGATGATGTGGTGCAGGCTTTTGTGGCCAAAGCCGCTGAGAATGGCATTGATGTGTTCCGGATTTTTGATGCGTTGAATGATATGCGTAATCTGGAAACCGCAATAAAAGCGGTGAAGGATGCCGGTAAACATGCTCAAGGCACTATCGCTTATACCACCAGTCCGGTACACACACCTGAATTGTTTGTTGAACAGGCTAAAACGCTGCGTGATATGGGCGCGGATTCCATTGCGATAAAAGATATGGCCGGTCTGCTGGCTCCGTATCCCACTTATGAGCTGGTCAAAGCCATTAAATCCGCTGTGGATTTACCATTAGTGATTCATAGTCATTCCACCTCTGGTTTGGCACCGCTGTGTCAGTTGAAAGCCATTGAGGCGGGCGTTGACCGGATTGATACCGCCATATCAGCCTTTGCTGGCGGCACCAGTCATCCTGCCACGGAAAGCCAGGTGGCGGCGTTAAATGGAACCGAATGGGATACCGGTCTGGATTTGAATTTATTGTCGGAAATTGCCGATTATTTCCGTGAAGTGCGTAAAAAATACCATCAGTTCGAAAGCGAATTCACGCGTGAAGATGTTTCGGTTCAAATCAATCAGGTGCCCGGTGGCATGATGTCCAATCTGGCCAATCAGCTGAAAGAGCAGAATGCTTTGGATCGTATCCGTGAAGTATTTGCCGAGATCCCAAGAGTCCGTGAAGATCTGGGCTTTCCACCATTGGTCACGCCAACCTCACAGATTGTCGGTACTCAGGCGGTTTATAACGTATTAAGTGGTGAGCGTTATAAAACCATCACTAATGAAGTGAAACGTTATTTACTGGGTGGCTATGGCCAGCCACCGGCACCGATTAATGCCGAATTACAACGCAAAGCCATTGGCAATGAAACCGTGATGGAATCACGTCCAGCCGATTCCATTGCCCCTGAAATGGATAAATTACGTGCCAAGGTAGGGGATTTGGCAACCTGCGAAGAAGATGTATTAACGTTTGCCATGTTCCCCGATATCGGCCGTGAATTCCTGCAGCAACGCCTGGATGGAACGTTGCAACCAGAGCCTTTGATTCCTGAGAGTAAAGGTAAAGCACCAGGCACGGTATCAACCGAGTTTAAAGTCGATGTGCATGGTGAAACATATGATGTTGCCATTACCGGTGTCGGCGACGTTGGTGGCGGCAAACGCAAAATGTATGTGTCAGTCGATGGTATGCCCGAAGAAGTCGTATTTGAAACCATCAGCGAATTTGTTTCTGGTGGTGCTCAGCAAGGCCGCAAAAAAGCCAGCGATCCTGGTCATGTCACCACACCATTACCAGGTAATGTGGTTGAAGTCCTTGTCAATGTTGGCGACAAAGTGAACTCCGGACAATCGACGATGATTATCGAAGCCATGAAAATGGAATCCGAGTTGCTGGCTAATATCGATGGGGAAGTCAAAGCGATCCATGTCACTAAAGGGGATCGGGTGACACCTGGAGAGGTGCTGATCGAAATTGGTTAACACTTTTTCTTTGGCTGGCTTAAAGCAAGGTTTAATCCTTAGCGATTGTGACGGCGTATTACTATCTAAGTAGTACTTAGTCCTGTGTATTAACTTATTAGATGTTCTGGCGCTAGACTCGATGATACAGATAAGTATTGTGGAGTCGCATAATGACACTGACGGCTGAGCGTAGAAAACCCTCAATATACGATAATTTGGGGGGAGCTGAGGGTATTGAAAAGCTAGTTAATACCTTTTGTGATGTATTGGAAACAACAGAAGTCGGACGGCCGATTCATCTGCTGCATTTACGCGGTCATGGTATGGCACACGCCCGTATGGAACAGTTCAATTTTTTCTCGGGTATGTTTGGCGGGCCGAAGCTTTATGCTGAGAAGTGGGGGCATTCCAATGTGCGACAAATCCATGAGCATGTTGAAATCACCGAAGCACACAAGGATGCCTGGTTAGCTTCCATGCAACTGGCTATCGAAAAACTGAATTACGACCCCGAGATGAAACAACTTCTAATGGAAAACTTTGAGCGCATGGCCGGTTTATTGGTCAAGCACTAGGTGGGACTAAACAACTAGGGGCTGTTGCCCCTTAAATCTGGTTAATCCTGCTCATGCTCCATAGCATCCAAACTGTCGTAATAAATGATCGCCAGATAGCGGATAGGCATTTTTAACTTGGCTTCAGGACGATGTGGTTGTTCAGCATTGAATGTCAGTGAATCGCCTGGATTCAGAATATAGCGTTCATCACCGACAGTGTATTCAAGCCTTCCTTCCAGCATGAAGATAAATTCGACACCAGAGTGTTCAAATGGGGCAAATACTTCGCTTTCTTCTTCCAGTGAAATTAAAAAAGGCTCAAATAACTTTTTTGGCCCCTGATCGTAGGCGAGCAAATGATAGGTGTGGCCGGATTTAGTGCCACGTCTGACCACTTCCATCCCTTCACCATTTTTAACATATTGCGCACCACCTCTGGGGGTATCGTAATCATGAAACAGTTTGGACAGCGTAACGCCTAGCGCATTCGCTAAATGTTCCAGTTTTTCCAGGCTCGGTGACGTTAAGCCATTTTCAATTTTACTAAGCATCCCCCGACTCAGGCTGGCCCGTTTGGCAACTTCGGCAATAGTCAGTCCGTTATCAAGACGAATATGGCGCAGCGTGTTGCCAAGGTGTTTGTCCAGGGATTTGATAGTGGTTTCGATTCCATTCATCTCTTGTTTATCGCTCACGCCGTTTAAATCTCCTTGCCTGCTACATTAATAGAACCTTGATCATACACGAATTTTTTTCGTGGAAGGTCACGAAAGATTCATATGAGGAAAAAAAGTTTCTTTGAGGTGTTGACATCCGATTTCTCACGTGAGTAAATGAACCCATGGTTTCATCATGTGAAACAAAGTTTACCTAAAAGGTGGTAGTTCTCTATACCTATTAGGTAGTAGATGGAATGGCAAACATATTAATGAGGGGCAAAAATGCCATTAAGACTTTTGAAATATGCAGTCAGTCGAGAACATCCGGCTCCCCGTTTTTTCCGGGACTGTACTGAACCGAAAAAAACCTATGATGCGGTCATCATTGGCGGCGGCGGGCATGGTCTGGCTGCAGCCTATTATCTGGCTAAAGATCACGGCATCACTAATGTTGCAGTGCTGGAAAAAGGTTATATCGGTGGTGGTAATACCGGACGCAATACCACTATTGTTCGTTCCAACTACCTGACTCCGGAAGGTGTCAATTTTTACAATGCCAGTGTCAAGTTGTTTGAAGATCTCTCAGAAGAGCTCGATCTCAACCTGTTTTATTCTAACCGTGGCCATTTCACTTTGGCGCATACCGATTCTGCCATGCGTACCATGCGCTGGCGTGCAGAAGTCAACAAACATGTAGGCGTTGAAAGCTATGTGGTTGGCCCTGATGAGATTTCAAAAGCATGCCCACAACTGGATATTTCCTGCAGTGGTCAGGCACCTATTCTTGGCGCGTTATATCACGCACCAGGTTCAGTTGCCCGTCACGATGCTGTTGCCTGGGGCTATGCAAAGGAAGCTGATCGCATGGGCGTGGAAATATTCCAGAGCACTGAAGTGACCAGTATTGATGTGAAAAGCGGCAAGGTCGTTGGTGTGCAGACCAACAAGGGTTATATCAGCACCAACCGCGTGTTATCAGCAGTCGCTGGTTTTACGCCACGCATTTGCGAAATGGTCGATATTGAAACACCCATTGTGATTCATCCGCTGCAGGCATGTGTGACTGAGCCAATGAAACCCTGGTTAGACACTATCCTGGTTTCCGGCAGCTTGCATGTTTATGTCAGCCAGTCCTCTCGCGGTGAATTGGTTATGGGGTCATCACTGGATCCTTACGAAATTCATTCAACCCGTTCATCACTGGATTTTGTTGAAGGCCTGACGTCGCATATCACCGATATGTTTCCATTCCTCGGTAATGTGAAAGTCGTACGGCAATGGGCTGGGATGGCTGATTTGACGCCGGACTTTGCTCCGATCATGGGCAAAACTGAAGTCGAAGGCTTTTACATTGATGCCGGTTGGGGTACCTGGGGCTTTAAAGCCACTCCCATTAGCGGCAAGACAATGGCTGAAACCATCGCCCGAGATATGGCCCCGGATATGATCAAATCATTCCGTCTATCACGATTTGAAGATTATGAGCTGACCGGTGAAAAAGGCGCAGCCTCGGTCGGCCACTAATTTAGGGATAGCAAGATGAAATTACTTCAATGCCCCGTTAATGGCATCCGCCCGGTGAGTGAATTTACCTACGGTGGGGAATACAGAGAGATGCCCGACCCAGATACCTGCAGTGATAAAGAGTGGGCTGGTTATGTGCATTACCGGCATGGGGCGCCGGGTTTGAAAAAAGAGTGGTGGTACCACGGTCCGAGCGGAACCTGGTTTATCGCAGAAAGAAACACGCTGACGGACAAAGTCAGCCGGACCTATCTTTACGGTCAGGAGAATAAGGCATGACATTGCGTATCGCTGAACAAGAGAATGAATGGATCAACCGTGATATGCCTTTGACCTTCGAATATGAAGGCCAACAAATTGAAGCATATGAAGGCGATACCATTAGTAGTGCACTCTGGGCTGCGGATATTAAGGTTTTGGGACGCAGTTTCAAATATCACCGGGCGCGTGGTTTATTGAGTTTTGCCAATCATGATGTCAATGCGTTGATGACGGATGGTGTAGACACCAATATCCGTGCTGATGTGATCCCGGTTACTCATAATATGCAGCTGACTGCAGTCAATACCGATGGTGGTGTAATAAAAGATAAAGGTCGGTATATCGATAAGATATCGGCGTTTCTGCCAGTGGGCTTTTATTACAAAACCTTCCATAAACCTAAATGGATGTTCCCCTTCTGGGAAGACAAGATCCGTAAGGCGGCGGGCCTGGGTGAAGTCAATTTCAACTATCCACGAATCACTCGTGCCAAACGCTATGCACATTGTGATGTGCTGGTTGTCGGGGCGGGTGCGTCAGGACTTTCTGCAGCACTTGAAGCAGCCGAAGCTGGCAGTCAGGTCATTCTGGTGGATGAAAATCTCAAAATTGGCGGTAGCCTAACTTATGATATGGCCGCGGATGTGAATTCCGGTTCTTTGTTAAAACAATTGACTGAAAATGTACTCAATCACGCCAATATTCAGGTGATTGCTGATGCCTATGCCGGTGGTTATTACACCGATCATCTGGTGCCAATTGTTGAAAAACGTGGCATTACTAAAGTTCGTGCGGGTACAGTAATTGTTGCCAGCGGTGCTTTTGAACAACCTCCAGTATTTCGTTATAACGATTTACCAGGAGTGATGCTGAGCTCAGCCGCACAACGTCTGGTGAATCGTTACTCGGTTAAACCCTTTACAAAAGGTGTATTGGTCACTGCGAATGATTATGGCTATCGGGCGGCACTGGATCTGGCTGCAGCCAAAGTCGAAATAGTTGCCGTCATTGATATGCGTCAAACCGGTGCCGATGGTGATTTGACTGAAAAGGTTAAACAGGCTGGTATCGCTGTTCATCTGGGCAGCTGTATTTATGAGGTAGTGCCTTCATCCGACAAACTGGGTGTCAGTGCCGTTATTGTATGTCCTTATAATGAGGCTACTGCCGAGGCTGACCCGCATCAGCAAGTCGTATTGAATTGTGATGGTGTTGCGATGAGCGCTGGCTGGGCCCCGGCTGCAGCTTTGCTTTATCAGGCCGGTACTCAGATGCGCTATGACCAGGCGGTTCAGCAGTTTGTGCCGAATCAGCTGCCAGAAGGGGTATTTGCTGCCGGTAAAGTCAATGGCATCTTTGAACTTGAGCAACGGTTGCTGGATGGAAAACGGGCCGGTGCTGAAGCTGCACGCTATCTTGGCAAGAGTACTGCTGATCCCGTTGCTGTTATGGCACATCGTGGTAACTCGCCCAGTCATCCTTACCCAATTGTGAATCATCCAAAAGGCAAAAACTTTGTCGATTTTGATGAAGATATTCAGGTAAAAGATTTTATCAATGCTGCCAAGGAAGGTTTTGACAACATTGAGTTAATGAAACGCTTTACTACTGTTGGTATGGGACCAAGCCAGGGTAAGCATTCCAATATGAATGCTATTCGTATTCTGGCTCGCATACGAGATTTGCCAGTTGAAAAAATTGGTTCCACCACAGCAAGACCGTTTTTCCATCCAACTCCGATTGGTCATTTAGGCGGACGCGGTTTTCATCCACATCGTCATACAGCCATGCATGAATGGCATGTGAAAGAAGGCGCGGTGATGATGGAAGCTGGTGTGTGGTTGCGACCTGCTTATTACCTGCCACTGGGTATTAATTTAACCAGTCAGCAGGCAGTGCAACAGGAAGCGATGGCTGTTCGTAAATCTGCTGGCATGATTGATGGCAGTACGTTGGGCAAAATCGAAGTCTTTGGCAAAGATGCTGCTGCGTTTCTGGAACGTTTCTATACCGGTAAATTTGCCAGTCAGAAAGTCGGCAATAGCCGTATTGCCATGTTACTTGATGAAGCCGGCGTAATTGTTGATGACGGCGTAGCAGTCCGTCTGGATCAAGACAAGTTTTACGTGTCGACCAATTCCTCCAATGCAGCCACGGTATATCGTGAAATGCAACGTAATCTGCAGCTTTGGGGCATGCAGGTCACTCTGGTGAATCTGACTGGTGTGATGTCTGCCATGACATTGGCTGGTCCTTCATCCCGTTCAATACTCAGTGAACTGACTGATCTGGATCTTTTGGAAGAAGCTTTTCCACAAGGGGCATATCGCGAGGCTTTAGTGGCCGGTGTCAAAGCCATAGTGATGCGAGTGGCATTTGTTTCGGATCTTGCTTTTGAAATTCATGTTCCATCGAGTGCCGGTCTGCATGTATGGCAGAAAATTATGGAAGCAGGCAAAACCTATGGACTACGGCCGTTTGGTACTGATGCCCAGCGTCTGCTGCGTTTGGAAATGGGACATCATCTGATTAGTCACGATACTGATGGTTTAACGAATCCGTTTGAAGCACATGCTGAATCACTGGTGGCAATGGATAAAGCCTTTTTCATTGGTCAACGCAGCCTGAAAATCCTGCAGAAGAAACCCGTTAAGAAAAAACTGGTGACCTTTGTATTGGATGCGGATTTTGGTGAATTGCCCAAGGAATGCAATCTGGTAATTGAAAAGGGTGAGATTGCCGGTCGGGTGACCAGTATTTCTTTCAGTGAATATGTAAATCGGGTCATTGGCTTTGCCTTTGTCCTGCCAGAACAAGCCAAGGCTGGTCATCGCTTTGCGATTCGCACGGATAGTGGACGGATCGAAATGGCTGAAGTAGTTGAGCACTCTTTTCTAAGTTTGAATCAGGGCTAAGGAGCCAGCATATGCAAAATGTTGTATTACAAAGTCCAGTTGCGTTTGCCCAGACGTCTCTGAAACCGGAAATGGGTTTTATCAACGGCATGGCAATTGTTAATCGCTATTCCGATCCGGATGTGGAAAGTCGTCATGCTGCAACACTGGCCATTTGCGATGTCAGTTGCCTGACACGTTTCGCTATCAAAGGCCCTGCAGCAGCTGATTCTTTAAAAGCAAAAGGGATTGAATTACCCGGTTCAGCAAACAGCTGGAGTCGTCATGATGCAACGCTGGTCATGCGTCTTGGTAATAGTGAATTTCTGCTGGAAGACCCGATTGGCGTACAGCAGTGCAAACAATTAACTGAACAGTTGCAAAGTGGCGACGGTGTTCATGTCGTGCTGCGTAATGATGCGTCTTTTATTTTGAGTGGTGAGTTGCTTGAAGAGCTACTGGCCCAGGTATGTGCAATTAATCTGAGCGGGCCAATGTTGGCAGACAATCAACTGGCGATGACCTCAATAGCAGGTGTCTCTGTGGTTGTTCTCAGACAGGAAGTGGCAGGTCAATCTCTAGTGCGTCTCTGGTGCGATGGCACTTTTGGCGTTTATTTGTGGGAGACCCTGTTGAATATTATTAAAGAGCTAGGCGGCGGACCGGTTGGTATCAACCAGTTTTTCAATAGTAATTAAACCATCCGGCGCTGAATAAATTAATCCATAGGTCAGGCGATGAAATTCGAGCCAGAAACAAACCTAAGTGAGCCTATCACCGATAACCAGGAGCAAAAGTGATGAAAACTTTAGAACAGGCAGAACAATTTATTAAAGACAACAACGTCAAATATGTTTTAGCACAGTTTGTCGATATTCATGGTGTGGCCAAGGTTAAATCGGTCCCTTCTGCACATCTTAAAGACATCATTAAAACCGGTGCCGGTTTTGCTGGTGGTGCTATCTGCGGTATGGGTATTCAGCCTAACGGTCCTGATTACATGGCGATGGGCGATTTGTCGACGTTGACACTGATTCCATGGCAGCCGGGTTATGCGCGCGTTATCTGTAACGGACATGTTAACGGTGAACCGTATAACTTCGATTCTCGTGTTGTCTTGAAAAACCAGATCAAGCGGCTTGAAGAAAAGGGCTGGACTATGTTTACCGGTCTTGAGCCTGAATTTTCGCTGCTCAAAAAAGATGAGCATGGTCATATTCATCCGTTTGAAGATAGCGATACATTACAAAAGCCTTGCTACGACTATAAAGGCATAACTCGCCAAAGTGTTTTCCTGGAAAAATTAACGGAATCGCTGATTGAAGTCGGTCTGGATGTTTATCAAATTGACCATGAAGACGCTAATGGCCAGTTCGAGATTAACTATACCTACGCAGATTGCCTCAAAAGTGCAGATGACTTCATTATGTTCAAGATGGCGGCCAGCGAGATCGCCAATGAACTGGGCATGATTTGTACCTATATGCCAAAACCATTCAGTAACCGTCCCGGCAATGGCATGCATTTGCATATTTCGATCGGTGATGGTGAAAAATGCCTGTTCCATGATGATAGTGACCCAGCGGGGCATGGTCTGAGTAAGCTGGCTTATCATTTTATGGCCGGTCTGCTGGCACATGCTCCGGCATTGTGCGCTTTGGCAGCACCCACCGTTAACTCATACAAACGTCTGGTGGTAGGTCGTTCTTTATCTGGAGCTACCTGGGCACCTGCGTACATCACTTATGGCGATAACAATCGCTCAACCATGGTTCGCATTCCTTACGGACGTATTGAAATGCGACTCCCGGATGGTTCGTGCAACCCTTACCTGACCACTGCTGCGATTATCGCTGCAGGTCTTGATGGTGTTGAAAGAGAGCTTGATCCGGGCGAGGGTCACAACACCAATCTTTATGATCTCAGCCCGATGGAGCTGAGAGAAAAAGGCATCGATATCTTGCCTCAGAATTTACATGAAGCACTGCTGGCCCTTGAAAAAGACAGCGTCGTTCGCGGTGCTTTGGGTGAAGGACTGGCAAATGAGTTTTTGGAACTGAAACACATGGAATGGGTGGAATACATGCGGCATGTCTCTGACTGGGAAATTGATCGTTACGCTGAATTTTATTAAGCATCCCGATAGTTGGAATTTTTAGGAGAAATCTAATGTGTGGAATTGTTGGTCTTTATTTAAAAAATGATAAGTATCAAAGTCGTTTGGGTGAACTGTTTTCCCCAATGATGATTGCAATGACAGAACGGGGACCTGACAGTGCCGGCTTTGCCATTTATGGTGATGCCGTCGATACCGGTATCAAATTTACTCTCCGTCATGAAGATGAAAACTATGACTGGGAAAAGTTGGCAAAAGATATTGAAGAAGCACTGGTTAGCAAGGTTGATTGGTTTAAGAACAGCAAAGTAGCTATTTTCAAAGTAAATACAGATGCTGACTTTGTCGAAAATTATCTGCATGAAAATCATCCTGATGTGTTGATCATGAGTGCTGGTACTTCGATTGAGATCCTTAAAGAAGTTGGCCTGCCAGAACGTATCGTGAATATGTTCAACCTGGACAAAATGCAGGGAACTCACATCATTGGCCATACCCGTATGGCGACTGAATCTGCGGTGACTATGGCGGGTAGCCATCCATTCTCAACCGGTATGGATCTGTGTCTGGTACATAACGGTTCTCTATCTAATCACAACCGTATGCGTCAGGAATTGAAACGTAATGGTATTCATTTTGATACCGAGAATGACACTGAAGTAGCGGCGGGTTTTCTGACCTATCGTTTGCAGCAAGGTGATTCTTTGCATCAAGCCCTGGAACACGCTTTAAAAGAGTTAGATGGTTTTTACACCTTTACTATCGGCACCAAAGATGGTTTTGCAGTCGTTCGTGATCCTATCGCCTGCAAACCGGCTGTTATTGCAGAAACTGATGATTATGTGGCAATGGCCTCTGAATATCAGGCATTAACCACCTTGCCAGGAATTGAAAATGCCAAGGTTTGGGAACCGGAACCGTCAACTATCTATGCCTGGGAACGTGGCAGTAACTGACCAGAAGTGCTTAAGGGGAACACAATGAAAACTATTGATTTAGCTAAACAAACGGTGCGTGACTTAAATCAGGCCTTACATGATCAAGCTGCTGCATGCACTGAAACAGAATGGGAAGTGCTTAATCCCAAAGGACAGCACAACCTGGCCGTAGGTCTTGATCAGAAACTCAGAGTCGATATCAAGGGACATGCCGGTTATTACTGTGGGGGCATGAACAAAGAAGCCGATATCGTGGTTCACGGTAGTGCCGGTCAAGGCGTAGCAGAGAACATGATGTCTGGCAGTGTCCGCGTTAAAGGTAATGCTTCATCTTCTGCAGGGGCTACATCTATCGGTGGGCTGTTGGTTATAGAAGGTGATGCTGGTTCACGCTGTGGCATTTCAATGAAAGGCTCGGACATAGTCGTAACAGGCAATGTTGGTCATATGAGCTGCTTTATGGGACAGGCCGGTACCCTCGTGGTTTGCGGTGACGCCGGAGATGCGTTGGGTGATTCACTGTATGAAGTTCACATTTACGTCAAAGGCGAAGTGAAATCATTGGGTGCGGATTGCATTGCCAAAGAAATGCGTGATGAACACATCCAGGAACTGAGTCATTTACTGAAGCGTGCCGGGGTGGATGAAGATCCTCATGCTTTCAAACGTTATGGTTCAGCACGTCAACTATACAATTTCAAAGTCGATAACGCTTCTGCGTATTAATGCTGATTTTACGAGGAATCTATTATGAGTGAAAAAAAGAAATACATTACCGAGCTCCGTGAGTCAGCGACATTTGATCGGTCGACCATGTCCGAAATTCGTCGGGCAGCGGAAACTGGTATCTATGATATCCGTGGCTGGGGTGCCAAGCGTAAGTTGCCACATTTTGATGACTTGTTATTCCTGGGTGCGAGTATGTCTCGTTATCCGTTGGAAGGCTATCGTGAAAAATGTAATACCCAGGTCACATTGGGCACTCGTTTTGCCAAAAAACCGATCGTTATCGAAACACCGGTAACCATAGCCGGTATGAGTTTTGGTGCCTTATCGGCCAATGCAAAAGAAGCTCTGGGCCGTGGTGCGTCTGCAGTAGGCACTTCAACCACAACCGGTGACGGTGGTATGACGCCTGAAGAACGTGGTCAATCAACCAAACTGGTCTATCAATACCTGCCATCGCGTTATGGGATGAATCCGGATGATCTGCGTAAGGCAGATGCTATCGAAGTGGTTTTGGGACAAGGTGCTAAACCAGGTGGTGGTGGCATGTTATTGGGCCAGAAAATTACTGAGCGGGTCGCCAAAATGCGTACCTTGCCGATGGGCGTTGATCAACGCAGTGCCTGCCGTCATCCAGACTGGACGGGTCCGGATGATCTGGCAATCAAGATCCTTGAATTGCGTGAAATCACAGACTGGCAGGTGCCTATCTATATCAAAGTCGGTGCCACACGTACTTACTACGATGTGAAGTTGGCGGTTAAAGCCGGTGCTGATGTCATCGTTGTTGATGGTATGCAGGGCGGTACGGCGGCAACCCAGGAAGTCTTTATCGAACATGTTGGTATTCCAACTATGGCCGCTATTCCACAGGCCGTTCAGGCGCTGCAGGAAATGGGCATGCATCGTAAAGTACAGCTGATCGTTTCCGGTGGTATTCGTAACGGTGCCGACGTAGCTAAATGTATGGCATTGGGTGCTGATGCAGTTGCCATCGGTACAGCAGCCTTGATCGCTTTGGGATGTAACGATCCTAAATATGATGAAGAGTTTAAAGCCATTGGTTCAGCAGCCGGTTTTTATGATGATTATCATGAAGGTCGTGATCCGGCTGGTATTTCAACCCAGGATCCTGAGCTAAGCAAACGGCTGGATCCAGTTGAAGGTGGACGCCGTCTGGCCAATTATCTTCGTGTGCTGACACTGGAAGCACAGACACTGGCACGTGCCTGTGGCAAAAATGATATGCGTAACCTTGAACCTGAAGATTTGGTGGCCTTAACAGTGGAATCCGCTGCAATGGCCAGAGTACCACTCGCTGGTACTAACTGGATACCAGGCCAACAGCCGTTCTGATTACGCATTACAAAGAGTAATCGAGACAAGGGCTGATGCTGTTTTGATTAAACCTACTTAAAGAGATCCTTACCCCGTCAATTTAAGTCAGTTTATTCATGATGGCATCAGCCCTTTTTTTTTCATTTCAAAGAGGAGGCAAAAGTGTAGTCATTAACTATCTTTAAATAAGAGAGAGACATAACTATGAATAATAATTTAAAAAAACGTATAGAAAGTATGTACAAAAGGGACTGTGTTATGGCCTGGTCGGATATCGTTTTACTCTGGCTGGCAATAGGCTTTGTCCTCATTAGTATCTTGAGCATTGTGGAAGATCCCTTCATCCGAGTGGTGTTGATAATTTCCAGTGCATTGTTAGTGATTTTCAATACGGCGTCAGTGGCAGCAATGACCAAACACTACGCTGAAGATAAGAATTTCATATACGAATTAGACATTAAGCATCTTGATGAAAATCGAGAAGCGAAAAAATTAATGCAAGAGTCTACTAATGAGGAAAGGCTATGACTAACTATATCCCCAAAACTCAGCATAAACGCGGTCAACTATTTGACAGTTTATTTATTCTATTTTTAGTTTACGTAAGTCTTTATATCCCTTTGTTTCTGGAGTCTGATACCAAATCAGCCGATGAAACAACATCTGCCCAGGTAATCACCTGGGAGTCTCTTGATGTCTCACCCGTGGAACAGGAACAGTGGCAAAAGCTAGGCTTTGATGAGTTAGCTGCTGCCGAGATCATTAACGACCGATTTGATTACACCATCGACCCGGTCATGCTGATTATCACGGCGTTAGTCATTATCGGTTACTTCTTTTTTGTTCTCCGAGTTTCAGACAGGCAATACCGCGAGGTGATTGCGGAAAAATTCGGTACTGCTGGTAGCCAGGCAAATAACGAACAGGGGGACGCGAGATGATTTATTGGGATTTATTGAGCTATGCCGCCTGGATCATTTCTGCCGGGCTGCTGTTATGGATTGTAGTCGATGCCGTGAGCGTCTCTCGTCAGTTTGATGAGGAGCTACTGGTCAGTTCTCGAGAAGGCTCTGATGAATTATTGGAGCAAATCAAACACGAGGGAGAAGACAAATGAGCCAATCTACTTCTACTGGTGGAGATCAAAAACGTATTTCAATGCTGAAAGTGTTGAATCCATTTCATGTCTGGGCACTTGGCGTCGGTATCGTACTGGTCGGTGAGTTTATGGGCTGGAACTTTTCAGTTGCCAAAGGTGGTGCATATGGTGCTTTGATTGCATGCTGGGTAATTGGGTTGTTATACAGTTGCGTGGCGATGATCGACTCTGAAGTGACATCAACTGTGGCAGCAGCGGGTGGGCAGTATACTCAGGCCAAACACATTATTGGGCCGCTTATGGCCTTTAATGTGGGTCTGTATCTGGTCATGGCTTATACCATGCTGGAAGCTGCCGATGCACTGATTGTTGGAGATTTGATGGCTGCGGTGGCTTCAGCCACAGGTTATGCCGATCTGAATCCCCAGCCGTTTGTGGTGTTGACCATCGCTTTTCTGGCCTGGCTGAATTACCGGGGGGTGTTTATGACCCTGACGGTAAATTTTGTCATTACGCTGTTTGCTTTTCTGGCCATTATTGCTTTGTTTATTGGCAGTGATCCACTGAATCCTGGCAATATTCTCAAGCATAGTGATTTATTAACTGAGCTACCCTATGGCTGGATTGGGGTGGTTGCGGCATTGCAGTTCGGCATGTGGTATTACCTGGGGATTGAAGGAACCTGTCAGGCTGCAGAAGAGGTACGTAGTGCTGGAAGAGCTATTCCATTAGGTACTATTGGTGGAATTCTAACCCTGCTGGTGGCTGCGACTTTGACCTGGTATGTTTCCACGGGTCTGATGCCATGGCAATATCTGGGACAGGCAACTACTCCTTTGTATGATGCGGCATCCATTATTGGTAATCCATCGCTGCAGATAGTGTTGTTTATCGGCACCATGTTTGCGGCGATTGCTTCTGCTAACGGATGTATCAATGATGCGGCAAGAGCCTGGTTTTCAATGGGGCGTGACCGTTATATGCCAACCTGGTTCGGAGCCATTCATCCTCATTACCGAACGCCATTCCGGGCCATCATCTTCCTGATCCCAATAGCTGTTTCATTTGCATTCACCGGTCTGTTGGATCAGGTCATTACATTCTCGATTCTGTCAGGTTTGTTGGGCTATACCTTTATGTCCTTCAATATGATGCGATTCAGAAAAATGTGGCCTTTGGATGTGATTAAGCGTGGCTACATTCATCCGTTTCATCCTATTCCGGCATTTACACTGCTAGCGCTTTGTTCGGTGGTTTATTTTGCTACTTTCCTCGGTTACGGCGCTTCATTGCTGTCAATTATGGCGTTCTACATTGTTGCTTCAGTGTGGTTTGTAAAACGTCGTTATCAGTTTGTGAAACGCGGTGATCAGTTCACCATGCCTTGGCCACGGCCGAAAGGTTATTAAAGGAGGAGGCGGAAATGAAAAAAATACTATGTGCAACAGATGGTTCTCACAGTGCTGAAAAAGCCGTTGAGTTTGCCGTTGAAATGGCACTTCTGGCGAAGGCTGAACTGACATTTATTCATGTGATCAGGCCGACTGGAGAAGATGTTACTAAAACCTACTTCTGGGACTCTACTATGCTCAGAGCAGCTGATGAGCAGATACAGAGGGAGTTGCAGCAAGCTTTTGATAAGGCCCAACAGAAGGGGCTCGGATCGGTGTCCTGCACCACGGTACAGGGACATAATGTGGCAGCAGCAATTATCCATTTTGCTGATGTAAATCATTATGACCATGTGATAACCGGGTCTGTGGGCCGCACCGGTGTCTCTAAGGTACTGCTTGGTTCTATTGCCGAGCAGGTTATCAGTAAGGCGCATTGCCCGGTAACGGTGGTGCGTTAATCGTTGACCCCGCAGTGAGTGAAAAGCTGACTGCGGGGTCTTTTTTCACGATTTTTTACTGTTTTGCAGAGGATTTCTCAATGTTCAGTCAATTATTTTTTGTACTGGGGTGGGGAGGACATTATGTCTGATCTAGGTGTTTTTATGCTGGTCATTGTGTTTAGTTTTTCCCTGTGGTGGCTATATAAACAACATCATCGACAGGTGATTCAATCGCGTGCGAATTTGCTTAATGGTTTCGCAAAGGTCATGAATGTAAGTGAAACTCACTTTAATACTGCCGGTTATGCCTCATTAAAAGGTGTTTTTAATCAGACACCGCTGAGTTTAAGGGTTGAGGTGGATAACCTTACTGCCCGTAAGATTCCGGTGATGTGGTTGCATATTCAACTGCCTAACACTCCTGCCATAAACGGCAGTCTCGATATTCTGGTACGACCACAGAATACCGAGTTTTACAGTCCGTCATGGCAATGGTCTCAACCGATTAAGCCATTGTCTGGCTGGCCGGAACATGCCCGTTATATGAGCCGGGGGGTGACGCCAGAACTACAGGCAATTGACGCTGATGTCAGGACGATATTTGCCGATCAAAAAGTCAAAGAACTTCTTATAACCCCCGATGCAGTTCGACTGACATATCTGATTCGTCAGGCTGACAGGGGTAATTATTTACTTTTGCGATCGGTGCAATTTGATGACGAACCGATCGATTCTGATCAGATAGCAGCATTGACGCGTCAGCTACAGCGTTTACAACAGCATTTAACTGGAGGCAAAAACGCATGAGCGAGACTTTGCGAAAACCATTCCGTCCCGTTCATCCATACCTCGTACTGCTCGTCGCTATTTTATTGCCCGGGGTAGGTCAGGTACTGAATCATGCACCTATAAGAGGTCTGATGATGGTGTTTTTTATGATGGTTCTGGGGGTCATTACTTTCAATCTGGCTGCGCCGGATATTTCGCTGGTTGGCAAGTTTGCCGGTGGGGTTTTTATTTATGCCATATCTATCATGGATGCGTATATGTGGGCGCGGTTGCACTGGACTATGGCAAAGCAGAAATAGACTAGGGTCTGTTGATCTTTCAGAGCCACCACTGATGGAGGCTATTTTTTCGTCCTACAAGGCGAAAATGATGCGATGTAGTTGTTCTACATAAGTCATTTTCAACGCCGTAGGGCGGAAAAATAGCCCCAGCCCTACGGGTTGAGGCTGAAAAAGCACCACTCTTCGTTGCTCGTCGTTTATTTAGAATGACTAAACTGCTCTCCTTGCGCCTTGATTGGTGCTTTTTCAGTCACAACAGAGGCGGCTATGAAAGATCAACAGGCCCTAGATAGCTGGACATTTTTCTCAATAGTTTGCATTGCATATCGGCTGACAGGTACACCTAAAGGAGTACTTATTGAGGAGAATTATCAATCCATCATTATTAAGCTAAGTTCAAAGCGGGTTTGAAATGAACCTGTATTCAACATGTTAAATGTTTTTTTTAAATTACTTATCAAAATAATAACTACAAGAAATTACACGCTTAATAAGCTGGAGATGATTCTTATGAGAGAAAATAACATGAGCACTACAAGTGCCTCCGTCACGGGAGAGCATTCCAATGACCTTGAACGCTCCATAGACTGGAAGCAGGGGCTGGCTATTGCGTCCGGCGTACCGTTACTGATTTTACCTTCATTGGGTTACTTTCCCCTCTGGGTCGCCTCTGCAGCAATCCTTATCTGGGGTTTATCGGTACTGCAGGGCTTTATGCAAAATCTTGCCTATGCTGAATTAGCCACTACCTTTCCTAAAGCCTCGGGTTTACCTGGTTTTGCCCAAAATGTATTCAAAACCCAGAATTACGATGGAAACTATGACAAAGGAAAGCTTATCGGTGGTTTCAGTGCCTGGAGTTACTGGTTTGCATGGAATCCAGTACTGGCGATTTTTGCCATACTTGTCGGTAGTTATCTGCATGGACTATTTCCGGTGCTGGGAACGATGTTTACCGAATATCAGCTCTCTTTGATATCAGGAGGTGTGATTTTTAGTGTACTGCTTATCATCAACAGCTTTGGTCTTAAAGACAGTGCGATTTTAGGTTACATCCTGGCAGCCATTTCGTTGATACCACTGGTGGTAATGACTGTTACCCCTTTTGCTACCGGGGCAGTGGAAATCAGTAATATCACAAACAGCTGGTTGCCTGCAGATTGGTCCTGGGATATGCACCATATATTGATTTTATTCGGTTTGTTTGCGATTGCCCAATGGAGTGCCTGTGCATGGGAAACCGCAGCGATTTACGGTCCTGAATATAAAAAACCAGGCACGGACGTTCCCAAGGCATTGTTTGTCTGTGGGGCAATCTGCTTATTTTCCTTTGTACTGGTCCAGGCGGCTGTTATCGGCGTTTTAGGCGTTGATGGTGTTCTTGCTGAACCCTTGTCACCAATGATTCCAGTTGCTGAAGCTGCCTTTGGTAAGGCGGGTGCAATGATTGCCATTATTATGCTGATTGCTGCAATGATTCTGATTATTCAAACAGCCTATCTTGGCTCTGCCAGAGCTATGCACTCAATGGCGAGTGAAGGAAATTTACCGAGAGTATTTGGCAAATTGAATTCACGAGGAACACCCGTTGTGGCAATGGTGGTTATCGGTCTTTTTAACCTGATATTGATTTCGATGGGTACACCGGCGGCCATTTTAGCTGCTTCAGCTATTGGTTATACCTGTGCAAATGGCATCAGCCTGTTTGCTTATGTCAAAGCTAAAAATAATCCTAACTTTGCCAATCTGGACAGACCATTCAAAGCGCCAAAAGGTTGGAAGAACGTTGCTCTGCTATTCGGTTTGTTCAATATTCCGCTTTGCCTGATCGGTGTGGTGTATCTGAACAGTCTTGAAGTGGGTTGGTTTTCTACATGGGTTGGTTTTATTGTTCTGGGAATGTACCTGCCTATCTGGCTTTACACGCAATATGAAGCACGCTCGCAGCCAGAGATCGTTGTAAATGCTGCAGCGGGAGATTAATAAAATCGTCGGGTCATATAGTAAAAATGGGAACTTTGCAGTTCTAATGAAGTGTAATTTTGATCACAAATTTACAGTGATTTTCTAACTACTTGGGAGTAATCCTTCTTTGGAATTGTTAGTGCCCTTGCTCGACGTAATAATGTAATCGTTGCTGAGTTACAGCTTAAATTCAGCTTCATTTAATTTCCTCGATCCGTTCTCTCGTTGAGGCGTTGGGTGGATCAGGCCAGATAACGAAATTAGCAGTTTTTTGTTATCAAAGGCTGATCCACCTTTTTTTTGAGGGATACAGCAGGTGATTAACCAGCAATCTAAAAACAGAAGGATAGATCGATGAACCTACCCCTGCATATTCAACTGGAAGATGTTCAGAATACGCCAGATAAACGCTGCCTAATCATCGATAGAGTTGGTATAAAATCTCTGCGTTATCCCATATTTTTTCAGAGTGATGCTGATGAAGCGCCTATTCGTGTGGTAGCTGACTTCAATATGTATGTGAAGTTACCGCATGATGTCAAAGGCACGCATATGTCTCGCTTCATCGAACTGCTGGAAACGCCCGATTTGGTTATGTCAACTGACAGTATTGGCGATTTTATGAAAACCATGCTGACTCAGCTTGAAGCAGATAGCGGTCACCTGGAAATGCAGTTTCCTTTTTTTATTCGTAAGCAGGCACCGGTTTCCGGCGTCAGCAGTATGATGGATTACGATATCACGCTGATTGCCAATATGCAGGAAACGCTCAGTCTTAAACTCAAAGTAGCGATTCCAGTAACCAGTCTATGTCCCTGCTCGAAAAAAATCTCCGAATATGGTGCTCACAATCAGCGTTCAATGATTACCGTGACTGCGGAATTGGGACAGATTATCAGTCTAAAATCTCTGATTGAGAAGATTGAAAAACAGGCTTCCAGTGAGCTTTACGGCTTGCTCAAACGCCCAGATGAAAAGTTCGTCACCGAATATGCATACGATAATCCAAAATTTGTCGAAGATCTGGTGCGTGATGTGGCTGCCTCGTTAAATAGCTGTGAAGCCATTGTCGATTACATCATTGAATGTGAAAACTTCGAGTCGATACATAACCATTCGGCTTATGCCATGTTGCAGAAAAGCAGGGGATCGCTATGAACTATCCATTACAGCCACCCAGTTTTCCGCTTTCTGAATCGACAGTAATCTCTCCGGTAGAAGAAATCATTGATGAAATACGCCAGGGCAGAATGGTTATTCTGATTGATGATGAGGATCGGGAAAATGAGGGGGATATCGTGATAGCAGCCGATGCCGTCACAGCAGAACATATCAACTTCATGGCCCGTTATGCCCGGGGACTGATTTGTCTGACATTGACCGAAGCACGTTGTCGTCAGTTGGAACTGCCCTTGATGGTCAAACATAATCGAGCGCAGTTAAGCACCAACTTTACGGTATCCATTGAAGCCGCAGAAGGCGTGACCACTGGTATTTCTGCTGCAGACCGTGCTCGAACTGTTCAGGCTGCAGTGGCAGCGAATGCCACTCCAACCGATATTGTTCGGCCAGGGCATATTTTTCCGTTAATGGCACAACCTGGCGGTGTGCTGGCACGGGCAGGCCATACTGAAGCCGGTTGCGATATTGCAGCAATGGCTGATAGAACCCCGGCCGCAGTGATCTGCGAGATCATGAATGAGGACGGTAGCATGGCGAGATTGCCTGATCTGCAGGGATTTGCCCGTGAGCATGGCCTGAAAATCGGCACCATCGCTGATCTGATTGCCTATCGGCATCAGACAGAAACATTGATTGAACGCAAAAGCAGTCGTCTGATCAATACGGTGTTTGGTGATTTTGAGTTGATCGGTTACCGGGATATTACAACGGATAAAACGCATCTGGTCATGCTGTATGGAGATCCAACAAAATCTGCCAGCACGTTAGTCAGAGTTCATGAACCGTTATCAGTCATTGAATTACTTGATGCCAAGCAACACTCCCATAGCTGGAGTATTCATGCTGCAATGCAGAAAATCGCCAGCGAGGGGGCCGGTGTGATTGTGTTGTTACGACGTGATGAGTCCGAACAGGACATTCTCAGGCAAATCAGCAGTCCGGATTCTTTGCCTGTCGCCAGTATTGAGTTGAAGGATTATGGCATCGGTGCTCAAATTCTGCTGGATCTCGGAATCAGACGTATGCGTCTGATGACACGCCCACGCAAAATCCACAATATGACGGGGTTTGGTCTGGTAGTGGAAGACTATGTATTACCTGAAAAGTCGGAAAAGGGGATGGATGCTGCTCTTGCAGAACTGATACAGGCGTTGTAGGGAAATTTAATGTCATTATCGTTGGATAAAGCACTGCACAATCATTTCCAACGCAGTCAGCGTTGGGGTTTTACCTGGGCTTTATGGACCGCTGTGCTGTGGGGTGCCTGGTATGTACCCGGTACAGCAATGTGGTATGAAGAACCCTTTGTCAGTATTCATAGCGGAGATCATGGCATGCGTCTGGCTGCCACGGCTGTGATGACCTGGATCCACGCTGTTGTAGTATTACTGTTTCTAGTTATCTGGAACGGTATGCTGGGCAAGTTACGTGATTATGGACGCACTATTGTGCGTTTCAGACGAATCTCTAAATGGTATGCACTCGCTTCTTTGTGTGGTGGTCCGATGGCCATTTTCGGTTCATATATGGCGATGGGCTATGTCGGCCCTGTGTTTGCAGCGATTACCTCGCTATTTTATCCCGTTGTCGGAGCAATAATTGCGCGACTCTGGTATCACGAAAAAATCTCCGGCCGTGCTGCACTTGGCATGGCAATTATTATCATGGGCGGTATGGTCATTTATGGTCCAGGATTGTTTGGGGAAATTGATATAAGCGAAAACTATGCCTGGCTTGGGTATGTGGGTGGCATCATGTCAGCAATTGGTTGGGGGGCTGAGGGGGCGGTAGCGTCGCGTGCAATGGACGTTACTGATCCTGATGTTGGTATTCAATGTCGCTTCAGCTTTGAAATTCTGTTTTGGGGCATTCTGGTATTGCCAATGATCTACCTGCTGACAGATTTACCCATTATTACATTACTGGTAGATATGCTGACCAGCCCTATGGTGATGATCTGGATGGTGTTGGCTTCGATTGCTCATGCATATTGTTATACCTCATTTTATAAGAGTTTTTCACTGATTGGTGTGGGCCGGGGTGAGGCTATCGGTAATTTATACGGGGTGTTTGCTGTCTTGTTTGTTATGGCATTCACGCTGGAACTACCCGAATGGTATTTCGTGTTGGGCCTGATTCTGACCGTAACCGGCAGCTTTGTTATGTATCGTGAACCGGCTGAGAACATTTCTACTCTTCGTGAGGTGAAATCATGAAACCACCACAAAAGGGTTTTCTGCTGATCACGCTAAATCAGTCCCCGAGTTTGTGGGATTTTGAACTGATTCAACGGGCAATGGTTGAATATGAGCTGCAGGGCCATTACTGGATTAATCATTTTAGTATTGCTTTGGATGAGCTGGCCTCAGCCGGGCTCATTAACCGTATCGGGTATCGGCTTGATGATGGTGAAGCGATTGCGAAGGATCGTTTATTGTTTGAGTTTGCTTTGTCTGACTTTGGTCGACAACGCATGATGGATACCGGTCTATTAGATGGAGTAACAACCAATGACTGAATTCTGGGGATATCCTTACGCCGATGTGCTGGCTTTTGTAATTATATTTGGGCTTAGCCTTGTGGCTTTAGTGTGTGCAAGGATCTTTGTCAAAACGTATTAAGTCTCTATAACTCACGTCAGCTATTCATCTACCTCCTTGGAAGTACGTCTAAAGGCGTGTTGCCATAACATGTCATTAGCAATCATATTGTCAGATACCCAGCTTCGAGCTTTTGTTAATTGTATTTTCAGGATAGTCAGTTGACCATCCTTGATGCGTGATAATGTAAACAATAACAACTAAAAAATTACAGCCAAAGAGCTGTAACTACAGGGGAAAACGGGTGAGTGAGCCTTCAGTACCTGCCAATGTGGCAGCCGTCGATTTGCTGGCAGAAAATAGGGCAGATCCATCAACGTTGCACCGTAGAATCAATTGGACCGGGGCCTTCTGGGTAGCGAGTGGCGTACCGGCACTTGTGCTGTTTTCCATGGGGGCGGTAGCAGCAACAGTTGGCCAGCCAGCCTGGCTGATATGGATCATTTCTATCAGTTTTGGTTTTCTGCAAGCCTTTACCTATGCCGAAATCGCCGGATTATTTCCACATAAAACAGGCGGTGCATCAGTTTATGGTGCAGTAGCCTGGATCCGATATATAAAGATTGTTGCGCCAATATCAGTATGGTGCAACTGGATCGCCTGGGGGCCGGTACTTGCTATCGGCTCTGGGCTGGCAGCAGGATATATTCTCTCCGCTCTGTTTGCACCAGATGCTGTCATCAATAGCTGGCAAATTACGCTGGTCGATCTGTCCTACCTGAAAGATGGTTTGAGTTTGCGAATCAACGCGACATTTATCATCGGTAGTGCCCTGATGCTGGTGGTGTTTGCTATCCAGAATGGCGGCATACTTCGATCGGCACGTGCCACCATGATCTTTGGTTTGACCGGTTTGTTGCCATTAATACTAGTCGGCCTGGTGCCACTTATTACCGGGGATTTACCGTTATCCAATATTACCCCTCTGACACCTCTGGCCTATGATTCAATCGGTCAGGTGATCGACGGTGAATGGAACCTTGAAGGCTGGAAACTGATGGCCGGAGGGCTGTTTATCGCAGCCTGGTCAACTTATGGATTTGAAACGGCGGTTTGTTATACGCGGGAATTCAAAAATCCCAAAAGCGATACTTTCAAGGCCATTTTCTTTTCAGGTTTATTGTGTATTGCAGTGTTTTCACTGGTACCACTGGCATTTCAGGGTCACCTGGGACTTGGACAGCTTGTAGAGCGGGAAACGCTCAATAGTGCCGGTCAGGTTGTGGCGCCGGCAGTTTATGATGGAATGTTATCGGCAGAAATCTACAGTGGTATGGGGGTGGCGAATGTGCTGGCCGGTATTCTGGGTGGGGATAGTATGTTTGCCAATGTGTTTGTGGTGATGCTGGTGCTGGCATTGCTGTTGTCAGTGATGACCACTATGGCCGGTTCATCACGCACTCTTTATCAGGGATCTATTGACGGTATGTTGCCCGGTTATCTATCCAAGGTAAATGAACAGGGAGCGCCGACTGCAGCAATGTGGACCAACCTGATTGTCAATCTGGTGCTGCTTAGCATGTCTGATTATGTATTCCTGCTGGCTGCTTCCAATGTGGGATATATCATTTTTAATTTTCTCAATCTCAACGCTGGTTGGATCCATCGACTGGATCGACCAAATTGGGAACGACCATACCGTGCGCCAACAGTGCTGATTGCTATTGGCACGCTATTGTCCTACCTAAATATGGTGCTGATGGGCATGGGGGCGAATGTCTGGGGAAAAGGAACATTGATGAGTGGCATTCTGCTGGCATTGCTGGTGATTCCGATTTTTATCTGGCGTCATTACCTTGTGGACAAAGGCGTATTTCCCAAAGCCATGCGTGAAGACATGTCACTGGATGAAAATGGCGGCGATATTATTTGCCGTGCCGGTATTCTGCCTTATCTGGTCGTGCTGACGGGCATTCTTATTGTCTTTTACAGCAGTTTGCTGGTGGCTGATCTGTAGCCTCACCCCCCCAGCATTTTTTCTTTCAAAATTCATGTATTCGAATCAATTTCAACGCATGGCGAAACTTGTGCTCATTAAGTCATATCTGACAGCCCATATACTATCTCCGACAGAGTAATCACTTCGCTCAAGCCTCACGTACTTCCTAGGTGGTAACACATCAGGAGAATTGTTGTGGTCTTTGGCAAGGCTGAAAATAAGCTTGCCCGAACTCACAATAATGGAGAACAGAATATGGCACGCGATCCTAAGCACGATATATTATTTGAACCGATTCAAATCGGTCCCAAAACCCTTCGAAATCGTTTTTATCAGGTACCACATTGTATTGGTGCCGGTTCAGATAAACCAGGCTTCCAGGCAGCCCATCGCTCATTGAAAGCTGAGGGTGGCTGGGCGGCGATGAATACTGAATATTGCTCGATCCACCCTGAATCTGACGACACCATGCGGTTGTCTGCCCGTATCTGGGATGAAGGCGACGTACGTAATCTAAAAGCCATGACCGATGAAGTCCATAAATTTGGTGCGTTAGCCGGTGTGGAACTTTGGTACGGCGGTGCTCATGCGCCTTGTCTGGAAAGTCGGGCAACCCCGATGGGCCCAAGTCAGATTGCTTCAGAATTTGAAACTCTTAGTTATTGTAAAGAGATGGATCTGAGCGATATCCAACGGGTCCAGCAATACTACGTTGATGCAGCTTACCGCTCACGTGATGCCGGTTTTGACATTATTTATGTTTACGGCGCGCACTCTTACCTGCCACTGCAATTTTTAAATCCTTATTACAATAAAAGAACTGACCAATATGGTGGTTCACTGGAAAATCGGGCACGTTTTTGGCTGGAAACATTAGAAAAAGTACGTAATGCCGTTGGTAGTGATTGTGCCATTGCGACTCGATTTGCCGTCGATACCCTTTATGGACCGGGCCAGATTGAAGTTGAAGAAGATGGTATGAAGTTCATTCAGATGGCTGATCCTCTGGTTGATTTATGGGATGTGGATGTCGGTGATATTGCGGAGTGGGGCGAAGATGCCGGTCCATCACGCTTCTATCAGCAAGGTCATCAGGTTCCGTGGACCAAGTTTGTTAAAGAAGTTTCCAAAAAACCAGTACTCGGCGTAGGCCGTTTTACCGATCCGGAAAAAATGACTGAAATCGTCACCAAAGGGTATGCCGATATTATTGGTGCGGCACGTCCATCTATTTCAGATCCGTTCTTACCGAAGAAAATCGAAGAAGGGCGTTACGACGATATTCGAGTATGTATTGGTTGTAATGTCTGTATTTCCCGTTGGGAAATTGGTGGCCCGCCAATGATCTGTACGCAGAATGCGACAGCGGGTGAAGAGTATCGCCGCGGTTGGCATCCGGAAAAATTCAAGAAAGCCACTTCCTCTGATTCAGTATTGGTTGTTGGTGCAGGACCTTCAGGTGCTGAGGCTGCGCGTGTACTGATGGAGCAAGGCTATGTGGTTCACGTTTACGATACCGCTGAAAAAGTCGGTGGACATTTGAACCAGATTGCATCTTTACCAGGCCTGGGTGAATGGGGATATCACCGTGATTACCGTGAAACCCAGTTGCAGAAACTGGTCAAGAAAAACAAAAACAGTGTGTTGGCGCTGGGGCAAAAAGCGCTCACTGCCGATGATGTACTGGAATATGGTGCAGAAAAAGTCATTATCGCTACCGGTGCCAAATGGCATACCAATGGGGATAACTGTCTGACTCATGATGCCATTCCCGGGGCTGATGCGTCATTACCGGATCAATTAACACCTGAACAAGTCATATCAGGTGAAAAGAAAATCGGTAAGCGGGTCGTTATTCTCAATGCCGACAGTTATTTCATGGCGCCAAGTCTGGCTGAAAAACTGGTTAATGACGGTCATGAAGTCACCATCGTTACGGGTGTCCACCTGGCGAAATATATGGAATTCACCCTGGAATATCCAAATATGATGCGTCGTTTGCACGAATTGAATATCGAAGAAATTGGCAATCATTTCTGTAGCCGCATTGAAACCGGACGTCTGGAAATTTACAACATGTGGGGTGATGGCTCACGTCGCAGCTACCGTGGCCCTGGCAAGTTGCCACGTGACGAGAACAAAACGCATCGCTGGCTGGAGTTTGATTCTCTGGTACTGGTCACAGGTCGTAAATCTGATAACAAGCTTTATCAGGAACTCAAGGCTCGTGAAAGTGAATGGGCTGAGAACGATATCAAAGGCGTGTACCTGATTGGTGATGCTGAAGCGCCTCGTTATATCGCCGATGCCACCTTTACCGGTCATCGTGTGGCACGTGAGATTGAGTCTGAAAATCCTCAATTCCCGCTGCCATACAAACGCGAAACGATTGCCTGGGGCACACCGCATATGCCGGGTGGTAACCATGAGATCGAGTACAAGATCTAAATAGCAGGAACCGGTTGTGTGCTGTCAATTGTGACAGCACACCTACCGTTCGCTCAATCATTATGAATTTCCCAGGAAAGTAGGTGTGTCATGAATGAAGCACATGAAATTACTCGAATTCTGTTTGAAGGCTTTTCAAACTGGTCAATTTATCTTTTCTACGTAATTGGCTATACCGCTATCGGTATATTTCTTTACGGTGTTTATGTGCAGATCCGCAAGTATCGTCGCGGCAAGCCTGATGCTTCTTGGGGTGAGTTTTTTGCACGCTTTAAAGACATGTGCAAGACCATGGCTACGCATCGCACCCTTAAACGGCGTGATAAGTCAGCTGGTCGTGCCCATGCATTGATATTTTTTGGCTTTGTGCTGCTGTTTATCGGCACAGCCACGATTACCCTCGAATACGACATTCTGGAACCCCTGTTTGGTATCACGTTCTGGTATGGCGATTTTTATCTGTGGTTCTCCTTGGTTCTGGATTTGGCTGGTGTCGGCCTGATTGGGGGACTGCTTTATATGATGTACCGCAGAAAATGGTTAAAGCTGCCCAAACTTGACTATGCTCGCCCGGATCGTGAGCCCGGCGACCCCGATTATGATCGCAGTGGTTACCGCCGCGAAGACTGGGCTTTTTTATGGGCGCTTATCCTGATTGGCTTCACAGGCTTTTTACTGGAAGCCGCACGTCTGGTCTGGTTAAGTGATACCGCGACTGTCTGGGATTATCGCTGGTGGTCACCCATCGGGGCACTGATGGCACATGTAATGGCTGGCCTGGGCATGGGGGCAGAAGCAGCAGGCAATTTCCGCACTGGACTGTGGTGGTTCCATGGTGTGTTGGCTTTGGCCTTTGTCGCACTGATTCCATACACCAAAGTGAAACATATCTTCACTGCATCTGCGTCTTTGATGTTCCGTGATCCGATGGCGGGTAAGCGGTTGCCGAGTGTGCCGGAAGATCAGGAAGATATTGGTATCAAAACCATTACTGACCTTACCTGGAAACAGTTGCTGCATCTCGATTCCTGTACCAAATGTGGCCGTTGCCATGAAGCTTGTCCGGCAACTGCTGTAGGTGCACCGTTATCACCGCGTGATGTGATCCTGTCATTACGTGAATTTGCCAATAAATCATTGCAATCCAAGGAGCTGCCAGAACAGGCCGAGCTGGATGTTCATGGCAAGGATGTCGGTCAGGTATTCATGGAAACACTTTGGTCATGTCGAACTTGTATGGCCTGTGTGGAGATTTGTCCGGTAGCGATCGAGCATGTTCCTATCATTGTGCAGATGCGTCGCAAGCTGGTAGATGAAGGCAATATGGAACCGATTCTGCAGAAAACCATGCAGTCAATCCATAAAAACGGCAACTCGATGAATGAATCGAAACGTAAACGTCCACGTTGGACCAAAGAATTACCGTTCACCATTAAAGATGCACGTAAAGAACCGGTTGATGTGATGTGGTTTGTCGGCGACTACGCTTCTTTTGATCCCCGAAACCAGGTAGTGACCCGCTCTTTTGCCAAGTTGATGAAACAGGCAGGCGTTGATTTCGGCTTGCTTTACGAAGCAGAAATGAATGCCGGTAATGATGTGCGTCGAGTCGGTGAGGAAGGGCTCTACGAGTTCCTGGCGAATGCCAACATTAGCACCCTGGAAAAATGTGATTTCAATTCGATTGTAACCACCGACCCTCACTCATTCAACACCATTCGTAATGAATATCCGGATTTCGGTGGTGAATTTGAAATTCAGCATTACACCACCTTGCTCAAGCAGTTATTTGAACAGGGCAAACTCAAGCTCAACAAAAAACTAGATTACCGCGTGACATTCCATGACCCATGTCATCTTGGACGCTATAACAAAGGCTATGACGCACCTCGTGAACTGATCAAGTTGCTGGGATGTGAACTGATCGAAATGGATCGTAATCGTGACAACTCCTTCTGCTGTGGTGCCGGTGGTGGTCGTATCTGGATTCCGGATCCGGTCGGTATTGAAAAACCGTCTGAGAACCGGATGCGTGAGGCAGCAGAAATTGAAGAGCTTGATGTCTTTATCGTGTCATGCCCGAAAGATCTGACCATGTTTGAAGATGCACTCAAAACCGCTGGATATGAAGGCAAATTCGTCGTGAAAGAGTTAATTGAGCTGGTCAATGAATGTGTCGAGTTTGATGAAGTTGAGGTCATCGATGCCGATGTTGTTTCCGCCTGATATCTGCCTGCCGGAGACTGCCGATGCACTGATTAACTGTGCGATAAGCAGTGGCGATCTGCATAGTGCAGCAGCAGTGTATGAACTGGCTGAGGGTGAGCATAAACAGCAGTTGAGCGACATACTTTGTAAGGAGCGTCGCAACACACTGCTGTTGGCTCGCTGGGAGCATACACCTGCAGCAGTGCTGCAAATGCTGGCGGAAATCGAGGATGAAACAATCCGGTTAAGATTGGATAAAAATCCATCCAGTCGTGCCGGCACATTGAACACTATCTATAAAAAAGGTGGTCATGATCGGCAGTTGATCAGCCTGCTGACTCAGCATGCACACAGCTCATCGACATTACTGAACAGTCTGGCTATGAGCGAGGATGACATTCCAATTCTCAAATCCATTGCTGCGCATCCAAATACCGATGCAAATACATTGAATCGCCTTGAACAACGTTATCCAGATATGTTTGATAACGAACTGGCTGTCCATGCTGAAACACCCCCTGAATTACTGGAAAAGCTCTATCAGCGAGGTAACTGTTTTATCCGATCCGCTGTGGTGACTCATATCCGATGTCCACAGTTTTTGCTGGATTTGGCATTTAATGAAACAGACATAAACATTCTAAGACATCTGGCGGCAAATCCCCGGTTATCCCCGGAAAAATTAGCCATTCTGGCGCAACATGATGACGTCAGCGTGCTTCGTACTCTGGCAGGTAATCCATCTCTGAGCAAAGAGCTCGCTAACCAGATGATCCATAACAGTACCAATATTGTGCGTCGGGCTTTGGCGAGTCGAACTGACCTGACAGATGAAAATTTGCAGCAGCTGGCTAATGATGAAGATCACTGGGTTAGACAGAGAGTAGCCCGTCATCCCCAATTAGATGAAATGCTGCTTAATAAACTGGCCCAGGACCAGAATGATGAAGTTCGTCGTGCAGTAACGCGAAACCCACTGACATCCATCGATATTCTCAGACGGCTTTCTGTAGATAACAGCGTCTGGGTCAGAGCCGGTGTGGCGTATCAAAAGAACACCCCTGCAGATGTGCTCGGCATGCTGTCTGCTGAAGATGATGTCGACGTGCTGAGCGGAGTGGCCAGCAACGCTAATACCCCGCAAGCCATTTTGATAAGACTGTCGGGTTCTCAACAGACTGATATACGTCGTGGCGTAATTATTAATCCAAAGGCCGAGCGAGACACTCTGCTGCCTCTGCTGGAAGACCCGTATTACTTGCATCGGTTAATGCTGGTATCCAACCCTTCACTGAATGATCACGACCGCTGGAGCCTGCATGACGATCCTGATCTATCCGTCCGTTTTATGGTGTTCAAATGGTTTACACAAAAATATTTGCAGCCTTAGCTGCATTAGAAATGCTGTTTTATACAGTCAACTAGGAGATAAATCTGATGAAAATACTGGTTGCAGTTAAAGAAGTCGCTGCATTAGATGAAGACTTCGAAATTCGTGATGATCAACTTGATGTCGATGAGGATTTTCTGCTTTACGACCTCAACGAGTGGGATGATTTTTCACTTGAAGAAGCGATGGTTATCAAAGAATCATCTGACACCGAAGTTGAAGTGGTGGTGGTATCGGTCGGACCGGAAAGGGTCGATGACGTCCTGAGAAAATGCTTGGCTAAAGGTGCTGATCGCGCTATTCGAGTCTGGGATGATGCAATGGAAGGTTCTGATTCTGTCACGATTGGTCGCATCCTGTCCGCTGTCGTCGAAAAAGAAAAACCGGATATGGTATTTGCTGGTGTGCAGTCATCAGATGAAGCCGCTGGTTCAACCGGTATTTCACTGGCAGCCAGCCTTAATTGGCCACATGCGGCAGTGGTTGCAGGACTTGAATATCAGCCTGGCAGTAATAAAGCCAAAATCACCCGGGAACTGGAAGGCGGACTTTCACAGGAAGTGGAAATTGACTGCCCATCAGTGCTCACCATCCAGCTTGGTATCAATACCCCGCGTTACGCCTCATTACGTGGCATCAAGCAGGCAGCTGCCAAACCTGTAGATGAAATCAGCCTGAGTGATTTGGGTTTGAGTGAGAGTGATGTTGGTGTTGATGCTGCTTTATCACGTGTACGGCGCATGTATATTCCTGAAAAAGGGATGGCCTCAATGATTGAAGGTACACCTGCTGAACAGGCAGCAAAACTGGCTGAAATTATTCGTGAGTTCAAAGGGGAATAACCATGAAAACATTCTTACTAATTGCTGAACACCGTCGTGGCGAACTGCGACCTATCTCACTGGAAGTTATTGCTGCGGCACAGGAACTAAGACAGGCTGATGACAAGGTTGTGGTAGCTGTGATTGGCGAACAGGCTGAAAATTATGTTGCCGATCTGTCAGTGGCCGGTGTAGATGAAATCATCACGGTAAAAACGGCCACTGTCGAGTTTGATCCGGATATCTTTGAAGCTGCAATCACTTCGCTGATGGAAAAGCTGGATCCCGAAGTGGTTCTGCTCCCTCATAGTGTCGATTCTCTAGGCTACGCAGCCACTCTGGCACGCAAGGGTAATTATGGCTTTGCTACCGATGTATATGGACTGCAATATGATGGCGATGAACTGGTGGCGACACGATCCGGCTATGACCAGAAGGTCAATGTAGAGCTGGATTTTCCAGGCAAGCAATGTGTGCTGTTGACCATTCGTCCAAGCGTCTTCAAACCGACTGAGGAAAAAGCTTCTCCATCGGTATCGTCAGAAGATATGACCAATATCGAATCACGCAGTACTAACCTGGAATTTGTTGAGGCCGGTGGGGCAGATGATATTGATATCACCACGGTCGATTTCATTATGTCGATAGGCCGGGGTATTGCCGAAGAAGCTAATGTTGAACAGTTCCGTGAGCTGGCTGAGATGGCAGATGCCACTTTGTGTTGCTCAAGACCTATTGCCGATTCCGGTTGGTTACCAAAATCCCGTCAGGTCGGTCAGTCAGGCAAGGTGGTTGGATCCTGCAAACTGTATGTAGCGATGGGCATTTCCGGTTCGATTCAGCATATGGCGGGCATGAAACATGTGCCGACTATTGTTGCTGTAAACAGTGATCCAGGCGCTTCGATTTTTACTATCGCCAAATACGGCATTGTCGGCGATATTTTCGAAATCGAAGAAGAGTTGCGCAGCCATTTTGAATAGGCTGGATTTATAGGGATTGTTGTTCTCTCAGAACATTCAACAATTAGTGATGGAATAACAATTGACCCTCCTAAATTCGTGGGCTGGCGGGGTTACTGGCAGTGTCTGCCTTGGCAGACATCCCCGTTGGTTTCGCGACCTATATGAAGGAAAATCGGTATGACAGATGATCTAAAAGTGTCAGCAACGAAAGCTGGTTTGAATGGCAAAGGTCTACGGATCGGTATCGTTCAGTCCCGCTTTAATCCGGCCATTGGCAGCGCCTTGGTCAGCGGCTGTATCGATGAACTTAATCGAGCGGCGGTAGCCAGCAACGATATTGTGCTGTTTACCGTACCAGGCGCACTAGAAATATCATTGGTTTTATCAGAACTGTCGGAGAGCGGAAAATTTGATGGTCTGATAGCGTTAGGCTGTGTGATACGCGGTGAAACCTATCATTTTGAGGTGGTTTGCAATGAATCAGCTCGGGCCATTACGGAAATACAGCAGCATTACCGTGTCCCTATTGCCAATGCCATTCTGACGACCGAAAACGAAGAACAGGCGAGTACCCGAGCTCGTGTCAAAGGCAAAGAGTCAGCCCAGGTTGTGCTGGAAATGATTCAAACCCTGCAACGGTTACAGCAACTCCCAAAATCTATATCGGCTTAATAAATATTCTTGATCTTGTAGAAGACCTCAACTGATTCAATTCGAGTATGGCTATTTACTCCATTGGGAGTACGCCATCTTGGGAATTTTCGAGCATTGCTTGCTGGGCTATGGTTTGTCTATGCCATAAATTTTAATGAATGTGGAGATCGCAATGCTTAGAAATTCAATCCTGAACGTACGTCATAAGGAACTCGGTTCGTTATTGAATGGGGACACCTGGAACAATATGCCGATTCCGTGGAGCTATAAATCGGATGCTGATGAAGAGGTGATTGCTGTTCGTACTCGGGCAGGTCTGTATGACGTATCTGCTTTGAATATTCTGAATGTGAGCGGTCCTGATGCAACGGCAGTAGTGGACCAACTGGTCACTATTGATGTCACCAAAATGGAACCAGGTACCTCAAGGCTGGCAGCTGAAGTGGATGAGACTGGTGCGTTATGTGATGACATTATGGTAATTTGCGATGCGCCGAATCAATTCCGCCTGTCACATGGCAGCGGTGCCACCCCACAGCAGCTGGAGAAGCTCTCTCAGGGTAAAAATGTTCAGATCGCAGCGGACTTGGATGTACATATCCTGTCATTGCAGGGACCAAAATCCTTGGAAGTGCTGAATCCTCATCTGGACTTTGATTTGGAAACGCTGCCTTATTTCCGTCATGTTGACGCGAAACTGTTTGGCTGTGCTATCAAAATTGCCCGTGGCGGCTATTCTGGCGAGCGTGGTTATGAAGTCTACTGCAGTGCCGATGATGCCATTCATATCTGGGACATGATTCTGGAAAAAGGCAAACCATTTGGTGTGATTGCCGCCTCCTGGGATTCGCTTGATCTTACCCGTGTAGAAGCAGGTCTGCTGTTTTTCCCCTATGAGATGCCTGAGGGCGATACCACCCCCTGGGAAGTCAATATGGGCTGGGGTGTCGATCTGGATAAACCTGGCGATTATATCGGCAAAGCAGCTGTATTGGCCTCTAAAGGCAAAGAACGCTTCAAGCAGGCCGGTATTACCTGTATGACCGCCGAGGCTGTTGAGCCTGGTTCTCGTATTACCCATGACGGTAAAGATATTGGGGTGGTGACCAGTTCCAGTTACAGCAATTACCTGATGCAATCTCTGGCGCTGGTGCATTTGCATCCTGATCATCTCGCGATAGGGACTCAAGTGATGGTGGAAGGCAAACAACCGGTCAAAGCCTATGTTGCCAAAATGCCTTTCTATGATCCGATGCGCCTGCGTACTCATCCGGAACAACAAAAGTAAATAGTCTGCACAGCGCCAGCCAGGAATCTGGTCGCGCTTAGCCAGATTTAATGAGGAAATCATTATGCAAAGAGGTTACTGGATAAGAAGCAAACCACTGTACGACTCACTGGTATGGCAAACCCCTGCGGTTGCACATCTGGTGGTAGCCGGGGGCGAGGGTGGTATTGCTGTTCTTAAATTATTTCAGCAGATGTACCCCAAAGAGCCTATTCAGGTGCTTTATGCAGATTTACCAACGGCCAAAAAAAATTATTCAGACATCCTGCAGCAAATCGTACTGGAGGAGCTTGATATTTGTGATTCAGAAGAAAGCTTGCTGGCAAATCTGGAACAACGACTGAAAGACTGCACGATGGGAACCCACTTTTATGTGGCAGGCAGCGAAGCTTTTATGTGGCAAGTTTTGCAGAAAACCCGTGCTGCTGGTGTTCAGGATGTTGATGTGCAGAAAGAGTTGTGCGGCACATTGGCAAGGCCGGTGTATTGTGTTCATTGCAAAACCATTACCCGTGATGTTCATCACAATGTCTTCCCATGTAGCAATTGTGGTCGACATCTGTTTGTCCGTGACCATTTTTCCCGGCGTCTTGGTGCGTACATGGGGGTGATGGTGGATGCAGAGGAGCCTGGCAACATTCCACAGATTGAAGAGGTTTATCCATGAGTATCCTGAACGTAAAAGTGGCCGATGTCGAACAGGTCACCGATATGGTGAAACATTTCACGCTGGTTCAAGAAAATGGCCAGCCGTTACCGAGGTTTTCCGGTGGCAGTCATGTAGTAGTGTCGATGAACATCAATGGTCGAATCCATCGTAATCCTTATTCACTGATGGGATCTCCGGAAAATACTGATAGTTATCATATTTCAGTGCGTCGACAGGAAAATTCGCGTGGTGGTTCGGTATTCATGCATGACGGCGTCGAAGTAGGAGCCAAGTTGCAGATAACCTATCCCGTCAATCTGTTCAGTCTTTCCAAGTTAGGAAAAAAACACATTCTGGTTGCCGGCGGTATCGGAATTACGCCATTTATGTCGCAAATCGCCGATTTAAACCGACTCGGTGATGAGTATGAAATGCATTACGCCTTCCGTTCAGCTGAGCATGGTGCTTTTGTAGAACAACTACAACAAATGTGTGGTGATCGATTGCATCTGCATATTGAAAGTGAAGGACAGCGAATTAATTTCCATGACCTTCTATCCAACCAACCTCTTGGTACCCATATTTATGTGTGTGGTCCAGAGCCGATGGTCAATGCATTATTACTGACAGCCAAAGATTTAGGCTGGCCAAAAACGCATGTTCATAGCGAGCAGTTCCTGGCACCACCTATCGGTGATTCGTTTCGAGTGCAACTCGTCAAGTCCAATATGGAAATTGAAGTCCCTGGCGATATGAGCATGCTCGAAGCAATGGAAGAGGCTGGTCTGGAACCTGATTTTCTCTGCCGTGGCGGTGCATGTGGGCGCTGTGAAGTCGAAGTTCTGGAGTGCGATGGTGCACTGATGCATAACGATCATTATCTGTCTGATGCCGAGAAAGCGTCTGGCAACAAAATCATGCCCTGCGTCTCCAGGGCCCGCTGTCAGAAATTATTACTCAATATCTGAGGACGTCTTATGAATACTCCAGCCTTTAAAAAAGAAACTTTCCGTGACGATTACACTTTCCGTAATTCACCTGAGGCAATACGGCGTTTTCCATTTCCGTTTGCCGAAGATGAATACATGTACAGCGTCAATATCGAGCAGCATGTATCTACCAACCCGGGATCGGTTTTTGAATATGCCATCGATATTGATGAGCATTACATCGCCGAATGTGAGGATCGACGTCTGACTCTTGAACGCGATCCTACGCGTTATATTGCATTGCCACACATGATGGACGCTCAATGGGACATGGTCGAACTGATCATGGATTCATTGTCGACAGATTATCCCCAATGGTTTGAACTGACCAAAAACGGCAATCAATGGCATTGGATTAACAAACCACTGGAAATTGATCAGACCTTTACTTTTGGTGATACCAGTACATTGCCAATGGAGCCGTTTGAATACATCAGCCGTCAGGTACAGGGTGACTGGATCATCATGGATCATCGCGACGACGACTTGTTTGCTGATATGGGTATGGTCACCAGTCAGGCCGACTGGTCAATCGCTTTTGATGCCGGAATGTCTTTCAAAGAGTGGCATGGCCCGGTTCCACAAGCGAATGAAATCGGCATTTTTGACCGGGCATTGAAATATTTGCTGCATCTGCAATATGGCAGTCCGGTGCGCCGACTTAACTGGACCATGACAGTGAATCCACGTCTTGATACTTCTCCTGAAGAGTTTCCATTATGGGGACCGGATAACGCTTCTGTTACTCCGGAAAATGTCGGAGAGAAAGTGCACCTTCGTGTTGAATTGCAGGCGCTATTCCGTCTGCCACGTAGTAATGCGATTGCCTTCAGTGTGCGTGGTTATCTTATCAGCCTCGATGAATTGATCACTTATCCAAAATGGGCAAAACGGCTACGTCGGGTGCTGACTAATCTGCATCCTGATCTCTCCGAATATAAGGGCCTGGATCTTTATCGACAAACCGTTATCGATTATTTGGAACCATTAGAAGACGGAGCCGAACTGGGATTGGGTACCCAGCCGGAATAAATTTCCTTTCAAAGAATATGGGCTTTCGTCCATAGCACTGGCCGCTGGCTAATGCCGGCCAGCGGTTCGCATTACCTTTAAAAACCCAGAAGGAAACAAAAATGAAAATGAGAAATATGGTGGTATCAGGGTTGGCCGGGATGAGCTTAATGACGAGCGCATCAGTATTTGCCGAAACAACCTCGCCACATAGTGTCAGTGCCAATGTCGGTCTGTTCAGTCAATACAATTTCCGTGGTATTGATTTTAGTGATGAAGACGTGGCTCTGCAGGGTGGCTTTGACTATGCTCATACCAGTGGCTGGTATGCGGGCGTATGGGCTTCCAGTCTGGAAGAAGATCTTAATGTGGGTAACAGTCTTGAAGTAGACTTTTATGGTGGTTATTACCATCAGTTTACCGATGACTTTAGTGTCGATGTGGGTATATTGCAGTTCTACTACCCTGATCGTGAGAAAGTACCAGGCTTGGCCGGTGGTAGTGATGAAGATTTTGATACCACAGAAGCCTATGTGGCTGGGACTTGGAAATGGTTTACTGCTAAATATAGTCGTACGCTGACAGATTGGGGCGGTGTCAATAACAATACTATGGGTGCTGACGCAAATGGTGATTCCAAAGGCACAGGGTACTATGAATTGAATTTCGCTTACGGTTTGCCAATGGGCTTCAATTTGTCAGCGCACGTTGGTCGTCTGGATGTCGAAAATTACAGTGAATATGATTACACAGACTACCAGATTGGTCTGAGTAAAGACCTAACGATTGCTGGTTCTGAAGGTTGGACTGTAGGTGTGAACTATACCGATACCAACGCTGATGAAGACTGGTGGGGCGATCGTGGTGACGACCAATTTATCGGATATATCTCACGCAGTTTCTGATTTAGCTTACTAAATGTATCACAGTCACAGCTCCCCTTAATTAAGGGGGGCTGTTATTTTATTAAATCGGGTCTGTTTTCAAGCATTTCACGTAGTCCAAACTCAAGTTGAGAGGAAGTATCGTTACTCAGATCGATAACAACACCTTCCAGGGCTAGCAATTCACCACTGGCAGAAAAGATACCTTCACCTTGTTCCATCACCCAACGGGTTTTGTTGGTGCGAGTACAGATACGATAGATCATCTGGAATTTTCGCTGTTTGGCTATTTGTTCCTGTACATGTTCCCAACAACGAGGTCGATCTTCGGAATGAATCAGCTGCATATAGGTGACATTGTTTGAGTTTATCAGCTCGTAAGGCTGATATTCAGTGACTTCAAGGCAACTATCGCTGACAAATTCAAATGTCCAGTCACGATCATTTTTACAACGGTAAACCATGCTGGGAATATTAGTCATAATCATATCTACGGGTGAGTGACGATTATGTTTCTGCGCTGCTTCAAGTTGCTTGAGCTGAGTGATATCGGTCAACGTGCCAATGACACTGGAACGTTCACCTTTAAAATTGGAACTGCGGGAAGCACGGATTTCGACCCATCGATATGAACCGTTTTTGGTAATGACACGACATTCGATTTGAAAATATTGACGTTTTCCCTGAATAAGTGAATTCATTCTTGATTCAACAAGTAAAATATCTTCAGGGTGTATAAAGCTTAAAAAAGGTTTGTTTATTGATTCTGAAACACTAAAGTCAGTCAATATTTCCCAGGCCGTATTTGCATATATAATATCCTGATCGACATTGTTTATAAAAATGATTTGTCTGATATTATTTAAGAGGCTTGGGAAATTGAATTTTTCTGATTTTAATTCTGAATCATTTTGCGCTTGTGTGATGGAAGAAAATTGGAGCAAATTAAGGTTTGATTGACCCTCGGAGTTGAGTGGTGAAAGTGATATATGTACGGGTATGGTCGTGCCATCGACATATAGCATACGTAGCGTAAGTGTCTGATGTGGTTCATGGTTGGTTTTCATATGTCGCATGAAATTAGTCAACGCAGCATGATTACTGGGGTGCACCATATTGGTCAGTGGCATATTAGTGACCAGTTCGCGCATACCATTCATTCCCAGCTCACGTAGGAAGGCATTATTGGCAAAAATGATATTAAAACCATCAATAACGGCAGAGGGTGTTGATAGCCGTTTTGCAACATCATTTGCCCAACCGAGATTCTTGTCTGATGGCTGATTGCCAGCCAGCATCAGTTTCCGTTGGCTACGAGGATAAAAAGCAATGGTAAGTACAGCAGAAAATAATGCTGCAAATATGGCTGCCGCCACCGCAAAATGTATTTTGAATGGGGCTGTGCTGTCCCACCATGTACCAAATACGATGGCTGTGATCATGCTTAACATGATCATGGTAAATATAATGAGACCCATTGTTCTGACCCTTGAGAACAGCTTTATCGGGAAGCCCGGTTTTGAAGAAATTTGACCTGAAATATATTTTTAAAAGCATACGCCAAAGAGCTGTTTTTTCCAAGCTGATTACGTTGCTTTTATGTATTGCAATGACAGTGCTTTTAATTCAGGCAGGAACTTTATTTTTGTTGGATTATATGATTTCAAGCCAACGTGCAATTGAAAAGGTTAATGTACATAAGATTTATTGGGATAAACATTTATTTTATTTGAATAGTCTGCGACCGTCTGATGCACAGAAAACATTGGCTCAAATGAAAAAAAATTACCTGGATATTGAGGATGAATCTGTTGCCTGGATGCTTAATCAGGAAAATGATGCATTAAAAGTGGCGCTTGAGGATATTAAACAAGCCCAGAAAAACTTTGATGGCGTAGCAGAACTGAACATTCGTATGGCCACTCAGCTCAGATTGGCTGAAAATGTTTTGGATTCTTATAAAGAGCTGGCGGATGCTTTGCATCGGGATAGTGAAATCAAAATTTCAGTGATCGCTTTGCTTAATATCATCAGCCTGCTATTTCTCTACAGCTGCATCATTGCCATTATGTTGGGAGCGAAAAATTTTCTGGTTGAACGCATGGATAGGTTACAGACCTTCCTGATGTTCAAGTTCCCTGCTCAAAAGCAGGAACCAAATGCTGATGAGTTTACTCGCCTGGAGCAACGTATTTTTGAAATGACAGCCAAAATAGAAGGCTATGCCTCACAGGTTGCATGGGCCGAACGTACCAATGAAAAACTGCTTATTTTATTGCGTTCTCATGAGTTTATTCTTAATTTCATTGAGACGACCAGCCATGAAATTCTAAGTGAAAAAACGTTGCTCAAAGTGATTTATTCACTTGAACGAGCGATGAATTTTTCTAATGTTGCGATTATTTACACCGATGACGCAGCGGTTATTTCCAGTGAACAAATCATTTTTTCGCATCATCCGCCGCCAAAACTGGATAATCAAAGATTCGATGAATTGCACCGTAACAACATGTCCAGTTATATGGAACAGAATTCGGAAGGTGAAGAAATTCGCTGTGTGGGAGTGACATTCAGTGGGCCCGCGTCAGCACTTGGGATCTTGTTGATTGAGACAGAAAAAGACAGATTTCTGGAAAATACCGAAATCCAGGTACTGGAAATTACTGCAAAACTACTGACGATGGCCACCAAATTTCACAGTCATGATGAAGAGGGACGTCGGCTGGCTGTCTTGGAGGAACGTGCCGCGATTGCCCGAGAACTGCATGACTCCCTGGCACAATCCTTATCCTTTATGAAGATCCAACTGGCTCGGCTTCAGTCGGCTGGCGATAACAAGATAAAAAGTGCCGAGATGATAGGTGAGCTTCGGCAAGGTCTTGATTCGGCTTATCGCGAGCTACGTGAACTGCTTACCACCTTCCGGGTGCATATGGACTTGCGGGGTTTGGGGTATGCTATTCAAACCACGATTGATGAGTTTTCACAGCGTTCCAGTATCAACATCAATCTTGATTATCGACTTGTCAACTGCCGTCTGACGGTCAATGAAGAATTTCATATGTTACACGTGCTCCGGGAGGCACTATCCAATATCGTGCGGCACTCTAAAGCAAAGAATGTAGCGATATTCCTGGAGCTACGTAAAAATGGAAATGTTGTATTAACCATAGAAGATGACGGTATAGGTTTTACGGCTAATACCAACACCTATGATCATCATGGTCAGATCATCATGAAGGAACGTGCCAATAGCCTGGGAGGGGATCTTGAAGTGATGGCCAAACGCCATGGAGGCACTCGAGTTCGATTGGTGTTTACACCAAAGTCAGTACAATAATTATAGCGAGAGAAAAACATGACTGAGAAAATAAGAGTACTTCTGATTGATGACCATCCTTTATTTCGTAAGGGTGTTGGACAGATCATTTCGGATGATCCGAGTTTTGAAATTGTGGGTGAAGCAGCTTCAGGTCAGGAAGGGATAGATCTGGCCCTTGAGGTTAAACCGGATCTGGTTTTATTGGACCTTAATATGAAAGGCATGGATGGGCTGGAAACATTACGACGTTTCAAAGAGACAGACTTGGATGCTCATTATGTCGTTCTGACGGTCTCGGATGCGGAAGAGAATCTGCTTGAGGCATTGCGAATAGGCGCTGATGGTTATTTGCTTAAGGATATGGAACCAGAGGATTTAAGGAATCATTTGCTTAAAGCCGCTGTAGGCGTCACCGTGTTACAGGACAGCATGACCGAAATATTAAAGAAAGCATTCATAGACCCGCAGCATAAAGTGAGTGCGGATGAGGTCAATCTGACGGTGCGTGAAAACGAAATTCTGGAATGTCTGGCTGAGGGAATGAATAATAAGACCATTGCCCGAAAATTGGACATTCGTGATACCACTGTCAAAGTGCATATCAAAAATATCCTGCGCAAACTGAATCTTACTTCACGTTTGGAGGCGGTGGTGTGGAAGCATCAACAGGATGGCAGGTAACTACTGAATAAATTAATGCCGACAATCCTCAACCAGGATTGCCGGCAATAATTACTGGATTTACAAAGGTCATCAGACCCTAGGGCGTGTTTATCTCTCATTTCCTCCTCTGTTGTGAGCTGAAAAAGCGTCAATCAAGGCACGAGGAGCGCCTTTTAGTTGTTCTAAATAAGTGACGAGCAACGCAGAGTGGCGCTTTTTCAGTCACAACCCGAAGGGCTGGGACTATTTTTGCGGCCGCCTGCGTTGTCAATCACTTATGTAGTAAGGCTACACTGCGTGCTTTCCGCCTTGCCGGACACAAAAATAGTCGCCAGCAGTGGTGGATATGAAAGATAAACACGCCCTAGCAAATTACAGTGCTTTACGCTGACCTACAAAGAAACCAACACCACGTGTCGGAGTTTCAAAGGTAATGGTTTCACCGTTGCCAAAAAACAGCACGTCACCGACAGTGGCATGTACTTTCTGACCGGATTCATCCGTAATAAAGAATTCACCTTCTGCGACATACTTCATTTCTTCGTAATCGTAGGTATATACCAGTGGTTTATCCGTTTTGTTCAGGTGAAAAAAACCGGCACAAAGTGTTTTGTCCTGGCTGTTTGAAACGATGCTGTCACCTAATGTGGCATTAATACCATCAAGGCCCATTGTTGGTTGTGGGTCTTTAACAGCCTGTTTTTTAATTTTCATAAAATGTCTCCTTCGTTAGTGACGGTCCGATTAAATAACGTCACTGGATTAGGGACAATCCTTCTGAAGTAGTACTCAGTTTGTATAGCCTTTTATAAACAGTAACTTGGCATGTTTTTAGTAAAGATACCTGTTTAAAATCAGGTATAGAAGATCCGCAGATTGTCAAAATACGTTTTCTGAATTTTTATTGCGAAAACAATTTAGTTTTTCTTATAAAAAAACAAAGCCATTTCTTCACCCCAAATAATGCCAAATCGCTAAAAAGTAAGCCATATCAACGGCTATTACCCCCTAAGTAGTAATTAGTCTGACTAATAGACACACCTTTGACCGGGGAATAGATTCGATCCCCTGCGGTTGAATTCCCATCCGCAGCTAAAAATATAATAAGGGATACTTTTATGGAAACAGAAGTCGCAAATTTGTTTGCCGAGCAGGTTAGTCTGGGAATGCTTGTGCAAAATCTGGTGTATGCCTCGGGTACCGTCGGGGCTATTTTTGTTGTGATTGGTTTAATGCTGATTGATGTGGGGGGAGTCCGAAGACGTAATATCTTTAATGCCACGATAGAAAAAATGGTTGGTTTTTTTATCGGTTTTACGGCTTACTTTCTGATTGGTTTTGCTTTTTGGGCATCACAATATTACATCATGGTAGATTACACCCTGGTAGATACCATTAAAGACTGGTGGGCCGGCGGTGGACTTTCAAATTCAATGGCGCAAAATGTGGATCCGGCAGTTTTTCCGGGTTTGAATAACTTCCAGATCTTTATTTTCTTCCTTGCTTGTTTTGCTGGTATCGTCAATGTTCTGCTGCACTTTGCAGTATCGGAACGGATGAAAGCATCGGCTTATTACATCACTGCTTTTGTCGCCACCATTGTTTCATCCATTTTGAGCTGGATTACTTGGGGTTCGGTCGGTCCACTGACTAATTTGGGCTTCCATGACTTCTTTGGTGTAGGTTTCGTTTATCTATTCCCTGCCGGTATGGCAATGGTGTTTTCACGTACACTAAGACCTCGTCCAGGCATGTTCTCGGCTCATCCTAAGGTCTCTGAATACCGCCCGCCAAATCTTGGTCTGCTGACAGTGGGCATAATGACAATTTTCGCCGGCCTGCCGATGATTATTCTGTCATGTCTGTTCTTCTTTGACCCAGGTGCATTGGCAGTGAGTGTGACCATGGCTGATACCAGCGTGGGTATTGCTTTTAACAACTATGGTGCGGCTTGGGCTGGTGGTGCTTTGATGGGTGCTGTTCTGGCTTATTCAACTCGTAAGTTCAGCTATTTACTGCTGGGTCCATTGGCAGGTTATGTCGCTGGTGCATCAGGTTTTGACGTGTATGTACCATGGCAAATGTTTTTGGTCGCACTGGGCGCGCCAATTGTTGCTTATGTCATTTATGAGTTTTTGCAAAAAAGACAAATTGATGAACATAAATTATTGCCATTATTTGCCGGTGTAGGTTCCTATGGTCTTATCATGACAGGGCTATTGCATATCGGTGTACCACGTGGTGGTTATCTCGGTATTGAAGAAGGTGCGTATGCGTTCCAGCATGGTGAGATTGGCGTGGTAATGCAGTTGGTAGGCATCGTGGTCAGTCTTGGCTTCGGTATTATTACCGCCTTGGTATTGTCCTTTGTTCTGAAGCATACCACTGGTTTGGATGTATCGGATGATGCACAGGCGGAAGGTCTTGATAAAGTTTATTGGGACATTGAGCCGGATGTTGATCCAGTTACTGACAACAAATCCTGAGTTTGATGTGAAATAGGGTTAGTTCGCCTTATTGCACTTCTAAAAAATCCGGCTTCGGCCGGATTTTTTTGTTCAGTACATATAATTCATTGATACTGGATGCTAACTATCAGATTTTTGGCAAAAAACTTGTGTTTACCAAGGAGATATCGGCATGAAATCAAAGCTGACAATGACTGAGTGCATACACAGTGATTCCTATCATAATGATCAAGGTTCACCTCAACCCCCGCTATATGACACCAGCCTGTTTGCTTTCGAGAGCACGCAGGCCATGCGAGATGTGATGGAGGGTAAGACACCGGGCGCTTTTTATAGTCGCTATGGGATGAATCCCACTATCACGGCCCTGGAAGCTAAACTGACTCAATTAGATAAAGCTGAAGCCAGCCTGGCATTTTCTTCCGGAATGGCAGCAATTTCCGCTCTGTTTATGCATTTTTCTACTCAGGGTATTCTTTGTGTTGGGGATGTATATGGCGGCACTCAGCAGCTTTTAAGCAAACAATTGCCAGCACTGGGTATCAAGACATTCTCACTGCAGAAAACAGATCTGAAAGCAGTAGAAGCTTTACTGCAAGCTGAAAAACCGGCCTTGGTGTTTATCGAAACGCCGAGTAATCCCACATTACAGTTACAAGACATCCATCGGTTAGCAAAACTGGTACATGAATACGATGCGTTGTTAGCGGTAGACAATACGTTTGCAACGCCTGTTAATCAGTGCCCGATTGCGCTTGGGGCAGATTTTACTGTGCAAAGTGCAACAAAGTATCTGGGTGGTCACAGTGATTTGACTGCCGGAGTCTTATCCGGGCCTGTTGTGCAACTCGAGGCGATCAACGATTGGCGTAAAAATCTCGGTCAGACGATCTCGACGGAAGTTGCACACAAACTATCCCGCAGCCTCCTTACATTGGCACTCAGGGTAGAACGGCATAATTTTAATGCTCAGCGTGTTGCTGACTATCTGGAAACACATCCAAAGGTCCGTAAAACCTGTTATCCCGGATTAAAGGGACATCAAAAACATGATTTTATTCACCAGCAAATGTCCGGTTTTGGCGGTATGGTCAGCTTTTATATTGATGGCGACGCCGCAATGGCCGAGCGTTTCGTTGATCTTCTGAATGTATTTGCCATAGCGCCCAGCCTGGGGGGCGTAGAAAGTCTTGCTACCCAGCCGATTTACACCTCTCATTTTGGTTTATCAGAAGAAACACTTAAACAGGCTGATGTGGACGGCAGCCTGATCAGGTTGTCAGTCGGACTGGAAGATATCAAAGATTTGATTAATGATCTGGAACAGGCGTTCAGTCGCTGCTAGGGCGTGTTTATCTTTCATCTCCACCACTGCTGGCGACTATTTGTGTGTCCGGCAAGGCGGAAAGCACGCCGTGTAGCCATCCTACATAAGTGATTGACAAATGAGTCTGGAACTCATTTGAACAGCTTAGCTGGCCGCGTAGCGGTGAAATACAGGGATGTATTTCATACAACGCTGGCGGGCGTAAAAATAGTCCCAGCCCTTTGGGTTGTGACTGAAAAAGCGCCACTTATGTCCACGGACGGACAGGCCGCTATCGCTATCCCTGCTAACGCGGCATTCGGGCATCCTTGCCCATCATATGCCGGCGCGCCAGGGAGGCGCGCGCCAGTCTGCGTGGCCTACATGGATTTAGGTCAGGGGCGTGAGCAGGATGCGGAAGCTTTGCTCGTCACTTATTTAGAACAACTACAAAAACGCCGGGACAAGCAATGTTCCAGACATTGCTTTTGCATACACTCCATCCATGGAGATAAACGTTTTTGAGCGTAAGCCCCAACGGGGTGGGATACATGGATGTATCTCACAAAAGGCGCTCCTCGTGCCTTGATTGACGCTTTTTCAGCTCACAACAGAAACGGAGATGAAAGATCAACACGCCCTAATAACAGAACCTGCTTTGAATCCTGAATAAAAATTCCTTTACTTAAAGGTGCACATTGCCAGTGCATTTTTAACTTTTCTGCTGCACCAAAATGATGCGTTTGTTCTTCATCTATCTAACATTTATTCTTAACTCACTGACTATTATAGGAAAAATACGTGGCATGGATTTTTCATTGTTTCGCCAGGGTAAATTAAATTTAATTTTAATCAACAGGAGCGAGAAATGAAGATGATAACGGCGATCATTCGCCCACATGCTCTCGAACTGGTGCGGGCCGGGATTCAGGAAATTGGTATATCCGGCCTCACCGTGACAGAGGTTAAGGGTTATGGCCGGCAAAAAGGCCATAACGAGATGTATCGGGGGGCAGAATATACGATTAATTTTCAGCCAAAAATCAAACTTGAATTAGTGGTGGGTGATGATGATGTGGCAAAAGCCATTGAAGCCATTTCTACCAGCGCCAAATCCGGAAGAATCGGTGATGGCAAAATTTTCGTTTCAACACTGGAGTCGGCTGTTCGTATCAGAACGGGTGAAACCGGTGAAGCAGCTATTTAGGAGAGTAAAATGGATACGCTTGTAATTGAAGTAAGTTATGCGCTCGACACATTTTATTTCCTGATGTGTACAGCGCTGGTGATGTTGATGGCAGCTGGGTTTGCCATGTTGGAATCGGGATTGGTACGTAGTAAGAATACTGTCGAAATTCTCAATAAAAATGTTCTTTTATATGGTATTGCCTGTCTGGTGTACTTTGTTATCGGCTACAACATCATGTACCCCGCCGATCCAGTAAACTCGTGGATTCCTGGTCTGGACTTCTTCCTCGGTGAAGATAATAGTCCTGAATCGGTATTAGCCGGTGGCGAAGGTGCGCCATATTACTCAGCGATGGCTGATTTTATCTTCCAGGCGGTATTTGCTGCAGCAACCATGTCGATTGTTTCTGGTGCGGTAGCTGAACGTATGCGTTTGTGGCCTTTCCTGATCTTTGCTGTGTTTATGGTCGGTTTTATCTATCCGGTAGAAGGTTATTGGAAATGGGGTGGTGGTTTCCTCGATCAACTGGGCTTCCAGGATTTTGCCGGTTCAGTCGTCGTGCATATGGCTGGTGCCGCCGCCGCGTTGGCCGCGGTCATTATTATCGGGCCACGTAAGGGCAAATACGGTAAAAATGGTGAGGTTCACGCGATTCCAGGTGCGAATTTACCGATGGCAACATTAGGGATGTTTATTCTGTGGTTTGGCTGGTTCGGTTTCAATGGCGGTTCTGAGTTAAAAATTGCCAATATTGAAGAAGCCAATGCCGTAGCGAAGATCTTTGTAAACACCAATATGGCCGCCGCTGCGGGTATGGTCGCGGCATCATTGCTGGCCAGATTCCTGTTCGGTAAAACGGACTTAACTATGACAATCAGTGGTGCGTTGGCTGGTCTGGTGGCAATTACTGCTGAACCCTTAATGCCAAGTCCTGGGCTGGCACTGATCATTGGTGCAGTTGGTGGTATTGTGCTGGTGTTCTCTGTCATCTTTCTGGATAAAATGCAGCTTGATGATCCAGTTGGGGCAATCTCGGTCCATGGTACTGCCGGTATATGGGGTATCTTCGCGGTCATGTTCAGTAACCCGGATGCTACCTTTGCCGGTCAGCTGATCGGTACAGTAGTCACCTTTGCGTGGATGTTTATCGCTTCATTTATCGTACTGTCGATTATTAATAAATTCGCCAAACTACGTGTTGATGAAGAAGAAGAAATGGAAGGTATGGATATCAGCGAATGCGGTATGTCTGCTTATCCGGAATTTACATCTGATAAATAAATCGAGCAGTGACATTGTTCCACTAAAACGCCGGCTTAATGCCGGCGTTTTACCTTTGGGGATTTATTCAAACCGGCTTTTAGCGGATCATATACTGGCAGCCGACAACATTACCTACAATAGAATCAAAGCGAATAATTGTGCAGCTTAAGACTACGAACAAAAGTCGATTATTGGTTTTACGTAATGGCATGGCCCAAGATATATCATTAGCCTATGAATTAACTATCTGAGCTGACTGAGCCTCTATCAGACAAAACACCGTTTACAGTATTTGAGAATCACTATGAGCAAAAAAGAAAATCAGGATATGGTGGTGGAGTTTACGCCGTTAGAAAAAATCGAAGCACTCTATAGTGAGCTAACCGACTGGTATGGTGAAGCGGATAACAAAGAACTCAGAGTCGCTGCTAAATTATTAATGGTGTCACTGGAGAAGTTTTCCATTTACGGTGGTTCCGACTGGCATGAATTAGTAAATGAATATGTCGATATTCTCAAAAACGATCCCGAACAGTTTCAAAAAATCCTGCGCTCCAATCGTGGTGAATTAAAAGATAAAAAAGCCACGGGAAACTATCATTAGGATCTGTTCACATTTATAACTGACTTTGAAGTTCAACAAGCACCACTCAGTAAAAACCGGCGTTTCTCCTGCTCGCTTCTGAGTAGCTTGGCAAATTTTCGTGTTTGTTTGGGTAGGTAAATGAAGTCATCTACCAGCGATTTTTTTCGCCGCTTTTTAGTTAACTCTGCTGGCTCAAAAAAATGCTTGGCATTTTCATAAGATAAGACAAAAGGTGAATAACCTTCCCGCATTAACACATAGCTCATAATCAAGGAGCCTGTGCGGTGATTTCCTTCTAAAAATAGCTGTGGCTGACTGAGGATGTTGGTGAAAATACCAGCACATCGTTTCCAGACATTTGTATTCTGATTTAATGCCAGCCAATCCATTAACTGACCAATCCCACCATCTCTTACATCATAAAAGTGGGCTTGAGTGGCTTCAAACTGGGAGTGTTTCTCTATAGATGATGTGGTGGAGTGTTGATACAGAACAATATAGTTCAGTTCGAGAAGTAACCCCGAATTACCATAGGCAAATAAATCGATACCATTGATCAGGTACTCGTCTATTTTTGCATAACCCGCTATCAGGTTTTCGATCACCGTATCGCTTGGTGGTGTGCGTTTCACCTTGAGCGAGGCATTAATCTTTTTAAAGTTGAGTTGCGTATCTATCAGGCACGATCTGATGGCAGCAATATCAAGTCTTGCAATATTGTCCATCAAATCAAGCCCGATAGTTCATCATGTTGTTCCGTAATTATTCGTGAAAATGACAAAAGACCAGGATTAACTAAACTCACCCCGGACATATTGTTTGGTGAGCAATTGCTGTGGGTCTTCAAAAATTTTCTTTGTGTCATCCATTTCCACCAGATAGCCGGTGCGGCCACCATTAGAAATATCCACTCCCAGAAATGCGGTGACATCAGCAACACGCATTGCCTGCTGCATATTGTGGGTGACCAGCGCTACGCTGTAATGCTGTTTTAACTCAACCATCAGCTCTTCAATCTGTCGTGTGGCAATGGGATCCAGGGCAGAGCAGGGCTCATCCATTAACAGCACATCGGGCTCTGTTGCAATCGCTCGTGCAATACACAAACGCTGCTGCTGACCACCTGATAGTGAGAGACCACTGTTTTTAAGTTTATCTTTAACATCATTCCAGATAGCCGCTCTTTTCAGCGCTTTGACCACCATCTCTTCTTCATCGCCTTTATAACCATTGAGTCGTAAACCAAACGCTACATTGTCATAAATGCTCATTGAGAAGGGGTTAGGAAGCTGGAAAACCATACCGATATAACGTCTTACGATCACGGCATCCACTTTTTTGCTGTAGATATCATGATCATGATATTGGATGTGTCCCTCAAATCTGAACGAGTCAATCAAATCATTCATTCTATTCATACTTCTGAGTACGGTACTTTTGCCGCAACCAGAGGGACCAATAAAGCCAGTCACTTTATTTTTTTCAACCGGGATAGTGGTATCTCTAACAGCCCTGAAATCACCGTAGTAAATATTTTTGACGTAGCAGTCTAAAACGACTGGGCCTTTAGGCTCATATTTCTTGGCAATAAATTCACCTGTTTCGGCTTGCATATTCATAGTTATTTCCTTGGTTATTCTTTAAATTTCGTTCTGCCAACGACACGGGCAACGATATTGAAAAACAGTACGAGTAAGACCAGCGCCAGCGATGCGGTCCATGCCAGTTCAATCTGATTCTCAAACGGCATACCAGAGAAGTTGTAAATCAGAATGGAGAGCGAGGCTGTTGGTTCTGCCAGCTCTGACATGTAGTAATTGCTGAACAAGGCTGTGAACAGTAATGGAGCAGATTCACCCGCCGCACCGGCAACAGCCAGAATGACCCCGGTCATAATCCCGGGTAGGGCGGTCGGTAATACCACTTTAAATATGACCTGAGTACGGGTACATCCCATGCCAAACGCAGCATCTTTCATTCTTTGTGGAACCTGCTTCATGGCTTCCTCAGCAGCCAGAGTGACCGTTGGCAGCATTAATACAGCCAATGCCACACCACCGGCCCAGGCCGAGTAGGTGCCGGTGGTGATAACGATGACAGCATAGACAAACACACCGGCCAAAATAGAAGGAAAGCCGGTCAGCACCTTGGCTAAAAATCTGGAAACGGTCGCGGTTTTACTGTTGGGATTAAGAATGGCCAGATACAGAGCAGCCATGGTTCCAATAGGAATACTCAGTGCGGAGGCAATACCTACCATGGTTAACGTTCCCACGATGGCATTACCAAAACCACCGCCGGTTTCGAATCCGGCTGGTGGCAAGGCTGTGATAGCCTCGAAATCAAGCCTTGCACCACCTTCCATGATGAGCATGTAAATAACCGATACCAGCGGAATACTGGCTAATATGGCTAGCCCCCAAACCAGTCCTGTCAGGAAAAAATCTTTCAGGGCTCTCAGTTCGAGCACATTTTTTTCAAGACTGGGTAAATTGATTCTTGGTGGAAGAATCTGTTCGTTAATCTGACTCATTTTTTACCCTCAAATTTACGCATGGTGTATTGCTGTACGGCCAGGCCGGCAACATTGACCACAAAGGTGATAAGCAGCAAAACCAGAGACGCATACATCAGAGCCTGAATTTCAATCTCACCTGCTTCTGGGAAGGTTGAAGCCAGCAAGGATGCCAGTGTGTTGGCAGGGGCAAACAGCGAAACACTGATGTCATTCACGTTACCAATTAACATGGCCAGTGCCATAGTTTCACCCAACGCGCGACCAAATCCCAATACCAAACCGGCCAGAATCCCGGAGGAGGCTGTTGGTAACATGACTTTAAGAATCACTTCCCATTTTGTCGCCCCCATACCATAGGCTGCTTCTTTTACTTTATAAGGAATACGACGGAAGGCATCGGCTGAAATGGCTGCGACAGTCGGAAGAATCATAATAGCGAGTACTAATGCGGCGGGAGCCAGGCCTGGACCACTTAAATCAGTACTAAATAAAGGAAACCAGCCAAACGTTTCATGTAGCCAATGGGCGGCCGGCCTGATTAGCGGGATAAGTACATAAATACCCCACAAACCATAAACCACCGAAGGAATAGCCGCTAACAGCTCAATGATGGTTCTGAACATCACTTCGATTTTGGCATGCATGAATCCCTGGGTCAGGAAGATGGCAATAGCGACTCCTAATCCACCACCAATCAGCAGCGCGAGCAGTGAGCTGTATAACGTGCCCCAAATTTCAGGTAACACGCCAAATTCATTCTGGTTGGTATCCCAGGTTGTGCCAGTAATAAAACCTAAACCATGCTCCTTAATTGCAGGTAAAGCCTGAGAACCGAGTTCAAAGACGATATAAGCCAATAAAAGTATGATTGATAAAGCACATAAATAAGCAAAAGATCGGAAGACAGAATCTTTCATATAATCACTGGGAGAAGGTGGCGCGGACAATGTTTTGCCACTTGCGGAATCTTTAAAAGGATCGTGAACCATTTGTGTTCCTATCAATCGTGAATATTTATAGTAAATATCGCTAACATCGTTTTCAGGCTCTTGAACAGATAAATGCTGCAAGTGTTTAAAACACTTGCAGCATTGTTTTATCCGATCACCAAGAGTGATTACTGAATCATGCTGGCCGCGTTGCGAACTTTCTCAACAACATTTTCTGGCAGCGGGATATAGCCCATTGCTTCAGATGATTCCTGACCTGTTGTAATCATGTATTCAATAAGGTCTTTTAAGGCTTTGGCTTTCTCTTCACCTTGGTTTTTGTAAACCAATAACCATGTGAACGTTGCGATAGGATAGGCATCATCACCCGATGGGTCAGTTGCCCATGCACGCAGGTCCGGTACATCACTATTTGGCAGATTACCCTCCGGGAAATCAGTCGTCGCTAAGGCTGAAGCACCTGTTTCGCCACCAGCTTCAATAAAGTTACCTTTTTGATTTTCCAGCATGGCCGTCGGCATTTTGGTCAGTTTGGCAAAACCATATTCAACATAGCCGATTGCGCCAGGTGTTTGTTTGATAGTCGCTGTTACACCATCATTTTTAGGTGCTTTGACAATTGTGCCAGCACTTGGCCAGTTTGGTGCTTTTGCACCACCAACCTGTTCTTTGAAGTTATCGCTGATCGCTGCTAAGTGATTAGTGAATACATAGCTGGTACCACTTGAATCAGAACGAACAACAACAGTAATGTTTTGGTCAGGAAGTTTTACACCAGGATTAGCCGCCTGAATTTTTGGGTCGTTCCAGTTCGTAATGTTGCCCAGGAAGATTTCCGGATAAACATCACGTGGCAATTTCAATTCTTGAACACCATCAAGGTTGTAAGAAATGACGACTTCGCCCGCCGTGACTGGAAGCAGAATAACGCCTTTTTTGACTTGTTCTATTTCACTGTCTTTCATTGCAGCATCACTGCCTGCAAAGTCTACCGTTTCGTTAATGAAATCCTGAATACCTGCGCCACTACCTTTAGATTGGTAATCAATACGAACGCCATCAGTTTGCTTGCTGTAGTCTTTAAACCACTTGTTATAAAGTGGTGCTGGGAAACTTGCACCAGAACCAATCAATTTAAGATCAGCGTATGCAGCGGATGAACTCATGGCACCAATAAGCGCGCCAATGACAAAAACTGACTTTGCGCTCTTCGCAAATAGTTTCATAAAAACTCCTGACAAATGAAAAAAGTAAAACACTCAATTTACTGGTTGCTAAGTCTATTGGTGGTTTGTTAAAGATTTATGACAGTGGCGAAGATGTTGAATGTATCTCTCTAAATGACGCGTAAGTTTGGCCTTAAGGGTATTCCTGGACCGACGGCATTAACAGGTGAAATCTCATGTTAGCCTTGTTTATCAGGTCATCGAACTAGTATTACGGTTGATATCCCAATGCTTTCTTCTGAAAACAGACAATAAAAGATTAACAACTTGTTAATCTGTTATTCATCCAAGCTTAATTCCTTGTCGGTTTGATTTTCATCTCTTGCAAATATCATGGCTCTCAGGTTAACAACAGGAGAGACCAACAATGAAAACGACATATCTTGCAAGCGCATTCAGTCTGATTTTTACCACCTCGGCATTTGCTCAAATCGATAAAATCGATGCAGAAGCTATTCAGGCAGCACAAAACGCCTGGGCAGAAGGTATTGTGGAAATCGGCCAGGCCAAAATCAATGGTGAAGATGCAGGCGCAGTCGCCAGTGAGTTACTGGACAACTTGTATGCATTCGACGACAAAGTGCTATTCAAACCAACTAAAGCAGTGGATGACCCGTTCCGAAACAGTTATGAAGAAGCACTTTCGTATTTTGTAGGCGGCATGCTTGAGGAAGATAAAGGCTTTGCTCTGCAGCCTTGGACTGCAGTTCGATTTGAGAATGAAGACCTGCTGATTCGTGACGAAAATGCCCTTGCAATGGGGCTTTACTACTTTACCGATACGGCTGGTAACGAAACCAAAGTTGAATACACATTTGGTTATCGATTGGATGACGATGGCAGTGTCAAAATCGAATTACATCACTCTTCCTTACCTTTTAGTAAGTAATTAATTCAGCCTGCACAAGATCTTGTGCAGGCTTTTTCTCCTTTATTAAAGAGTCTGCTTAATATGAAGAAATATTCGAGTGCACCTTTGTTTATGCTGCTGGCCGGGTTTATTGGTCCTGTGAGTTATGTTCAGGCTTATGAGGCTGGTGACTGGTTGGTTCGTGGAAGGGTGATTAACGTTAATCCAAATGATTCAAGTGGAACGGTATCAGTTAATGGAGTTGATCAAGGAACGGAAGGTGTCAGTGTTGATAGCGATACTGTACCGGAACTGGATATCACCTACATGATGACACCCAACTGGGGCATAGAATTGATTTTAGGGTATTCCGAGCACACCGTGGATGGTAGCCAAAGCTGGGATTTTCTGGGGCCGGTCGCTGAAACCAAAGTTCTGCCACCAACCCTAACTTTGCAATATCATTTCCGCCCAAATGCCAAACTGAAGCCGTATATCGGAATGGGAGTGAACTACACCTATTTCTTTGATGAAAAGGTTCCCAACAGCTCTGGCCTCAGTAATCCCGGTGACTCGGTCAAACTTAAATCATCGTGGGGACTGGCTTTTCAGGCGGGTGTTGACTATGCACTGGACGATGACTGGTTTGTGAACCTTGACCTGAAATACATCGATATTGATACCACAGCGACTTATCGGAATACGGCGGCGGGCTCGGTGTCTGTCAGTACTGATATTGATCCAGTGATCTTCGGTATCGGTATCGGCAGACGTTTTTAATGTGAAAAACCCATTAGATTAATCTGAGATAGTGGAGATGGTTTAAGTAAACTGCCTGAATGTTGATATATTAGGTTTTGCGAACGATTTTATTCTTCACTGGGTTGCATTTGATGTACCGGAAAAAAATTATTGCTTTTGCTGTTGTCGCTCTTGCCATGGTTTTCCTGGCAGGAGCGCTGGCTATCTGGTCAACAAGACTGACTGCCCAGAACATCGTTCAAGTGAACATGGCAAATGCATTGCTCACAGAGCATTGGAAATTATCCAATAACAGTTATCGTTTATTCAAACAGATTACCGATGAATTATTATTTGGCAAAAATGCCAATCAGGCGTTAGTTCGTAACAAGCGAGAGTTGATTGCCAATGCCATTTCCACAATAACGCAACTTGAACAACAACAACGACTGGCTCTGGGCGAAATCGCCACCAAGGGAACGATAGAAGATACCAAGGAGCTGGAAAAGTTACTCAACGATATTCTTGATGCGTTTGACGCGGTGCTTGCTGAGCCGGTAAGTCAGCTTAATACTGAAAAAATTCGTTTCCTGCTGGAGGAGCAGATTGATAATCGGTTTCGGGAAGCCATTAATTCAGCTTTGCAACGACAAAGTACTATCGTCAATTCACTAAATTCTGATATCGAAAATATTCACACCAATATTGCCTGGGCTGCTGCAGCACTCACTATTTTTGCGGTATTTGCAGCACTGTTGGGTAGTTATGCCATGATTCGTAATATTTCGATTCCAGTAGATTTTCTAAAAAAAGCAGCCGAATCTTTTGCTGACGGAAACCTGAATTATCGTGTGCCACGAGGATTTGACCGAGAGTTTGATGCGATTTCAGCCGCCTTTAACGATATGGCCCAGAAACTTTCTGAAGAGAAATCTTTGCGGGATAAACTCAATAGTCAGCTGGAGTTTGAGGTTAATAAACGCACCAGTGAATTGCAGGTCCTCAATGAAACCTTGAAAAAAAATGATGCTGCCAGAAGAAGCTTTCTGGCAGATGTCAGTCATGAACTGCGCACACCACTCACCATCATTCGTGGTGAAACCCAGGTCGCGCTTCGACAGAGCAGACAACTTGATGAGACCGAGGCACGAAGTATTTTGGAAAGCGTTCATGAACAGTCTCTTTTATTGAGTCGTCTAGTGGATGATTTGTTGTTTATTGCTCGAACAGAAGCCAATAATCTTCAGTTAAAGATAGATGTATATTCGATTAATAAGCTGCTGAAAAATTGCGTAAATGAATTTCAACGTACGGCAAATCAGCACAAAATCAATCTGAAATGTGGCCTTCCTTTTGATGAGGCTATTGTCAGGGTTGATAAAGATCGATTTCAACAATTGCTGAGAATCTTGTTTGATAATGCAATTAAATATAGTCCATCCGATACCAACGTTACCGTTTCGTCAAAACTGGATGCTGGTAATGTAATCATTACTGTTCAGGATCAAGGTGCTGGGGTGGCAGATGACGAGTTGCCATTAATTTTTGACCGATTTTATCGAAGTCAACGAATGCAGCATGAAAAACCAACGGGATCAGGACTGGGCTTGTCCATTGCCAAATCAATATGTGATGCCCATCAGGCATCTATCTGGGCGGTCAATACGGAAGACGGACTGGCAATTCATATTAAGCTTGCTGTGGAGTAACAATGCAAATATTGATTGTTGAAGATGAAAAGCGTGTGGCCGATTTTATCTGCAAAGGTTTGAGGGTTGAAGGCTATTTTTGTGAACAGGCTCATAATGGTCAATCAGGGCTTATGCTGGTCAATTCACATAGCTTCGATGTCATTATTCTTGACAGAATGTTACCGGATACAGACGGCATCAGTTTTTTAAAGCATATTCGTAATGCAGGTATTTCTACGCCGGTGTTATTTCTTACAGCGTTGGATGATATTGAAGAAAAGGTTCACGGCTTGCGTGCAGGAGCCGATGATTATTTAACAAAACCTTTTGATTTTGAAGAATTACTTGCCCGTATCGAAGTGCTTTCCCGTCGGGGAATAAATGGACCTGATGTCGATGAAAATATTATTAAACTGAATGATATTTCTATTTCTCTGACCCACAGGACAGTTTATAAGGGGAATGAGCTGATAAAAATGACCACAATGGAATTTGACTTATTGTTGTTTTTAGCAAAATCCAAAGGTCGTGTGTTAAGTCGTGAACGTATACTAAATGCTGTCTGGCAACTCAACAGTGATCCATTGACGAATGTGGTTGATGTTTATATCAATCGTTTACGCAAAAAATTCGACATTCATCAATCCGAATCCTTTATCGAAACGCTTCGTGGTGTAGGTTACAGATTAAACATTAATTGACATAAGGATGTCGGCTGGGAATTTCAATTAGCCATTTTGCTGCAAACTCTTAGGTCAGTGAAAATCTTCCTTTGTTGAATTTGTTTCCACAGAATCCAATAAAAAAAGCCCAGCACTACTAAGAATGCCGGGCCAATTTATGAAGCTGCTTTTACATTAACTTACAAGCTAAACACGCTTAATACACCACCCAGTGTGGTCCAGCTCGATAGGGATTTGTAGGCACCTACAGCGCCAAGACCATCGGTATCATTTTCCAGATTATTGGTCATACCAATACCGGCCCAACCACCAATGCCTGACAAAATTGAGATGTATTGTTTACCATCGTGTTTGTATGAATTGACGTTGCCAATAATGCCCGATGGAGTTTTAAAGCGCCAAAGTTCACGTCCGGTTTTGGCATCCAGGGCTTTCAGATACCCCTCCAGCGTGCCATAAAAAACAACATCGCCAGCGGTAACCATGGCTCCGGACCAAACTGAGAACCGTTCAGGATTTGTCCAGACGATTTTGCCTTCACGAGCATCCCAGGCAATAAAGTTACCCATATTGTCTTTGGTGGCCGCAAACATATTTACTTCAGCACCGACGTATGGCTGACCGGCTAAATATTCAACTTCAAACGGTTCCAAATCCATACAGATATGGTTGGTTGGTACATAGAACAAACCCGTTCTTGGAGAATAAGCCGCAGGTTGCTGATCTTTGGCTCCATGGGCCGCAGGACAGATACCGGTTGTCTGAGTATCTTCACCATTGGCTTCAGGTGAGTAAGTGGCCACACGATCCGGAAGTCCCGTTTTCATATTGATGCTGTTGGCCCAGTTAACACTTGGGTCGAATTTTTCAGCTATCAATAATTCACCGGTTGCACGATCCATGGTGTAACCAAAGCCATTACGGTCAAAATGCACCAGCATCTTACGCATTTTGCCTTTTACTTTCTGGTCCACCAGAATATTTTCGTTAACGCCGTCATAATCCCATTCATCATGGGGTGTCATCTGATAGATCCATTTGGCTACACCGCTATCCAGATCACGAGCAAACAGGGACATGGTCCATTTGTTGTCACCTGGTCGTTGTAGCGGATTCCAGGTAGATGGATTACCGGTTCCGTAGTAATAAAGATTCATTTCAGGATCATAGGAGAACCAGCCCCAGGTAGTGCCGCCACCAATTTTCCACTGCTCACCTTGCCAGGAATTCAATGAGGAATCTTTGCCGATTGGTTGTAACATAGCGGTGGTATTTTCTGGATCGACCATCATTTCGTCATCAGGTCCGGTGCTATATGCTTTGTAGAGTGTTTTGCCATTCATATCATAGGCTTGAACATAGCCACGAACACCAAATTCACCACCGGAAATACCGACAATGATTTTGTCTTTAAAGACATTGGCATTACCGGTATTGGTTGCGCCGGTAGTTGGGGTATCACGTTTATCTGACCAGAGCACTTCACCGGTATCAATATCTAACGCCACCAACGTGGTATCCGCCTGGTTAAGGAAAATTTTACCGTCCCCATAAGACAAACCACGATAGACCACGTCACAGCACATTACTGGAACCGTTTCAGAGTAGTTTTGTTTGGGTTCGTATTTCCATTTGATGGCCCCATCGTTGTTCAAATCCAGTGCATAGACGATATTTGGATAAGGTGTATGGACATACATCACATCATCAATGATCAACGAGTTACCCTCGTGCCCGCGTAATACGCCGGTAGAAAAAGACCAGGCCATTTCCAGATCTTTAACGTTCTCCAGATTGATTTCATCTAATTGGCTGTAACGTGTATTGGCATAGTTTCCTGCTGACATAACCCATGTCTCTGGATTTTCCTGCATGCCGAGTAACTCATCTGCAACAGTGAGACCGGGAAGCGCCAATGACATCATTGCGATAGATAATTTAGTTTTATTCATATTGTTTCCTCTATGTTAGCCGCTTCAAAAACCGATAATTAACCGTCATGTGAAATTAGCTTTTGAACGGAGTGAGGATGTTAGCAACGAGGTAACAGGAATAATTGCCCGTGTGTCCGAATCTTTTTTAACGCTCTGGAACCACAGTCAAGTTGGCGCGGTAGATGTTAAGCAGAAGAAATTCTGTAAAGAACATATATATAAGTTTGAGCACGGTCTATCTGATGGAGAAGAGATCGATTTACAAATTGATGGAGTATTAAAGAAGTGATTAACAAATTTCAGACATAAAAAAACCTCAGAAGTAGCACTTGCTGAGGTTTTTTAATAATCATTGGCTCCCCGAGCTGGACTCGAACCAGCGACCCAATGATTAACAGTCATTTGCTCTACCAACTGAGCTATCGGGGAACAGAAAGATGGCTATGATAGTGATTTGAGCCCGGAGGGTCAAGGATTACTACTAATTTTTTTAACTGTCTGGGCATGACTTTATATATGTTATTGATTGTAATATTTTTTCAACTGTATCGTGTTGACTGGCTTAAAACACTTTTTAGACAGAAGGAGGATTAAGTGGAATATATTGCTCCTATTAGCTCTGCCGTTATGGCACTTATCTGGGTGATTTATTTACAACTATTATTTGTTCAATATCGCCGCAGTAATCGACCTTATCTGATTTTTCACCATGCCCAGAATGAAAATCCTGATGCATTGTGCCTATTGGTCAATATGGGTGAGAGAGCGATTCATATTCAATGTGTCCAGGCAGTTGTAACGATGCAATCCGGAGAAATATATGAGCTTGGTGTTACCCAGTTCAAACGGGTGAATGTGATGGAGCAAAATGTTCAGCAGACTCTGCGTCAGGGACCATTGTTAAATGGGGGCTATCTGGTACTTGGAACCTTCAGAGATATTATTGAGAATGCTGAAGCAGCAAAAGGAGAAGCAATTGTGCTTGAACAGGTTGAAACGCTTGAATTAAGAGCTGCTGCTATACATGCGCCCAGTAAACATCCAGTGGGAGCCCGGCGTGGCTTTAAACTAAAACATGATGGAGGTTCATGCATTTTTCCAAAACAGATCTCCACTGAGCAGATGGTGAACCGTAAACAACAGAAAGAGGTGATTAACTGGATTGAAACAGAACTTAACCCAGTTAATCATCCAACAGACAGAGATGATCAGGAAAAGCCAAAAGAGCCTAATCCCTAGGCTCAAATGCAATTATCAGAGTAATTTATTGCTCAATAAATTCAGCAATGCGTTGTAAAGCATTTTGTAAATTACTTTCGCTGGTGGCAATTGATAAACGAATATGGTTTTTCAGACCAAATGCGGTTCCAGGAACCACTGCAACACCTTTTTCAACCAATAAGGCTTCTGCAAAGTCCATATCATCTGTTAAATCTGGTTTGTTAGCCAATACACCACTGATATCTGGAAACACATAAAAAGTACCATCTGTTTCGAGAGCGGTAATGCCTTGCATCTGATTCAGTTTTTCGACCACAAAATCGTGACGTTTTTTGAATTCAACCAGCATAGTTTGTACACAGCCCTGATCACCATTTAAGGCTTCGACTGAGGCCGCTTGTGAAATAGAGGTGGGGTTTGATGTGCTCTGCGATTGAATTTTTTTCATCGCGCCGATTAATTGAGCAGGGCCACCGGCATAACCAATACGCCAGCCAGTCATTGAATAGGCTTTGGAGACACCATTCATAACGATTGTGCGGTCATATAAATCAGGGCAAGCCATTACGATATTGTAAAACGGTTCATCGGCCCAATATATAAGTTCGTACATGTCATCAGTGGCGATGAGAATGTCAGGATACTTACGCAACACTTCGCCCAATGCTTCAAGTTCAGCTTTGGTGTAAGTCATGCCGGTTGGGTTGGAAGGGCTGTTGATGACAAATAACCGGGTTTTGTCAGTGATGGCTTCTTCAAGTTGTTGTGGAGTGATTTTATAACGTTGATCACGGTCGCCAATGATGATCACCGGTTTGGCATCAGCGAGTAAAACCATATCAGGATAAGATACCCAGTAAGGGGCCGGGATAATTACTTCATCGCCAGACTCTAATAAAGCCTGTGCCAGATTAAAGAAGCTTTGTTTACCGCCACATGAAACCAGAATTTGATTGGCTTCGTAAGTTAAACCGTTATCACGGGAAAACTTTTTGATGATGGCGTTTTTCAATTCAGCGGTACCATCAACCGCGGTATATTTGGTTTGGCCCTTATCAAGCGCTTTAACGGCTGCTTGTTTAATATGATCCGGCGTATCGAAATCCGGTTCGCCGGCACCAAGACCGATAATATCTTTACCTTCGGCTCTCAAGGCCGCGGCGCGTGCGGTAATGGCTAAAGTAGGTGAGGGTTTGATGCTTTGAACGCGCTGTGAGAGTTTGATAGTCAAAATCTGTCCTTCGAGAAACGATAGTGATTAGAAAACCGTAATATACGATAAACACGGACATTGCTAAAGAGTATGAAAAAACAATTTGAATTAGTCTGCGAGTTTGAACCGGCGGGGGATCAACCAACTGCGATTGCCTCGCTGGTTGAGGGATTAAACAACGGTGAAATGTGGCAGACCCTGTTGGGGGTCACCGGCTCGGGAAAAACCTTTACGATTGCCAATGTTGCGCAAGCTGTGCAGCGTCCGGTAATGGTTCTGGCACCCAATAAAACGCTGGCTGCACAACTTTATAGTGAGATGAAAGAGTTCTTTCCCAATAATGCGGTGGAATATTTCGTTTCCTATTACGATTATTATCAGCCGGAAGCCTATGTGCCGTCATCCGATACCTTTATAGACAAAGATGCGTCGGTGAACGAACAAATCGAACAAATGCGTTTATCAGCAACCAAAGCCATGCTGGAACGGCGCGATGCGATTATCGTCTCCAGTGTGTCCTGTATTTATGGTTTGGGTGATAAAGATGCCTATCTGGCGATGGTCATGCATCTGGTTCAGGGCGATATCATTAATCAACGCGAAATTTTACGGCGTCTTGCCGAGTTGCAGTATTCGCGAAATGATATTGAATTATCGCGTGGTACCTATCGGGTTCGAGGCGAGGTTATTGATATATTCCCGGCTGAATCGGAACGTGATGCGGTACGTGTAGAGTTGTTTGATGATGAAGTAGAGCAGATCAGTTATTTCGATCCGTTAACGGGTGAAATATTGCAACGGATGAACCGCATTACCATTTATCCGAAAACGCACTATGCCACCCCCCGCGAGACCATTCTGGGTGCTGTGGATTCGATCAAAGATGAATTACGTGAAAGATTGGCTGAGCTAAATGAACAGAATAAATTAGTCGAAGCTCAGCGCTTAGAGCAGCGCACCCGTTTTGATATCGAAATGTTATTAGAGCTTGGCTACTGCAACGGTATTGAAAACTATTCTCGACATTTATCGACTCGACAAGCAGGAGAGGCACCGCCCACTTTATTTGATTACCTGCCTGATGATGCCATTTTGGTCATTGATGAAAGCCATGTGATGATTCCGCAGATTGGCGCGATGTATAAGGGGGATCGGTCACGTAAGGAAACGCTGGTGAATTATGGTTTCCGATTACCGTCTGCACTGGATAACCGACCAATGATGTTTGATGAATGGGAAAAGCAGGCACCGCAAACCATTTTTGTTTCGGCTACGCCCGGGAAATATGAAGCAGAACATGCCGGCAATATCGTCGAACAGGTAGTGCGTCCAACCGGGTTAATCGATCCCGAAGTGGAAATTCGTCCGGTCGGTACGCAGGTCGATGATTTGCTTTCCGAGATTAATAAACGCACAGCCGTCAATGAGCGGGTTTTGGTCACCACCTTGACCAAACGTATGTCTGAAGATCTCACTGATTATCTTCGCGAACACAACGTCAAAGTGCGATATCTGCATTCGGATATCGATACGGTCGAACGGATGGAGATTCTGCGTGATCTACGGCTGGGTGAGTTTGATGTGCTGGTGGGTATCAACTTACTCAGGGAAGGACTGGATTTACCTGAAGTCTCGCTGGTAGCGATTCTGGATGCTGATAAAGAAGGGTTCCTGCGCAGTGACCGTTCGCTGATTCAGACAATTGGGCGTGCAGCGCGAAACCTTAATGGTAAAGCGATTTTATATGCCGACAAGATTACCGGCTCAATGCAACGGGCAATTGATGAAACCGATCGGCGTCGTGAAAAACAGATTGCCCACAATCTGGAGCATGGCATTACCCCAATGGGTATTATCAAATCGATTCGTGGTGGCATGGATGATTCGAAAAGCAAAAAAGAGGAAAAACTGCGCTTTGCCGAAGTGGCAGAAGAACATGCCAAATATGCCTCACTGTCTCCACAACAATTGGCCAAACGTATTCAACAGATTGAAAATGCAATGTATAAACATGCACAGAACCTGGAGTTTGAAGAAGCGGCTAAATTAAGAGATGAACTTGATAAAGTCAGAAAGATGGCGCTAGGGCCGGTTGCTTTGTAATAGAGACCTATACATACGCTTGGAAATACTTAGTTCTATTGGCGGTATAAAGCGCTTGCAAAATATGCCTGACTGCGTATAATTTCGCGCTTCACAGCAGGCACGTAGCTCAGTTGGTTAGAGCACCACCTTGACATGGTGGGGGTCGTTGGTTCGAATCCAATCGTGCCTACCAGATATATACATCAAGCACCTCTTGCAGGTGCTTTTTGGTTTTTAAGGCCTCTCGTATTGGCCACAACCAAGGATATAGTATGATTTCAATTACCCTTCCTGATGGCAGTCAACGCCAGTTCGATCACCCCGTTTCAATTCATGATGTTGCTGCCGATATTGGTGCCGGTTTAGCCCGGGCTGCTCTGGCCGGTAAAGTGAATGGCAAACTGGTCGATACCAATTACGTTATAGAGGATGATGCTGAGCTTGCCATCATCACCGAACGTGATGAAGAAGGGCTCGATATCATCCGACATTCGACCTCACATCTGTTAGCTCAAGCCGTAAAACAACTTTATCCCGATGCACAGGTCACTATTGGCCCGGTTATCGAAGATGGCTTTTACTACGATTTTTCCTATCCAAAAGGTTTTACACCGGAAGATTTGCAGAAAATCGAAAAACGTATGGAAGAGCTGGTCAAGCAAGATCTGCAAGTGGTCCGTGAAGAAGTCACCCGTGATGCAGCAGTTCAGATCTTTCGTGAAATGGGTGAAGAATATAAAGCTCAAATCATCGAAGATATTCCTAAGGATGAAATCCTGTCAGTGTATCGACAGGGTGAATTCATGGATTTATGCCGTGGTCCGCACGTACCAAATACCGGAAAACTCAAAGCATTCAAACTGATGAAACTGGCCGGTGCTTACTGGCGTGGTAAATCTGAAAACGAAATGCTGCAACGGGTTTATGGTACAGCCTGGTCAGATAAAAAAGACCTGAAAGCCTATCTGCATCGTCTGGAAGAAGCCGAAAAGCGTGATCATCGTAAGTTGGCGAAAAGTCTGGATCTTTTCCATCTGCAGGATGAAGCGGCTGGCATGATCTTCTGGCATGACAATGGCTGGCGGATTTATCGCGAAGTGGAAAAATATATTCGCGATGTACTGGCTCAAAATGACTATCAGGAAGTGCGCACCCCGCAGGTTGTGGACCGCAGTCTGTGGGAAAAATCAGGACATTGGGACAAATTCGGTGACATGATTTTCAGTACTCATTCTGAAAATCGTGATTACGCGGTTAAACCAATGAATTGTCCTTGTCATATTCAGATATTTAATCAGGGGCTGAAAAGCTACCGTGATTTACCTTTGCGTATGGCGGAATTTGGTTCATGCCATCGTAATGAACCCTCCGGTACCTTGCATGGTTTGATGCGTCTGCGTGGATTCACTCAGGATGATGCGCATATCTTCTGTACTGAAGATCAAATTCAGACTGAGGTTTCTACCTTTATAGATCTGTTGTTTAACGTTTATGCCGATTTTGGTTTTAACGACATTATTATTAAGTTATCGACTCGTCCGGAAAATCGTGTCGGTAGTGATGCCGTTTGGGATAAAGCGGAACATGCACTTGAACAGGCATTAAATGCCAAAGATCTGGACTGGGAACTGCAGCCGGGCGAGGGTGCGTTTTACGGACCGAAGATCGAATTCTCCTTAAAAGATTGTCTGGGGCGGGTCTGGCAATGCGGCACCATTCAGGTGGATTTCTCAATGCCTGGCCGATTAGATGCAACTTATGTGGCAGATGATGGTTCCAAACAGGTACCGGTAATGCTGCATCGTGCGATTCTTGGATCACTCGAGCGATTTATCGGTATACTCATTGAAGAATATGCTGGCGCGTTTCCGGCATGGCTTGCACCTCGTCAGGTTATGGTCATGGGAATTACCGATAAACAGTCAGATTATGTTCAACAAATTGCCCAACAATTGAAAAATCAGGGATTTAGAGCTGATACGGACTTGAGAAATGAGAAGATTGGCTTTAAAATACGCGAGCACACATTGCGTCGCGTACCTTACCTAATCGTTGTTGGGGATCGCGAAGCACAAGAAAATGCCGTGGCAGTACGTACTCGCAAAGGCGAAGATTTAGGCGCTATGTCGCTAGAGAGCTTCGTTTCCTTGCTTCAAGAAGACGTCGCTCGCCGCGGTCGAATTATTTTAGAGGATTAAAAACATCGCTACAGATCAAAAAAGGCTGAATTCTGAAATCACAGCCAGAGAAATTCGTGTAACCGATGCAAACGGTGAACAATTAGGTATTATTTCATTGGCGAAAGCCTTGGAATTAGCTGAAGAAGCCGAGTTGGATTTGGTGGAGATTGCCCCACAGGCAGAACCACCTGTCTGCCGTATTATGGATTACGGCAAGTATGTGTTTGAGGCTAATAAACAAAAGGCCATTGCTAAGAAAAAGCAAAAACAGATACAGGTAAAGGAAATAAAATTCCGACCAGGGACGGAAGAGGGTGACTATCAGGTAAAACTACGCAACCTGACACGTTTCCTCGAAGAAGGTAATAAAACCAAAGTCAGCCTCCGCTTTCGTGGACGTGAAATGGCCCATCAGGAATTAGGTCTGAAATTGCTCGAAAGAGTAGCCGATGATTTGAAAGACCTGTCGGTTATTGAGCAACATCCGAAGAAAGAAGGTCGGCAAATGATTATGGTTTTGGCGCCAAGTAATAAAAAATAACTATTAATTAAATTAACAATGCGGAGTTCCAAATGCCAAAATTGAAAAATCATAGCGGTGCAGCGAAGCGTTTCAAACGCACCGGTAGCGGAAAGTTCAAACGCGCTCAAGCGTTTACTAGCCATATCCTGACCAAGAAAAGCACTAAGCGGAAACGCCAACTGCGTTCCACGCTGACAATCTGTAAAGCAGATCATTTGTCAGTCCGCAAATTATTGCCTCTTCTATAATTAAGGAGTATTCCAATGGCTAGAGTAAAACGTGGCGTAACAGCCAGAGCCCGTCATAAAAAAGTTATCGCGCAGGCCAAAGGCTATTATGGTCGTCGCAAGAATGTCTATCGTGTAGCTGTCCAGGCAGTTACCAAAGCCGGTCAATATGCATACCGTGATCGTCGTCAGAAAAAACGTGTATTCCGTACATTGTGGATTGCGCGTATTAATGCTGCTGCCCGTGAATGTGGAATTTCGTACAGTCGTTTGATCGATGGTCTGAAAAAATCATCTATTGAAATCGATCGTAAAGTATTGGCAGATATTGCTTATCACGATTCTGCTGCATTTGCTGCTATTGCTGCAAAAGCAAAGGCGGCTTTGGCTAACTAATCAGTCGGTTCGCTTTAGCGCGGATCTTATTATTAGTTACACAGGAAAGGGCCGTTGATGACGGCCCTTTTTTATTTCTGATTGATCCTCAGGTGGAGGAAATATGGCTGAACTGTCATCGCAGTTACTGGCATTAAAAGATATTGTTGAGGCAGCGAAGTCCGCGATTCAAAACGCGACCGATGCCAAGACGCTGGATAATGTCCGGGTTGAATATCTGGGCAAAAAAGGCCTTATCACGGGGTATGTCAAAGAGTTGAGTAATCTCAGCGCGGAAGAACGACCGTTAATTGGTAAGGAAGTGAATCTGGCCAAACAGGAAGTAGCAGGTCTGACTGAAGCCAGGTCCAAGTTGCTTGCTGAGCAGGCCATGAATGCCGCTTTGGCTGCCGAAACGGTTGATGTAACTTTACCCGGTCGTAATGCTGAAGTTGGCGGTCTGCATCCGGTGACTCGCACCTTGCAACGCATTGAACAGTATTTCCGTCAAATCGGTTTTCAAATTGCCGAAGGTCCGGAAATTGAAGATGGTGACCATAACTTCACCGCATTGAATATTCCTGAAAGTCATCCAGCGCGTGCGATGCATGACACGTTTTATTTCAACGCCGAAATGCTGTTGCGCACCCATACTTCACCGGTACAGATCCGGGTCATGGAAAATGAACAGCCACCTTTACGGGTCATTGCACCGGGCCGGGTATATCGCTGTGATTCAGATTTAACCCATACGCCGATGTTCCATCAGGTAGAAGGTTTAATGGTGGATGAAAACATCAGCTTTACCGATTTGAAAGGTATTCTTGCCGATTTCCTACAGGCATTTTTTGAAAAACCACTCAATGTGCGGTTTCGACCTTCGTACTTTCCATTTACCGAGCCTTCTGCAGAAGCGGATATTGAATGTGTGATCTGTGGTGGTGAAGGTTGTCGTGTCTGTAGTCATACCGGCTGGCTGGAAGTGCTGGGTTGCGGCATGGTGCATCCTAAAGTATTCGAGCACGTCAATATTGATAGTGAAAAATATCTGGGTCTGGCATTTGGCATGGGCGTTGAGCGCCTGGCGATGTTGCGATATGGCGTGAATGATCTGCGATTATTTTTTGAGAACGATCTGCGCTTCCTGCGTCAGTTCAAATAGGATAGGAAGTTCGCCATGAAATTAAGCGAAAATTGGCTACGTGAATGGGTAAATCCTGATTTTGATGTGCAGGTTATTGCCGAGAAATTGACTCAGGCGGGCCTGGAAGTTGATTCGGTTTCGCCTGTTGCCGGGGATTTTTCAGGTGTATTAGTTGGACAGGTGAAATCAGTTGTTTCACACCCGGATGCTGACAAATTGCGTGTCTGTGAAGTGGATGTAGCTGGTGATGAGTTATTGCATATTGTGTGTGGTGCCAGCAACGTTCGGGAAGGTTTGAAAATTCCAGTTGCCATTGTTGGTGCAGTCTTGCCAGGTGATTTTAAAATTAAAAAAGCCAAACTGCGTGGTGAACCATCTTTCGGTATGTTGTGTTCTGCTAAAGAACTTGGTTTAACTGAATCCTCTGACGGTCTGATGGAATTACCGGCTGATGCACCTGTTGGGAGCGATATTCGCGATTATCTGGCATTAAATGATTTCACCATTGAAGTCGATTTAACACCAAACCGCAGTGATTGTCTGGGAGTTGCCGGTATTGCACGCGAATTGGGTGTGATTAGCCGTACCAATCTTACCCCCGTCATTATTAATGAGATTGCGGCAACTGTTCAGACAACATTTCCAGTTTCAGTAGAAGCCATACAAGCCTGCCCAAATTATATTGGTCGGGTGATTGAAAATATTAATCCTGACGCCAAAACGCCGTTATGGATGCAGGAAAAACTGCGTCGCAGTGGATTACGGAGTCTGAGCGCCGTGGTGGACATCACTAATTATGTGATGTTGGAGCTGGGGCAGCCAATGCATGCATTTGATCTGCAGAAGTTACAGCAGAACATTATTGTAAGGTTTGCCAAGACAGACGAAAAACTGACTTTATTGGATGGTCAGCAAGTTGAGATTGCTGAACAGACATTAGTTATTGCCGATGCATCTGGTCCGCTGGCTCTTGCTGGTGTAATGGGTGGAGAAGCTTCCGCCGTTGATGATAAAACAACATCGCTGTTTCTCGAAGCGGCCTTTTTCACGCCTGATGCGATTGCAGGGCAGGCTAGAAGTTATGGATTGCATACTGATTCATCACATCGCTTTGAACGGGGTGTTGATCCTCAATTGGCACAACAGGCAATGCAACGGGCCACGCAGTTGATTCTGGAAATTGCCGGTGGTCAGCCAGGCCCGCTAACGATTATCAGTGAGGAAAGTGCGTTACCTGAAACGCCGCAAATTCTGCTACGTGCAAACCGTATTAAACGGGTGTTGGGAATTGAGCTGGAAGCTGCTGAAGTAGAAGAACAGCTGACTCGGTTGGGGCTGGAAGTTACAGCAGTCAGAGATGGCTGGCTGGTGATTGTGCCAAGTTTCCGTTTTGATATTAATATCGAAGTGGATTTGATTGAAGAATTAGGTCGTCTCTACGGCTATGATCGGTTGCCGCAAACCCGGCCTGAAATCAGTGTATTACCCGGTGCAATTTCAGAAAAACAGCTTGCCACAGAACGTCTGCAAAGTCTGTTGGTGGATCGTGGTTATTTTGAAGCAATCACCTACAGTTTTGTTGACCCAACATTGCAAAAACACTTTGCCGACAGTGATATCGAACCAATCAAATTAGCCAATCCGATTTCAGCGGATCTGTCTGTGATGCGTCATTCATTGTGGCCGGGTCTGGTGCAGGCGATGGTTTATAACCTGAATCGTCAGCATGACCGAATTAGGTTGTTTGAAGTGGGGCGTGTGTTCCGGGGTGAATTGGCTGATATCGATCAGTATCTTTGTATTGGCGGACTGGTCTATGGCGATATTCATCCCGAACAATGGTCAGAAAAAAACCGTAAAGTTGATTTTTATGATGTGAAAGCTGATGTCGAGGCGATATTGGCACTGGGAAATGGCAAAGTCGAATTCCGCGCTGAACCACATCCTGCATTGCATCCTGGACAATCTGCACGTATCTATCAAAATGATAAACCAGTGGGATGGTTGGGAGCACTGCATCCCAAACTGAATAAGCCATTAGGCTTTACTGGTAAAGCGTATGTTTTCGAATTGGCATTAACGGTTTGTCTGCAATCTGCCATTCCAAAATTTACTACGCTATCGCGTTATCCTGCTATTCGCAGAGATCTCGCTTTAGTTGTCGACAATTCCATTGTAGCCGTTGAAATTGAGCATTGCCTGAAAGGTATCGAGTCTGATATTCTTAAGTCAATTCAATTGTTTGACGTTTATTCTGGAGATGGTGTCGAGCTTGGCAAGAAGAGCATTGCGGTCGCTTTCCATCTTCAACATGGTGAGCGAACCATGACCGACGATGAAGTCGATGCATTAATGCTGCAAATTACCAACAAGCTGCAAAGTGAGTTGGGTGCGGTTGTTAGAACCTAACGTCGGTTCAATAATAAGAATAGAGGTAAAGAATGGCACTCACAAAAGCCGATATGACTGAACAACTTTATGAAGAGTTGGGATTTAATAAACGTGAAGCAAAAGAACTGGTCGAAATGTTCTTTGAAGAAATCCGTGGTGCACTTGAGGAAGGTGATCAAGTGAAGCTCTCAGGATTTGGTAATTTTGAACTGCGCGACAAAAATGAACGGCCTGGCCGTAACCCTAAAACGGGTGAAGAAATTCCAATCACCGCCCGTCGTGTTGTTACCTTTCGTCCTGGCCAAAAACTGAAAGCAAGGGTGGACAGTTATGCTAGAGGCGAGTAATAACAACGAACTACCTGCAATTCCGGGTAAACGTTACTTTACCATTGGTGAAGTCAGTGAGTTATGTGGGGTGAAGCCACATGTACTACGTTATTGGGAACAGGAGTTTACTCAGCTCAAACCCGTTAAACGTCGTGGTAACCGCCGTTATTACCAACGCCATGATGTGGTGCTGATTCGTGAAATTCGTGGCTTGCTTTATGAACAGGGATTTACCATTGGTGGTGCCCGTCAGCAATTGGAAACCGAACACAAACCAGAAGCTGCACCCAGTAATGAGAATCGCAAACAACTGATTGATGAAATGCTGAAAGAGCTGGAACAAATTCGGACGATACTGGCTTAATACGTTATAATTTCACTGTTTTGTTGCTTGTCGGGGCATGGCGCAGCCTGGTAGCGCACTTGCATGGGGTGCAAGGGGTCGAAGGTTCAAATCCTTCTGTCCCGACCATACGCAACTTTAATATCATCACAACGCTCTTAATGGGCGTTGTTTTGTTTCTACCGTCTGAAAATCACAGGATCGACTATGCAATTTAATACCCTGGGCAATAGTAATCTTAAAGTCAGCCAGATTTGTCTTGGCACAATGACTTATGGTGAACAGAACACTCAACAGGAAGCATTTGAACAGCTTGATTACGCTGTATCGCAGGGTATTAACTTCATTGATACAGCTGAGCTTTACGCAATTCCCCCCAAGGCGGAAACTTATGGCGCAACTGAAGCGATTATTGGTAATTGGTTAGCGAAACGTGGTCGTCGTGATGATTTGGTGCTTGCGAGTAAAATTGCCGGGCCAGGAGCAGATTGGGTAGGGCACATACGTCAGGGTAAATCACGATTTGATGATAAAAATATCAGCGAAGCGTTAGACAATAGTTTGCAACGCTTGCAAACCGAATATCTGGATTTATATCAATTACATTGGCCTGAACGACAAACCAATTATTTTGGGAAATTAGGGTATCAGCACGATGCCACTGAAGAAACCATGACGCCAGTCATTGAAACCCTGCAGGCACTGGAAAAACAGGTAAAGGCAGGAAAAATTCGCTACATCGGTTTATCCAATGAAACTCCCTGGGGTTTGATGCAGTTTATTTCAGTGGCAAAAGCGATGAATCTGCCCGTGATTGCCTCAGTGCAGAATCCTTACAGTTTGTTGAACCGTACCTATGAGATTGGCTGTGCCGAAATCAGCTATCGGGAGAATGTTCCCTTATTGGCTTACTCACCCTTGGGCTTTGGTGTGCTAACCGGAAAATATTTACAGAACAATGCACCTGCCAATGCGCGAATGAGTTTATGGCCTCACTATGCCCGTTACAGCAACCCACAGGCTGTTCAAGCCACGCAGTCGTATGTTGATTTAGCACAGCGACATCAGTTGGATCCAGCGCAAATGGCATTGGCTTATGTGAATAGTCGACCATTTGTTGCGGCGACTATCATCGGCGCAACCACTATGGAACAACTAAAGACCAATATTGGCAGCGAGCAATTAATGCTTTCCGATGAAGTTGTTGCTTCGATTGAGGATATCCATAAAACCATATCTAACCCGGCCCCCTGAATCTAACTTTTCAGAAATGTGCGCTAGCGCAGGTTAAAGCTGACAACGCTATGGTAGTTTATATTCTTCTTAAATATTGCTGATATAAACTGCCGCTGATCTGTTTGGTCATTCTTATATCAGTGTTTCTTTGCTTAGAAATTCAGGTAGCTGGCAACATGGATAGTCCATCCTTTTATACCGTGCTTATTGTTGATGACGATCCGGTGACTCGCCTGCTGATGAAGCAATCACTTCAGGATCCGAACTTAACGGTTATTGAAGCCCAAAATGGTGAACAGGCAATCGATTTATTTGCCGAGCATTTACCTGATATAACCCTATTGGATGTCTCCATGCCTGGCATGGACGGATTTACCTGCTGTCGAAAGTTACGTTCACTTCCCAAAGGGCAACAGTCAGCGATTGTTATGGTGACCATTCATGACAAAGTTGATGACATTGAAAAAGCATTCGAAGCTGGTGCAACAGATTTTATAACCAAACCTTTCAAGTGGCCGTTATTTGCCCACCGAATCCGTTACATTCTCAAAGCCAACAATACCCTGCGCGAGCTCAGTCAGAGTCGCTCAAAACTGGCCAAGGCACAGGCAATTGCCCATCTGGTTTACTGGGAATGGAATTTTAAGCAGAATGCAATTGAATGCAGTGCTGATCTGCATCGGTTATTGGGTATCGAAGATACTTCCCAAGGCATTTCATTCAAGCAGATTCTTCGTCGTATCTTCCCCGAAGACAGACCTTTATTTAAGCAGGCTCTACGTCGGGCAATACAGAGTAAATATCCCTATGATATTGAATATCGTATTCAGTTAGATAATGGCGAATTATTTTATTTGCATGAACGCACGGAAATTATCGAGGATTATAGTGGGTGGAAGATTGTTGGCACTTTGCAGGACATCACTTCACTTAAACGTTCAGAGCAGGAAATTGCTTACTTTACCTATTACGATACGCTGACCGACTTACCCAATCGCCGCTTGTTTATTGAGCAGTTGGAAACCGCAATTGCCCGGGCCCGGCATAAAAAACAATCGTTAACGTTGATGTTTATCGATCTGGATCACTTTAAACATATCAATGACACCTATGGTCATGCAGTTGGTGATGCATTGTTATGTGAAGCCGCAGCAAGAATTAAGGATTGTCTGCGGGATGCAGATTTGATTGCGGTAAGTAAGGATAAGGATGACCGCGTTGCCCGGTTTGCTGGCGATGAGTTTACGGTAATGCTGACCAATATTGATAATGTGGATGTACTGGCAAATATAGCGCAACGCATTGTTGCCAAGTTTGAAAAATCATTTGATATAAAAGGTTACAACGTTTTCAGTACGGTCAGTATTGGTATTGCACTTTTCCCTGAGGATGGCGATAACGTACAAAGTTTGATGCAACATGCTGATGTGGCAATGAATCACGCAAAGGAACTGGGACGTAATAATTACCAGTTCTTTTCAGCAGAAATGAATGATTATTTGTATGAGCGATTGCAAACCGAACAGGATCTCCGCCAGGCATTGGAACGCAATGAATTTCTGTTGTTTTATCAGCCACAAATTGATGTAAAAACACAGCAGATTATTGGTTTTGAAGCTTTGTTGAGGTGGTTGCATCCGATAAAAGGTCTGCTAGGTCCACTCACCTTTATTGAAGTGGCCGAAAAGACCGGTTTGATCATTGCCATTGGCGAATGGGTTTTGCAACAGGCATGCTTACAAACACGCAAATGGCAAAAACGTTTTGATATTCACTGGCGGGTTTCGGTGAACCTGTCTGCAATGCAGTTTAATCAGCAGTTATTGCTGGAGCAGGTTGGACTAAGTCTGAAGAACTCGGGGCTTCCAGCATCTTCTCTAGAATTGGAAATCACGGAAACGGCTATGCTCAAGGATGTAATGGAAACTATTCCATTACTCAGAGCATTAAAAGACATGGGAGTAGGGCTGGCAATTGATGATTTTGGAACCGGTTATTCTTCATTAAGTTATTTGAAAAATTTCCCGATTGATACGTTGAAAATTGATAAAAGTTTTGTTGATGAAATTGTTGAAAACCCTAAAGATGCTGCGATTGCACGGACCATTGTCCAACTTGCAGATAATCTGGGGTTGAGAACCATTGCCGAAGGCGTTGAAACCATTGAGCAGGTAAACATGCTGACGACAATGGGCTGTAAGGAATTACAAGGGTATTACTATAGTAAACCCCTGCCAGTGAGTGAAATTGAACGTCTGCTTGAGAGCGGAAATGGCCTGCAAAATTCCTAACGTTTTTTTGCAGACATTTTAACGACATCCTGTTCATCCTCGTACCGATCCAGCAAACCAATATCAAGAACAGGTGAGGCATCAATATGCTGGGCGTCCATCATTTGAGCAACCCGTTTTATAGCGGACATTATCATTGCCTGTTCCCATTCATCCAGTTTACTGAATTCACGAGTAAAACGATCCTGTAAAGGAATAGGCGCGCTTTTAAGTGTTTCTGTAGCGGTCTCAGTCAGGTATGCATGAACTTTACGTTTATCGGTCTGAGAGCGTTGTCGATAAACCAATCCACGTTTTTCCAGCCGGTCCAGAATAGTGGTCACTGTCGCTTGACTTAAACTCATCTCCTGAGCCAATTCACCTATGGTTACTTGCCCCTTATCCCGCAATGTTTGTAATAAAAGTATCTGGGGTGCGGTCAAGCCGGTGGTTTTAGCCAGGTATTTGGAATGTAGGTCGGTGGCGCGGATAACCCGACGCAATGCAATAAGCACTTCTTCAATATGATTCAACAGGTGTTCCCTTTGCTCTTTATCTAGACCAAGTGCGTCTATAGTTTCAGTATTAATTTGAATTGAATTCAACATATTTTCCCACGTTTCTTTAATGAATATTTCAACTTGGGGTAAACCGCTTTACGAGTCTTATCGGCTAAACAGCCAGACTTTTATACAAACCATTTTAAAGAGCTCGAATTAAATAATAGAGCGCAAAGTGGTCTGGACTTTTAATTTGTTTAGTGTACTATATATTTAGATTCTGTCATCTGCAAGTCATAAATGCATGATTATATTAATTAAACGTAATTATGATGGAATTTACAGATTTTTTTACATCACTAAGTACTTAGTGCCATAAACATTAGAGTTGATTACATATATGAGCCAAGTAAAGACTGCACCTTTACCAATTGAGTTAGTGCAACCAACGGCAGAACTTGGTGCAGCCGTGCATAAACTTATTTCTGAATGCCCACCGTTAGATACCAATTCGATGTATTGCAACTTATTGCAAAGCAGTCACTTTGCCGAGACAGCTGTAGCAGCTGTTCTTGATAATGAATTGGTAGGGTTTATTTCCGGATACCGCATACCACAACGCCCTGAAACATTATTTGTCTGGCAGGTTGCCGTTGGTGAAAAGGCCCGAGGTCAAGGACTTGCCGGAAGAATGCTTAAAGAAATTCTGTCGCGTGAACAAAACCGTGACATTAAGCGAATCGAAACGACGATAACCCCAGACAATAAAGCTTCCTGGGCGTTATTTGAAAGCCTTGCCCGTAAGCTTGATACCGAGATTAGCAGTAGCGTAATGTTTGATCGAAAACAACATTTTGCCGATCAGCATGATACTGAAATGTTAGTCAAAGTCGGTCCGTTTAAACCAATAGCTTAATTAATACTGAATTCAGGTCAGCGATGGCCACAATTTTCACAGGAGAGAAAAGCGAATGAAAATTTTTGAAGAGATCGAATCAGAAGTGCGTTCATATGCCCGCGCGTTCCCTCGTCTATTTGACAAAGCCCAAGGCGAGTTGATTTACGACGATGAGGGTAATGAATATATAGACTTTCTGGCTGGTGCCGGTTCGCTGAATTATGGTCACAATCATCCTTTATTCAAAGAGAAACTGATTGAATATATCCAACGTGATGGCATTACTCAGGGGCTGGACTTACATACTCGTGCCAAGGGTGAGTTCCTGGAAAGCTTTAACGAGAATATTCTGAAGCCACGTGACCTTGATTACATTGTCATGTTTACTGGTCCTACCGGAACCAATGCAGTCGAAGCGGCATTAAAAATTGCCCGTAAAAAAACCGGTCGTGAAAATATTATTTCGTTTACAAATGGCTGGCATGGACAGACCCTTGGTGCCTTATCGGTAACAGGTAATTCAACTCACCGTGGTGGAGCTGGTATTGCTTTACATGGTTCAACCCGAATTCCTTATGATGGTTACTTAGGTGATGATTTCGATACTACCAATCTGCTCGACAAGATGTTGTCGGATTCCAGTAGTGGTGTCGACAAGCCGGCCGCGGTGATTGTTGAAACTGTACAAGGCGAGGGCGGTATCAATGCTGCTTCAATGACCTGGTTACAAAGTCTTTCAGAAATCTGCAAACGCCATGATGTTTTATTGATTGTTGATGATATTCAGGCAGGTTGCGGCCGTACCGGTACTTTCTTCAGTTTTGAAGAAGCCGGCATTTACCCTGATATCGTCACCTTATCCAAATCACTCAGTGGGTATGGTCTGCCATTTGCTGTCGTGCTGATGAAGCCTGAAGTCGATCAGTGGTCACCGGGTGAGCATAACGGTACCTTCCGTGGCAACAATCATGCGTTTGTCACTGCTAAAGCCGCACTCGATTATTTCTGGAAAGACGATAAATTTGCCAAGGAAGTTCAGCGCAAAGGTCAATACATTGCTGATCGCGTTGACACAATTGTTGCGAAATACGGTGAAGGTAACTTTAACTCACATGGTCGTGGCATGTTCCGCGGTATTAATTGTGTCAATGGCGAACTGGCTGGACAAATTACCCGTAAATGTTTTCAGAAAGGTTTAATTATCGAAACCAGTGGTGCAGACGATCATGTTGTGAAATTCCTTTGCCCACTAACTATTAAAGATGAAAATCTGAAAAAAGGTATCGATATTCTGGAGCAGGCTATTAAAGAAGTTTGCGATAAAGCAGACAGCATTCCGGAAGAAAAGGATTTTTTTGAAGGTGATTATTCAGTAAGCGATGAAGCCAGTAAATCTGATGTGGTTGAGCCGGAAAGCAAAAAAGCGGCAAGTTAATAAACCTCTCAACCCAGTATTAACAATCCGGTGAGCGGCTTTCCGTTCACCGGATATTGCAAAGCATTTACAGAGGACAAAATCATGATTGTCAGACAACTTCAAGAAGCTCAAAAAACCTCACGTCGTATCGTTTCACCGGACGGTAACTGGGAAAGCACCCGTATGTTATTGAAAGATGACAACATGGGGTATTCATTCCATATCACCACTATCTATGCCGGTGCTGATTTTCGCATGCATTACCAAAATCATCTGGAGTCTGTTTACTGCATTAGCGGTGAAGGTGAAGTGGAAACGCTAGATGATGGCAAGGTCTACAAAATTACCCCGGGTACTTTATACAACCTGGATAAACATGATCGTCATATCCTGCGTGCCTTTAAAGAGCTTCATCTGGCTTGTGTTTTCAATCCACCATTAAATGGCAAAGAAGTACACAACGCTGAAGGTGCTTATGAGTTAGACGCCGAAGCAGTAACTGAATAACAGGCAATGCAGCCTTTCCGGTTTAGCCCGGAGTACAACGAATTAACAGAGAGTAGATATGCAATTTCATACGGTAGAAAAAATAGGCGGCACTTCCATGAGCGACTATGTCGCAGTGCGCGACAATATTATTCTGAAACCGGTTCATAACGAGTCAATTTACAATCGTGTGTTTGTTGTTTCAGCTTATGGTGGTATTACCAACCTTTTGCTTGAGCATAAGAAAAATGGCACTTCTGGTGTTTACGCTGAATTTGCCAACAGTTTGAATGATGATAGCTGGATGGAAGCGATGGAAAAGCTCAAACAAGAGATTTTTTCCATCAACCAGCAATTGTTTAAAGATAAAAAAACACTAAACAAAGCTAATGAGTTTATTGGCGAACGTCTTGATGATGCAGAACGGGTATTGGCAGATCTGCAACGACTTTGCCAGCATGGTCACTTTGCCTTGGATATGCATCTGGCAACAGTACGTGAAATGCTGGCCAGTATTGGCGAGGCTCACAGTGCCTGGAATACGGCAACTTTACTTAAAAAAGACAAGATCAATGCCCGTTATGTTGATTTGACCGGTTGGCAGACCGACAAGCACATGAAACTTGATGAACGAATTGATAAAGCGTTTGCCAAAATTGATTTGAGTAAAGAGTTACCCATCGTGACCGGGTATGCCCATAGTGATGATGGTCTGATGTCGACCTTTGATCGCGGCTACAGCGAAATGACGTTTAGCCGTATTGCTGTATTAACCAATGCCAATGAAGCGATTATTCATAAAGAGTTTCATTTAAGCAGCGCTGATCCGCGTCTGGTAGGTGAAGACAATGCTGTGCCGATTGGCCGGACCAATTATGATGTGGCTGATCAATTAGCCAATCTGGGTATGGAAGCTATTCACCCTAAAGCGGCAAAAGGCTTACGGCAGAATAATATTCCATTAAGGGTGAGAAACACCTTTGAACCTGAACATGCCGGAACATTAATCACCGGTGACTATATCAGTAGCAAACCTTGTGTAGAAATTATCGCCGGCTGCAAACATGTTTATGCATTTGAGCTGTTTGATCAGGATATGGCGGGCAATATTGAAAATTATGATCGTGAAATCCTGGCCCAGATCCGCAAAAACAAGGCCCATATTATTTCCAAAGATATTAATGCCAACACCATTACGCATTATCTTACTGCCAGCCTGAAGAATATTCGGCGGATTAGGGAAGCTTTACAGGAACAATTTCCGGAAGCTGAAATTAATCAGCAGAAAGTGGCCATTGTGTCAGCGATTGGTAGTGATATGAAAATACCCGGTATTCTGGCACGTACGGTCAGTGCTTTGGCTGAGAAAAATATCAGTGTATTGGCCATGCATCAGTCAATGCGTCAGGTAGATATGCAATTTATTATTGACGAAGATGACTATGCTGATGCCATCAAAAATCTACACAGTTATTTAGTAGAGGTTCATGATCACGGCAGAGCCATATGCCTCGCGTCTTAATAGCTTTATGTTTTTTATGCTTGCCATTATTGGCAAATGCAGAGCCAGAAACTCAGGTGGCCCCATTATCTGATGAGCAAATGCAACAATTTGAAGCTGAAGTTGACGTATTGGAAGAACCGCTCTATTCACCGTTCATAGAACGTTATGTTTTGGATGAATTGAAGCAATTGCGTACTGACATGGCATCACAACGCAATGAAATGATTCAGCAGATTGTAAACCGTGAAATTAACGCGGTGGATAAAGCGGTTACCTATTCAACCAACACGGTTACCTATTTTTTCTATCTGATTGCAGGTGCAACATCGATATTAGTTCTGGTGGGATGGACATCGATTCGGGAAATCAAAGAGCGGGTGCACTCGCTGGCAGATGAAGAGATCTCAAAACTAGTGATGGAATACGAGCAGCGGTTACACGCTATAGAATTGCAACTTAATCAGAAAACACAGCATATTGAAGAGAACCGCGAAGAGATTGAGCGAACTCAGGAACTGCAGTCATTATGGCTACGTGCTGCCCAGGAAAATACGGCATCACATAAAATCGGTATTTATGATCATATCCTGAAGATTAAACGCGATGATTGTGAGGCATTGACCTATAAGGCTGACGCGGTACTTGAATTAGGTGAGCCTCAATGGGCAGCCAATCTTTGCCATCAGGCTTTATTGATTGATCCACTAAACAGCCATGCGTTTTATCAGCTGGCATGTGCTTATACGACAATGGGGCAATTTGAAGAAGCGCTGTATTATCTTAAACAAGCTATTTCGCGCAGTGAAAGTTATCGAGAAGAAATTGCTCTGGAACCGGCATTACAGCCTTTGCAGGATCATCCGGGCTTACAAAAGCTGTTATATCCCAGTGAAGAAAAGAGTTAACATATTTGAACCCGCCAACAGGCGGGTTTAGTTTTTCAGGCCTGCCAATAATTCTTCTTTGATTCCTTTGCTGAAAGGATCTTTGCCAAACCAGATATCAAAGTAAGCTTTACCAAGTTGAGCATCGTCGCTTTTGCTCAGTTGTTGACCATTTTTGAATAGCAACAAGCCTGATTCAGATGAATAGCGGATATCATAACGATCACCTTCTTCTGCTTTCTGATAGCCAGCATTGAAATCCAATAATGCCATTTCAATTGATTTGAACAAATCCTCATCCAGATTACGCCGTAGCAATTCCACTGAAGATTTTTGAAAATCCTCGGCATCAAAACTTCGCTTATAAATAAATGAAAGTTGAATTGACTGGCTGGTCAATGCACTATCATCACTGCATTGTTCACGATACAAAGCAACATCACCGAGATTGAACAACATCACTTTAATAGGCACGGCTGAACATTGTTGCAGGGTAGAATTATCCAGCTGTATTTCTGATTCAAAGCTGTTCGCACTGGCAAGGTGAAAAGGAAGCAATGAAAAAAACAGAATGCGGTTTATCATAACTTTTCCCGTATTTTCTTCAGGGAGTAACCAATAATCGGCAAGTGTTGATAAAACCCATCCACACCATCCCAGAAATCCTGATGTAAGATAATCTTGCCCTGTTCATTAAAGCGTAATTGGCTGATACCAATCGATTTGCTGTCGACTTGCTTTCCCATTACCTTAAATTGCATTTGCATTATCCAACGCACATAGATGTCGTTACCACTGCGAGCAACATCCTGAACCCGTACATCGAGACGATCAACCTGTTTCCCGGTCTGTTCCATGTATTCTATGAGTTCATTTCTGTCAGTAATGGTTCGAAAGGTGTCGTTAAAATAAAGTTGTTCAGCATAGGTTTGACGAATAATATCTGCCACTTCGCCATGTTGAGCCTGATTAAACACCTCAATAAAGCCATTTACAGCCTCATTGTTTTCAACTGGCTGCGAACCTTTTGATTCAAGAGCTTTCTGGTAGTCATTTACATAAGCACTTTGCATAGAATTTCCACTACAGGCCGCTGTTAAAACGAATATTGGTAAGAACCACGTCAATTTTAGCGTTGGGGGGATCTTTAACATGGTTCTTTTCCGATGAACTTTATTAGTCTGCTCATCAAAGCGTATTGATTGTGAAAATGAAGTGAAGAGGCTGTCATGCTTTTAAAGAGCAATACGCCCTTAACTCTTCACATGCAATTCACACTTTGCTGACTAAGATTCACATCGTCTAGAAAAGAGATACTTCATGAAATCAATTCGACAATGGTTTGACAATGGTGAAGCCGGATTATCTGTTGCCGAACTTGGTAACGGAGATGCTGGTGTTGATTGGTTAAGGGTTATCCCTTTTCTATTTATGCATCTGGCCTGTGTGTCAGTTATTTTTGTGGGCATTTCTCCAATTGCAGTGATTGTTGCAGTCGCTTTATATTTAATCAGGATGTTTGCCATAACAGCATTTTATCATCGTTATTTTTCACACAAATCCTTTAAAACATCACGGACGGTGCAATTTATTTTTGCATTTATCGGTGCAACTGCAACACAACGCGGACCGTTATGGTGGGCAGCACATCATCGTCAGCATCATCGTCATGCAGATCAGCCAGCCGATCCTCATTCTCCCAAACAGGGTCTTTTTTGGAGCCATATGGGTTGGTTTCTTTCAGGAAAACATTATCAAGCTGATTACAGCCTGGTTCCGGATTGGAAAAGGTTTGCTGAACTACGCTGGCTGGATCGATACGATTTGATCGCACCGGTTATACTGGCAGCAAGTTTATTTATTACAGGCGTATTGCTGGAAAAGCTTGCTCCAGGACTGGGTACCAATGGATGGCAAATGTTGGTGTGGGGATATTTTATTTCGACGGTAGTGTTATTACATGCAACGCTGTTGATAAACTCCATGGCGCATCGAATTGGTAAAAAACGCTATTCAACAGGCGATGAAAGCCGTAATAATTTTGTGCTGGCATTATTGACCCTGGGGGAGGGATGGCACAACAATCATCACCATTATCCTGCCTCTGCCAGACAAGGATTTTATTGGTGGGAAATCGATATAAGTTATTACCTGCTAAAAATCATGCAAAAAACTGGACTCATCTGGGATGTCCGCACAGTGCCGCTTCACAAACGCGAAAGCAAGAAAATCCTCTCTGAGGCCGCTGTATGAAAATTGCGGTTGTTGGTGGCGGAATCTCCGGTTTGACTTCAGCATATTATCTGGCCAAAAAACATGAAGTTACTATGTTTGAAGCCGGTAATTATCTAGGCGGCCATACCGATACGCATTCTATAGAGATTTCTGGCAAAGCTTTTCATGTTGATACGGGCTTTATTGTTTTTAATCAACAGAATTATCCAAATTTCAGCAAATTATTAACCCAATTAGGAGTGGAAAGTCAGCCCACTGAGATGAGCTTTAGTGTCAGTAATGCCACTTCAGGTCTGGAATATAACGCTACTGATTTAAATAAATTATTCTGTCAGCGTCGTAATCTGGTGAGTTTTCGTTTTTATAGAATGTTGTGGGATTTGGTACGGTTTTATCGTGAAGCCCCGTTATTATTAAATGAAGATGATGACGGTCTGACATTGGGCCAATATCTGGCAATCAATAATTACAGTGATATTTTTATCAATGACCATTTAATCCCTATGGCGTGTGCTTTGTGGTCAGGTCCCAGTCTTTCAGTGGTGGATTTCCCGGCGCAGTATTTTATTCGTTTTATGCATAATCATCACATGCTGTCGCTGACGGACAGACCTCAATGGCGTGTGGTTAAAGGTGGCTCAAAGACTTATGTTGATGCGCTGGTGCAGCAAACAAATGCAGAGTTTATGACAGGCTCACCCATTCAACGGATAGAGCGAAATATCCATGGTGTGAGCTTATCGGTACATGGAGAGAAGCGTCATTTTGATAAAGTAATCATCGCTGCACATGCGGACCAGGCATTACGTATGCTGGATCAGCCCAGTGAAACGGAAGTGGCCGTTCTCGGGGGAATAGGCTTTCAGGAAAACGAGATGCATCTGCACACAGATGCAGATATATTGCCGAAAAATACTCAGGCATGGGCCAGCTGGAATGTTCGCGTAAGCCCTGAATTGAGTCAGCAATGTACCGTGAGTTATCACATGAATACGCTGCAAAGTCTGAATGCTCCAGCAGAGCTGATCGTCTCGTTAAATTCCGGACATTTGATTGACCCGAAAAAAGTCCTGGTGCATCGACGTTACGCCCATCCAATTTATAATCTCTCCACGCTTAATGCTCAGCGTCGCTGGCAGGAAGTTGCTGATACCCAGCATACTTTTTACTGTGGTGCATATTGGGGGTGGGGATTTCATGAGGATGGGGTGAGCAGTGCTCTGCGGGTGATTGATGCTCTGGAAAATTCTCAGCAGGGAGTCGCCGATGTTGCCTGATGGAATTTATCGTGGTTGGGTGCATCATCAGCGTCATCTGCCAAAAATTCATGAGTTCCAGTATCCACTGGCGATGCTGATGCTGGACTTGGATGAGCTGCAATCACATTTTAAACGCTCGCGTTTCTGGTCATTGGAACGCTTCAATCTGATTAGTTTTTATCGTAAGGATTATCTGCAATCCGACCAGGCTGATTTGAAACAGGCGGTGGTGGAGTTGATACAGCAACGGAGTGGTGAGTCGTTCTCAGGTACGGTAAAGATCCTGACTCATCCGCGTTATCTCGGGTTTGTATTCAATCCGGTAACGTTCTATTTCTGTTTCGAACAGCGACAGCTCAAGTTTATTGTCTCCGAAATTAACAATACACCTTGGAATGAACGTTATGCCTATGTATTGAAAGTAAATCAGCAACAAAACCAGCCATGGCGTTTTGATTTTGACAAGCAGTTTCACATTTCACCGTTTATGCCGATGGATATTCAATATCACTGGCGTTTTCAGCTGGAACAAGATGCCATCAATATCAACATGGTGTTAATGCGCGAAGGAGAGCGCCAGTTTGATGCGACATTACAGGCTGATTTCCAGCCAATGACCGCAAGAAGCATGCGTTGGTTACCTATACGCTATCCACTACAGACGCTCAGAGTTGTTATGCGTATTTATTGGCAGGCGTTACGCTTATGGGGAAAGCATACCCCTTCGTTCAGTCATCCTGATCAACAAGCCGATACCGTGACCCAGCCTGTTATACCCAATGGAGAGGATAAATGAGTAAATCGGCCGTCATTGAAACACAAAGTGGCAAACCCAGCCGACTGTCAAAACTGTATGAAAAAGCTGTTATTGGTCAGCTAGGCAGGATCCAGAAAGGCTGTATTCATTTACATACAGCAGGTGAAGTTTATGAATTAGGCGATCCACAGGACGATCTATCGATTAGTCTGACCGTTTATGATCGGCGCTTTTTTGAAGCTGTCGTACAAGGCGGCAGCGTCGGCGCTGCTGAATCTTACATGCAGGGCGACTGGCATTGCAGTGATTTAACTGCATTGGTGAGAATTCTGGTGCGTAACCAGTCATTGACTGATGAACTCGAACAGGGCTTTGCCAGAATTACCGGTGCGTTATTAAAAGGCTTTCACTGGCTTAATCGCAATAGCCGAAGTGGTAGCCGCAAGAATATTGCTGCCCATTACGATTTGGGCAATGAGTTATTTGAGTTGTTTCTGGATAAAGACTGGATGATGTATTCATCCGGCCTGTACTACAGCGGTACTGAATCTCTTGAAACAGCTCAGCGGCAAAAGCTGGCGAGACTTTGTGACAAGCTGGATTTACAGCCGACAGATCATCTGCTGGAGATTGGTACTGGTTGGGGTGGTTGTGCGGTATTTGCTGCTCAGCATTATGGCTGCAAAGTCACAACAACGACTATTTCCCGGCAACAATATGATTATGCTGTTCAGCGTGTAGCAAAAGCGGGTCTCGCTGACAAGATAACAGTATTGCTTGAAGATTACCGTGATCTGCGAGGGCAATATAACAAGCTGATTTCGATTGAAATGGTTGAGGCGGTGGGGCATCACTATATCGATGACTATTTTCAGCGGTGTGCGGACTTATTAACCCCAGATGGCCTGGCCATTATTCAAGCGATTACGCTGGAAGATCACCGTTATGCCCAGGCAGTCAAATCAGTGGATTTTATCAAGCGCTATATTTTCCCGGGCAGCTTTATCCCCAGTGTAACTGTGCTGAGTAATGCTGCTGCCAAAGCCAAGCTAAAACTCACCAGCCTTGAAGACATTGGCCCAAGTTACGCGATTACTCTGGCCACCTGGCGTGAACGTTTTAACGCTTCTCTGGATAAAGTTCGCGCCATGGGGTATCCGGATTCATTTATTCGGATGTGGGAGTTTTATCTTTGCTACTGCGAAGGTGGTTTTGCCGAACGCAGTATCAGTGACGTGCACTTACTATTCAGTAAAGTCGAAAACCGGCGTGCCCAGTGGTGTCCAGAATATGCCTGATCGTCTGACGATAGTTAATTTTTTACTGTTTCAAATCGGTTGGTTTGTCTGTGTATTAAGCGGGGCCGCGGAGTTGAATTCACCGGCCGTTATTTTTACCGTCGCCTTTTTGATCTTTCATTTTCGTTTTTGTCGCTGGAAACAGACTGATTACAAACTGGTGCTGGCGGCAATTTTAATCGGTGTCGTGCTGGATTCGAGCTGGTCAGCCTGGAATTTAATGGCTTATCAAGCTCAAACTATTGAACCGATTGCACCCTGGTGGATATGGTGTTTATGGATAAATTTTGCGTTAACGCTTAATCACTCGCTGTCATGGTTATTAAGACGACGTGTGATGGCGGGGATATTTTCTGCGGTTGCAAGTCCTGTTTCCTATTATGCAGGCAGTCGTTTAGGTGCACTAGACTGGCTGCAACCAGAAATATTAATCGTAGTACTAGCCATTAGCTGGGGATTGGCAATTCCATTATTACTGACATTGGCCAATTATTGGCGCAATCAAGAATCAGGAAAACAACATGCTGTGGTTTAGTCTTTTCATTGTATCTTTAATAATGCTGGGTGGTTGGTTTTGGCAAATTCGCAGTAAAAATGCCGGAATTGTCGACGTGTTGTGGGCTTTTGCATTAAGTTTTCTGGCTTTCTTTCATTTGCTGACCAGTGAGGGCTATTTGCCGCTGAGCATTATGGCATCGGGTATCATGCTGCTTTGGTATTTGCGTTTGGGAACTCACCTCGCCCAAAGAGTATTAGGTGAAGATGAAGATGGACGTTATAAATACCTGAGACAGTACTGGGGCGCTAGAACCAATTTTTATCATTTTTTCTTTTTCCAGTTCCAGGCTTTATTGGCGTGGGGATTTGCCATTCCAGTCTGGTTTATTACTCAGGGACAGATTGAATCTTTAGGTCTCGCTCAATATGCCGGCCTTGCTGTCGCCATTATTGCTATCACAGGGGTCACTATTGCCGATAAGCAATTAGCCAATTTCAAAGCTGATCCGAAAAATAAAGGTGAAGTCTGCGAAACAGGCTTGTGGAATTATTCCAGACATCCGAATTACTTTTTCGAATGGTTACACTGGTTTAGCTATCCCTTAATGGCGATTGGCATAGAACACGCAGCGTGGCTCTGGTTGGCACCATTAGTGATGTTGTTATTTCTGTATTTCATAACCGGCATACCCTACACCGAACAACACGCGATTCGCAGTCGTGGGGATAAATATCGTCGCTATCAACAAACAACCAGTGCATTTATTCCCTGGAGGAAAAAAATATGAGTCTGATCACTATCGCTGAAAAAGGACTGGTGCCTGACATGTTAATAAGAGTTGGCATTCGCAGGCTGCTTAAGCAACGCCTGCAAGATGAAAATGCCTATGATCCGGAAGCCGCCAGTGAAATCAAAAATCAATGCATGGAAATGCTACGAAACAGTCCGATTGCGATAGAAACCCAGGCGGCTAATGAACAACACTACGAAGTACCAGCCGAATTTTATCAGCTGTCTTTAGGCAAACATCTCAAATACAGCGGTTGCTGGTGGGATGATTACACCTTATCACTGGATCAGGCTGAAAAGGCCATGTTGGATATTTATCTCGAACGGGGTGATTTCAAAAACGGGCAGGATATTCTTGAACTGGGCTGCGGTTGGGGGTCACTGACTTTATATATGGCTGAACGTTTTCCGTATTCACGAATCACTGCTGTATCAAATTCCAATTCGCAACGAGAGTATATTGAAAAGCAAGCGTTTGCCCGTGGATTAACCAATATTCATATCATTACCTGCGATGTCAATAAACTGGAACTGAATACGCAATACGACCGGATTGTCTCGATAGAAATGTTCGAACATATGCGTAATTATCAGCAGCTGCTCAACAATGTAAGTTGCTGGCTAAAGTCTGACGGCAAGCTTTTTGTGCATATTTTCTGTCATCGTAATGTCGTTTATCCTTTCGAAACTGAAGGCGATGATAATTGGATGGGACGCTACTTTTTTACCGGTGGATTGATGCCTTCAGCAGACACGTTATTGCATTTTCAGGATGCTCTGCAGATTGAAAAGCAGTGGTTGGTCAATGGTCAGCATTATCAGAAAACAGCTGAAGCCTGGCTGGAAAATACGGATAAAAATGCCAGACAGATTAAAGCGTTGTTTGATGAAACCTACGGTAAAGGGGAGGGCGCTATCTGGCTACAGCGATGGCGGTTATTCTTTATGGCCTGTGCTGAATTATTTGGCTATCGCGATGGAACCGAGTGGTTGGTCACGCATTATTTATTCTCAAAGCGAGTAAACTGAGTCGATGGCTAAATCCAATACCAATCTTCATGCCAAGCTGGTTAAAGTCTTTTTAATACAAATTGCATTAATTAGTCTGGTGGCTATCGCCGGAATTTACGCTGCAAAAGCAACCCTTGAAGATGTATTGGTGCGTGCTGCTCTAGAGGGTGAAGCCCAACATTTCTGGGATATGCGTGCAGAAGATCCGCAGTTTCCATTACCCAACACCATGAACCTAAAAGCTTACATGGCCGAACGGGACAATTATTCTCAGTTACCACCAGCCTTACAGGAGCTGGGACCAGGCTTGAAACGTGCTGAGCTGGCAGGCCAGCAGCCCATTGTTTATGTCGAGGACAAAGGTGATCGTCGTCTGTATCTGATTTTTGATGAAGTGAAGGTTTCCCGACTGGCTTTAGTCTTTGGTCTATTACCTCTGGCGATGGTTCTAGTTGTGCTTTATCTGCTGGCCTGGATTGCCTATCGACAGTCACATAAGGCAGTTTCACCCATAATGAAACTGTCACGGGCAGTCAACGAAGTGGACTTTCGGGAGGGTAATTTTCCCCAGTTGGATCTGCATGATTTGAGAAGCATTCCAGATGACGAGGTTTCCAGTCTGGTCCGGGCGTTAGATGAATTTACTAACCGGCTGGAAAACTTTGTTGAACGTGAACGGAATTTTACCCGCGACGTCAGTCACGAATTACGTACCCCAATAGCTGTAATCCGTGGAGCATTGGAGGTGGTTGAACGCAAATATGGCGATCAAGCAGTGACAGAAATGAACCGTATGTATCGCACACTGATGGATATGGAATCGCTGATTGAAACGCTGTTGTTATTAGCCAGGGAGCAGGTTGAGGCGTTACCTTTACGTGAAATCACGGTGAATGATTTGATAGCTGCGGAACTGGATAACCTGCGAATGATTCATCACGATAAACCGATCACGGTGAATGTGGAAGAGTCGGGTATTTTAGTCGTACTGGCTGCTGAACGAGTGTTACCGATTCTTATTGGTAATCTATTGCGTAATGCCTTTAATTACACTCTGCGTGGCAATATTACTGTCTCTATCCGATCGGACGGGTTTTCAGTGGCCGATAGTGGAATTGGGATGGACCGGGATCAAATGCAGAAAGTCTTTAAACCGTTTTTCCGTGCAGATGAGAAGCAACAGACTACGGGGTATGGTATTGGTATGACTATTGTTAAACGGTTATGTAATCGCTATGAATGGAATCTGCGTTTATCCAGCAAAATGGGCGAGGGGACCGAGGTCAGTGTGCACTTTCCCAAAGCGCAGTTTCGCAGCCGTTAAGCTAAATAAGCTTTAAAGATCTTCTTCTCTGCAAAGCTTATAACCCACACCTGGTAAGGTATGCATTAACTGGTTTTGAAAAGGTTTATCCAGACTTTTCCGCAGGTTATACAAATGACTGCGTAGCGTATCACTATCGGGTGCATCATCACCCCAGACTTCAGCTTCCAAACGTTCGCGGCTGACAATTTTTGGCGATTCGCGCATCAGAATCCGCAAGATGTGTAACGTTATTGGAGACAGCTTGATAAGCTTATCACCTCGCATAACACGCATAGTATCGAGGTCATAGGTGAGATCGGCTACCGTTAACTTTCCACCTTCTAGCTCTCCCCGTTGACGTCTGATCATTGCAATCAGCCTGGCTTCGAGCTCACGCATTTCAAAAGGTTTAATCAAATAATCATCTGCACCCAAATCAAAACCGTTCACCTTGTCATTAATGGTGTCACGGGCGGTCAGCATAATGATCGGCGTATGTAGATGCATTTCCTGACGTAATCTGCGGCAGACTTCAAAGCCATCAATTCCGGGGAGCATGATATCCAGAACGATTGCGTCGTAATGGTGCTCTTCACATAACTGTAATGCGGTAATGCCATCTGTTGCAAAATCAACGGTAAAACCGCCAACTTCCAGATAATCACCTACATTAGCAGCCAAGTCCCGATGATCTTCAACTATTAATACTGTCGCTGATATTGCTTTCATACTGTTCTCTTAAGGCCTGTTATAGCTACGTTACGATGTTAACATCCGCATCGCAAGTAGCAATTTTGGGAATTTCTCCCAAAAAATAACAAAAGCCATTTGACTTAATAAATAACAATCATTATCATTAACAACACGGTTAACCAATAGGGTTTATTTCATGATAGTTTGTGTTTGCAACAACGTGAATGTCGATAAAGTTAAAGCATCTATTGATGCTGGCGCAGACTCGCTGGAAGCTATCCGTGAATGCACTGGTGCTGCCGCAAGCTGTGGTAAATGTCAGTTCAAGGTAAACCGTGTTTTGCAGCAACATGCCCCACAGCTTATCGAACAGGATAACTTTCTGGTGGCCCAAACTGTGAACGGTACGCGTTAACTCTGCGCAGATAGTAGAACCTCCTCAACTCCAATTGAATCCTGAATATTTCAAAGTCTTATTTCCATAGTTTATTTGTGGCTTTTTGCCAAACAAACAAGTCACTAATTTACTTAGCTTTAATTGCTAATTCTTATTTTTCCACCTCGTATGGAACAGAATGTAGATGATAATTGTTATCATTTGCCTTTAATATCAATAGCTTATCTTTGACATTTATTCTTTATGAACGATAATCGTCTTCATCAGATCCAGGAATAAGGGAGAATCCGATGAAAGGTGATAAAAAAGTTATTGAGCTGTTGAATAAAGTATTAGGTAATGAGCTGGTAGCCATTAACCAATATTTTCTACATGCCAAAATGTACAAGGACTGGGGTCTGAAAAACCTCTATGAGCATGAATATCATGAATCGATTGATGAAATGAAACATGCTGATGCCCTGACGGAACGCGTGCTGTTTTTGGAGGGGTTACCGAATCTGCAGGATTTGGGTGCGTTGCGTATCGGTGAAAATACTCGTGAAATGCTGGAAGCCGATCTTTCATTAGAACTTGATGCTATACCAGACCTGAAAGAAGGTATTCAATATTGCGAACAGATTGGTGACTACGTTACCCGTGATTTATTCAAGAATATTCTCGAATCTGAAGAAGAGCATGTTGACTGGCTGGAAACACAACTCAGCCTGATTGATAAAATGGGTATTGAAAACTTCCATCAGGCACAGATTGTTAAAGAAGCCGAATAATATTTCATTAACAGAAGCCCTTTCAGATTAATTGAAAGGGCTTTTTTTATTAGTTTATCGATGCGTTGGATCCGGTTTTGGTTAAGCCAATAATCATCTCATTGAAAAGCACTTGATCGCCTTGGCTTTCATAAATGGGTTCATCATCTACCCAAATAAGTTTTTCTCTCGTTAACATATCAAATGCTTCTGCCAGACATTTTCTATCGGCAACCGAATCGCCATCAAAATGGGCCACTTTGGAAATCAGGGCTTTTAAATCCATTTGAAAATTATCCGATAAAAGCAGAATATCAATTAGTTGTTGAGCATACTCCTCACTCATTTCATTTCCTCTCGTAAATTAAATTATCGTCATTTTTCCGCAACTGCTTCTGATCTACTGTCTGTTGATCTTTCATAGTCACAACAGAGGCGGCTATGAAAGATCAACAGACACTAAAGCTCATAGAGACGATCACAGGCCTGATAACCCTTACTAAGCAAAATCACATTCTTGTGGACACATTTATCGGCCCACTTTGAATCAGAACCATCTGTTTTAATGGATTTATAAAAAGGTGCGTTTTCGAGATCGGGATCATCAAAGGTATACACTTCGACATCTTCATTGGCCCATTTGCCCGACCAGGCGTTGGTTGCTCCTACTAATTGAAAATACTGTTGCTGATGTTTTTCAAAACCAGCAGCTTCCAACTCAGCAAATGTCAGGTTTACATCATTTTGACTGCATGCTGAACAGACTAAAAATACTGAAATTGTTAATTTCCTATGCATAAATACCTCTCCGGATCATTTCTGCAGACAGTTCAGATCCATTTGAGTAAACAGAAGTAAGTTTGGCAAAAAGGGCTTAGTAAACTAGGGTCTGTTGATAATTCATAGCCGCCTCGCATCATTTCCGCCTTGTAGAACGAAAAAATAGCTTCCAGCAGTGGTGACTTTGAAAGATCAACAGATTCTAGCGATAGATATAGCGCTATATGTCTTTATGGTGCTTTTTTTTGACTATAACATCTGACAAGCGTTATGAAAAATGCGTCTTCAGATTATGCATAACGGATATTTACAGTGATATTTGCTTCAGTAATGGAGATGAATAAAGCAAAATGATTAAACGTGAACTATACATTTTGCTCCTAGCTTCACTATTTCATCGAAAGTTGCCAGTTTGGGATAAGTGTCCAAACGATGCTGACCTATAATAATCATGTAATTAACATTCCTGACCGAATTAAGGATATTAAATGATTAATGCTTATGCTGCGCTGGAGCGGGGGGCCAAACTTACTCCATATCAATATGACCCCGGCCTGTTAGGAGAGCATGAGGTCGAGATTGAGGTGCGATATTGCGGTATTTGTCATAGCGATATCAGCATTATCGACAATGACTGGGGGATGTCTATTTACCCGGTCGTTGCTGGACATGAGGTAGTTGGAACAATAAGTCAGATTGGTGCCGCTGTCACCAACCTGGAAGTCGGGCAAACAGTCGGATTAGGCTGGTATGCTGATTATTGTGAAACCTGCGAACAGTGCCATAACGGCGATGAAAATATCTGTTCAGATCTTACCCCTACCATTGTCGGCCATCATGGTGGTTTTGCCGATAAGGTAAGGGCAAATGCCAATAGTGTTATTCCTTTACCTGAAGCGATTGATCTTAAATCCGTCGGGCCATTGCTTTGTGGCGGTTTGACGGTATTCAATCCGTTAGTGCAATTTGATATTAAGCCAACAGATAAGGTGGCAGTAATCGGTATTGGCGGGTTAGGACATATTGCTTTGCAATTTCTGCAAGCCTGGGGATGCGAAGTCACAGCATTTACCAGCGCAGCAAAATTACAGGAAGCTCTGGATATGGGGGCTCATTACAGCGTGGATTCGCGTGATGCCGTCGTCATGGCTGAGCTGCCCAGAAAATTCGATATGCTTCTCTCTACTGTTAACGTCAAACTGGACTGGAATCTGTACCTGAGTAAATTAAAACCAAAAGGGCGGCTGCATTTTGTCGGGGCAACCATGGATCCATTGGATATTAAAGTATTCAACCTGACAGAAGCGCAAAGAAGTATTTCCGGATCAGATACCGGCAGTATGCAAACCTGCAACAAAATGCTGGAATTTGCTCAACGTCATCAGGTCAAGCCGGTTGTGGAAATGTATCCGTTTGATCAGATAAATGAGGCGATTGAAAAACTGCGTAAAGGAGATGTGCGTTATAGAATCGTTCTTGAGCGGTAAAGCAGGAAAACAGGCGGTGATTTACGTTTACTGTCGGTAAATAAAAAGCCCCAACAGTATAACTGATGGGGCTTAAATATTCTGGATAAACCTGTTGATTTATAAAAGGTTTAATGTTGGTACCGAGGGCGAGAATCGAACTCGCACTTCCGAAGAAACCGGATTTTGAATCCGGCGCGTCTACCAGTTCCGCCACCCCGGCAACAAGCCGAGCATTATAACGAGGGCTGTCCGATTATGAAAGCCCGTTTTAACGTTTTGATGATATTTTCATGTCTGGAAGCGATTTTACCTAACGAAAAGCGCAATAGCTCTGCTATGATCTCGCCATGCAACGTACCGACTTTCAATTTGAACTCCCACCCGAATTAATCGCCCAGTATCCGTCCAAACACCGAACTGCCAGCCGATTGCTGACACTTGATGGAAATAGTGGTGAGCTGGCAGATCGCCTGTTCAGCGACTTTCTGGATTTACTCAAACCCAATGATTTGCTGGTGTTCAACAACACCAAAGTCATTCCTGCTCGCCTGTTAGGCGAAAAAGAAACTGGCGGGAAAATTGAGGTTTTGGTAGAACGGGTCCTGGACGATAAACGCGTTCTGGCACACATTCGCAGTAGCAAGTCTCCGGGAGAGGGTCGAATTTTAATTTTGGAAACCGAGCTTCGTGTTGAGGTTCTGGGCCGTCAGGATGCGTTATTTGAACTTAAGTTTGATATTGCAGGCGACGTAATTGAGGCGCTCGAACAATACGGACGATTACCTTTACCCCCTTATATAGAGCGTGAAGTTGATAAAAATGATTTGGATCGATACCAAACCGTCTATGCCAAGCAAATTGGCGCGGTGGCAGCACCGACAGCCGGGCTGCACTTTGATAATGAGCTGATGCAACGAATCCGCGATAGCGGTATAGACATGACTGAAGTCACATTGCATGTCGGAGCAGGAACATTTCAGCCGGTGCGGGTTGAGGATATTCGTACGCATCAAATGCATTCCGAGCGTATTGAAGTTAGCGAAACCGTTTGTGAAAAGGTTCGTCAAACTCGCAAAAAAGGTGGACGAGTTATTGCAATAGGCACTACCAGCGTAAGAGCATTGGAAAGCGCCTCACGTAGTGGCGAAATTGAGTCCTATTCAGGTGAAACAGATATCTTTATCTATCCGGGCTACCAGTTTCGTTCAGTAGACGCGATGGTCACTAACTTTCATTTATCCGAATCGACTTTATTGATGTTGGTCTCGGCCTTTGCCGGACGCGACCATATAATGACGGCCTATCATCACGCCATTGAGCAACGTTATCGTTTTTTCAGTTACGGTGACGCCATGTTTATCACCAGGAAAACTGCATGACTCTTTTAGACAAAGTTCGCTTTGTGCTGGTTGGCACCACACATCCAGGTAATATCGGTGCTTCTGCCCGGGCAATGAAAACCATGGGCTTATCAAATCTTCATCTGGTATCGCCGAAAATCTATCCTAGTGCCGAGGCGACAGCACGGGCTTCTGGAGCAGATGATGTGTTGGCGAAAGCAGTGGTGCATGACACCCTGCAGTCGGCATTAACCGGTTGTCAGCATGTGTTTGGCATGAGTGCCCGGCTCAGACACCTTGCAGTGCCATTAATGAATCCGCGTGAAGCGGTTGCCTCGCTTGAAAAATATGATGATGATACCCATATTGCAATTGTATTCGGGCGGGAGCATTCCGGTTTATCAAATGACGAACTGGATCTATGTCATACCTTGATAAATATTCCGGCAAATCCAGAATATAGTTCGTTAAATCTGGCTGCTGCGGTTCAGGTTATGGCATATGAATTACGCATGAGTTTCAATCCGACCATTGAACGAGGTCGTGTGGGTGAAGAACGTGAGGCCATTCACGCCGAAGATCTGGTGCATTTATACGACCATTTCGAACGCAGTCTGACCACCATCGGCTTTTTAGATCCGAGCAATCCACGTAATTTAATGCGGCGGATTCGTCGTTTATTTAACCGTGCAGATCTTGACCGGAATGAAGTTCAGATTTTGCATGGCATTTTGCGTGCAGCAGAGACCAAAGCGAGGAGTACAAAATGAACGATCAATTACATGTGACCCGCTGGCAGCGTTTTAAAGAAGATATCTACTGCGTATTTGACAGAGATCCTGCGGCGCGCAATGTGTTTGAGATCGTCACCACCTACCCAGGTGTGCATGCATTAACACTGCATCGCTTCAGCCATTGGTTATGGAAAAAAGGCTGGATGTGGCTGGCTCGTTTTATGTCGACTATCGGTCGTTGGTTGACCGGAATTGAAATCCATCCGGGCGCCAAAATCGGTCGGCGCTTTTTTATTGACCATGGCATGGGCGTGGTGATTGGTGAAACAGCCGAAATTGGTGATGATTGCACGCTCTATCATGGTGTGACACTGGGGGGGACCTCCTGGAAAGGTGGCAAACGCCATCCGACGTTAACCAATAATGTTGTTGTGGGGGCTGGGGCAAAAGTTTTAGGGCCGATTACTGTTCATGAAGGAGCCCGTATTGGCTCCAATTCGGTAGTGGTTAAGGATGTTGCAGCGAATGAAACCGTTGTTGGTATCCCTGGACGAGTGGTCAGAAGCCAGAAGAACCCCGACAAAAAAGCCCAGGAAAAGCTGGCGCAATCCGTTGGTTTTGATGCTTATGGTACCTCAACACAAACACTGGATCCGGTGGCATCTGCCATTCATGGATTGATTGAACATATTCATTTAATGGAAAAGCGCATGGATTCCATGTGCCAGACAATTCATCGTTTAGGCGGCGAAATGCCAGATGTTTCGATGCCTGAACTGGAAGGATGCGAGTTGGATAAAGATCAGGATTCAGCTAAAGTTGACTAAAATAGTCGGGTATGGAAAACTATCAGAATAGTCTGTGATAGGAAACCAATATGCGCTTAACGACGAAGGGTCGCTATGCTGTGACAGCAATGCTCGATTTAAGTCTGAATTACGGTGTCGGCGCGATCACGCTTGCTGATATATCCGAGCGTCAGGGTATCTCGCTTTCCTATTTGGAACAGTTATTTGCCAGATTACGGAAACAGGGGTTAGTCAGCAGTTCACGTGGTCCTGGCGGTGGTTATCGTTTAAGTCGGGCAGCTACCGAAATTACTGTGTTGGATGTGATTTCAGCGGTTGATGAAAAAGTGGATAGCACGCAATGTCAGGGCAAACATAACTGCCATGCTGATGAGCAATGTGTCAGTCATGAGTTATGGCAAAGCCTGAGTGATCAGATTCGACTCTATCTGGCAGGTATCACCTTGCATCATGTGGTAAGTGACTACGAACGAAATCTTAACAACCGGGGTAACAGCGAAAAAGTCATCAAATTTGATGCACTTTAATTTTCGTTACTGAGTCTTATGTCCTTTGCTTATTTAGATCATAACGCCGGAACCGGATTGGCTGAAGGCGTTCTGGATATGATGTTGCCCTATCTTAAACAGCAACAGGGTAATCCTTCCAGCAGCCATCGTTTTGGTCGTTATACGCTTGCAGCAATTGATCATGCACGACAACAAGTCGCCAATTTGGTAAATGTAGAAACCGATCAAATTATATTTACCAGTGGTGGCACAGAATCGAATAATCAGGCCATTGGTGGCGTTGCTCAGAAGTACGATTCCGGACGCGTTTTAATTGGCAGTACTGAACATCCTGCCGTGCTTGAACCCGCCAAAAGATTACAACAGCAGGGTTTTGAAGTACTGTTCATTCCGGTTAATGCTGATGGTCTGATCAATGTTGAGATATTTGAAACCTTACTGACCGACGATACCCGTCTGGTCTCGGTGATGTGGGCAAATAATGAAACTGGCGTAATACAGAATATTGCTCAATTAACCGAACTGACCAGGCAACGGGATATCGTATTTCACAGTGATGCCGTGCAGGCAGCCGGTAAGCTGGAAATTGATTTTCAGGCGGCTGGGATTCAGATGATGAGTCTGTCTGCACATAAGTTCGGTGGTCCAAAAGGCGTTGGTGCGCTGATTGTTGATAAAAAACTGGACTGGCCTGCATATGTATTAGGTGGTGGTCAGGAACACGAAAAGCGCAGTGGTACCGAGAATGTTGCGGCAATAGTCGGGTTTGGGGCGGCAGCTGAGAAAGCCAAGCAACAATTAACGCATTATCAGCAACATTGTCGTGAATTAAGAGATTTGCTGGAAATTCGATTACGCGAAATACCCGGGGTGACGGTTTTTGCACAGTCAACAGAACGTCTGCCAAATACAGTGTTTTTTTCATTACAGGGTTTTGATTCCGACACCTTACTGATGTCACTGGATCGCAAGGGGTTTTCGGTTTCCAGTGGTTCAGCATGTGGCACGGGACGACAAATACCAAGCCATGTGCTTAAAGCCATGGGCGTAGATGATATGACGGCATTAGGTGCTGTCCGGGTGAGTGTTTCATTGGAAAATACTACAGAACAAATTGAACAACTGGCAGTCGTAATTGAAAAAGAAGCCAGTCGTTTTAACCATTTGATGAACAGGTAATGAAATGACAACAATTACATTGACACAATCAGCAGTAAAACGCGTTCGCGACATGGTTACCAAGCGTGACAGTGGCATTGGCTTACGAATCGGGGTAGTCAAAAGTGGCTGCTCAGGTTATAGCTATGCCCTTGATTACGCAGATAGCGTTGCGGCCAACGATATGATTATTGAGCAGGACGATGTCAAAGTCGTGGTAGATAAAGATAACCTGCCTCTGTTGGAAGGCATGATTTTGGATTTTGTTAAGGAAGGACTGAACCAGAGCTTCAAATTCATAAATCCGAATGTCACTTCTGAATGTGGCTGTGGTGAGAGCTTCAGCGTGACAAAATAAAACGATTAATTTTTTATAATGAATACTGCCCGTCAAGTACGGGCAGTTTTGTTTTATCCCACCATTAAGCGTGATTTAATTCCGACCATGACCGAACTAAGCAATCTGCAATTTGATGCGCAGCATTTGTGGCATCCCTATAGTAGCGTGGAAAATCCGCCGCTTTTACATGAAGTGATTTCGGCAAAAGGCGTGTATTTAACATTGGCTAATGGTCGCGAAATCATTGATGGTATGTCCTCCTGGTGGTCAGCTATTCATGGTTACGGCCATCCACGTCTTAATGCAGCAGCTAAAGATCAACTCGATAAAATGTCGCATGTAATGTTTGGCGGCTTGACTCATGATCCGGCGGTCAGTCTGGCACGACGTTTAATCGATATCACTGATGATGCCCTGCAATATGTCTTTCTGGCTGATTCCGGCTCGGTATCAGTTGAAGTCGCTATTAAAATGGCGATTCAATACTGGTTTGCACAGGGTAAAACAGAGAAGCAGAAACTGCTTTCACTAAGAAGCGGCTATCACGGCGATACCTTCGGCGCGATGGCGGTTTGTGATCCGGTTAATGGCATGCATTCCCAGTTTGCCAAGGTACTTCCACAACATCTGTTTGCTCCAGCCCCCACCTGTCGCGACGATGTTGAATGGCAGGACAGTGATATTGCTGAAATGCGGGCATTAATTGAAGCCAACCATGAACAGCTGGCGGCAGTGATTGTCGAGCCGTTGGTGCAAGGCGCTGGGGGCATGCGTTTTTATTGTCCGCAATATCTGCGTGAGCTTCGGACTTTGTGTGACAAGCATAGCGTGTTGCTGATTTTTGATGAAATAGCTACTGGTTTTGGTCGGACAGGCGATTTGTTCGCTTATGAAACAGCTGGTGTCGTGCCAGATATTCTATGCTTAGGTAAGGCGCTGACAGGGGGGTACATGACGTTGGCGGCCACACTATGTCAAACCAGAGTGGCACAAGGGATCTCAGCTGACGGACAGGGGGTGTTGATGCATGGCCCGACATTTATGGGTAACCCGTTGGCATGTCGCGTAGCCTGTGAAAGTATTGATGTATTACTTGAATCAAACTGGCAACAAAGCGTGCGGGCAATTGAAGCACAGCTTACGGATGAGCTAAATGAACTATCTTCCCATTCACTGGTTAAAGATGTTCGGAGCAAAGGGGCGATTGGGGTGGTGGAACTAAATCAGCCTTTGGATAAGTTTATGGACTGGCTGCCAGGGTTTATCGTGGAGCAGGGCGTATGGATAAGACCATTTCGCTCAATGATTTATGTCATGCCGCCTTACATCATTACCTCGGAGCAATTAACTACGTTGACTACTGCGATAAAATCTATCGTGAATAAGTTGGAGGAATCAGTAAAATCCTGAGTCCGATCAAGATTATGCCTGATAGTTTTCTGTATTTTGCGGCGTAATATCTTCCTCACGTTATCCAGAAAAGCGGATAGCGATACCCTTAAAATAGAATGGAGAAATGATCATGTGGACTAAACCAGAATATTCAGATATGCGTTTCGGTTTTGAAGTAACCATGTACATCTGCAACCGTTAATATCGGTTCAAACGTACTTTAAAAGCCTCTGAAGTTTAGCTTCAGGGGCTTTTTTCATTAAGACTGTATTGCAATCGCTTATTCCGATTATATTAATAGAATTAAGTTGTTTGACCGTTGCATCATCGAGCCATAGAATGACGATTGTCGCTTTTGACAATCAACAAGGAGTAGACCATGTCGACTTTGATTAATACAACCGTTAAACCATTTAAAACCACTGCATTTCACAAAGGCGAATTCATACCTGTTACTGATGCTGATCTGAAAGGTAAATGGTCAGTAGTATTCTTTTACCCAGCTGACTTCACCTTTGTTTGCCCGACTGAACTGGGTGATTTGGCCGACCATTACGCGAAACTGCAGGAAATGGGCGTTGAAGTTTACTCAGTATCTACTGATACCCATTTCACACACAAAGCATGGCACGATGCTTCTGAAACCATCAAGAAAATCAACTTCCCAATGCTTGGTGATGCAACCGGTGCTATCAGCCGTAATTTTGAAGTCATGATTGAAGAAGAAGGTCTGGCGCTGCGTGGCACATTTGTTATCGACCCAGAAGGTGTGATCAAAGTGTGCGAAGTTCACGATCTTGGCATTGGCCGTAGTGCAAAAGAACTGGTTCGTAAAATCCAGGCTGCTCAATATGTTGCCTCACATGATGGTGAAGTATGCCCAGCTTCATGGCAGCCAGGTGAAGAAACCTTGTCACCATCTCTGGATCTGGTTGGCAAAATCTAAAGAAAATCTGAAGCAAGTTGTCGTTTAATTTAACGACAACTTCTTACGAAATTCTTGATCCGTTGGATCAGTGTGTCCGGGCCGATCGGCCCGGACATCACCCAAATACTTTATAGAATTTTAGACAGGCAGGTGCCTTATGTTGGATGCTAATATTGCTGCGCAATTAAAAACTTATCTGCAGAATCTGCAACGTCCAGTTGAGATCATTGCCTCACTGGATGATGGCAAAAAATCTCTGGAAATGCGTGAGTTGCTGGTGGAAATTGCTGATATGTCAGACAAAGTCAGCTTTTCTGATGCCGATAACGATGCACGTAAACCTTCATTCCGTATTAAACAGCCTGAAGGGCAGGAGCAAATCCGTTTTGCCGGCATCCCGATGGGCCATGAGTTTACCTCACTGGTTTTGGCATTGCTGCACACCGGCGGGCATCCGATGAAGACCGAGCCTGAAGTGATTGAACAAATCAAACAGCTTGATGGCGAGTTTGTATTTGAAACCTATATTTCCTTGTCATGCCAGAACTGCCCTGAAGTGGTACAGGCGCTTAACCTGATGGCGGTGTTGAATCCAAATATTCATCACACCATGATTGATGGTGCACTGTATCCGGAAGAAGTCGAAGCACGTCAGATTATGGCAGTGCCGACTGTTTACCTGAATGGTGAGGTATTCGGTCAGGGCCGTATGAGCCTGGCAGAAATTATCGGCAAACTGGATACGGGTGCCATTAAACGTGAAGCAGAAAAAATCAGTCAGCGGGACCCCTATGATGTATTGATTATTGGTGGCGGACCGGCTGGTGCTTCTGCATCAATTTATGCATCACGTAAAGGAATTCGTACCGGTATCGTGGCTGAACGTTTTGGTGGCCAGGTAATGGATACCCTGGCGATTGAAAACTTTATTTCAGTCAAAGAGACCGAAGGGCCAAAACTGGTCGCTGCACTTGAAGAACACGTGAAGGAATATGAAGTAGACGTGATGAAGTTACAGCGCGCCAACAAATTAAGTCAGAAAGGCAAAATGCTTGAAGTGGAACTGGAAAGCGGTGCCACTCTGACCAGTAAGTCAATCATCATTGCGACTGGTGCCCGCTGGCGTGAGCTGGGCGTGCAGGGTGAAGCAGAATACCGTGGTCATGGCGTTGCCTATTGCCCTCACTGTGATGGTCCGTTATTTAAAGGTAAACATGTTGCGGTAATCGGCGGCGGCAACTCCGGTGTCGAAGCTGCAATTGACCTGGCCGGTATTGTTGGACATGTAACCCTGCTCGAATATGCCGATCAGCTGAAAGCCGATGCGGTATTGCAGAAAAAACTGCACAGTCTGAATAATGTAACGGTAATTATTGGTGCGCAAACCACCGAAATTACTGGCGATGGCAAGAAAGTGAACGGTCTGAATTATAAAGATCGTGCAACTGAGGAATCACATCATGTCGAGCTGGCTGGGGTGTTTGTGCAGATTGGGTTGTTGCCCAACACCGACTGGTTAAAAGACACGCTCACATTGAGTAAATACGGTGAGATTGAAATTGACTCTCACGGTGCCACCTCAATGCCGGGTGTTTTTGCTGCCGGTGATGTGACGACCATTCCATACAAGCAGATCATTATGGCAATGGGCGAAGGCGCCAGAGCAGCTCTGGGTGCTTTTGATTATCTGATTCGTAATGAGTTTGATGATAAGGATAAAGCCGCCTAATCCACGAAAGCTGAATTCATTCCGCCTCGTCAATCAAATCGCGCAAGTTTAATAGCTTCATGCGAATGGCGAGGCGGGTGAGTTCAATATCCGAATTCACATCCAGTTTTCGTTTAATAATGTAATGTGAATTCGATACAGTTTTCGGACTAATATTCAGAATGTCTGCAATTTGTTGGTTATTATTGGCCTCAAGTAACAGTCGTAAAATCTCAAATTCTCTGACCGTTAAATCATCCAGCCTCGCTTTATCCTGTCCCAGTTTTTCTACGGCCAATGCCTGTGCCACGTCGGGACTGAGACTGAGTTTGTTTTCATAGACCTGATAAATTCCATGTATTAACAAAGTCGGATCGCTGCTTTTGGTGACATACCCCAGTGCACCAGCTCGAATCGCCTGTAATGCAAAGCTGGGATTCTGATGCATACTGAACACCAGAATACGTGCCTGACCATCATATTGTCTGATGCGTGAAATGGCTTCCAGACCACTTTGTCCCGGCATGGAAATATCCATAATGACCACATCAGGTTCGAAGGTTTTATAATTCTGATAGGCCTCAGCAGCATCACGGGCATCCGCTATTACAGTTAAATTGGGTTGTTTTTGTAACAGCGAGCGGTAACCTTCACGCACAATGGCATGGTCATCAACTAACAGGATTTGAATCGATTTTTCAGACATGCGGGTGCTCCGTTGTCGGTGCAGGTTTTGGATTAACCGGTAAATTGATGAGCAGTTTCAATCCGCCTTTGCTCTGGATATCCATGGTGATTTTACCGCCCAAAGCATTCACGCGTTCCGATATTCCCAATAAACCTACACCCATATGCTGATTGAAGCTGTCACGTTTGGCTTTACCATTATCCTCAACCTGCAGCGTTAACTGATTTTGATGAACATATTTCAATTTGATGTTTGCTTCACTGGCATCAGCATGCTTGGCAATATTGGTTAATGATTCCTGCACAATCCGATAGAGATTGACCGGTAATGGTTCTGGTAATGAATCAACCCCATCGTCTATCTGAAGCTTAAATCGGGTTTCTCCACCAGTGCGCTGATTCCAGCTTTTTATCAGTTTTTCCAGACTTCTTGTCAGTCCCAGTTCATCGACATCAGCTGGACGCAAACGGGTTAATAATCCACGCAAAGCGGACATCATATGAGCCGTTATATGACTGATACCTTCGGTTTCACTGATAATTGAAGGACAGTCCTTACGTGCAGTCTGACTGATAGAAGTAGTTAAAGCATTAATACCGGCGAGACACTGACCAAACTCATCGTGTAGTTCTCGACTGATATAACGATGTTCTTCCTCCTGTGCATTAATCAATTTCAGTGCGAGTTCACGGTTCTCATTCATAATCTCTTGCTGAGTGGAGGCCAGCGCATTGATCGCTTCGCTGGTGCGGCGCCATTCGCCTATTTCAAAACTGGGGATACGAGTCTGCAAGTCCCCCTGGCGCATTTTTTCCAGACCACGAACGATAAGCTGTGCCGGGTGCAGCATCCGATGAATGGTCATAAACACCAATAACGATACGGCCAGAATACTTACCGATAAAATACCGAACACCGCACGCAGATTACTCCAGGCACGGGCAATCTCAGTTTCCATATTCAGCGAAACAATAATGTTGCCATAGGTGATGGCATTAAATGAAAACCGCCGACTGGCTTCATAGTTTGGTTGGAAAAGTTGTTGATAAAGCTCACCAAACCACTGTGGCCATCGGGTTTCATCATGCACAACTTCATTACACAAACTGCGGCGACGACTTTCCGTACGTGATAAAAACTGTACACACGAGCCAGGCACGCCATTCAGTTGCTGCAAAATATTGGAATCCGGGAAAGCTATCGAGTAATCATAACGGGAGAACATTTTCAGTAACTGCTGAGTAAGTTGTTTTTCAATACGCAAAGCAGTCAGATCGGCCTCCAGTTTGGCTTGCTGATCGGTCTGATAAAGCACATAACCCGCACTAACGACCAGACAGACAAAGCCTATCAGCATGATTCTAAAGAAAAGCTGTAGTCTGAGATTCATCATGTATCCATCTAAACAATCGCTATAGTCTAGGCGCAGATATAGGCTCTGCAAAGCTGAACCACAGTTAACGGGATATTTGCCCGATGTCCATGGGCAAATATCTGATGTGTGATACTGGCTTTCACTGTTTAATAAACAACATTCTGCAAGTAAAGCTGATACAACATTTTAAGTGCTTATGGAGTATTTATTTTAAATCTATTATTAGTTAGCTGGTTTCACATTTTGATATTCAGTGATAAATTCCTGTGATAACAAAACCTAGGGCTTGTTTATCTTTCATCTCCGCCTCTGTTGTGAGCTGAAAAAGCGTCAATCAAGGCACGAGGAGCGCCTTTTAGTTATTCTAAATAAGCAACGAGCAACGCAGAGTGGCGCTTTTTCAGTCACAACCCGCAGGGCTGGGGCTATTTTTCCGCCCTACGGCGTTGGAAATGACTTATGTAGAACAACTACATCGCATCATTTCCGCCTTGTAGGACGAAAAAATAGCCGCCAGCAGTGGTGGATATGAAAGATAAACAAGCCCTAGTCAAACGATAAAAATCAAAACTAAAACAGCAAATCACTGGGATTTTCCAGCATTTGCTGTCAGTCTAGGGTTTTGCTCGCTTTGCAAAGATGCGTTAGATAAACAGCCTTCATTTGAAAAATGATTTTTGAATAAGGCTCAAAATAAAAAATTACCTATTTAAAGGGGAGAGAGAATGTCGGATAAGCAGCAATTAGCTACTGCTCGTGAACATGCATTGGCACTGGAAAAGGTTGTCAATAATGTGGTGATTGGTCAGCAACAGGCGATTCGTTTGATCTTGATCGCACTGCATGCTCGCGGCCACGTATTGCTTGAAGGCGGGGTCGGGGTGGGGAAAACTACCTTGTTACGGGCTTTCTCAAAAGCATTAGGTGGTGCATTTGGCCGTATCGAAGGTAGTGTGGACTTAATGCCTAACGATCTGCTTTACAGTGCCTGGGTTAATGCTGATGGTAAACCGGTCATCGAACCTGGTCCGTTGATTGCCAAAGGCGAAGAAACCGCGGTGTTTTTCTTTAATGAAATTAACCGTGCCCGTCCCCAGGTTCAATCACTGCTGCTCAGAGCGATGGCCGAGCGAAGTGCTGAAGCGTTTGGTAAAGAGTATCGTTTTCCGCATATGATCGTATTTGCTGATCGTAATGCCGTGGAAAAAGAGGAAACCTTTGAACTTAGTGCGGCAGCGCGAGATCGTTTCCTGTTCGAGATTAATATCAGTCGACCACTTGAAGATGAACAGCGTCGTAAATTGATTTTTGATCCGGCATTTCATGATGTAGATGAATTGCTGAGTTCAATAGGTGACCCACTGCTGAACTATCGTGATTTGAATGCTCTGGATCGGGATATTCAGAATAGCGTCTATGTTTCTCCGGAAATTGAAAACTATGTCGTACGTCTGTGGGATGCCAGCTGGGAACCTCATAAACTCGGTATTACCTTACCCGATGTCTACGTAGAGGATCTGGTCGTTGCCGGCGCCAGTGTTCGTGGTATGTCGGCGATGGTTCGTGCGGCCAAGGTTTGTGCCTGGCTGGAAGGGCGTGACCATGTCATGCCTGACGATATTCATTATGTATTACTGCCATCATTGACCCATCGTGTATTCCTGTCGCCGGTCTATGATGGCCGTCGTGAGCAGTTGATGCCGCAGTTTGTACAGGCGTTACGCGACCATATCGCTACGCCGTAAGCAGGCCTCATCATGAAGCCTATTCAACCTCAGGAATTTAGCTACCGCTTTCCAGATAAGGTTTTCGGACATGTGCCAGGTGCACACAACGGAACTGCAATGGGAAGTGGTGATCGTTTTGCCGGTTTTGCCGACTTGTTTGATTACCCCGACCCACGGCGTCTGGATGTGCGTGCCAGTTTACGCACTAATATTGCCGATTCCGCTTTAGGTAATCAGGAACGCTGGCTGGTTCGCCGTTATCAGCAACGCTCTTCTATTACCTTATGGCTACTTGCCGACCTAAGCCGATCGATGTCGGTTTCAAGTGTCAGTAATGAACGGGTGGCTCGTCTGGCCCATATGATTGCTCACAGCTCTATTGGCTTTGGCGATCGGTTTGCCATGGCTGGATTTGACGCCATGTGGCGTAAAGATGTTTCAGTGATGCCAACCAGACAGCGCAGTATGCCTGCTTTGGCCGCTGAAAAAATCATTCATGCAGCGCCACCTTCAGAGCCTGGCGCGGCAGGATTATTTGATGCTGCAGATTTGATTACCAGCCCTAAAGCCATGGTGTTTATTGCATCAGACTTTTGCTGTGATATTGACCTGGTGGATCGCACTTTACGCAAGTTGGCACATTACACGGTGATACCTATCGTCTGGCAACATGATGAAGTGGATCATCTGCCTTCACATGCCGGTTGGACTGAAACCAGGGATTCTGAGACCGGAAAACGTCATAGCGTATGGATTCGGCCGGGTATCAAAAAACGTTGGCAGCAGCAATTGGATGAACATTTTGAGAAATTGACGGCCTGTTTTATGCGCTATCGCGTTAAGCCGCTTTTTGTCTCTGGAGAGGTCACCCCACAACAATTGACCCAGTATTTCTCCGCCATGAAAAAATCATAGGAATGCACATAATGCGCCGTTGGATCCTCATTATCAGTTTTATTTTCAGTAGTCAGCTCATGGCTCAGGATGTGATCATTAACATTGATCGCAGTTGGGGCCTTTTGATTGGTGATATTGTAACGACCAGCATTGTTCTGCCGGTAAGTGTCAGCGATATTGATGCAGACAGTTTGCCGCAATTGAACAAACGACATGGGCCTTGGCTTAATCTGCAGCAGATATCAAGTAATAATAATGTGCTTGAGCTGCAGTATCAGTTGGTTAATGTACCTGCTGAAACACGCACATTACAGACTCCCACCTATACCCTCAGAACCAATGCGGGTGAATTGCTGGATATTCCGTCAGCTGAATTTTCTGCCGGATCTTTTTTGAATGCCACTGAAGAAAATGCGATGGAAATTCCGTTACGTGGTGATCAGCGTTTACTTCCTGCAGACTTTGCTTCGCTGCAAAAACAACTAACATATGCCATTGCCGTCGCTTTGATTACGGCACTTATATGGCTGGTCTGGCATATTGGCTTACGCCCGGGCAAACGTCTGCCGTTTGCTAGAGCGGTATTTTCAATGAACAAATTACGCTGGTTTGGACATAAAGACGTGGATGCTGCCACACGCGTTATGCATCATGCATTTAATGACAGTGCCGGCACGGTGGTGATTTACAGTCAGATTCAGCAATTGTGGGATGCCTGTCCGTGGTTAGCTGATTTACAGCCAGAGATCACAAGGTTTTATCAGCAATCAGCATCACACTATTTCAGCCGGGAACCTCAGCAGAATGCGGATTTTGACAGTTTGATTAAACTGGCTCGTGCCTGCCGGGCGAGGGAGAAAATGGCATGATGCTGTTTGGGCTCGAATGGGCTTTCCCCCTTGTATTTTTGTTATTACCGATGGTGTTATTACCATGGTTTAATAACAATCTGGATAAAACGGTGGCCTGGACAGCGCTAGTACCACACGATCCGTTATCCCGAACCATTAGCCTGACGTTGAAAGTGTTGTCTTCCGTGGTTATTGCTGCTTTATTGCTCGCTGTTGCCAGCCCGGCTATACCGGAACGAACCGTGGAGAGGTTTGGTGAGGGAGCTGAGATTGTATTACTGCTGGATCGTAGTCGTAGTATGGACGATGCGTTTGCTGTGACCACTCAGGCTGCTAATTATTCTGTTGCAGGCGACAATTCCAAACGTCGGGTTGCACGAACCTATCTGACTGAGTTTGTAAAAAAACGTCCCGATGATCGGTTTGGTTTTGTTTTCTTCAGTACGAATTCGATCAATCTGTTACCACTGACCTATAGTAAAGAAGCTATTCTCAATACGATTGAAGCAAATTCTTTAGGTAAGGGCTTATCCGATACCAACCTGGCTGATGCGTTAATGAATTCGGCTTTAATGTTTGAGGATCAGCCCTATCGTGGTTCGCGAATTGTTTTACTGGTCTCTGATGGTGGTCAGTTAATGACCGATGAAGCCATGGAATTAATCACCAAACGTTACAAGGAGATGAATCTTAGTATTTACTGGATTTATCTCAAAGCCAGACAAGGCATGACGCTGGAACCGTCGGAAAATGACAATATTCTCTATACCGATCTGCCCGAGCGTAAAGTTCATGAGTTCTTTAAAAGTATTGGCATTCCTTATCGGGCATTTGAAGCTGGATCATTGGAAGAGTTTGCTGCGGCGATGGATGAAATTGACGAACAGCAATATCAGACCTTGATTGTCGAAGAGCTGGTGCCGCACGAACCCAAGGCAGACTGGTTTTTATGGTTAGCGTTGCTTGCCATGCTGCCGTTGGCAAGTTCACATCTATATAGTTACTGGGGAGTTCGAAAAGCACATGAGTAACACATTAAAATTATTACGCTGGGTGTTGCTGTCGATTTTTGTTATCAGCATTGGTGTGATGTTGTTATCAAGTTGGCAGTTATGGCAGCAAAAAAGAGTTGAAGCTTTTGTCATTGCTCCCGAACAATATGAAACGATTCCGGAGCATCCTCGGGCACATTTTGCACAAGGCAGCTATCTGGTTGAACAAAACGAGAACGATGCAGCTTTAGAGCAATACACCTTGGTTCTTGGCAGCCAGCAAACAGAGTTGTTACCTGCTGCCTATTTCAATCGTGGCAACATCAATTTACGTGAAGCGATAGCAATGGATGGCAATGATCCGCAAATGATTCCACTGGTTGAATTAGCTAAACAGGATTATCGCAGTGCTCTGAAACAACAGCCGGATTTCTGGGATGCGCGCTTTAATCTTGAGGTAGCACTGCGTTTAGTGCCAGAAGATCCTGAAGTAGATGGTAATTTTAAAAAGCAGGAGATCTACAGCGAGCGCAGTATTGAAACCAAGGCATTCAAGGTTGATTTACCATGAGGCTGAGTTATCCTAAACGTATATTTTTAACAGCTCTGGTCATGCTGATCAGTCTGTTAATGATTATGGCGGCTCTATGGTTACCTCCGGTGGATCGCGAAATAGAGGTGATGGACAGTCTATTTGTCATTGATATAACCGACAGTATGAACGTGGAAGATGTTAGCTTTGGCAGTGAAACCATTACTCGACTGGACTGGGCCAAGGAATATACCCGTCAGTCAATTTTGAGTATGCCATGTGGTTCTCATGCCGGCCTGGCAATTTTCAGTGAAGCTCGCAGCCTGATTCTGATGACGCCCGTTGAAGTCTGTGCCAATTATCATGATCTGATGCAGATGCTGTCTCAATTTCATCCAACGATGGCGTGGGCTCGTTCCAGTGAAGTATCCAAAGCGCTCTATACAGCGATTCGTCAGGCTAAAGAAATTACCCCACAGCCAACGGTTGTATTTTTAACTGATGGTCATGAAGCGCCACCGGTTCATGAAACACTTTTTCCCAAATTCACTGACACACCAGGCGAAGTACCTGGAGTGATCGTCGGTATTGGGGGGAGTGATCTGGTGCCTATTCCAAAAACCAATGAGTTTGGTGAAATAGAGGGATATTGGGAGATCAACGAGGTTATGCATAAAGATGTGTACGCATCAAGTCGAGGAGATGCGGCCGAGCTCAATAATAACCGTCCGCGGACAGAACATTTATCTTCGCAGAAGAAGTCTCATATGGAAACGGTCTCAAGACGGGTTGGCTTTGAGTTTATTTCTTCACCAACATCCCCACAGAAACTGATCAAAGAAATGCAGAAAATTTCTGACACCCGGCAGCAACCGGTCAAATATGATTTGTTTGTCTGGTTGGCATCAATCGCCTTAATTTTACTGCTTCTGGTATTTTTACCTTACAGTCTGTTCACCAAACAGCATGAGTAAGCTGGAGTTTACCTTTTTTATCAGGCGAAATGGAATTTCAATATTGAAACTTCTCTAACCTGTTTGATTGTCTGTAAAGCATGAGTTGGTCACATCCATATCTGCTTTATTTATTGCCACTGGTGCTGCTGCCGTGGGTAAGTCGTAATACTGAAAAGCAAATTGTCTGGGAATCATTATTACCTCACGATACTGTTTCCACAGTTATGGGTTATACACTGCGTGTAATGACATCGATTGTGATTGCTGCATTACTCATGGCGGTTGCAGAACCACATATCCCTGAACATACGGTGCAGCGCAGTGGTCAGGGAGCAGAAGTCATTATTTTGCTGGATCGCAGTCGCAGTATGGATCAGCCTTTTGCTCGCCGTCACACCTATCGTCTCTCCACTAAAATGAATTTCAAGGAAAGCAAGCGCAGTGTTGCCCGTTATTATTTGACCGAGTTTGTTTCCAGTCGTCCTGATGACCGTTTTGGCTATGTGTTTTTCAGTGAACAGGCAAGCGGAATTTTGCCATTAACCTACAGTAAGGAAACCACACTGGCCACTATTGAAGCAGGAGGGTTAGGCCGCGGATTGACCAAAACCGATATCTCTGTGGCATTAAAAAAAGCAGGTGAAATGTTTGATGGAGAAGTCTATCGGGGAGCGCGAATTGTGTTGTTGATTTCCGATGGAGGACAAATTTTATCCGCTGAGCAGGAACAACGGATTAGCCAGATATTACAGGACAATAATCTCAGTTTATATTGGATCTATCTGCGTTCCGTCAGTGGCATGACGCTTGACGAAATGCCCGGTGAAAGCGTGCTCTGGCAGGGAGCACCGGAAAGACATTTACATACTTTTTTCAAAAGCCTGTCGGTTCCTTATCAGGCTTTTGAGGCTGGTTCGCTCGATGAATTTGCAGCAGCCATGAAGAATATTGATCAACAGCATTATCAGACGTTACTAGTCGAACGCAAAATGCCGCGTGAATCACTGGCAGACTATTTCCTATGGGTAGCAATGGTGGGTTTGTTGCTGCTGACCGCATCACAGATATACACTTGGTTTGGTGTATCGCGGGCGTATCGTTCGACACGTCATTGACCAATAGCAGGTTGAATTTAAATCTAACCATGACAAATCTTTTTCTCGACATTTCTCTGTCTCAGCAGCGTTGCCAGCTAATAAGGGATGACAAGGTGCTGTTTTCTGCATCTGTTTCAACGGCTTTAAATGGACCCGGTGAACAGGAAGGTTCAGGATGCACTCCCAGAGGCTGGCATATAATCAGGGCATGTATTGGTGAGGGGCAACCGGTTAATACCGTGTTTCGTGGCAGACGGCCTACTGGTGAAATTTTTTCACCACTGCTGGCGAAACAATTTCCCGATAAAGACTGGATTTTAACGCGCATAATCTGGTTAAGCGGACTGGAACTTGGCAGGAATCGACTGGGAAATGTTGATACAATGCGTCGCTATATTTACATACATGGCACACCGGATAGCGAGCCAATGGGCATCGCTAAATCCCACGGTTGTATCCGCATGCACAATCAGGATTTGCTGACGTTGTTTGATCTGGTCAAACCCGGTTTGAAAGTCCTCATTCACGAATAAGGTAATTACATGACATTAGGCCCGTTGATGGTGGATCTGATCGGCGTAACGATCAGTGAGAAAGAAAGAGAAATTCTTCAACATCCATTGGTTGGCGGTGTCATCCTGTTCAGCCGTAATTATGAATCTCCGGAACAAATTGCTGCACTGACTTCTGAAATCCACGCAATACGTCAACCACATCTCATCATTGCTGTGGATCATGAAGGTGGACGGGTACAACGGTTTCGTGAAGGCTTCAGCCGGCTTCCACCTGTTGGCACGTTAGGCCAGCATTACATGCAACATCCTCAACAATCCCTTAAACAAGCCGAAGTAACCGGTTGGTTAATGGCGGCAGAACTTCGTGCCGTGGGAGTGGACTTCAGTTTTGCACCGGTTCTGGATCTGGATTACGGCATCAGTGAAGTGATTGGTGATCGTGCATTTCATCGGGATCCACAAGCGGTTACCAAACTGGCTGCTGCTTATATCAGCGGCATGAAACAGGCTTACATGGCAGCTGTTGGTAAACATTTTCCTGGTCATGGTGCCGTGGAAGTCGACTCGCATTCAGGTCTGCCGATCGATACACGCTATCTGGAAGATATGTGGCAGGCTGATATGCTGCCATTTAGGCAACTTTGCTCACAAACCTTGGCGGGCATCATGCCAGCACATATTGTTTATGAAAAATGCGACAGTTTGCCGGCTGGCTTTTCACCCTATTGGATCCAGGAAATTCTGCGTAAGCGTATGGGCTTCCAGGGTGCAGTAATCAGTGATGATCTGAGTATGGCAGGTGCTGCCATTATGGGAGATAGTACAGCTCGTGCAGAAGCTGCTTTAGCTGCGGGTTGTGACTTGTTGCTACTTTGCAATAACCCCTCAGAAGTTGAAAGTGTGCTGGATAACCTTAAATGTGATGCCGATCCGCTAAGACATATGCGTCTGGTTCGATTGCATGGTCGTCACCCGATTGACCGCGAGACGCTAATGGCTAGCGAGCAATGGAAACAGGCGGTTTATAGCGTTGCCAATTATGCTCCTGATACTGATCGGCAACTGGATCTTGCCTGATATTTTTTCGGTTGATTCTCCCTACACCGCCAGTCGGCAGTGTTATCATTTTGCTTTGAATTAAAAAACTGTCTAATGACCTCGCAATTCGTACACCTGCATTTACACACTGATTATTCTCTGGTTGACGGACTGGTCCGTATCAAACCGCTGGTCAAGGCAGCGGCTGCCTCTGGCATGCCTGCAATTGCCATTACCGATCAACATAACCTGTTTGCCGCCGTAAAACTTTACAGCGCTGCAATGCAAGCCGGGGTCAAACCTATTCTTGGTGCCGATATCCGGCTGCGGGACAGCAGTGACAGCAAAAAAAGCCTGCGTATGGTGTTGCTGTGCAGCACGATGAAGGGCTATCACAACTTGTCACGATTGATTTCAAGAGCCTATACAGAAGGACAGCATTTAGGTGTGCCAATGCTGGAACCTGAATGGCTTGATGGACAAACTGACGGGTTGATTTGTTTAAGTGGCGGGCGTGAAGGGTTGTTAGGCCGTGACTTGTTGGGCGGTCGACAAACAGAAGCTGAACAATTGGCCAGACAGTGGATGCAGTTGTTTCCAGATCGCTTTTATCTGGAGCTGGTGCGAACTGGCCGCGATGATGAAGAACGTTATATTCAACAGGCGTTGCAACTGGCCAGTGAGCTAGACTTGCCGGTGGTGGCGACCAACGATGTGCGCTTTTTAACTCCGGATCAGTTTGAAGCCCATGAAGCCAAGGTCTGTATTAATGAAGGCCGGTTGCTTGATGATCCGCGTCGCCCAAGAATGTACTCCGAACAGCAATATCTGCGTAGTCCGGAAGAAATGGTGCGTTTGTTTGCCGATATTCCGGAAGCCATCACCAACACGGTCGAAATCGCCAAACGCTGTAATGTTGAATTAACACTGGGCGAACATTATCTGCCGGATTTCCCGGTACCTGATGGCATGACACTGGCGGAATTCTTCTCCAAGGAATCATTTGAGGGGCTTGCTGAAAGATTACCGGTGTTGTTTCCGGATGAGGCAGAGCGTGAACAAAAGCGCCCTGAATATGAATCACGGCTGCAGATTGAACTCGACGTTATCAATGAAATGGGCTTTCCAGGTTACTTTCTAATCGTTGCCGACTTTATTCGCTGGGCCAAGAATAACGGGGTTCCGGTAGGACCTGGACGGGGTTCCGGTGCAGGCTCTCTGGTAGCCTATGCTTTAAAAATTACCGATATAGATCCGCTGCAATACGATCTGCTGTTTGAACGGTTTTTGAATCCGGAGCGTGTATCACTGCCTGACTTTGACGTCGACTTTTGCATGGATGGCCGGGATCGCGTTATCGATTATGTGTCCCGGCATTATGGTCGGGATCATGTCTCGCAGATCATTACTTTCGGCACCATGGCCGCCAAAGCGGTATTGCGCGATGTCGGCCGTGTTTTGGGTCATCCTTATGGCATGGTCGATCAACTGGCCAAGCTGGTGCCGTTTGAACTGAAAATGACTCTGAGCAAGGCGCTGGAACAAGAGCCTCAGCTTAAAGAACGTTACGACAAGGAAGAAGACGTTCGCACGCTGATTGATTTGGCATTGCAGCTGGAAGGTCTGACCCGAAACGTCGGTAAACATGCCGGTGGCGTGGTCATCGCACCGAAAAAACTGACTGATTACACACCGTTATATTGTGAACAGAATGGCGCTGGTCTGGTGTCGCAATATGATAAAGACGACGTTGAAAGTGTCGGTCTGGTTAAATTTGACTTTCTGGGCCTGAAAACCCTGACTGTTATTGACTGGGCGGTTAAAAATGTAAAAGCGATGTTGTCAGCTGACGAGGCGGACAAGATTGATATCACCTTGCTGCCGCTGGATGACAAACCCAGTTACGACTTATTAAAACGGTGTGAAACCACTGCGGTATTCCAGTTGGAATCGCGCGGTATGAAAGAGCTTATCAAGCGACTGCAGCCGGATAATTTTGAAGATATTATCGCTTTGGTGGCATTGTTCCGACCCGGGCCGTTGCAATCGGGCATGGTCGATGACTTTGTTAATCGTAAACATGGCCGGGCCAAAGTCGATTATCCGCATCCCGATCTCGAACCCGTTCTGAAACCTACCTATGGGGTAATCGTTTATCAGGAACAGGTTATGCAAATCGCCCAGGTTCTGGCCGGTTATAGTCTGGGGGAAGCCGATATGCTGCGCCGGGCGATGGGTAAGAAAAAGCCCGAAGAAATGGCCAAGCAACGACAGATTTTCCTGGAAGGTGCTAAAAATCGTGGCATTGAGGAAAACACTGCAGGACCGATTTTCGATTTGATGGAAAAGTTTGCTGAGTACGGTTTTAACAAATCGCATTCAGCTGCTTATGCATTGGTTGCCTATCAAACGGCCTGGCTGAAAGCCCATTATCCAGCAGCGTTTATGGCGGCAGTATTATCAGCGGATATGGACAACACGGATAAAGTTGTCGGCCTGATTGATGAATGCCGGGATATGAATCTGACGGTATTACCGCCTGATGTTAATTTCAGCAAAATCCAGTTTACCGTAGAAAATGAAACCACTATCCGTTACGGCATGGGCGCCATCAAAGGGGTAGGTGAATCGGCACTGGCAGGTATTGTTTCAGAACGCGAGCAGGGCGAAGCATTTACCTCATTATTTGATTTCTGTCGTCGGGTTGAGCTGAAAAAAATCAACCGCCGAGTGATGGAATCTTTAGTTAAAGCGGGTGCATTTGATTCACTTGGCGGACATCGAGCCAGTCTGGAATCCAGCCTCAGCCGGGCGATGCAGATTGCAGAGCAGCATCGGCGTGATGCCGCCAGTGGGCAGAATGATTTGTTTGGCCTGGCTGAACCATCTCATGCCGATCAACCGCAAACTGATTTGCTGGAAGATGTGCCGGAATGGCAGGAAGAGCAGTTATTACGTGCTGAGAAAGAAACACTGGGGTTATATTTAAGCGGACACCCGATCGATCGTTATGCTGCCGAGCTGGCCCAATTTATTCCAAAAAAAATCAGTGAGCTGGATGCGCCTGAATCCAAAGGCTATCAACGTAATGAAATTCCATTACTGACTGCTGGTTTGATTGTGGCCATTCGTACGATGAAATCCAAAAACGGCAGCCGTATGGCGTTTATTACTCTGGATGACCAGACAGCCCGCCTGGAAGTGCGGGTTTTTGGCGATGTCTATGAGCAATATCAAAATGTTATACAACCGGATAAATTGGTGGTGATTCAGGGCAAGATTGGCCAGGATAATTTCAGTGGCGGTCTCGCTGGTACGGCAGAGTCAGTTTATGATTTACAGAAAGCCCGTGAATTATTTGGTAAGTCAGTCCAATTGACGGTGAAGCAGCAAGGTGAGGATGCACAATGGATTTCGCAGATGCAAGCTGTGATGTCACCATTTTGTGGTGGTGTAATTCCAGTGGAACTCAAGTATGTTAATCAGGATGCTGAAGTAGTGATCCGACTGGGGCATGACTGGCAAATCACTCCATCGGATACCCTGTTGAAAGAGCTGGCAGATTTACCAATTAGTGAAACTGTGACGGTGCGCTATTAAGCGACTTAATCCGCTTTGTTGGCTGATGTCAATCGTGTACGATTAATGCAACTCAAACGTTTATTCTAAGGATTGCTGACGTGGAAATGATGCCTTACCTGAAACTGATGGCTGATAAGGAAGCCTCAGATTTGTTTTTTTGTACTGCGACCGAACCGCAAGTCAAAATTCAAGGGGTGATACGCCCCGTTGGCAGTAAAAAAATGCTGACAGGTGAAGTCAAAGAGCTCGCCTATTCATTAATGGATCAGCAACAGATTGCTGAATTTGAACAAAATCTGGAAATGAATTTTGCCGTTCCAGTCCATGGCGTTGGCCGGTTCCGGGTCAATATCTTCCGGCAGCGGGGCGAAGTCTCCATGGTTATTCGCTATATTCGCACCCATATTCCAAATTTTGAAGAAATGAGTTTGCCACCGGTACTGGGTAATGTGGTGATGGAAAAACGTGGTTTGATTCTAGTTGTCGGTGCCACCGGCAGTGGTAAGTCCACTACGTTGGCCGCAATGATTGGTCATCGAAATCGAAATTCCGGATCACATATTCTGACCATTGAAGATCCACTGGAATTTGTGCATTCCCATCAGCGATCAATTGTGCAACAGCGCGAAGTCGGTATTGATACTCTTTCTTACGAAAATGCATTAAAAAATGCCTTGCGTGAAGCACCCGATGTCATTCTGATTGGTGAGATCCGCGACATGGACACCATGAAGCACGCTATCAATTACTCTGAAACCGGTCATCTGTGTTTAGCGACCTTGCACGCTAATAATGCAAATCAGGCGCTGGATCGGATCATTAACTTTTTCCCGGAAATGATGCATCGTCAGATCCTGATGGATCTGTCACTGAATTTGCGTGCCATCATCTCGCAGCGTTTATTACCTTCGGTGCAGGATGGCAATCTGGTGCCGGCGGTGGAGGTCATGCTCAGCTCGCCATATATCGCTGAATTGATTAATAAAGGTCAGATCGGTGCGATCAAGGATGCGATGAAAGAAAGTAGTGAACCGGGGACGATTACCTTTGACCAGGCGTTGTTGACACTGTATCGGCAAGGCAAGATTTCTCAGGAGGATGCATTGCGTAATGCCGATTCACGTAATGACCTCAGTCTGGAAATCCGTATGGGGGCAACCCATGATGACAGCGATGCAGAAGACGAATTAATCCTCAGCTGAGCGTAACGATAGGGTTTGCTGATCTTTCATAGTCGTCAGCAGTGGTAGATATGAAAGATCAACAAGCCCTAGTGCGTGTATAATCGAACTATTTTGATTCGAAGGTAATTTTGTAATGCAGTTGAATTTCCTTGACTACGAGCAGCCTATTGCCGAGCTGGAAGCTAAAATCGACGAACTTCGCTACATGAGCAATGACAGCGATCTGAATATCACCGAAGAAATTCAGAAGCTTAAGGAAAAAAGTGAATCGCTTACGCGCTCGATTTTTTCCGGATTGACGCCATGGCAAGTCACCCAAATGGCTCGCCATCCGCAGCGACCTTATACGTTCGATTACATCAAATATCTGATCACTGACTTCGAAGAATTGCATGGTGATCGCGCCTACGCCGATGACCAGGCATTAATTACCGGAATGGGCCGTTTCAACGGCCAGCCGGTGATTGTTATTGGTCATCAGAAAGGCCGTGATACCAAAGAAAAAGTGGCTCGTAATTTCGGTATGCCACGCCCAGAAGGCTATCGTAAAGCGTTACGGGTGATGAAACTGGCCGAACGCTTTGGTATGCCAGTATTGACCTTTATTGATACGCCAGGTGCATATCCCGGTATCGGTGCTGAAGAGCGCGGTCAGAGTGAAGCCATTGCTCGAAATCTGTTTGAAATGGCTAAATTAAAAACCCCCATCATCAGCACCGTTATCGGTGAGGGTGGCTCAGGCGGTGCGCTGGCAATCGGTGTTGCAGATCATTTAATGATGCTGCAATACAGTATTTATTCGGTTATTTCACCGGAAGGCTGTGCCTCCATTCTTTGGAAGAGCGCTGAAAAAGCTTCTGATGCTGCCGCAACACTTGGCGTGACTTCAGATCGTCTGAAATCCCTGGGGTTAATCGATGAAATTGTCAAAGAACCCCTGGGTGGTGCGCATCGTGATCCTGAAGCACTGATGGCAAATATGAAAACAGCAATCAATACTAAAATTAAACAGTTACAGGCGATGCCGGTTGATGAACTGGTTAAACGCCGTCAACAACGTTTGCTTAATTATGGTGCCTTTGAAGGATAAACAGGCCCTGGTTTATACAAGTGTCTTTTGACACAGAATTAGTTATTCAGAAGATCCGCAAATATTGCGGATCTTCTACTTTATGGGTGGCCTACAGCGGTGGTATGGACTCCCATGTGCTGCTGCATTTTCTGGCAACACATCGTGAGCAGTTTCTCCAAAAAATACAGGTCGTGCATGTCGACCATCAGCTGCAATCTCAATCTGCCCGTTGGACTGAACACTGTCGACAGGTTGCTGCTTCATTACACATGCCTTTTCACTGCTTGAAAGTGACAGTTACAGATATTAATCAGTCAGGCCTTGAATCGGCCGCACGGACTGCGCGTTATCAAGCTATTCATCAACTGATTAACGATGATGGCATTTTGCTAACTGGACAACATTTGCAAGATCAGGCTGAAACCTTGATGCTGCAATTACTGCGAGGGGCTGGCACTCGTGGATTAGGAGCGATGAAAGTAATATCTCAATGGCAGAAAATGCAGATTGTTCGGCCATTGTTGACTATTTCCAGAGAAGCGTTATTTGAATACGCAACAACACATCAGTTGCAGTGGATTGAAGATCCCAGTAATCAAAATACCAAGATAAATCGTAACTTCCTACGTCATCAAATCTGGCCATTGTTACAACAACGTTGGCCTGCCTTAAACCGAAATCTGGCACGTTCAGCAAATAACCTGCAGGAAAGCCAAATTCTGTTGGATGAGATAGCGGAACAAGATTTAATTTCTGTTGAAGCTAATTCAATTAATGGCAGTTTAAACATTACCAAATTGCAGGCTTTGAGTGAGCCAAGGCAACGCAATGTGCTGCGATTTTTTATAAAACAGTTAAATATGGTGCTGCCGTCAAGCATAAATTTGCAACGGATTTTAATGGAAGTCTGTCAAGCCGCAGCAGATGGGCAGCCTCAGGTCAGTTGGAGCCAATACATTGCCAGACGGTATCAGAACACACTTTATATCAGTTGGTTAAGACAACATCCTTTACCGGCTTCATCCGTGAATCTGCTTTACGATCAACAGCCCATATTGTTGGATGCTGAGCATCAGTTAGTTTGGAAAGCTGCAAGGGGAGAAGGGATTCGTGCCGAATTGTTTCGCTCTGGTTTAGCATTAACGTTTCGTCAGGGTGGAGAAAAAATCCAGCTAGCTGGCAAGTCTCATCATCAATCATTAAAAAAGTTGTTCCAGGAATGGCAAATCCCGGTTTGGCAACGCGATTCAATTCCGTTGTTGTTTGCCAACCAGCAATTAGTCGCAATTGTTGGGTATGCCTGTGCAGAAACAGCCAAGCCTTTATCCGATGAAACTGGCTGGTTACCAGTGATTGAACAGACTTGATGGGGATATTTTGATTGAGCGACTCGGGCAATTCTGATACTTTATGACGATATTTTTGAGTGTGGCTATTCTGGCTGCACCGCTATTGCAAAAACTCTCCATAATATGACTAAATTTATATTTGTCACTGGTGGTGTTGTGTCGTCTCTCGGTAAGGGAATCGCGGCGGCTTCACTGGCAGCGATTCTAGAAGCTCGTGGCCTGAAGGTCACAATGATTAAACTCGATCCCTACATCAACGTTGATCCCGGAACAATGAGCCCACTGCAACATGGTGAGGTGTTTGTAACGGATGATGGTGCTGAAACCGATCTGGATTTAGGTCACTACGAGCGATTTATTGATGCCAATATGACCAGCCGCAATAACCATACGACTGGCCAAATCTATGAAAATGTTATCCGTAAAGAACGCCGGGGAGAATATCTTGGCAATACGGTGCAGGTCATTCCGCATATAACCGATGAAATCAAACGCTGTGTTTATGAAGGCGCTGGCGATGCCGATGTTGCACTGGTGGAAATCGGTGGAACGGTCGGCGATATTGAGTCATTACCGTTTTTGGAAACCATTCGTCAGATGGCCACTGAATTAGGCCGTGATCGTGCCTTGTTTATTCATCTGACATTGGTGCCCTATATTGCTTCTGCCGGTGAAATCAAAACCAAACCCACTCAGCATTCCGTAAAAGAACTGCGCACTATCGGTATTCAACCGGATGTTTTGCTGTGTCGTATGGATCGTCCCCTACCGGAATCCGAACGCCGCAAGATTTCATTGTTTACCAATGTGCCTGAAAAATCGGTTATCACCTGTATTGATGTAGACAGCATTTACAAGATACCAATGGAGTTACACAAACAAGGTCTTGATGACATTGTGGTGAAACAACTGGGACTTGATGCTAAACCGGCCGATCTGAGTCAGTGGCAGCAGGTTTATGAAAATCTCTCCAACCCGCAGGGTGAAGTCAATATAGCCATGGTCGGCAAATATATGGAGTTGACCGAAGCCTATAAATCCCTTTCCGAAGCCTTGGTTCATGCCGGTATTCATACCCGTACCAAGGTCAATGTGCATTATGTCGATTCTGAAATGATCGAGAAAAATGGCACCAACAGTATTGCCGATATGGATGCCATTCTGGTGCCTGGCGGCTTTGGAAAACGTGGTGTCGAAGGTATGATTTCAACCGCCCAGTTTGCCCGCGAAAACAATATCCCGTATCTGGGAATTTGTTTGGGGATGCAGGTGGCCGTCATCGAATATGCTCGTCATAAAGCAGGCCTGACACAGGCTTTCAGTACCGAGTTTGAACCTAATACGCCAGATCCTGTGATAGGTCTTATTACAGAATGGCAGAAAGAGGATGGCAGTGTAGAACAGCGTGATCATGATTCAGATCTGGGTGGCACCATGCGCTTGGGCGGTTATCCCTGTGTACTGAAACCAGGATCTCTGGCACAACAGATTTACGGTGCTGATGAAATCGTTGAGCGTCATCGTCATCGTTATGAGTTCAACAATAATTACAAACAGAAACTGGAAGATGCCGGATTACTGTTTTCTGGCATGTCAAAAGATAACTCACTGGCAGAAATGGTCGAGATTCCAGGCCATCCCTGGTTTGTGGCCTGTCAGTTCCATCCAGAGTTCACCTCCACTCCAAGACACGGACATCGATTATTTGAAGGTTTTATCAATGCTGCGGTGGCGAATCATAAAAAACGAGGACAGCAGTAATGCAATTATGTGGTCATGAAGTTGGTGGTAAACAACCGTTGTTTTTGATTGCCGGCACCTGTGTTATCGAAAGTGAACAAATGACCATGGATGTGGCTGGTCAGTTAAAAGAGATGACAGACAAACTGGGTATCCCTTTTATCTACAAATCCTCATTCGATAAAGCCAATCGTACTTCTACTAATACCTATCGCGGTCCTGGTCTTGAAGCGGGTATGGCGATTCTGGAAAAGGTTAAAAAAGAATTCGGCCTCCCTATTCTGACAGACGTTCATGAAGACACTCCGCTGGCAGAAGTTGCCAGTGTGGTCGATGTATTGCAAACCCCAGCTTTCTTATGTCGTCAGACCAATTTTATTATTAATGTTGCCAGCCAGGGATTACCGGTAAACATCAAAAAAGGTCAGTTTCTGGCGCCATGGGATATGCAGCATGTCGCGGATAAAGCCAAATCAACGGGTAACCAGCAGATCATGTTATGTGAACGTGGTACCTCATTTGGTTATAACACATTGATTTCAGATATGCGTGGTTTACCGACCATGCGTCATATGGATTGCCCGGTAGTATTCGATGCCACCCACTCAGTGCAGCAACCTGGTGGTCAGGGTGGCAAAAGCGGTGGCCAGAGACAGTTTGTACCTGTACTGGCACGTTCTGCAGTAGCGGCTGGCATTGCTGGCTTGTTCATGGAAACGCATCCGGATCCTGAAAAAGCCCTAAGTGATGGACCGAATTCCTGGCCACTGCATAAAATGCAGGCTTTACTGGAAACGCTGATTGCTATCGATAAAACAGTTAAACAACAAGACTTTATTGAAGACGCCTACCTGTAACAGGTGGCATGCCAGAACAGGGTTATTGTCTGGCAACTTCAACTATAGATGGAGACAATTATGAGTAAAATTATAGATGTTCGTGGCCGTGAGATCATTGATTCTCGTGGTAATCCTACGGTCGAAGCTGACGTTATTCTTGCCAGTGGTGCTATGGGAAGAGCAGCTGTACCTTCAGGTGCTTCAACTGGCGAACGTGAAGCGATTGAGTTACGCGATGGCGATAAGTCACGTTATCTGGGCAAAGGCGTAACCAAAGCTGTTGAAGCAATCAATACTGAGTTACGTGCGGCTGTTGTTGGAATGGATTGTCTCGATCAATCCAGCCTGGATGAAAAACTCATTGCCTGTGATGGTACTGATAATAAACAACGTCTTGGCGCCAACGCAATTCTGGCGGTTTCCATGGCGGCAGCAGTAGCCGGTGCGGATGAACAGGGTTTGCCTTTATATCGCTATCTTGGTGGAGATAAGGCGGTGACCTTGCCGGTACCGATGATGAACATTATCAATGGTGGATCACACGCTGATAATAGTGTTGATTTTCAGGAATTCATGATTGTGCCAGTCGGTGCCAAAAGCTTCAAAGAAGCCGTTCGTGCCGGAGCAGAAGTATTTCATCAGTTAAAAGCAGTTTTATTAGCCCAGGGTCTTAATACCGCTGTGGGCGATGAAGGTGGATTTGCCCCCGATCTGGCGTCAAATGAAGCCGCTATGGAACTGATTATGCAAGCCATCAAACAGGCCGGCTATGAGCCGGGCCGTGATGTCATGATCGCGCTGGATGTCGCCAGTTCCGAGTTTTATAAAGACGGTATGTATCGTCTGGAATCCGAACAGCGTAGTCTCACCGCGGCTGAATTAACCGATTTGCTGGAAAACTGGTGCAACAAGTATCCAATCATCAGCATTGAGGATGGCATGGATGAAAATGACTGGCAGGGATGGAAGTTGCTGACCGATCGTTTAGGGGATCGTATTCAATTGGTGGGTGATGATTTATTTGTTACCAACAGTGCGATTCTGCAGAAGGGCATTGAAGCCAAGGTGGCCAACGCGATCTTGATTAAGCTGAATCAAATTGGCACGTTGAGTGAAACACTTCATGCAATGAATATGGCCGCTGAAGCAGGCTATAAATCAATTGCATCCCATCGCAGTGGCGAGACTGAAGATACGTTTATTGCTGATTTGGCGGTGGGCACCCAATGTGGTCAAATCAAGACTGGCTCAATGTCGCGTTCAGACCGGGTAGCAAAATATAATCAGTTGCTGCGTATTGAAGCTGAACTGGGCGCTGCAGCAATTTATCCGGGGTTGCGGGCTTTCGCCTGTCAGTGAAGTTTGACGTATGAAAACAGTACTGATTGTGCTGACGTTAATTTTTGTCATGCTGCAATACAGATTGTGGTTGAGTCATGATGGCTTACCAGCTTTGTTAAGACTTCATCACACAGTTGAAAAACAGCGTATTGATAATGCAAAACTTGAAGAGCGTAATCAGGTACTGGCGGCAGAAGTTGCTGATCTTAAAAGCGGTTTGGATGCGTTGGAAGAGCGTGCTCGCAGTGAACTGGGTATGGTTAAGCCAGAAGAGACCTTTTTTCACATAATCGAACTTCCAGATGATGATGAACAATAAAGTCTGGGCGGTGGTGCCTGCTGCAGGGATCGGCAGCAGAATGCAGGCCGATCGCCCTAAGCAGTATCTACTACTGAATAATCAACCAGTAATTGTTCATAGTCTGCAACGGCTTATCAGTCATCCTGCAATTGAAGGGGTCGTTGTCGCGCTTTCAGCCAATGATCCCTACTGGCCTTCATTGAATCTGCCATCACACTGGCCCATCCATACAACACTGGGGGGTGAGCATCGGGCAGATTCAGTGAGCAATGCGTTGGAATTTTTAAAAAATCTTACCCGGCAGGATCCCTGGGTCCTGGTTCATGATGCAGCACGACCCTGCATTCGGCACAGTGATATTGATTCCATGTTGCAGCAATTAAGCGATGATCCGGTGGGCGGTATTTTAGGTGTGCCGCTAAGTGAGACGATCAAGCGTGTGAATACAGATAACACCATTGAAGCAACAGTAGATCGAACTGGATTATGGCGAGCATCCACTCCTCAGATGTTCCGTTTGAGAGGTTTGGCTGAGGCATTAACTCAAGCGAAACAAAGTAATATCAATGTTACAGATGAGGCCAGTGCAATGGAGTTTATGGGCTTAGTACCCAAAATGGTAGCTGGCCATGCTGACAATATCAAAATTACTCTGCCACAGGATCTGGCATTAGCAGCGCTCTTTTTACAACAACAGAATAATGGAGAAGCTGCGTGAGAATCGGCCACGGTTATGATGTACATCGGTTTGCTGAGAACTGTTCGTTAATTATAGGTGGCGTAAATATCCCTCATACGCATGGACTGGAGGCTCACTCCGATGGGGATGTGTTGATTCATGCAATATGTGATGCTTTGCTCGGCGCTGCAGGCTGGTGGGATATTGGCCACCATTTTCCAGATGATGATATGGCCTTCGCGGGAATTGATAGTCGGGTACTGTTGCGTCGTGTTTATGACGATTTGAAAGCGGCAGGCTGGCAGGTCAGCAATGTCGATTCTACAGTGGTAGCACAAGTCCCTAAATTAGCGCCGTATATCCCGCAAATGCGAGAATTGCTGGCCACTGACCTGCATATTGAGTCCTCAGCGATTAATATCAAAGCGACCACAACCGAAAAGCTGGGCTTTGTCGGCCGCCAGGAGGGCATAGCGGCTCATGCTGTGGCGCTTATCCAAAAGGTTGTATCTGTTTGAAACATTTTGATTATTTTTCCCTGCCACGCCATTCTGCCACTGCGTCAAGTTGTGGTGCCAAGTTACGTGAGAAAGCCGTTTATTTTGAAGTGGAGGAGCATCTGCCATTTTCGCCGGAGGGCGAAGGGTCGCATGTCTGGCTATATGTGCAGAAAACCGATACCAACACCGACTGGCTGGCCCAGGAAATTGCCCGTTTTGCCGGTGTATCACCCGTTGCAGTAGGTTACGCCGGGCTTAAAGATCGTCATGCAGTTACTTCACAATGGTTCAGTGTAAATTTACAGGGGTTGCCAGAACCGGATTGGCTGGCATTTGAAAATGAACAAATCAAAATTCTTAAAGCGGTTCGTCACAGCAAAAAATTAAAACGTGGGGCACTTGCCGGAAACCGTTTTCGTTTGCGATTAACCGACATTGTCGGTGACATGAATATCTGGGAGCAGAATCTGCAATTAATTGCGGAGCAGGGGGTACCTAATTATTTTGCCGAACAACGTTTCGGTCATCACGGTAATAATCTGAAAAAAGCAGAGCAATGGTTCACAGAAGGGACCGAGCCGAAAAAGCGTAATCAACGCAGTATTATTATTTCAGCAGCGCGTTCCTGGCTGTTCAATCTGGTGCTGGCCGAAAGAATCCGTCAAGGCAACTGGAATCAACTGTTGGCAGGTGACGTTATGTTGTTGGCTGGTACCAGAGCCAGTTATTTTGTCGCTGAGACCAAAGATGACGTACTTGAAAAGCGAATTAACGAAATGGACATCCATCCGACCGGACCACTCTGGGGTAAGGGGGAAGCTATCAGTAAGAATGATACGCTGGCTCTGGAACAGAGTGTATTAAAAGACTGGCAGGATTGGCAGCAGCAGCTGGAGAAACTGGGTTTATCGCAGGAACGTCGTGCGCTGAGATTGTTTCCACAGAATCTTAAATGGCAATTTATCAATGAAACCAGTTTACTGTTAGAGTTTGAATTGGGGCCGGGCAGTTATGCAACGGCTGTTTTGCGAGAACTGGCTGAAATTCAGGATATGTCGCAGAAAATTTCCGCAGTGTCACCGAGTCCTAGTGAATAGGATTCAGTGATCTCTGAAGGAGGCTGATATGAATCTCTCCATGATTAAGGTGTTATTGCTGTTTTTATTATGCCTGCCATTTTCTGTTCAGGCAGTAGATCGGTGGCAGGCGTCGAGTGGTAATAAACATACCGCGGTACTGGAATTATTTACTTCAGAAGGCTGTGGCCTTTGTCCACCTGCGGAACGCTGGTTATATCAACAGCAGCGGGCAGAGCTTGATTATATTGTTTTGGGCTTTCATGTGGATTATCTGAATGATAAGAAAGGCTGGGTAGATGCATTTGCCAAACCGGTATTTTCTGAACGCCAGAAACAATTGGCCCGACTGAACCGATATCAAACTATTTACACTCCGGAATTTGTGTTAAGTGGCGAGTCCCTGCCAAATTGGCGGGCGAATTTCGCTGAAGCAGTAAGTTTTCTCAATGAATTTGATGCTCAAGCACAGATTCGTTTAAGGGCTTATCTGATTAATGATCAGTTGATGATTGATAGCCGAAGCCTGGTAACGGGTGAGGAAAATCGTCAACACAGCAAACTGTACTTTGCTATTACGGAGGATGATGTCAGCAGTCTTGTCCTTGGTGGAGATAATGCCGGACAGACCTTTAATCATCAAAACCTGGTTCGTCGATGGTTGGGTCCATTTGAGCTTGATGATTCTGGTGAAACCTTTATTGAACATCAAGTGAAATTGTCACCTGAATGGCAGCAGGACAAACTGAAACTGGTGGCGATTGTTCAAAATTTATCCGATGGTTATATTTTGCAGGCCGTGGAATTACCCTTAACACAATAGAAGTTAGATGGATTATTTACCAATATTTATAGATTTAAAACAACGCCAGTGTCTGGTGGTTGGGGGGGGCGAAATTGCAGCTCGTAAAGCAGCACTATTGTTGAAAGCTCAGGCATCAGTAACCATTGTTGCCCCCGAGATTGCAGAGATGTCGCGCCAATTGCTGGAAGAGCCTGATTACAAGGGCAGGTTGCGTTGGGTCAATGATAGATTTGATTCAAGCTACCTGAATCAGCAAACGCTGGTGATCGCAGCGACCAATGATGAAAAAGTTAATCTTGAGGTCTATCAGGAAGCCAAAGCCAGAAATATTCTCACCAATGTGGCTGACCAACCCGATATGTGTGACTTTATTCTGCCTTCGGTTCTGGATCGATCACCGATTGTGGTGGCGATATCCAGTGGTGGTCAGTCACCTATTCTTGCCAGACAATTACGCGCAAGACTGGAAACACTGATTCCACCGGCTTACAGTAAACTGGGTTTACTGGTGGGGGAATATCGTGAGCGGGTGAAGGCAAAGTTCGGCCATATTAAACAGCGTCGTCGTTTCTGGGAGTCTGTTTTACAAGGCCCAGTCGCCGATCATGTATTGGCGGGACGTGATGAACTGGCCAGCAAAACCCTCGAAACCCTGATTGATGAAACCGCTGATAATGCTTTGCAACAAGGAGAAGTCTATCTGGTGGGAGCCGGCCCCGGTGATCCCGATTTACTAACCTTTAAAGCCTTACGATTGATGCAGCAGGCCGATGTGGTTTTTTACGATCGTCTGGTGAGCAAGGAAGTGCTGGCATTAGTACGTAAAGAAGCTGAAATGATTTATGTCGGAAAACAGCGAGCATGGCACAGCAAGCGTCAGGATGAAATAAATCTGCTATTACTGGAACACGCTCAGGCTGGCAAACGTGTTTTACGTTTGAAAGGTGGAGATCCGTTTATATTTGGTCGTGGTGGTGAGGAAATTGCCACGCTGGCTGAACAGAAAATTCCTTTTCAGGTCGTGCCGGGAATAACAGCGGCCTCCGGTGTTGCTTGCTACTCCGGTATTCCATTAACACATCGTGATTATTCACAAAGTTGTGTGTTTGTAACAGGCCAGTTAAAAGAAGGTGAGCTGGATTTGAATTGGCAGGCCTTAGTGCAGCCTCGCCAGACAGTGGTTGTTTATATGGGCCTCGCAGGGCTTGATATTCTTAGTCAGAAGCTACAACAGCACGGCATGAAAGCCGATATGCCTGCGGCACTGGTTCAGCAAGGCACAACAGAGAATCAAAAGGTTTGGACAAGTACTATTGCCGAGCTTCCTGAATTGGCAAAAAAACAACAACCTGTCGCACCAACGCTACTGATTATTGGTGAAGTTGTACAATTGCATAATCAACTATCCTGGTTTTCCTAATAAAATCAACAGATTAATATTCCCTTATTGTTTTAGGAATTTTTCCTAATTCTATGTGCGAAACGTCATGCTAGCATCGCCCTAAGCTTCATAGAAAGCGATATAAAAAAATTAATACAAATATTAAATCTGGGAGATTAAGATGGCGATTCCATTCCGACGGGGCCTCCTGCCTGCGTTGCTAGCTAGTGCATTAACTCCGGGACTCAGCTTAGCTGCAGAACCGGATCTTCAACTTGAAAATATCGAAGTTATCAGTCTCACACCATTACATGGGGTAGGACTGGAGGCAGATAAAATTCCAAGTCATGTTCAAACTGCAACTGACGAAGATATTGAGCGTAACCAAAGCTTGGATATTTCTGATTTTATGAATCAGACAATGGATAGTGTGAGTCTGAATGCCGCTCAAAATAATCCTTTCCAACCTGATTTGAAATTCCGTGGTTTCACCGCTTCTCCACTTGTCGGTAATTCTCAAGGAATATCGGTTTATCAGGATGGTGTTCGTATCAACGAACCTTTCGGCGATGCGGTGAACTTTGAATTATTGCCTAAATCGGCAATTGCCAGCATGAATATGATGTCAGGTTCAAATCCATTATTTGGTCTGAATACTCTGGGTGGTGCTTTATCGATTCAAACGAAAAACGGTTTTACCCATCCTGGTCATAGTCTGGAAGCTTACACCGGTTCATTTGGTCGTGATTCGGGCACTATTGAAACGGGGGGCAATGACGGCAATTTTGGTTATTTTGTGACCGGTTCCATTACCAAAGAAGATGGTTGGCGTGATTTTTCACCTTCCAGAGTTGAACAGTTCTTTTCCAACTTAAGCTATCGTAATGAAACCAGTAGTCTGGATTTTGGTATTACCGCTGTTGATAGTGATTTGAATGGTAACGGTGCTTCTCCAATTGAGTTAGTTGCTGACGATCGGGAAACTGTTTTCACCCATCCAGATAATACGCAAAATGAGTTGCGTATGTTCACTTTGAATGGATCACATTGGGTGAATGACAATGTCATGCTGTCTGCTAACACCTATTATCGTCGAAGTGATCGCAGCACGTTTAATGGTGATGGTTCTGAGTTAAGTGTAATTGGTGGGCAAATCGGCGAAGACGAGGATGGTGTTGAAGGTGTATTTGATGGTGATGACGAAATCATTAGTACAGATTCGCTCGGCTTTGCAGATGGTGATGATGTAGCCCTGAATAACACTAGTAAAACTGAACAAGATAGTTATGGTTTTGCTTTACAGTCAACCTTTTTGAATGATTTGTTCGATCGGGAAAATCAATTGATTGTTGGTGCTTCCTACGATACTTCAGATGTTAAATATTCATCCCAATCTGAAATAGCAGAATTTACTGATTCGCGTGGAACAGATGGAACGGGCTTCATTATTGATGAAACAGTAGTTGATGGTGATATTGAAACAGACACATTCAGTTTGTTTTTCACTAACACACATTCATTAACTGAACGTCTCGATTTAACTGTGGGTGGACGTTATAACTGGATTCAGATTGATATTTCTGGGACCAGCGAAGGTGGTGAACAGGATCTTAATGAGTCTGGTAATAAACATGTATTCAAACGCTTTAATCCTACAGTTGGTTTAACTTACGCGTTACAGGATAACTTGACTGTGTATGGGAACTATAGCGAATCTAATCGTGCTCCCACTGCATCTGAACTGACTTGTGCCGAACCAGAGTCACCTTGTGCTTACCCTAATGCTTTTTTAGCAGATCCTCCTCTGGATGATGTAGTCGCTAAAACAGTTGAGGCAGGTTTGCGTGGACAGCAAGAAATGTTTAATTGGTATAGCAACATTTATTACACTCAGCTAACGGATGATTTGTTCTTCTTCTCAGAAGATGAAGAAGTTTCTGAAGAAGTTAGTGGGCGTTTAGGTCTGGGTAACTTCAGAAATATTGACAAAACAGCACGTGCAGGGCTGGAAGTTGGACTGAATGGCCAATATCAACAACTGGCCTGGTTTAGTAATTACAGTTATGTTCGGGCGACCTTCGAAGATAATTTTGATTATTCCCGTAATGGCAATTTATTCAGCGTAAGTAAAGGCGACCGTCTGCCAAGTATTCCTGAACACAATATCAAGATCGGTGTTGATTATGCCTTTACACCGAAATTATCTCTTGGTGCGACAGCTTCATATCACTCCAGCCAATATTACCGTGGCGATGAGGCAAATGAAGATAAGAAAATCAGTGGTTATGGATTGGTTAATCTCCATGGTCGTTATAAGCTGAATAAAAATGTTCAGTTCTTTGCCAAAGTCGACAATTTGTTTGATAGTGAATACGAGAACTTTGGTTTGTACGGCGAACCTGATGAAGCGCCTGGTCTGGATTATGAAGATCCCCGCTTTGTTGGAGCAGGTGCACCGAGAGCCGGATGGATTGGTTTTAAAATTACTCTTTAATCCAATTGTTAAGCTAAAAGAAAGGCCGCTATATGCGGCCTTTCTTTTTTATAAATCAATAAATCGCATCGATAAGTCGACAGCCTGCAAATCTTTGGTTAATTGCCCCACAGAAATTCTATCAACACCTGTCTCAGCAATACTTCGTAGCGTCTCTTTATTAATACCACCAGAAGCTTCAAGAGCTACTTTACCCTGAGCAACCACAACAGCCTCGCGAAGCATCTCCAGTGAAAAATTATCCAGCAAAACAATATCCACAGCAGTATTGAGTACCTGATGTAATTCATCCATAGACTCGACTTCAACTTCAATTGACACATTTGGATGCAAAGCTTTGGCCTGAGCTACCGCTGCTGCAATTGAGCCCGCAGCAAGAATGTGATTTTCCTTAATCAATATGGCGTCATACAGCCCAAAGCGATGATTAACTCCGCCACCACAACGTACCGCATATTTCTGGCCAAGCCTTAATCCTGGAAGGGTTTTGCGGGTATCCAGCAGTTTAACCGGCAAGTCTTTGATGATGTCAGCATAAAGTTTGGTATGAGTAGCGGTACCGGAAAACGTCTGCAAAAAATTCATAGCGGTACGTTCGCCACTCAATAATGCCCGGGCATTACCGGAGAGTTCACATACCACCGCATTTTCCCGCAGCAAATCGGCATCGTTGAAGAACCAGTGGATTTGAATACTTGGATCCAGCTGCTTGAAGACTTCATTAAACCAGTCTTGCCCACATAGAACAGCATCCTGACGACTAATTAGTCTGGCTTTGGCTATCGCATTTTTTGGAATAAGATCTGCGGTGAGATCTTGTTGTCCAATATCCTCAAGTAGGGAGAGTTTGACTTGTGAGGTAATAAAATTTGCTGGAATGAAATTCTGAATCGTCATAGTGTTAGGGGTTCAATTTAAACAGACGATAGGGTAACTGTTAAAGCTCTGATAATCTATTCAGAAACCTATGTTGGAGAGATGAGTGATTATCGACAAGCAAAGTGGATGGCTGGATGCGGCGGAGATTTTACCCTCACCAAATTATGATGACCGTCCTGATGAGAGCGATATCAGCGGCATCATTATTCACAATATCAGTTTACCGCCTGGACAGTTCGGCGGAGGCTGGATTGCCGATCTTTTTCTAAACCAGCTTGACCCGAATGCACATCCTTATTTTGCAGAAATCGCGCATCTAAAAGTTTCATCGCATTTGTTGATAAGACGAGATGGATTGATGCAGCAGTTTGTGCCATTTCAAAAACGTGCATGGCATGCAGGGGTATCCTGCTGGGAAGGGCGTGAACGTTGTAATGACTTTACAATCGGTATTGAAATGGAAGGTGATGATGAAACGCCATTCACCGAAGATCAATATCAACAACTAGCAAATGTGAGCAAAGCTCTGCTTGCAGCCTATCCATTATTATCGAAAGAAAGAATTACCGGTCATGAGCATATCGCTCCTGGACGTAAAACTGATCCCGGGCCCTATTTTGATTGGGTCTATTTCAAACAATTATTGCAAGCATAAAAAAAGCCGCCAGGAGGCGGCTTTAGTCGATTTTAAATGATTATCACTGCGTGATCGCAATCAGCTCGATATCAAAAATCAAAGTTTCATTGGGGCCAATCATTTCACCGGCACCTTGTGGACCATAAGCCAGATTGCCTGGGATGACCACGCGCCATTTACCGCCTTCTTTCATCATCTGCAAGACTTCCTGCCAGCCTTGAATAACGCCATTCACTGGGAAGGTTGCTGGTTCACCACGCTGAATAGAGCTGTCAAATACAGTACCATCAATCAAAGTACCTTCGTAATGGGCGATGACTTTATCAGTTGCTTTTGGTGTTGCGCCATCACCTTCTTCAAGAATTTCATATTGCAGGCCGCTATCGGTTGTGACTACACCGTCTTTTTTAGCGTTTTCTGCCATATAGGCTTTAGACTCGGCTTGTTTTTTGTTCATCATTGCAGCCAGTTCTTGTGATTTTTTCTGCTGGTATTTACCAATGATTTCCTGCGCAGTTGCCTGATCCATCTGTGGTTGACGGCCAGCCATCATGTCGGCAACACCTGCACTGAATGCATCCATTTCAAGCTCTACACCTTCCATCATCATTTGTTGACCGACTTGTATGCCGAAGATATAGCTGAGTTTTTGTTGTTCGGTATCGAGGGTGGCGTTTTCTGCCATTACATTAGCTCCAAATAAAACGGGAAGGAAAGCGAGATATTTCAGTTTCATGTCTTATGACTCTCAAATTTTAAATAAAATAATTTAGCTTGCGTGCGTTAGAGATCTTATCAGCCGCGAAGTTCGCCATGCGATTGTCTCATATTTTTTCACAGCTTTCAGATTGAATAGCCGAGTAATACACTTGGTTATTCGTTCAAATGATACTATAATGGTATCAATTAGGAGGGCGTCAAATGTTACGCATGAGTAAATTGACTGATTACGGCATTGTGCTGATGAGTTACATAGCCGAGCACCGAAGCAAACAGCATAGTGCCCACATGCTATCTGATGCCGTGCATATGCCATTGCCGACGGTGCGAAAAATTTTAAAAGTGTTGTCAGCCGGAGGACTACTGACTTCAGAACGTGGCGCGCAGGGTGGATATACATTAAGTGGAGATCCCGCCAGTATTTCCGTCGCGCAGATTATTACCGCAATTGAAGGTCCTATCGCTTTAACGGAATGCGTAAGTACTGTTACGCATTGTGATCAGGAAACGCATTGCACCGTGCAGACAAACTGGAACCAAATCAATAATGCCGTATTTCACGCGCTGGATGAGGTCAAGTTAGCCGATATGCTGGCGCCAACAGTTTCAGCGCCGCGAACAGTTCAATTTTACCCGCCCAATTACAGGGCAAGAACAGTTACCTTACAGGATGGTGATCAACATGAATGATCAAACACAACAACTAGAAGCAATTACCCAGAAAGAATACAAAGCTGGCTTTTATACTGATATTGAATCAGACAGTTTGCCACCGGGTTTGAATGAAGATGTGGTTCGTCAGATCTCCCTTATTAAAGGTGAGCCGGAGTTCATGCTTGAATGGCGCCTGAAAGCCTTTCGCCATTGGTTAACGATGGAAACGCCGGAATGGGCACACGTCCATTATCCTGAAATCGACTATCAGTCAGTCAGTTATTATTCAGCTCCCAAGAAAAAAACTGATGGACCAAAAAGCCTGGATGAAGTTGATCCGGAACTATTGCGTACCTATGAAAAGCTGGGTGTACCATTAGACGAACGGGCGCGTTTGGCAGGGGTTGCAGTTGACGCGGTGTTTGATAGCGTTTCAGTCTCGAATACCTTTAAAGATAAACTGGCCGAGCAGGGCATCCTGTTTATGCCAATCTCAGAAGCCATTCATGAGCATCCTGAACTGGTCAAAAAATATCTGGGTAGTGTTGTTCCCTATAAAGATAACTATTACGCTGCATTGAACTGTGCTGTGTTTACCGATGGTTCTTTTGTCTATATCCCCAAAGGGGTGCGTTGTCCGATGGAACTCTCCACTTATTTCCGTATCAATGCGGCTAATACCGGACAGTTTGAACGGACGTTAATCATTGCTGATGATGACTCCTATGTGAGTTACCTGGAAGGGTGTACAGCGCCTATGCGTGATGAAAACCAGCTGCATGCGGCGGTAGTAGAACTGGTGGCACTGGATCGTGCAGAAATTAAATATTCCACTGTGCAGAACTGGTATCCCGGTGATGAAAACGGCAAAGGTGGTATTTATAACTTTGTAACAAAACGTGCAGCCTGTCGTGGTGAAAGTTCAAAAGTCTCCTGGACTCAGGTCGAAACTGGCTCAGCCATTACCTGGAAATATCCAAGTGTGATTTTGCAGGGGGATAATTCTGTAGGTGAATTTTACTCAGTGGCTGTTACCAATAATATGCAGCAGGCTGACACCGGAACCAAGATGATCCATCTGGGTAAAAACACCAGCTCGACCATTATCTCCAAAGGTATTTCGGCTGGTAGATCATCCAATGCCTACCGCGGTCTGGTTCGGATTGGACCCAATGCCGAGAATGCGCGTAACTACACGGAGTGTGATTCGTTACTGATGGGCGATAAATGTGCTGCGCATACCTTTCCGTATATTGAAGTGAAAAATCCGAGTGCTCAGGTTGAGCACGAAGCCTCTACTTCAAAAATCAGTGAAGATCAGCTGTTTTATTGCAAGCAGCGTGGCCTTGATGTGGAAGATTCTGTATCAATGATTGTCAACGGTTTCTGTAAACAGGTTATTCGTGAGCTGCCGATGGAATTTGCGGTTGAAGCTCAGAACCTGCTGGGCTTGTCGTTGGAAGGCTCGGTTGGTTAAACAGCGTTCACTTACATAACTACATGTTGGGCGGGTCAGGCCGCTTAACCTATAAAAAATGAATAGAGAATAATTATGAAAATGTTGGAAATAAAAAATTTACACGCATCAATTGAGGGCAAAGAAATTCTGCGTGGTATCAATCTGACGGTCAATGCTGGCGAAGTTCATGCCATCATGGGACCAAATGGTGCCGGTAAAAGCACCTTGTCAAATGTATTAACAGGTCGTGAAGGCTATGAAATCACCCAGGGTGAAGTCATATATAAAGGTCAAAACCTGCTGGAACTGGAACCTGAAGAGCGTGCCAGACGCGGCGTGTTTCTGGCTTTTCAGTATCCGGTAGAAATCCCCGGCGTCAGTAATATCTATCTGCTTAAAGCCGCATTAAATGCCATTCGTAAACATCAGGGTCTGGAAGAGCTTGATGCCATCGACTTCCTGACGCTGGTCCGCAGCAAAATGGCGTTGGTCAAGATGGACGAACAGTTTTTACACCGCAGTGTAAATGAAGGTTTCTCCGGCGGTGAGAAAAAACGTAATGAAATCCTGCAAATGGCCTTACTGGAGCCGCAACTGGCCATTATGGATGAAACCGATTCAGGCCTGGATATTGACGCTCTGAAAACCGTTTCTGAGGGGGTTAATGCCTTGCGTAGTCCTGAGCGTTCATTTGTGATGATTACCCATTATCAGCGGTTACTTGATTATATCGTTCCCGATTTTGTCCATGTGTTGTCTGAAGGTCGCATCGTAAAATCGGGTGATAAAGAATTGGCAAAAGAACTGGAAAAATCCGGCTATAGCTGGGTGCATGATGCACCAGAGCCGGAAGGGCAGCCTGCATGAAAGTATTAACAGACATTCATACCGATTTTTCTGCTGTTGCTAACAGCCGTGACATTATGGTGGCTGACAACGCACGTTGGAAAACCCTGCGTGAACAAGCTCAGCATCAGTTTGCACGAATGGGCTTACCCGGCAGAAAAGAAGAAGACTGGAAATACACCAGCCTGTGGCAGTTTGGTCAGGAACAGTTTGTTCATCAGGTATCCCAACCAGGATATGCTGATATTCATGAGCTGAAGCTGGTTGAAGATGCCTATCGTCTGGTGATTGTCGATGGTCGTGTGGATTTGACTGCATCATCCATTGACAGACTGCCTGATGGGCTTACCGTAACGCCATTATCTCAATCAATTGAGCGCGCCAGCGAATTTCTCAATCAACAAATCAGCATGGAAAAGCCAGGCTTTAATGCGATGAACACCATGTTGATGAATGAGGGGGTTTTCATAGAGGTAACTGAAAATACAAAGATTGATAAACCGATTGAATTAATCGTGGTAAACAGCGGCCATACGCAACATTACGCAATGCATCTGCGTCATGTCATTGTGCTTGGAAAAGACAGTCAGGCAACCTTTATTGAAACCTATGCTGGCAATGATAAAGCCAATGGTTTGACCGATGTAGTAACTGAAATAAGTCTGGCTGAAAATGCAGAATTATTTCATTACAAATTACAGCGTGAATCACTGGGGCATTATCATGTTGCCACTATGGCTGCCTCACAGGCTACTGACAGTAAATGGCATAACACCAATATTTCTCTAGGTGCAAAACTCGCCAGAAACGATGTACACAGCCAATTATTGGGAGAGCAATCCCATGTGACGATGAACGGTCTGTATCTGGTGACCGGAGAACAGCATGTAGATAATCACACTCGCATTGATCACAGCGTCCCAAATACCACCAGTGAAGAAGTTTACAAAGGTGTATTGGATGAACAAAGCCATGCGGTGTTTAACGGCAAAGTAATCGTTCATAAAGATGCCCAGAAAACCGATGCCAATCAAAGCAACCGCAATTTACTGTTGTCTCGTGGTTGTGAAATTGATACCAAACCGGAAATGGAAATCTATGCCGATGATGTCAAATGTGGACATGGTAGTGCAGTAGGTCAAATCAATGAAGATCAATTGTTTTTCCTGCGTAGCCGTGGTCTCGATGAAGTTAGTGCTCGTAGCTTGCTGACTTTTGCCTTTGCGGTTGACGTGATTGAACGCATTACCAATCAGGAACTCAAACAATCTATTACCCAGGTAATTGAAAAACGTTTACCTAAAGGTGGTGTGCATGAGTAATTTGAACATTAATACTATCCGTGCGGACTTTCCGATTCTGCATCAGGAGATTAATGGCTATCCATTGGTGTATCTGGATAATGCCGCCACCAGCCAGAAACCACGTCAGGTCATTGATGCCGTCAGTCATTATTATCTGCACGATAATGCCAATATTCATCGTGGTGTACATAAGTTAAGTCAACGTGCTACCGATTTATATGAAGCAGCCCGTGGCAAAGTTCGCCAATTTGTAAATGCCAACTCAGATAAAGAAATCATCTTTACCCGTGGAGCCACCGAAGCGATTAATCTGGTGGCGCAAAGCTTTGTCAGACCAAAGCTGCAAGCAAATGATGAAATACTGATCAGTCATTTGGAACATCACGCCAATATCGTGCCGTGGCAGATACTATGTGAACAGACTGGTGCCAAACTCAAAGTGATTCCGATGACTCAGACAGGTGAATTGGATTTAACGCAATTTGATACCATGCTGACTGAACGCACGAAGATTCTGGCTATCGGTCATGTCTCCAATGCACTGGGCACCATCAATCCAGTTAAAGCGATGACTGAAAAAGCCCACGCGAAAAATATTCCGGTATTAATCGATGGTGCACAGGCTGTGCCGCATATGACAGTCGATGTTCAGGATCTGAATTGTGATTTTTATGTGTTCTCCGGCCATAAGATGTTTGCACCCACTGGTATTGGTGCGTTGTATGGACGTGAAGATCTACTAAACGCCATGCCACCCTATCAAGGTGGTGGCGATATGATTCTTTCGGTAAGTTTTGAAAAAACCATCTATAACGAGCTGCCAGCCAAATTTGAAGCAGGTACACCAAATATCTCCGGTGTTATCGGTTTGGGTGCAGCGATTGATTATATGTGGCAGGTGGGGATCGATAATATCGCCGCCCAGGAACATCACTTGCTGGAGATAGCGACCCGCAAAATTGAGTCTTTGCCTGGTGTCAACATTATTGGTACCGCTGCCGAGAAAGCTGCAGTAATTTCTTTCATGATCGAAGGCGTTCATCCACACGATGTAGGCACTATTTTTGATCAACAAGGCGTTGCTATTCGCACCGGGCACCATTGTGCTCAACCGGTAATGGAGTTTTATGATATTCCGGCCACTGCACGTGCTTCATTTGCCTTCTATAACTCAGAAGAAGAAGTCGACGCATTAATTAACGCCATACAAAAGACACAGGAGCTTTTTGCCTGATGAGTGATTTAAGAGAGCTTTACCAGCAAGTGATCATGGATCACAACAAACGGCCACGTAATTTTCGTGAGATTGAGAAAGCCAATCATCTTGCGCATGGCAACAATCCGTTGTGTGGCGATAAGCTGGTGGTTTATCTCAAGCTTGATGGCGATAAGATTGATGATGTCAGTTTCAAAGGCAGCGGCTGTGCCATCTCCATGGCCTCTGCATCATTAATGACTGAAGCTTTGAAAGGCAAAACCATTGACGAAGCTCAGGCCATTTACGAGCAGGTACATAAATCCATGACCGGTGAAGAAACTGACCGAAACCTGCTGGGCAAACTGGAAGTGCTTAGTGGTGTTAAAGAGTTTCCGGCACGGGTAAAATGCGCGACTTTGTCCTGGCATACCGTGCACGCCGCGATAGACAGTGATCATGATATTTCGATTAGTACTGAGTAATTTATGAACGACAATCAGGTACAACCTTTTACCGCTGAAGATATAAAAGAAGATGTAATTGAGATGCTCAAAACCATCTTTGATCCCGAGATCCCGGTCAATATCTATGAGCTTGGATTGATCTATGAGATTGATGTGAGTGAATCCGGAAATGTGGTTATCCAAATGACGCTTACCGCACCGGGATGCCCCGTGGCACAGACGTTTCCCGGGGATGTAGAAAACAAAATCAGCAGCATTGACGGTGTGAACAAAGTGCATGTTGAACTGGTGTGGGATCCACCCTGGACTCGAGACCAAATGAGCGAAGCCGCTCAATTACAACTAGGTATGTTTTAAGTTTGTTTGGTTAACTTTGACAAGTAGAGAATTGTGGCAAAAAAAAACCGTGGATAGGTCTATCCACGGTTAAACAGATCGCATGACCAATCTGAAGAGGTAACAAACTTTAACACTACAGTTAGCAACTATTTCAGGGCTAAGCCCCGAGAGAATCTCATTAGCAAGCTGTTGGAGTTAATCATAGTCATCTTAGACGCCACCGCATATAGGAGGAATTCCTTTTATTCTTCTTATGTGTAGACTCGGTTTATCAATGTTAAACGGTGTAGTGAACTGATTTATTATTAAATTTAATTAGAATTAATAATTAAATATAAAAACAATTGCTTAAGTCCGTTTTTCTCTATTTTTATAGCGTCATTAACAAAATAAGGAAAATATCCTATATGGGATATTTTCCTCTTTGTCTACTATCCACTCACAGAAATCAAACTGAGCCGGATAATATGAACATTGCCACCACAAACTCTGCCGAATTACTCAAATTCAAACTCACTGACATGATCGATGATGTATTAGCACATGACGGCTACAGTGATATTCATATCGAAGTTAAGATTCTCAAGCGTGGCCAGAAAGAAGTCATATTACACTTTGGTAAGCAATATCGGTTTGTTATCGACATGCCAGTTAAAAGCACCTCGAAAGATACGGTAGGCTCGAATTGAATTGTTCATTGGGCAAGGAGCGGGTGCCTCTAACAAATACCTCAAATAAAAAATCACCTTTTTTTCCTTTGTGAATAATGATTGAAAAAGCCATTTAAGCTATTCACAGTAATTTTATTTCTCAGTTTACTCATTGAATTATATTGATAATGATGCTTTATCAGTTTAGCTTTTATGTTAATTAATAATAACTAAACACATAACATTAGTTTAAGGAGCAATGATTATTCTCATTCCATGTGATATCGAGAGCGCTATATGAGCTTAAGAGGCCTGATCAATAGTCGAATTATATTTTCGGTGATCATTATTATTCTTGTGGGGGGCTTGTTAACAATATGGCAAGCACGTCATTCAGTTGAACGTGAGGTAAATTCTTCGTTCAATCTGGCCCTGCAAATGATTGATTTGGGATTTAGCCATTTATCCCGAACTTCCATGACTGAATATGAATGGCTTCAGCAAATTAGTGCGATTCAACATACCCGTCATCTACATATAAGTCTTATTAATGAAGAGAATGAGGAAGTAGAATGGTTTGTATCTGATGATATAGATGAAGAGTTACCACCTCAATGGTTTCAACGAGCTGTTAAAACTACCTATCCATCTTCAAAATATGACATAAAACTTGCTGATGGCAGAGTAAAAAAAATTATTGTTCGAGCTGATCCGATGGATGAAATTGCTGAAGCCTGGGAGGAATCGGAAGCTTATTTCTGGTCAGTAATGACAATGGTCGCTGTAATATTTTTAGCCATTAATTTTGTATTCAATTCCATGCTACAAAATGTGCGGACGATTGTTGTTGGGCTTAGGCGTGTAGAGTCTGGACAATATGGACGTAAACTACCGCCCTTCAAAATCAGTGAATTCGATGCTATTGCCACAGAAATCAATCACTTGTCTGATGCTTTGAAAGTCGCCAAAGAGAATAATCAGGCGTTAGCCCGTCATACAATGCAGATTCAGGAATCCGAAAGACGAAACTTATCCCGCGAATTGCATGATGAAATGGGCCAATCGTTGACTGCTATAAAAGCCATGTCTACAGCGATTCGCCAGCCGGGTACGGATGTAGCAAAAATTTCCGATTCAATCGCTGAAATATGTAACCATTTGGCCGGCGTGGTTCGTTCCATGATGCGAACCTTGCATCCGTTAAGTCTTGCTGATTTAGGCTTGGGGGCAACGCTGACCGATCTTGTTAATGAGTGGCGTCGTAGGCATCCCGATCTGGTGATAAAACTGGATTATGATGACTGTCTGGATGATGTTTCACATGAATTGGCGATACATGTTTATCGAATTGCACAGGAATGTCTCACCAATGTAGTGCGTCATGCCAATGCCACTGAGGTAACATTACTGATTCGGCAGGAGGGCGAGCATACCTCTCCACGTGTAGTTATGCGGATCCATGATAACGGGCAAGGCGGTGAGACTTCCGGACATGGGTTCGGGGTATTGGCCATGCGAGAACGGGTTGAGAATATGGGAGGCCGTTTCAGATTCGAGTCTGAAGCAGGAAAAGGCGTTAATGTCAGTGTATGGATGCCAATCATAGAGAAAACAGAGAATGAATGATAAAAAGATAAGTGTATTGCTGGTAGATGATCACCAGGTGGTGAGAGCCGGATTCAGAATGTTACTGGATTCTCAACCATTTATTGGCGACATAGTGGATGTTGATCGTGGCGAAGTGGCCTGTCATGAATATGAACGCAAGCGTCCTGATGTGGTGGTAATGGATTTATCCATGCCCGGCATTGGAGGATTGGAAACCATTCGTCGTCTTAAAAAGCAGGATCCACAGGCCACTATACTGGTCTACAGCATTCATGATGAATCGATCTATGTCGAGCGTGCCATTCAGGCCGGTGCTAAAGGCTATGTGACTAAAAACAGTGCTGCAGAAGTACTGGCAGAAGCCGTGTTAGCGGTATCTCAGGGCAAACGTTATATTGAACAGGATATTTTGCCCAATATAGATGATTTCAAACATCCCAGTGATACGTTGCATTACGGTCAGGTGGTGGAGTTGTTATCGCCAAGAGAGTTTGATGTGTTTTGTCTGACGGCTAAAGGGATGACTGCACATGAAGTCGCTGCAGAATTACATTTAGGCTATAAAACAGTGGCGAACTACAACACACAGATTAAAAATAAACTGAATGTAAACACCACGGCAGATCTGGCGAATATTGCCGTTGTATTAGGTATTATTAAACATTAACCTTAATTGCTATCCAGTTGATAACTAATAGTTAATTTAAAAGTATTGCAAGCCTCTTGAATTTTTTTTGACACATCCCAATCTTGCTGATCAGAAGACAGTATTCGTCTTCATGATGAACTTGTTATGGAGGTGTTTTTATGGCTATTCAACGTTATAGACCTTACAGTCTGCTTGATAATCTGCAGCGTGAAATGTCGACGCTATTCCAGTCACCGGCCGCTGAAACCAACTTCAGTGAAGAGGATTGGACACCAGCAGTTGATATTCAGGAAAACGCAGAGAGTTTCATTATTCACGCTGATTTGCCCGGCGTTAAAGCCGCTGATATTGAAGTGACAGCCGAAAATGGTCTGTTGACCATTAAAGGTGTGCGTGACAGTAAAAAAATTGAAGAAAAGGATAATTACAAACGTATTGAACGCTTCAGTGGCAGTTTTATGCGGCGTTTCACCCTACCGGAAACCGCTGATGTAGATAACATCAATGCCGCTTCACGGGATGGGGTGTTGGAGTTGACGATTCCTAAAATGCCACAGCTTCAACCCAAACGCATTGAGGTGAATGTTCAGCAGTAAAATCAAATTAAAGCCCCGGAAAGTTATTTTCCGGGGCTTTTTTTGTATACAGGAAAAATTCCCAATATAATGATAACCGGGTTAGGGGTTAGCTAATCAATTCAAAAAGATAACCAACATTGCTCTTGCGGGTAGAGAATGGAAGCAGGTTTTTATATTTAAGGAGCAATACTATGAAACATACAGCTACATTATTAACAGCTGCAGTCACAATGTCTTTATCTTCAATGGCATTGGCTGATAACGACAACTATGATCTTGACGATATCCGTGAATGGAAACTGGTCAAAATGGAAACGTGTATGGATGCTGCTTTGGATACCATTCCTGGCAATGTTCGTAAACTTGAAATGAAAATGGAAGGTGATGACCCAGTATATGAGTTTGATATTGAAGCTTCGGCAAATGGCAGTACCTACAATGTCGAATGTAATGCTGAAGAAGGTTTTGTCACCGAAGTCGAGCGTGAAGTAGAAGCAAATGATCCTACATTCCAGAAATACGCCAAAATTGAAGAATCAGCAGCTCGTCAAACGGCTTTGGATTTCATTCCGGGCGAAGTAGTTTCCAATGAATATGAAATCGGTTACGAAGGTTCGGTCACTTATGAATTTGATATCGTGAATGAACATGGCCGCGAATATAAAGTAGATGTAAATGCCGTAACTGGTGAAATTGAAGAAGCCAATTTAGAGTTGTATGAAATTGGTATGGAAAAAGAACTGAAACAATAAAATCAGTCTTGGTAACACTAAAAAGCCGGCTATCATGCCGGCTTTTTTTATGTGTTTTACATCAGGTCTTTTTTGAGTGCTTAGTTCACGGTTCAAAGATTATTTAACCCGCATTCCCGGTTTTGCTCCTTCATCGGGGTTTAGGATAAACAAGTCCTTACCACCAGGGCCTGCGGCCAGCACCATGCCTTCTGATAAACCGAAGCGCATTTTACGTGGGGCCAGATTTGCGACCATCACGGTTAATTTACCGACCAGATCTTCAGGTGCATAAGCAGATTTGATGCCTGCAAATACCTGTTTTTCAGCCAGTCCGATATCCAACGTCAGTTTCAGCAGTTTTTCAGCACCTTCGACATGTTCGGCATTAACAATTTTGGCGATGCGTAAGTCAATTTTGGCAAAATCATCAAACTGAATTTCTTCGGCAATCGGATCAATATTTTCAGCTGTTTTGGTGGGGGCAGCTGTTGCAGCCATATTCTCTTTGGACTCTTCAATAATAGCGTCAATTTTGTCCTGTTCGACCCGAGTCATTAAAGGTTTGAACGGTTCAATAGTATGACCTAATAATGGTTGACCAATATCAGCCCACTGCAATGGACTAATTTTTAAGAAAACTTCAGCTTGTTCAGCCGTTCGTGGTAATACAGGTTTGAGGTAAGCAATCAAAACACGAAACATATTGATGCCCATACTACAAACGGCTTGTACTTCTGCGTCTTTGCCTTCTTCTTTCGCCAGCACCCAGGGTTTTTGTTCATCAATATACTGATTGGCTTTGTCTGCCAACGCCATGATTTCGCGCATTGCCTGAGCAAATTCGCGATTGTCATAACGTCTGGCAATCGACTCAGATTGATCGGTGAATGCGTTAAATAATGCTTCATCAGTCAATGAGTCACTTAATTTTCCATCAAAGCGTTTATTGATAAAACCGGCACAGCGGCTGGCAATATTCACAACCTTGCCAACCAGATCTGAATTAATGCGACTCTGGAAATCTTCCAGGCTCAAATCGATATCTTCAATAGTGTTATTCAGCTTGGCAGCAAAGTAATAACGCAGATATTCCGGATTCAGATGATTCAGATAAGTGCGGGCCTTGATAAAAGTGCCACGCGACTTGGACATTTTTTTACCATCAACGGTAAGAAAGCCATGCGCATACACACGGTTTGGTAATCTGAAACCGGCACCCTTAAGCATGGCCGGCCAGAACAGCGCATGGAAATAGATAATATCCTTGCCGATAAAGTGCACCATTTCAGTCGGGCTGTCGGCACGCATAAATTCATTAAAATCCACACCGGTGCGATCACAGTAGTTTTTGAAGCTGGCTAAATAGCCAATCGGAGCATCCAGCCACACATAGAAAAACTTGTTTGGCGCATCCGGTATCTCAAAACCAAAGTAGGGTGCATCACGTGAGATATCCCAATCCTGCAGACCGCTGTCAAACCATTCACCGAGTTTGCGTCCTACTTCAGCCTGTAAATGGTCGCCCTGAGTCCATTCACGCAGCATTGGTTCAAAATTACCTAGTTTGAAGAAATAGTGCTTAGACTCTTTAGTGATGGGAGTAGCGCCAGAAACGGCTGATACAGGGTTTTTTAATTCGGTTGGATCATATGTGGCACCGCAAACTTCACAGCTATCACCATATTGATCGGCTGCACCACATTTGGGGCATTCACCGCGGATAAAACGATCCGGTAAGAACATTTCTTTTTCTGGATCGTAGGCCTGACTGATGGTACGACTTTCGATATGTCCGGCATCACGATTTGCCAGATAAATCTGGCTGGCCAGTTGGCGGTTTTCTTCGCTGTGTGTGCTGTGATAGTTATCAAAACCAATCGCAAACTCGGCAAAATCCGCCTGATGTTCCTTGCTGATGTCGGCAATTAATTGTTCCGGGGTAATGCCCTCATTCTGTGCGCGCAACATAATTGGCGTGCCATGGGCATCATCGGCACATACATAATGACATTCGTGGCCCCGCATCTTTTGAAAACGTACCCAGATATCTGTCTGAATATATTCAACTAGATGTCCCAAATGGACAGAACCGTTGGCATAGGGAAGTGCGCTGGTGACCAGAATCTTTCGTTGCATAAATAAACCGGAATTAAGCCGTTAGAAAACCGTCAAAGATAACAGATTAACTAGGGTCTGTTAATCTTTCATGGCCACCATGAAAGGCTAACAAACCTTATCAGACTCTATTTTGAATAATGTGGCATGGTTGCGTTGAAAAGCCATGCCAATTGCTTTAGATTGAGGCTATATCTGCCGTGACGGCAAATCCTAGTAGCAAGAGAGCGCGATGGACCTGAATTTACATGATATACATGCCGAGTCAATTGAACTGGCTCTGGACCGTGCGCGACAATATCGCTCATTACTTGAGCCCGAAATTGCGGAAAGCATCTGCCTGGATATTCTCAATATCGAGCCTGAAAATCAGGCGGCTTTGGTGGTTTACATACTTGCGTTAACTGATCAGATCAGTATCAGTGGCAGTCAGTCGCCGTTTCAGGATATTGAAACGGCTATCAGCAAGCTGTCCAGTGAATACAAACAGACCTATTACACCGGTATTGTGCTGGAACGTCGTGCCAGATTTATGCTCACTCAACCCATGTCCCGTGCATTTGCCTATGATTATTTTATTAAGGCGCTGGAATGTTACCAGCAGGCAGAGCAAATGCGTCCAGATCATAATGATGAAGCCATTCTGCGCTGGAACAGCTGTGTGCGAACCATTCAGCGTGAAAAACTTGAACCGCTGTCAGAGACCGATCAAATTGTAATGAGTCGGGAAAGCTGATGGCACTGTTGCAAGTTAAAAAGCGCCTGATGGCGATGGCCGGTCTGGTGCTGACCGCATATCTGATTTTTCATATGCTCACTAATCTGAGCTTTTTCAGTCCCGAGCAATACCAGGCGTTTTACGATTTTTATAATCAACCACTGATTCGCTGGCCTTTATGGCTATTAGTGGCAGCATCATTGGTGTTTCATGTCATTGTCGCGGTGCAAATTCGATTGCACAACAGCAAGGCCAGGGTTCAGGCTTATCAGCACCGGCAACACCATTTCATTCCCGCATGGCTGGTATCCATCGTTATTACGCTGATTTTGCTGTTTATTGTCTGGCATATGGCGCAAATGTGGTCATTTGGCGGTGCTGATATTTACACGCAGACACTCACGTTATTCAGTTCAGTATGGCAATTGCTGATTTACCTTGGGGGCGTGTTGTTAATTGGACTGCACCTGCAACACTCATTGACCAATGTATTACAAACACTGGGCAAAACTTCAAAACAGTTTTACTGGATTAGCACTGCCATTGTCGTTTTACTAGTGGTGGGATTTGCTATTGTCCCGATTCTGGCCTATTGGAAAGCATAAATGACTGAAGAACAACCATTAGACAGCTTTTCCCCAAAAGGTCCATTGGAACAACGTTGGACTCAGCATAAATACAATCTGCGGGTAGTCAGTCCGGCTAATCGAAAACGATATCGAGTAATTGTGGTCGGCACCGGTCTGGCTGGTGCTTCTGCTGCAGCATCATTGGCAGAAATGGGTTATCAGGTGAAAACCTTCTGCTATCAGGACAGTCCTCGCCGAGCGCATAGTATTGCTGCTCAGGGGGGGATTAACGCCGCTAAGAATTACCATAATGATGGTGACAGTGTCTGGCGTCTGTTTTACGACATGATCAAAGGTGGCGATTTTCGTGCCCGCGAATCCAATGTATTCCGACTGGCAGAACTGAGCACGTCGATTATTGATCAGGCTGTAGCGCAAGGGGTGCCGTTTGCCCGTGAATACAGCGGCTATCTTGCCAATCGTTCGTTTGGTGGAGCGCAGGTATCCAGAACCTTTTATGCACGAGGTCAAACCGGTCAGCAGTTATTACTCGGTGCTTATCAGGCGATGAGCCGGCAGGTAGCTGAAGGGCATATTGAGCATTTTTCCCGCTGTGAAATGCACGATTTAATCAAAATTGACGGCAAGGCCAAAGGTATCGTGGTCAGGGATTTATTGACCGGTGAATTAAGTTCACATCTGGCGGACTGTGTGGTGCTCTGCACAGGTGGTTATGGTAATGCCTTTTACCTGTCGACCAATGCCAAGGGCTGTAATACCTCTGCTATCTGGCGAGCACATAAGCATGGAGCATTATTTGCCAATCCCTGTTTTACCCAGATTCATCCCACCTGTATTCCACAACATGGTGAATTGCAATCCAAGCTGACCTTGATGAGTGAATCTTTACGTAACGATGGCCGCATCTGGGCACCCAAAAATCCGGCAGACTGTGGTCGTGACCCGCGTGAAATTCCGGAACAGGATCGGGACTATTTTCTGGAACGCATGTATCCGGCCTTTGGCAATCTGGTACCACGCGATATTGCTTCGCGGGCGGTCAAACATATTTGTGATGATGGCCGTGGTGTCGGTCATGAAATTAATGGGCAGAAGCTGGGGGTCTATCTGGATTTTGCCGATGCCATTAAAGAACAGGGTGCTGACGTAATCAATGAAAAATACGGCAATCTGTTTGATATGTATCAGCGAATTACTTCTGAAGACCCAACTCAACAGCCGATGCGAATATATCCTGCCGTGCATTACACCATGGGAGGATTGTGGGTGGACTATAATCTGATGACCTCTGTAGATGGATTGTTTGCCGGCGGCGAAGCCAACTTTTCCGATCATGGTGCCAATCGACTTGGAGCCAGTGCATTGATGCAGGGGTTGGCAGATGGCTATTTTATTCTACCAACCACGGTGTCCGATTATCTTGCTCGACAAACACCATTGGAAGATAAAGATTATCCAGAAGTGCAGCAGGCCATGAACTATTCGCAATCGCGACTGGACAGACTGTTGAATGCGCCTGAACCAAAACAGACGCCAGACTATTTTCATCGTCGTCTGGGCAAGATTTTATGGGATCACTGCGGCATGGCACGCAATGAATTTGACTTGAAACAGGCCATTGAAGATATCCAGCAACTGCGTGAACAATTCTGGCGGGAAATCAAAGTCAGTGGCAATGACAAACAGCTTAATCAGACGCTGGAAAGAGCCGGTCGGGTTGCCGATTTTATGGAACTTGGCGAATTAATGTGTATTGATGCATTAAGCCGTGAAGAGTCGTGTGGTTGCCATGCTCGGGTCGAACATTTAACCGCTAACGGTGAAGTACAACGACACGACAACGATTTTGGTTTTGTTTCTGCCTGGCAGTTCACCGGTGATGTGGTTCAGCCGAAGCTGGTAAAAGAACCGCTGCATTTCGATTTTGTCAGTCCTGGGATTCGCAACTACCAATGAAATTTATCCTGCATATATGGCGTCAGGCCAATCCCCAAGCCAAAGGTTTTTTTGAAAAACATGAATTGGAAGTGGAAGCTGAATCTTCTTTTCTGGAAATGCTTGATGCCCTCAATGAGCGTCTGATCACTCTTGGTAAAGAAGCTATTGTTTTTGATCATGACTGTCGTGAAGGCATTTGTGGCAGTTGTAGTCTGGTGATTAATGGCGAACCTCATGGTCGGCACCGGGCGACGACCACCTGTCAGCAATATATGCGTGACTATCAGGATCAAAACGAATTATGGATTGAGCCCTGGCGGGCAACGGCATTTCCGGTGATTAAAGATTTGATGGTCGATCGCAGTGCGTTTGATCGTATTATTCAGGCGGGTGGTTATATACCGGTAAGAACCGGTGCAGCACCAGAGGCCAATACCCAGCCAGTGGCCAAGCCGGTAGCAGATAAAGCCTTTGATGCAGCTACCTGTATTGGCTGTGGCGCCTGCGTTGCGGTTTGTCCGAATGCATCAGCAACGTTATTTATTGCTGCTAAGGTCAGTCACTTGAGTAGCTTGCCGCAGGGACAACTAGACCATAAACGACCGGCTAAAATGCTGGCAAAAATGGAAGCTGAAGGGTTTGGCAGTTGCAGTAATTACCGTGAATGTGAACGTGTCTGCCCCAAACAGATTCGAACTGACACCATTGTGACGATGAATAAATTGTTATATCAAAGCTAGGGCTTGTTGAGCTTTCATCTCCGCCTTGTTGGACGAAAAAATAGCCGCCAGCAGTAATGGCTAGCAAAGATTAATATACTTGGGTTCATAACATTTCCATCTCCTTACAGACCAGACGTTTCTGATTGGTCTGATAACATATTGCAGAATTATCCCCGTTACGGAGCGCCTGAATGGTAGAAGATTTGATCAGCAAACTTGATTCAATGACTGATAAACGCCGAGTTGTATTGTTGTTTTCGACGGAAGATGAATCAACTGTTCAAGAACAGATTCTGCCGAAATTACCTGAACAGCAATGGGATATTGAGCTCAGCAGCTTTGAGTTGGAGCAGTCATGTCAATTTGATGATGATCAGCTGGTCATCAGCTATCTGAATGATGAGTTGCTGCGTAAGTTGATGCTAAAGGCACGTGAGCAGAAATGGACGATTGGGCTGTTACCGCATCCCGAGATGAAACATGCCCGCTATGGTTTTGGGATTGCCGCCAATTTTGACGATGCACTTAGCGATATTGTGAATAACGATGCTTCGCAACTGGATTTGTTGCTTTGTAATGAAAGACCGGTGTTCAACTCTGTGATTGTAGGGCAGACCTTTACTTTGGTCCCTGGCGAAGCAATGGTAGAAGCATTCTTGGTGAGGGTAAGACGCTTCTGGCGATTGATGCGTAGTCTCAAAGAGGTGCGTTTTACACCGTTCACTATTACCACTCAGAAAGAAAAAGTGATTGAAACAGCAGCCTTTGGCGTGGTGGCAGTTGAGCATGGCCGAAGCTCAGTATTGTCCCGCCGTTTTATGCCCGATTCCAATGCCAATGATGGCATGCTGCATGCACTGGTGTTGGCGCCAAGAAGTGTCTTTGAAATGCTCAGGTTTCTGTTTGCCTCTTTGTTTATGCGAACTATCTGGAGCCGAAATAACCCGGCGTTTGTCGGCTTTATTAAAAGTAGCCAGCTTACGTTGGAAACCAATAAACCCATCCAATACAGTCATGATGAGATGGTCTCCGAGGCACAGCAACTGCAGTTCAAAGTAGAGCGGCGGACTATTCGGTTGATACCCGGCAGGCTACTGGCGTTATCGGAAAGTGGTGGGGATCAGAAAGAAGTTATTCGCACCCAGGCATTGCCGTTGGGCAAAGCGCGTAATGAACTGGTCAGTTATCCATTGCCATGGATGCATCATGCTGCGCCGGAAGAGTTCAAAGATTTATTTATGATGATGCGCGAAAGCGCAAAGGCTACTCCAGCCTATTTAACGTTGATGGTGTTATCCACTTTGCTGGCGGCTTTTGGCCTGTTTGCCAATTCTATTCCAGTCGTTATCGGTGCGATGATTCTGGCCCCATTGATGGGCCCGATTATTTCTATGTCATTAGGCACCCTGCGCCAGGATGAAAATCTGATGATCGATAGTGGTCGCAGTATCGCTATTGGCACCGGGCTCGCCTTACTTTGTGCCATGCTGATTGCCTGGTTTATACCGTTGAATCATATCAATAGTGAAATCGCCGCACGAATCAGTCCGACCTTGCTGGATTTAGGTGTGGCCGTGGTTTCGGGAATTGCCGGTGCCTATGCTCATGCGCGTGCTGAAGTGGCTAAAAGTCTTGCCGGTGTCGCTATTGCTGTAGCCCTGGTGCCACCGCTGGCGGTTGCTGGTATTGGCTTGGGTTGGTTCGACTTGACCGTGTTTTTTGGTGCTTTCCTGTTATATCTGACGAACCTTGTTGGCATTATTCTGGCAGCGTTAATCACCTTTATGATTCTGGGTTACAGTCCATTTCATCGAGCGAAACGTGGTTTGATGCTGACGCTGGTGATGGTGGCTATTCTGGCGGTTCCGCTGGCTTTCGGTTTTGAGCGGATGGTGGCCGAAAATAATGTGTTACGTCAGTTGGATGGCCAGGAAATAGCAGGTGTCAAACTGGTGGATGTCAATGTGAGACCACGTGATCCAGTGATAATCAGCTTGACCATGGTGTCAAAAACCCCAGTGGATCATGCCGTGATGGATGAAGTAAAACAGGAAATTGAACGCCGTTTACAACAACCAGTGGTGTTGGAAATTGCTGTCAGGGTGGTTCGATAAATAATAGCTCAGACACAGATTTCTGTGTCTGAGCTTTCCGTCATCAAGGCTTACGAAAACGTAAGGTCATTCGATCACTTTCACCAATGGCCTGATATTTCGTTTTATCTGTTTCATTATCTACGCGCAGGTTGGGTGGCAAGGTCCAGACACCATTGGGATGATCCGCCGTATCTGCCGGATTCGCGTTGATTTCAGACTTTTCTTCCAGTACAAAGCCAGCATTTTCAGCCAGTGAAATCACATATTCTTCAGTGAGATAACCACTTTTCTTCATCACAGCAAGCGGCGTTCCCGGTTTGGCCCGATGGTCAGTCACACCCAGAATACCGCCGGATTTTAATGCTGTGAAAATGGCATTAAAGGCCTGGTCGGCAAAATCACCCTGCACCCAGTTATGAACGTTGCGAAAGGTTAAAACAGCATCCAGACTTTGTGGAGCAGCAAATTGCCAATCGCTTTCCGGGCCAAATTCGGTGACAACTACTTCGTCATATAGCTCTGGAGAGGCTTTTAGCCAGGTATTGTATTCCTGGCGAAGATTTTGTCTGTAGGCCGATTGTGTGTCCTCAGGAAAACCGGCTGCAATCAATTTTCCCTTACCATGTTTTAACCATGGGGCAAGGATCTCCGTATACCAGCCACGTCCTGGCCATATTTCAGCGACATGCATATCAGCGGTGATGCCGAAGAACATCAAGGTGGCTGAAGGATGGCGAAACATATCACGTTGCTTATTGGCTTCTGACCGTGAAGGACTGTCAATTGTTTTCTCTAATAACGCCTCTGCCATAACAGGTTGACCAAGTGGCAGTAAACACAATAATAATAAAGAAGAAAAAATACGCTGCAAACTCATAGAAATTTTCCTTTTTAAATTTAAGTTAATACGTAACTAACAGACTGCATGATACGCTCATGGTTGCAACACCCCTTTAAGAACGAGATTGATTTGTCTTCTGGCAGCTTAGCGGGTAGTTTTAAGGGAATATCGCAAAGTAACAGACGAATATTCCTTGTCTGACTCTAGCTGAGTGTCCGGATATAACGCATTGTGAAGAAACCATAAAACGCCTATGTCAGATAAAAATGAAAAACTTAAGATTGCTCTGTTAAATATCCATGGTCTTATTCGTGGTCATGATCTCGAACTTGGTCGAGATGCCGATACTGGCGGTCAGACACTGTATGTGCTTGAGCTGGCTCAGGCTTTGTCTGAGCAGGAAAAGGTCGGTGAAGTTTTACTAATTACCAGACGAGTCGAGGATGATGAGGTTTCGCCTGATTATGCCCAGCCTATTGAAGAGCTAAACGAAAAATTACGTATCATAAGAATTGATGCCGGGCCTGAAGAATATCTGGCCAAAGAACAAATATGGGAATATCTCGATACCTTTGCCGATAATCTGGTGGATTTTTTCCGTAGACAGGCGTTTTTACCAGACATTTTGCATAGTCATTATGCTGATTCCGGACTGGTTGCCTCGCATATTGCCAATCAGCTGGGAATACCACTAATCCATACCGGCCATTCACTGGGACGAGTCAAACGCAGAAGATTGCTGGCCAGTGGCGTGGATATCGATCAATTAGAACAACAGTACAAGATGAACCAGCGAATTGAGGCAGAAGAAATTACGCTGGCTACCGCAGAGCGGGTGATCACTAGTACGCATCAGGAAATTGAAGAGCAGTATGAGCTTTATGATCACTACCAGCCGGCTCAAATGCGTATCGTGCCGCCCGGTACTAATGTTCAGCAATTCACTCCACCAAAGGGAGATGAACTGCAAAGCGAGTTATTTAAACGCATTACCAAACATCTGGATGAACCGGAAAAACCGATGATTCTGGCATTGTCGCGGCCAGATAAGCGTAAAAATATTGTCAGTCTGATTGAGGCCTATGGGCAGTCAGAACAATTACAGCAACATGCCAATATTCTGGTAATTGCTGGTAATCGTGATGATATTGATGATCTGGAACGAGGGGCACAGGAAGTATTTCATGAGCTTCTGGTGGCGATTGATCGTTATGATCTTTACGGCAAAGTCACTATTCCTAAACATCATCGTCGTGATGAAGTGCCACTGATTTATCGTATAGCAGCCGCAACCAAAGGGGTATTTGTTAACCCGGCCCTGACAGAGCCATTTGGCCTTACTTTAATTGAAGCTGCTGCCAGTGGCTTGCCGATTGTTGCCACCGAAGACGGTGGTCCCAGAGATATCATGGCGAATTGTCTGAATGGCGAATTAATTGATCCACTGGAAATTTCCAGTATCAGTTCTGCGATAGAGAAACTGTTACTTGACGATGATTATTGGCAACAGTGTCAGCAAAATGGCCTGAAAGGCGTCACTGAACATTATTCTTGGGAAGCACATGCAAAACGCTACCTGGAAATCATTGAACCGATTGCTGCACGCACTGAAAAATTACTGCGCTTGCCAGTTGAACGTCGTGAAATGGGACGCGATGAAAGAGCACTGGTCACCGATCTGGATTTGAATCTGATTGGTGATGATGAATCCTTGCAGGCATTGCTTGGTCTGCTGCGGGATAATCGTAAAAGTACCAAATTTGTTATTGCTACCGGCCGACGCTTGGATCAGGCTTTAAAACTGATGAAAAAACATCGTATTCCCGAGCCGGATATTCTGATTACCAGTAGCGGCAGCGAAATTTATTATGCACCAAAACTAACACCGGATACGGCATGGACCAAACATATTGACCATTTGTGGTTACCTCATCGGGTGACTAAATTGCTTGATGATATTCCAGGGCTGGAACGACAGCCCAAGTCAGAACAGAGTCAGTTCAAGCTAAGTTATTACATCAATCCCGAACAGATAGATGTTGAGGCCGTGAAATCATTGTTACACCGAGAAGAGTTATCGGTACATGTTCAGCTCGCCTTTGGTCAGTATCTGGATATTCTGCCGCTCAGAGCATCAAAAGGTATGGCGTTGAGGTTTGTTGCAGATCGCTGGCAAATGCCGCTGGAACGTATCTGTGTGGCCGGTGGAAGTGGTGCCGATGAGGATATGATGCGTGGCAACACACTGGCTGTTGTTGTAGCAAACAGGCATCATGAAGAACTGTCACAGCTGGAAGATTTTTCACATATCTATTTTGCCCATAAGCCTTATGCTGCAGGCATTATGGAAGCGATTGAATATTATAATTTTTTTGAAACCACCTCTGAACAAGCAACAGGTTCAAATTAAATGAGTGCAAGATTATTACTCTGTACCGATATGGATCGCACTGTCATACCGAACGGAATGCAGGCTGAACATCCCAATGCACGCAGGCGATTCCGAAAATTCTGTCAATCGGAAAATGTTTGTCTGGTATATGTGACGGGCCGCCATCGTCAATTGGTTGAAAAAGCTATTCGTACCTATAGCCTGCCACAACCGGATTACATTATCAGCGATGTGGGAACTAAAATATTTCAATACAAAGATAAACGGTGGCAGGAAGTAAAGAGCTGGTGTGATGAAATTGCCAAAGACTGGAACGGTCAATCACATTCTGATTTGAAGGCCTTGCTGAGTGATATCAAAGATCTGCAATTGCAGGAGTTCAGTAAGCAAAACACCCACAAACTGAGTTTTTATCTGCCGCTTTATCTCAATAAGGATGAGGTCATTGCGCAAGTGCATAACCATCTGCAAAAAAATGGAATCAACGCTTCAGTAATGTGGAGTATTGATGAGCTTACCAATGTTGGTTTACTGGATGTGTTACCGGAACATGCTACCAAACTGCACGCGATCGAATTTTTGCAAAGCCGTTTGGGGTATCAGGATACCGAGGTGGTTTTTGCTGGTGACAGTGGTAATGATATGCCGGTTTTAGCCAGCCCGATACAATCGGTGGTGGTCAATAATGCCTCAGATGAAATCAAAGCCATGGCACAACAATTAGTCGCAGAAAATGGTCACCCACAGTCACTTTATATTGCTGTTGATCCAGGCCCGCTGGGCATGAATGGCAATTACAGTGCAGGGGTATTACAAGGTGTTTGGCATTATGCCGAAGGATTCAGAAACCAACTTGAATCGGGAGACAATACATGAGCCAGCAGTCCGCGCTAGCCATATTTGGTGAGGTATTATTTGATTGCTTTCCGGATGGTGAACGAAAACTGGGCGGAGCACCTTTTAATGTCGCTTGGCATTTACAAGCCTTTGGGGATCATCCGGTTTTCATCTCCAGAGTTGGCAATGACGAATCCGGTCAGCAGATCCGCAATGCGATGGAAAATTGGCAGCTTTCTACTGAAGGGCTGCAAACAGATAATGAACATCGCACGGGCGAGGTTCAGGTCTCTTTGCAGGGCAGCGAGCCTTCATACGATATCAGAGCTGACCGGGCTTATGATTTTATACAAACAGCAGAGCTGCCAGGCCTGCGTAATGATGCCATTGTTTATCATGGTTCTCTGGCGTTAAGAAATTCAGTGTCGAAAGATGCTTTTGAGTTTCTGACACGTCCCAAATCCGTCTCGGTTTTTATGGATGTGAATTTACGCACACCGTGGTGGAGCAAGGAAGATATATACAAATGTCTGGAACGTGCGAAGTGGTGCAAGCTGAATCATTTGGAATTGAATGAACTGGGCTTTAATTCAGCGGATTTGCAGCAGGATATGACCCGGATGCAAACCCATTTTCAATTGGAACAACTGATCGTGACACGGGGAGAGGAAGGAGGTATCGTGCGCTGCAACGATGGAACCTTTTATGAACAGAAACGGGTTGCTGCTGAGCAGCTGGTTGATACTGTGGGTGCAGGAGACGCTTTCAGTGCAATGTATATTCACGGGTTGTTAGCCGGTTGGCCAGTACAGAAAATTTTATTGAATGCCCAGCATTTTGCCAGCAAAGTGATAGGATTACGGGGAGCGGTCAGCGAGGATCCTGCTTTTTATTCTGAGTTCACATAACCACACACCCAGAATTATCCGACTCTTTAATCAGGAAATTACATGTACGAACAGCAATCTCATTCACTTCTGAATGCCATCCTGAATCAGATTGAACCAGAGTTTTCCAAACATGATCTGCGTTATTTCTACACGCGGCTGGGTGCCAACTTCTACGCCATTCATTCGTTATTTGAAAGGCTGTATGGCAAACGCCCGGACTTTGCCGAACAGGCCCAGCGTCTTGTTGAGACACTTGCCAGACAATATATCGATCGGTCTGAAGAATTACGTGCTAAGGATATAGAGCGGGAACAGGATTACAACTGGTTTCTCAGTCAGAAGTGGGTTGGCATGGCGCTGTATTGCAATGGGTTCGCCAAAAATCTGCAAGGCATGCGTGAACATCTGCATTATTTTCAGGATTTGGGTATTAATCTGGTACATGTCATGCCCATCATGAAATGCCCTGAAGGGAAAAGTGATGGTGGATACGCTGTCAGTAATTTCCGTGAAATTGATCCCCGTGCCGGAGACCTCAACGATCTGCGTGGTTTGGCTGGTGATCTCCGTCAACGTGATATGTTGCTGGTGATGGATGTGGTGTTAAATCACACTTCTGACCAGCACGAGTGGGCACAGAAAGCACGTGATGGTTATTCGCCTTATCGCGATTATTTTTATACTTTTGAAAACCGTCACGTCCCGGATATGTTTGAGCAGAGCATGCCTGAAGTGTTTCCGGAAACAGCTCCAGGTAATTTCACCTGGAACAAAGAAATGCAGCGCTGGGTAATGACGGTATTTAATGAATATCAATGGGATCTTAATTACAGCAATCCCACCGTATTTATAGAAATGCTCGATATTATCCTGTTTTGGGCCAACCAGGGTGCCGATATTGTGCGGCTGGATGCAGTGGCATTTTTATGGAAAAAGATCGGCAGTACCTGTCAGAACGAACGCGAAGCCCATCTGATTTTGCAGCTAATGAAAGACTGCTGTCAGGTAACAGCGCCGGGTGTATTGTTTATTGCTGAGGCCATCGTTGCTCCCGTCGAAGTGACTAAATATTTTGGCGAAGATGCGGTCATCGCCAAAGAATGTGAAATTGCCTATAACGCCACATTTATGGCGTTGTTATGGGATGCAGTGGCCACCAAAAATGCCCGACTGCTGAATCAGGGAATTAAAAGTCTTCCGGTAAAACTGGAGCGCGCTACCTGGTTAAATTACATCCGCTGCCACGATGATATCGGTCTAGGGTTTGATGATAAAGACATAGAGCTGGCAGGTTACGAGCCACGTGAACACAGACGCTTTTTGATCGACTATTTCACCGGACAATATGCTGATTCACACGCCAGAGGTGTACCATTTGGTCAGAATGATAAAACCGGCGATGCCCGTATTTCCGGCTCTCTGGCCTCGCTGGTGGGGTTGCAATATGCCATTGATATCGGAGATGAGCAGGCTATTGATGATGCGATACGCATCATCGTGTTATTGCATAGCATGATTCTGTCATTTGGTGGCTTGCCGTTACTTTATTATGGCGATGAAATTGGTACAACCAATGATGAAAGTTATCGTGATGATCCAGTCAAAATGGATGATTCACGCTGGGTACATCGACCATTTATTGACTGGAAAAAAGCTGAACAGCGAAATGTACCGGGTACAGTTGAATATCTGATTTTCAGCCAGTTGAAGACACTCATTGCGGTGCATAAAGAACTGGATGCATTTGCTGATTTTAATAATCGGGATTTGGTCGAGGTAGATAATCCGCATTTGTTTGTTTTTGAGCGTTACCATCTGCAAAAACCTGCCGATCGGGTCTTGGTGATTGCGAATTTCGATAAACAATCTCAGCGTCTGGATTTGGACCAGTTACCGAGATGGTCACAATCCTATCAGGGGCATCTGGTGGATGCTATTACCGGACAAAGTCCCGAGAAGTTTGGCAATACAGTGGTCATCCCGCGGTTTGGTTGTTACTGGTTGACCGAAGTCTGAATAACTTGAGGGTCTGTTGATTTTTCATAGTCGTCACTGAAAGATCAATAGAACCTATAACTTACAGTTATCATCCTGACAGGACTTATCACCGAATAATCGGGCAATCGGATGACGAAACCGGGCGAAAAACAGATAGGCTAAATCTGCAAACCAGCGAATGACCGGCCAGCGTAATATCTGCAACCAGCGATGATGACCTACAAGGCCCCAGGCTTTAGCCGTCACATCCAGCCCGGTAATGATTTGCCCATTTGCCAATTGACCATGCAATCTTTTATCGGCGCTAACGACATCAATGTAGGGATAACGATAAACAAAGTCAGTGGCGTGAATATCTTCAAAATGCAGTCGTTGTCGCGTATCAAATTGTTTTAATAAAGCAATTTCTCTAGTGCACAAAGGGCACTGACCATCAAAGAATACCGTCAATTGATGCATTTTGTGTTCTCTACTGAAAGTGGTTGTCATTCTGACGTTCTCAACGCTACTTAGTTCTGAAACATCGAACCTATATCTCTCTTTGCAGTCTCTGAACTGTCAGCTTTTCATCCCAATGGAGTTTTGAAACCCTATGACCACAGGAATATTTTGGTTCACCAATGATCTGCGACTGCATGATCAGCCTGCATTATGGAAAATGCAGTCGGTTGATAAACTTATCTGTGTGTTTTGTCTGGACCCACAGTGGTTCAGACCTAATGGGTTGAATGCCAAGGCGATGGGGGAGCGTCGTTTACAGTTTTTAGTCGAGTCGCTAAAGGATCTGCAGCAACAGCTTCAGCATGTCGGACAAGTACTGATTATCAAACAACAAACCCCGCACCTGGCGCTGACAGAATTAATCAATAAATATAACGTCGATATTATTGCCCGTAGCCAGCATGCAGGTGTTTATGAAAATCGTCACTGGAAGCTGTTACAACAACAATTTCCGGATCGTGAATTCGTGACAGAACCAAGTCACACATTATTTTCTGCTGATGATTTACCATTCCAACTTAATCAACTACCAACATCATTTACCCAGTTTCGTAAACAGGTCGAAGATTTAGTGCTGCCCAGGCCTATGTCGAGTCCTCAGCAATTGCCACCAACGCCAGGACCAATTGCGGTTGATGAGATTCCCCAGCCGGTATTTCAACCCTCAAAATTTACTGGAGGGGAAACGGCTGCACTGAAACATATCAATGATTATTTCTCCAAGGACCTGCCAGCCAGTTACAAAACTGTGCGAAATGAACTGGACGGCTGGACCAATTCAACCAAATTTTCTCCCTGGTTGGCGTTAGGCTGTCTTTCTGTAAGACATCTGGCTTCCCGGCTCAAAAACTATGAACAGACTAAGGTCTGTAATGATTCGACTTACTGGATTTACTTTGAATTACTGTGGCGGGAATACTTTCAATGGTATGCCCATCGTTATGGCGCCAGATTATTTCGCTTTGACGGAATAAAAAACACTAAAAGCCGACGTTGCTATTACCCGGAACGTTATCAGAAATGGTGTAACGGTAATACACCATATCCGCTGGTCAATGCCTGTATGAAACAACTTAATGCTTCAGGTTATATGTCCAATCGGGGACGGCAGATCGTTGCCAGCTGTTTTGTTCATGAGTTGAATCTGGATTGGCGCTTTGGCGCCGCTTATTTTGAGCAGCAATTAATTGACTATGATGTCGCTGCCAATTGGGGCAATTGGCAATATATTGCTGGAGTAGGGGCTGATCCTCGAGGTGGACGGCAATTTAATATTGAAAAACAAACCCGGCAATACGATCCAGATGGTGAATTTATCCGTCATTGGCAGGGAGACATTGATATTATCCCGCTGGATTCAGTTGATGCGGCTGACTGGCCAATCATGCCTCCTCCCAAAAAATGACCCGTCAATTAATCAATGTCGTCTGGTTTAAACGTGATTTACGTTTATCCGACCATGCAGCGCTTAATGCTGCATGTGAACAGAATTTACCCATTTTATTGTTATATATTGTGGAACCCTCGCTGGTGGATGATGCGCATTACAGCCTGCGCCATTGGCGATTTGTCTGGCAGTCATTACAACAGTTGGATCAGCAGCTGATAGTAAACAAAGCCAGTGTGGTGGTGATAGAGGGGGAAGCGCCAGCTGTCTTTGAACAATTACAGCAGTATTATCAGATTGATACGGTTTTCAGTCATCAGGAAATAGGTCTGAACATCACCTATGAGCGAGATAAAATTCTCCATAAAAAGTTTAAACATCAACAAATTAGCTGGAATCAATTTCCACAAGGTGCGGTCATTCGTGCCGCAAACAGTCGTGAGGACTGGGATAAACATTGGCAACAGGTCATGCGGCAATCCGTGCCGGAAAGTAATTGGCAACAGGCTGACTTTATTACCGAGGTGCAGATGACACCATTCACGCCTCCGGTCGAATGGCAGCAAACGGATATGCTTTTTCAATATGGTGGCGAATTGACCGCGCAAAAAGTGTTGGCTGAATTTTTTGCCAAGCGTGGCAAACTTTATAACCGACAGATTTCCAGTCCGGATCTGAGTCGGCAATCCTGCTCCAGAATGTCACCGTATCTTGCCTGGGGCAATATCAGCCTGCGACAGGTCTATCAACAGTTACTGGAGCACTGGAATGACCCCGGCTGGCGAAGAGCCTTGGCAGCACTCTCTTCAAGGTTGCACTGGCATTGTCATTTTATGCAGAAATTTGAAAGTGAAACGGAAATGGAATTTCGGCCGGTAAACCAGGGTTATCAATCTTTCCCCTGGCGAGAGGATAAGCAATCGGGAGTTGATTTGATAGCCTGGCAAAATGGTAAAACCGGTTATCCGCTGGTCGACGCCAGCATGCGTTGTCTGAACGCAACCGGCTATATCAATTTTCGAATGCGCGCCATGTTGGTCAGTTTTTTATGTCATCAGCTGCATATTGACTGGCGGCGCGGAACCTATCATCTGGCCCGGGTGTTTCTGGATTTTGAGCCGGGTATTCATTATCCACAACTACAAATGCAGGCAGGGGTTACGGGCACCAACACCATTCGTATTTATAATCCAACCAAGCAAGCTGAAGAACAGGACCCCGAGGGTAAGTTTATCCGTGAATGGTTACCCGAACTCTGCGATTTACCTAATGAAATTATTCACCGACCATGGGAAATCACACCTATGGAGGAAATGATGTTAAATTTTCAGTTGGGGAGAGATTACCCGTATCCCATTGTTGATATCAAAGATACCTCAAAACAAAGCCGGGATCGTTTATGGTCATGGCGTAAACGTGACGATGTGCAACGTGAAAATCAACGTATACTGCGTCGCCATGTACGATTGACCCGTCGTTAACAGATTCGAATTGCCAGCGAACGGTTTCACCCCTGATAATAACGCTATAAATTCCTCAATATTTTTTCCGGAGAACATATGACACTTGCCTTTGCTGCGGTGATTTTTGGTTTGATTTTATTAGTATGGAGTGCTGATCGATTTATTGATGGTGCCGCAGTTTCTGCCCGCTACTTCGGTATGCCGCCGTTACTAATCGGCATGGTGATAGTCGGTTTCGGTACTTCAGCACCGGAAATGGTGGTCTCTGCATTGGCCGCAACGCAAGGCAATCCTGGCCTCGCTCTGGGCAATGCTTATGGTTCAAACATTACCAATATTGCGTTAATTCTGGGCCTGACCGCAGTACTCAGTCCGATTGCAGTGCATTCACAAGTGTTGCGCAAAGAGTTGCCGATTCTAATCGCAGTGACCGCCTTGGCTGCCTGGCAGTTAGCTGATGGTTCATTGTCGCGTCTGGATGCCGGAGTGTTGATTTTGGTGTTCTTTATGTTGATGGGCTGGACCATTTATCAGGGCATGAAGAAATCACCAGATGCATTCGGTACCGAAATGGAAGCTGAATTCAATACAGAATCAATGAGCTTGAAAAAAGCATTGATTTGGTTATTTATCGGTCTGATTTTTTTGATTATCAGTTCACGAATTTTGGTCTGGGGCGCAGTAGAAATTGCCGTAGCGTTTGGTGTCAGTGATTTGATTATTGGTTTGACCATCGTGGCCATCGGAACATCATTACCCGAGCTGGCCTCATCACTGATTGCTGTAAAAAAAGGCGAGCATGATATTGCGCTGGGTAATGTTATTGGCTCAAACCTGTTTAATACCCTGGCTGTAGTGGGTATCGCAGGATTGATTCATCCTTTTGGTGTTCCAGCAGAAATACTTACACGGGATATTGCCGTTATGGCTGGTCTGACCATAGCGATATTTATCTTTGGCTTTGGTTTTCGCGGAAGACAAGGGCGTATCAATCGCGTTGAAGGTAGTGCGTTAATGCTGGTGTTTGTCGCTTATACAGCCTATCTCGTCAGCACGATTGTGACTTAAGCGAAAATTAACAGCAGTTTAAATGGCTATGAATAATGGTGGCCTGAGGTCTTCTCAGGTCACCATATTTTTTATATTTGGGCTCCACATTCTCAATACTGATTACTATCTTATTTATCGTCATTTCCTATGATTATCTGTCTCTCTCGACAACCAAATAATATTGTGACTTGCATCACATAAATATTTATAAGATACTTCCGCTCTTAAGTGTTTGATTACTAAGGATTGGGTATGAAGACGGGGCTGGGCGAGGTAGACGATCAATGTCTGCAAGTCGTATTGGACATAATCAGCGATGGTGTGTGGGACTGGCATGCAAATACCGGATACGTTTATCGTAGTCCTGGTTGGTTCAGAATGTTGGGGTATAACGCCGCCACTCTTCCTGCCAGCGTAGCATCCTGGGAGCAAAATCTGCACCCAGAAGATCATCAGCGTGTATTAGCCCACTTCGATAACTACATACATAATCATAGCAGTTCATACCAGATTGAATACCGACTGAAAAAGGCTGATAACAGTTATTTGTGGGTAGAAGACCGTGCCAGAATTATCGAATGGAATGAAGATGGTTCTGTTGCAAGAATGATTGGCGCCCATCGGGATATCAATGAACGAAAACTCAACCTGGATCGGCTGGCGCAACAAAATCATTCTCTGGAAGACCTGGTCGAAGAACGTACTCACCAGTTGATTCAAACCAACGCTGAACTGGAAAGCAAGATTGCCGAAGTTCAACGCCTCGCTGAAACAGACACACTTACGGGTGTAGCCAACCGATATCGTTTGGAAAAAACACTGGAGCTGGAAGTCGAGCGGGCTGAGCGTTTCAAGCAACCACTCTCAATAATTGCCCTCGATATCGATGATTTTAAAATCGTAAATGATGAGTTTGGCCATGCCAATGGAGACATGGTGTTGGTTCAGATGAGTCGTTTATTAAAAAAGAATATTCGCGAAATCGATTTGCTGGCACGCTGGGGCGGTGATGAGTTTATGATTTTGTTACCGAATACCGGCCTCGAAGCAGCAGCCCATACCGCTGAAAAATTAAGACAATTGATCGTGGATGCCAAATTGGATAAACGCGCTACTATCACCACGAGTTTTGGGGTAGCGCAGTTGCGTCAGGGAGAATCAGCTATGCGCTTGTCGATCCGCGCCGACAATGCACTTTATCAATCTAAAGACTCTGGGAAAAACCGTATCAGTTCTTAATCTGCATCATTGCTGGAGAGGTGCTTTTTCTTCAACAAGCCATGAATAATAGATCAGCAACGATCCGGCATAATGCTTTTCCAACCACGCTGCCGGGCTATATTTTCTTAATACTATGCCTTGCAGATTAAGTATAAACCACTTCTAAACCAGTCTTGCCCAGAGGTCATGCTCATCGGCTTCTTCAAATTCCACCTCAACAATATCTCCCACTTTTAAATGGGTGGCGTGATCAATAAAGACTTGGCCATCAATCTCAGGGGCATCAGCACGGCTCCGCCCGACGGCACCTTCTTCAACAACTTCATCGATAATCACAAAATCGCGTTTCCCAACTTTCTGTTGCAGCCGGTAGGCACTGATTTCTGCCTGTTTCGCCATAAAGCGGGCCAGACGTTCCTCTTTAATCTCTTCAGGCACCGGATCGGGTAATTGATTTGCCACTGCACCATCAACAGGCGAGTATTTGAAAGCACCGGCTTTATCCAACTGAGCCTGATCAAGAAAATCCAGCAATTCCTCAAATTCAGCTTCGGTTTCACCGGGGAATCCCACGATAAAGGTACTGCGAAGAGTGATTTCTGGACAAATTGCCCGCCAGGCCTGGATGCGTTCCAGATTATTTTGTGATGAAGCCGGACGTTTCATTAATTTGAGAATACGCGGGCTGGCATGCTGAAACGGAATATCCAGATACGGCAGAATTTTGCCTTCAGCCATCAATGGAATCACATCATCCACATGCGGGTAAGGGTAAACATAATGCATGCGCACCCAGATGCCGAGTTCACCAAGAGCTTTGGCCATGGCTGTAAAGCGGGTGGCAATTTTCTCACCCTGCCATTCGTATTCAGCGTATTTCAAATCGACACCGTAAGCACTGGTATCCTGCGAAATAACCAGAATTTCCTTTACACCAGCGTCAGCCAGACGCTTAGCTTCAGCGATTACCTGATTCACTGGGCGACTGACCAGATCCCCACGCATGGAGGGGATAATGCAGAAGGTACAGCGATGATTACAGCCTTCGGAAATTTTCAGATAGGCGTAATGTCGGGGAGTTAGTTTGATGCCCTCAGGTGGCACCAGACTAATAAACGGATCATGGGGTTGTGGAAGATGTTTGTGAACCGCGCCTACCACTTCTTCAAGCGCATGAGCACCGGTAATTTCCAGTACCTGTGGATGCTTTTCTCGGATGGTATTGTCACGGCTGCCCAGACAACCGGTCACGATAACTTTGCCATTCTGCGCAATGGCTTCACCAATACTTTCCAGTGATTCATCAACGGCAGAATCAATAAAGCCACAGGTATTGACCACCACTAAATCAGCATCATCGTAATTGGCGGAAATTTCATACCCTTCTGAACGTAATTTGGTGATGATACGTTCGCTATCAACAAGTGCTTTTGGGCAACCGAGACTGACAAACCCGACCTGAGGAGCTTTCATAAGCGTAACCTGTAACTGGGAGAGAAAAGCCCGCTATTCTATACTGTTTATTAGGGCTTGTTGAATTTTCATATCCACCACTGCTGGTGGCTATTTTTGTGTCCGACAAGGCGGAAAGAACGCCGTGTAGCCATCCTACATAAGTGATTGACAAATGAGTCTGGAACTCATTTGAACAGCTTAGCTGGCCGCGCAGCGGTGAAATACAGGGTGTATTTCATACAACGCAGGCGGGCGCAAAAATAGTCCCAGCCCTTCGGGGTGTGTCTGAAAAAGCGCCACTCTGCGTTGCTCGTCGCTTATTTAGAACAACTAAAAGGCGCTCCTCGTGCCTTGATTGACGCTTTTTCAGCTCACAACAGCGGCGGAGATGAAAGTTCAATAAGCCCTAGAGCTTGTTGAACTTTCATAGTTACTTCTGCGATGACATTGAATTTTTAACAGCACCGGGGTAGATCGCAATTTTATACAGTTGAATCAAGCAGAATTAATTGTGTAATTTGTTTGTCAGCATTTAACCGAGCATAATTTATACATACATAACATGCCCAAGGTGATTATGATGATAAAAGCGATTTTATTTGATATCAGTGGTGTATTGCATGTTGATAACGAGCCGGTAAATGGCGCTATAGAGGCCATTCAGCTGGCTCGGAACGAGCAAATAGTGGTGCGCTTTGTAACCAATACTTCCCGAAAAACCAGCACCGACATGTTGCAGTCACTGTTGCAGATGGGCTTCGATCTGAGTGTTGAGGAAGTGTTAACCGCTCCCGGCGCAGTGAAGTTAGCGTTACAGCAACGCAAATTGCGTCCATATTGCCTAGTGCATGAAAAGCTGCGCCCGGAATTTGCCGATCTGGATCAAAGTTCTCCCAATGCTGTGGTCATTGCCGATGCCGGCGATGGATTTAATTATGCGAACATGAACCGGGCATTTCAGTTGGTGATGGATGGGGCACCGCTGCTTGGTATAGGTTTGAATCGATATTTCCGGCAAAACGAAGAGTTGCAGTTGGATGCTGGCCCCTTTATTGCGGCACTTGAATTTGCCTGTGATGTGGAAGCTGAGATTTTAGGCAAACCAGCAAAAGCATTTTTCCAGACAGCAGTGGAATCTACTGGTTTTGCTGCTGAAGAAGTACTGATGATAGGAGATGATGCGTTTGCTGATGTACAAGGTGCGTTGACAGCAGGATTAAGAGGTTGTCTGGTGCAGACCGGAAAATATACACCGGGAGACGAAGATAAAATCCGTCATCCCGGTGCATGGGTATTACCTTCTGTGGTCGAGGCAGTAAATCAGGTGGTCAAACCGACTTATGCCTATTCGAATAAATAGGCGCCATATCCGACGACGCTTTCTTTTTTGCGGACGATATCACCGGAATTACTTAACGCCATGATTTGACCGGACATATTTGCATTGCGGGCATACTCAAGAAAGCCGCGGATGGCATCACAGCCACAGGCATGAAACTTATCAATATCGTGATTATCCATGCTGATAATAGCCTGTGAAGTATATTGGTCTATCTTGCGTGCGGTCTCATAATCCAGGTAGTGACTCAGGTCAGAACTGATCACAATTAACGATTTAGCATCCTGGGTTGCCGTACCCAGAACATCGGCAATCAGCGAAGAACTAGCTTGGCCGGTGAGTAAAGGCACAATTTCAAATTGATTTAGCGAATATTGTAAAAAAGGTAGCTGGACTTCCAGACAATGTTCGTTATCATGCGGGCTTTCGTAGGTTTCAACCCCTTTAATGCGGCTTAACTGAGGGTAGATTTTTTTGTCTACCGCCACACTGCCAATCGGCGTAGCAAAATAATCCGCCTCGCTCATCGCAATGCCTTTGAAATCTGTACGATGCGAGGGACCAATTAAAATGACCCGTTCAATATCATCGGCTACTTCCATTAAGGACTGATAAGCCTTGGCAGCGACTTGACCGGAATAGAAATAACCCCCATGCGGAACAATAAGCGCTTTAGCATGATGGTGAATGTGGTCTGAGGGCTTATCAAACTGTTTTGCCAACAAGTCTTCAAGCTCTGCTGAACGGGCGGGATAATACAAACCTGCAACTGCACTGGGGCGAATCGAAATCATTGTTTTTATCCTCAACTCTTGGGTCTGTTTACCTTTCATAACCACCACTGCTGGCGACTATTTTTCCGTCCAACAAGGCGGAAATGATGCGATGTAGTTGTTCTACATAATTCATTTCCAACGCAGTAGGGTGGAAAAATTGTCCCAGCCCTTCGGGTTGTGGCTGAAAATCTACCACTCTGCGTTGCTCGTCATTTATTTAGAGGAACTAAACTACACTCCTCACGCCTTGATTGGTCTATTTTCAGTCACAACAGAGGCGGCTTTGAAAGGTAAATAGACCCAAGGCCTTGGATGATTGAGTATTCGCTTCGCAATATGGATTTTCAAGCAAGGATTTAGCTGTAAAAAATGATCAATACCCGGAAACCTGATGTGTCGGGCATTGATCACTTGCGGGAATTTTTCCCGAAATATAAATGTGGTACAGATGAGACATAGTGGTGCGCAAACTACTTATTTTTCAATAATTTACGCTTCACCTTTTTGCAGCAGTACTTCATATTCTTCCATGGTAATAATGCCGCCTTCCAGAGCCACTTTAGCCTTTTCTTTATCATCTATAACGTCTTGAACGGCATCTAAACGCTTCCAGACTGGTAATGGTGTCTGGCATTCAGCTTTTGGCACATATCGAGATTCACTGATGCGTTTATAACGGTGAATATAACGAGGGCAGTTCTGAAACATATCTTCAATGGTGACTCTGACCACCAGTTCTGCTTCATGAAATAACGCCAGATCTGCCGGATCGCGACTCAGTTCGGCAGTACCATGAACCCGAACCCGGTGTGGAGTTTCAAAATCGATAAACAACATGCCAACTTTTTTATTGGCATCAATATTACCCATCGACAGATACATGCCGTTACCGTCAAGACTGGGAAAGGCGAGTGTTTTTTCATCGAGAATTTTTACAAAACCAATGTCGCCGCCCTTATGGGAACAGGTTGGAAACCCCCGGTGATCAACCGTGGACAGGAAAAAGAAATCACGTGATGCGATAAACTCACGATGCTGATCAGTAATGTAATCAGTGATAATGGCCTCGCCGACTCGATCCGCAAGTTTTTCTTTATCGAATTCCTGTTGTAATTGCCGATGCTGGGTGCCATAAATTTCAGTCATAGGTTCTCTCTCTTTATAAGATTTTTCTTGTGGGCGACAGTTGAGCATTGTCGCCAAAGACTGTCAAATAGCTCAGCAATCCAACCAGGGTGCATTGCGAGCGAAATATTTCTGCAAATAGGCAATCAGAATCTGACTGCGCCTTGGCAAATAGCGGGTTTGTGGGTAAACCGCGAAAATGCCAACCTCGTTGTCATACATATAGTCACGCAATATGACCTCAAGCTTTCCTGATTGCACAGCCTGATAACAAAGAAAATCTGGAGAGAAGATAATGCCTTGGCCTGCGATGGCTGAATCACACAGAAAATTACCATTATTAGCTGAAAGCTTGCCCTGCAAATGCAAACTGATGGGGCTGCCATTGTGTTGAAACACCCAGGTTTCAGAGGTATTTCGATAATGCAAAATAGCATGGTCATTAGTAAGATCGATGGGAATGACTGGCGTGCCATGATAGGCCAGATATTCTGGACTGGCACAGACCAGCAGCCGTGTAGATGAGAGTTTTTTTGCAATTAAGGTTGAGTCATCCAGTCTGGCGATGCGGATTGCCAGATCAAATCCATCAGCAATCAAATCAACCTGTCGATCATTGAAATCAATCGACATTTCAATCAGGGGATGTAATTGCTGAAATTCCTGTAAGGCGGGCCCCAAATGCATTAAGCCAAAAGATACCGGCGCGGAGATTCGTAACTTGCCGCTGAGTTCGGCTTCAATATCGGATATCTGTGCTTCTGCCTCTGCAATATCATCCAGTAATCGCAAACAATGCTGATAATAACGGTGTCCGGCCTCGGTCAGCGTTTGGCGTCGGGTGGTGCGTTGCAGCAGAGTCACATTCAAACGTTTTTCCAAATCTTTTAACCGCCTGCTAACTGCCGATTTCACGGTATCAAGCTGTTCGGCAGCGAGACTGATACTGCCTGCTTCAACAATACGTTTAAACGTTTGCATATCTTCAATTTGATTCACTGCCATATCCTTTTATTGTTCTTTATATATCAACAATAAATTCTTTATAGCATTCTTTATCAAAATTTCAAGAACTATAAAATGTCACCGTACTAACTTAACCGACCTATAAGAGGAATTAAATGATGCAAAAATTAAACGTATTACATATTAATGCCAGTGGTCGTTATGACGGATCATTAACCCGGACTGTCTCGACCCAGTTGACCGAAATATTGGCTAGTCAACATGATGTAACCTTGCAGCAACGTGATGTGGCTTCAGGTTTGCCATTCATCAACGAAGAATGGATTAATTCCAACTTTACCGATCCGGCAGATAGAAGTGAGGCACAAAAAAATGTATTGGCCTTATCTGATCAGCTGATTAATGAAGTCAAGACAGCGGATGTGATAGTGATAGCTGTACCGATTTATAACTTTGGTATACCGGCAGCATTGAAAGCCTGGATTGATCTGGTGGCTAGGGCGCGCGAAACCTTTCGGTATAACGAAAATGGTCCTGTAGGCTTACTGGAAAACAAACAAGTTTATCTGGTGATGGCATCAGGTGGCGTACCACTGGAAAGTGATGTGGATTTTGCCAGTCAGTATTTGAAATTTTTTATGCAGTTTATTGGCATTAGCGATGTCACATTGGTCAATGCCAACCACTATTTTGAACAGCCGGACAGCAGCGAGAAATTGGCTGCAGTGATTGCGGCGTAAGGAGGCCATCATGGCACAACAACGTGAAGTGAAAAAATGGATACGGGGTCAGATGACCTCGGATGGGGCGGGGGTGTCGTTAAGACGGTTAATCGCCTCGCATGAAATAGATATGTTGGATCCGTTTTTATTGTTTGATGCGTTTGGCAGTGATAAACCTGAAGACTATATTGCCGGTTTTCCACCCCATCCACATCGTGGTTTTGAAACAGTGACCTATATGCTGGCAGGTAAAATGCGCCATGAAGATAGCGCCGGTAATGCGGGGGTGATTGAAAGTGGAGGCGTGCAGTGGATGACAGCAGGCCGCGGCATTATCCACTCGGAAAAACCTGAGCAGGAAGCGGGTTTGTTGGCAGGTTTCCAGTTGTGGGTAAATCTGCCCGCTGAACATAAAATGATGGCACCACGCTATCAGGAAAAAGCAGCCAGCGAGATTGCAATAGAGACACGCGAAGCAGGTTTAACGGTAAAAGTAGTAGCCGGTGAAACGCTTAATGGAACCAAAGGCGTTATAGATAATAGTTTTATTGAGCCGGTTTATTTTGTGATTGATGCGCCTGCGGGTAGTGTATTTGAAGACCAGATACCGGCTACTCATAATGCTTTTATTTATGTGGCAGCAGGTCGAGTCAGTATTGGCGATAAACCGACTTCAATCGGTGCCTCGCAGCTGGCGGTACTAAAAGAAGGTGATGCGGTGAAAGGGGTGGCAGAACAGGACAGCATATTCATTGTTGTGGCTGGCAAACCGATTAATGAACCAGTTGAACGGGCAGGACCATTTGTAATGAATACCCGTGCTGAACTGGAACAGGCTTTTGCTGATTATCGCAGCGGTCAGTTTGCCTGATTTTGAGCCCGGAATTATCCGGGCTTTTTTGCGGTATCAACCAGAGCTTGTTTATCTTGCATGTCCATCACTGCCTATGGCTGATTTTTTGTCCAGAATGGTAGTAATGAAAGATCAATCGCCCTAATAAATGTTAACTTACTATAACAACAAGAATATTTTCTCATTTCACGGGGTGTTAACGAGGGGCTGTTTATCTTTCACAGCCGCCAGCAGTGCTGGCTCTGAAAGATAGACAGACCCTAGTCTTTAATTAGGAGATATGCTGATGAAAATGTATGGAAGATTTGCTGCCATGATCCTGACATCCACTCTCGTGATGTTCGGTTTAATGTACCTAAATACCTATCAGGCTGATCATGTGTTTTTCAGTGAAACCCGAAGTTATATGGCACTGATAATGGGGGCAACCATGGCAATAGTGATGTTGAGCTTTATGCTGCACATGTATTCCAACGTCACAGTCAATATCATTATTTATCTTGTCAGTATTGTAATTTTTGCGGGCTCACTCTGGCTGGTAAGGAGCCAGACCACGGTTGATGATGTGTCTTATATGAAAGCCATGATTCCACATCACTCCATCGCAATTTTGACCAGCGAAAGGGCAAAGATTAGTGATCCACGGGTACGTCAATTAGCCGATGAAATTATTGAGGCGCAACGCAGGGAAATTGATGAGATGAAAATGCTGATTAACGATCTTCAGAAAAAGTAAAAAACCGGATTGAAAATCTGTCTCTATTAATTAAACAACAAGACAAGGGACTGTAAAAAATTCTGTGTA